>NZ_JBIYCS010000002.1:0-971196 GCF_044907935.1 Paenibacillus sp. RC21
TCAAACGAGCTGCTGGCAAACTGCAGCATCCGGTCCGATCCGTCCACGCCCCATTGTTCCTGGAAAAATTGCCGGAGGTTGATGATTCCCCGGTGCTCTACCATGACCCCTTTGGGTTTCCCCGTGGAACCCGAGGTATAGATGATATAAGCCAAATCCGTCGGCTTGTTAACAGGCTCCAGATTGGCACGGTCTAGTTCTATATGCCTTAGGCTTTCGCCATCCAAATCCATGATCGGTCCGTGATAGGTGAGCTTGTCCCGGAGATGCTTTTGCGTCAGTAAAATGGACGCTCCGCTGTCCTCCAGCATATAGTGAATCCGTTCCTCCGGATAATTCGGATCTATCGGCAGGTAGGCTCCGCCCGCTTTGAGTGTTCCCAGGATGCCGATGACCATTTCCATGGAACGCTCCGCCATGATGGCGATGATATCATCTGGCTTCACTCCCCGCTCTCTCAAGACTGTAGCCAGCTGATTCGCCTGCTCGTTCAGCTCCCAGTAGGTCAGCGTTTGCTCTCCCCAGACTAAAGCCGGGTGATCTGCTCTTTGCTCCGCTCGTTTCTCAAACAACCCGTGGATCGTTTGATCCTTCGGATATTCCGCCTCCGTATGGTTAAAACCGCGAACTAGCGTACTCCTTTCTTCCTCTGGCACGATTTCGATTTGCGAAATAAGAGTTTCACTTTGCTCCATGACTTGAGCAAATAAATATTCAAAGTGGGAGATAACGTTCTCAATGGGGATGAATCTTTCAAAAGCCTGTATCTGATAGTCAAAATTAACGGCTACATCCGCTTCACCTTCTTGTCCCCATATCAGGAGATTGAGTGCATTTCTTTCATGATGATGCGGCATACTTACAATCCGGCTTGCTGCGCCGATCAATGCTTCTCTCGTTTCCTGTTCTTCGAAAGAAAGCGATATATCAAACAGTTTGCCTTTCTCATTGCTATTCTCGTAAACCGCCCGGTAAATTTCACCGAAAGACATTTTCTGATGTCGATAGCATTGCATAAGCTCACGTTTGATGCTCTTAATCAGTTCTTTGAAGCTTATATCTTTCTCGGGGCTGATCCGCAGCGGCAGCACGTTGGCGAAATGTCCCATAGTCTGCTTATATTTCGCTTTGCTCCGATTAAAAACCGGGACGCCGATCACCATTTCGGTCCGATTGCAAATCTTGCTGAAATACAGGAACAGTATGCCTAAAAAATAGTGGAACGACGAGCATCCTTCCTCTTTGCAAAATTCAATCATTTGATTGTATAACGCCTTGTTTATAGTTAAGGTTCGCCGAGCACTCCAAACGGAATCACCGTCACCATCATCGATATCCATGCCTCTGCTAAACAGAGGCTCGGGAATGGTCAGATATTTGTTCTGCCAGAACGCCCTGTCTTTTAAAAAGGCCGGAGAATTCAGATAATTCTGATTATCGGAAATAAAATCAGCATAGGAATAGACCGTTCTGTTCATTTCGCCAATTCCTTGCACCAATTTATTGTAATTGTCAAACATTTGACTGATTAAGAGAGCAAATCCCCATCCGTCGATCACCAAATGATGAACTTTAAGTAAAATGAAGTATGTGTTCGGGGCACCTTTCAACAAAACAAATTGAAAATAGCAGTCCTCTGGTTGAAAAGGTTTTAAAAACTCATTTTTCATCCAGTTGATGCAAAAAGAGTTTGGGTTTTCCTTCACCGAGAAATCATGAAACGGAACTTCATAGTCAGCTTCCGGCAGAAATGTTAAATAAGGCTCTCCCTTTTTATCAATAAAACGGGCACTCAGAGAATCATTTTGTCTGATTAACAACTGCATGGACTGGCTAATGATAGCGGTATTCAGGTTTCCTTTAACCTCAACATACCCACCAATATTGTAAATGGGCTTCCCAGGGTACATGCACTGTTCGAACCATATATCTTTCTGATAGGAACTTAACGGATACTCCTTGACACTTATTACGCTCGTTTGCATAAAATTCCCTCCTGTTGTTAATCATTTCATGCGTTCTACTCCGTATGCCCAGTCATTTCCCGCTACAAATAAAAGAAGCCTGTTCCCATATAAAAGCACAGGAACAGACAGCAGACTTCACCCGGTTGTGCCAAAAAAAGTAAGTATGATCTGTCGCTGTATCCACACCTTTAGGTTCCTTAGCACCAAAATGCAGCAAGCTTTGTTATCAGTTCGGTTGAATTTTCGAAACGTTTTATTTTTATAAATATTCACAATACGTTGTTAGATGCTGATTAAAACATTATATCGAGCCACTAAATTCCTCTCATCCCCCCCCCTCCCAAGATTCAGAGATACCAACCTGCACAACTTTAGCGGCTTAGCTTTTCTAAATGATGGATATGTGATCCGCCTAGTATACACCCTAATATTGATACATATATCAAATTAATTGTACAATATGAAAAATATCTCATTTTGTCAATTAGTTCTAAGTATTTAATATCTGTGTTTTCACAAGCGACATTCTATGAGGTTACGACAAAAATGACGTTCCAAAGCTTCTCTCGCATTCGACGTTTCGCCGAAATATAGCGACGTGAGTGTACACGGGGAGTGACTGACAGTTGGAGTGTAACTTCGGAAGAGTAAAACGTGCCTTTTCCAACATTTTTAGGAGAAAGCCAAAATCAAACCAGGAAAACAAAAGGGACCCCTCCACAACTGATTAAGAACAGGTAAGCTTACTGCGGAGGATATATCCAAGGGCTAACGATTACTTCGATCTCAGCACCTGGTTGGAAACGTGGCTGACCATCTCAATCTCACCGGCTGTCAAGGTAAACTGCATCGCCTTCACATTTTCCTCGGCATGATGTACTTTTGAAGCCCCAGGTATCGCAAATACGTTCTCTCCATGAGCGTTAATCAGCCAATTCAGGGCAATCTGCGTTGGCGTCACATTATATTGTTGAGCCAGCTGTTCCAATGTTTCAATCAGCGGCTTCGATCTCCGCAGCCCCGAATCCCGGAATGCCGCTGTCCACTTGCGCGGGCCCTTGATCGACTTGACCAGAGAAGGATTTTTATGGAATTTTCCACTTAAGATCCCCTGCATTAACGGAGAGTATGCGATGATTGCCACGCCGAGCTCTTTGGCCGTATCCAGAATTCCGTTCTGTTCGATTCTCCGGTCGAGTAGGCTGTATTTCACTTGATTCGAAACTAGGCGAAGGCCGTGCTCACGCAGCACACGATCAGATTCACGTATTTGTTGCGCGGAAAAGTTGCTTACGCCCACATATTTAATCTTTCCTTGCCCAACCAGTTTAGCCATCGCATTCATCACGGCGCCAACCGAAGCAAAGGAGTAAGGCGAATGCACCTGGTAGAGGTGAATTGTCCGTTGATCCAAATGGCGAATACGTTCATCAATCGTTGCTGTGATACTGCCTGCGGTGCGAAAGGCCGGCCACCATTTCGTAGCGATATTCGCCTGTTCTGCGAGCGGTCCTCCGATCTCATTCAGCGTGCCCGCCAGTAGCTGTTCAGACTGTCCGCCACCGTATGCTTCAGCGGTATCAAACCAATTAATTCCACCTTCTAAACTGGTCTGTACGATTTGCCGTATATCCTCCCGCCGCAGCACCGGCCAGAATTTCCCGACTATCCCTTTTCCATTGCTGAACTGCCAGCACCCAAGCCCAAGCGGTGACAGCTTTAAATCCGAGTTGCCCAGCTTGCGTAATTGCAGTGAGCCTGCTACATTTACCGTTTTCTCTTCCACGATCCTTCCATCATCTCCTTTAAAAAAGTTTTCATGTGAAGCGATCGCGTTCACGTTTTAAACACATAACACAACTTTACTTCCTGATTTGCACAGTCCGCTAAGGGAAGTTTTTTGAACGCTATGCATAGAGTTCGCTTTATAAACTACCTAGAAAAAATACTTTTGCATAACCCTTATTTGTTTTATCGGTTGGAAGCTTACAAATGTTTAATAAAATGTTATACAAGCATCTGTTATGGGGAATTTTGGGGTACGGAACATAAAAAAAGATGACTCCTGATGAATTCAGAAATCATCTGATGACAGCTAAAAAGGCCTTCTTTTTCAATCTGTCGAAAATCATACTCTGTACCTGTATCAGTTTTCCTCACGAACGCTAAGCTGCCCTGTACCTGGTTCATTCAGAACAATTCTTGCTTTGACGGTCGATTCATCTTTACGCTTAAAAGATAGCAGCTGTGTCTGCCCCTTCGTCAACAGAGACTTGAGCATCGTTTCCGTAATCTGCTTGCCAGCATATTCCTTCCAGACGACAAAGCCGCAGCCCTGCTTGTAGTTGCTGCATCCATATCCTTTGCGGCCTTCGATAATGCTCCCGCCACAATTCGACCGCGGGCAGCTGCCTAAAGCCTGCCTTTGGCCCGGCGAAGTGCCCGACGGCTCGGCGGACGAAGCTCGCGCTGCTCTCGCGCTTGAACTACTCCCAGCTGAACCCGATGCAGCCGCAGTACGCCCTCCTGCGCCCGATGGCACTTGCTCCAGTGACGATGCTCCGCCCGAGTTGTTGGTACGCCGTGACGGAGCGCGTGCAGCCCTTTGGGTGGTGATGCTTCCGCTTGCGCCTCCACTACGGGTGGCTCCCTTACTACCCGTACGCTTGCCCCTCGCTTCCTCGCCAAAAGCGTTTGCTGGAGCCGGTGGTTGCTGCCTCACCTTGTCAATAATGGATAACGTAAACTTTTTAACGTTATCCATAAACTTTTCCTGGGCAGCTTCTCCCTTGGAAATTTGATGCAGACGGCGTTCCCATTGTCCTGTCATCTCCGGCGAAGCTAGCAGGTCGACCCCCGCGTTGCGGATCAGGTCAATTGCCATTTTCCCCTTATCCGTAATGAGAATCTTTTTGCCTTTCATTTCAATGTAGCCGACCTTCTTCAAACGTTCAATGGTGGCGGCACGTGTCGCAGGTGTACCTAATCCAGCATCCTTCATGACCTCACGTAATTCCTCGTTCTCCATCTGCTTGCCTGCGCTCTCCATTGCTTTTAGCAATGTGCCCTCTGTGTAGCTTTTAGGCGGCTGTGTCACCTTTTCTTTCATCTCGGCGCGAATACAATCCACCGGACGGCCTGCATCAATCTCAAACTTTTTGTCCGTCCATTCGTCTGTTTCCTCTTCTTCCTCTTTCTTCGGTGCTTTGCTCTTTTTGCCTTTATCCTGATCAGCCTTGCTCAAAACTACTTTCCAGCCCAAGGACAGAAGCTCCTTAATGCTTGTTTTGAACAAATGCTTGTCCACTTGGGTCATCACAGTATGCATTTTATATTCGGCAGGCGGGAAGAAATGTGACAAAAACCTGCGGATTATCAGGTCATATACATTTTGTTCCTCCTTGCTGAGCGTTCCCGGTCTTTTCAGCGTAGGCAATATAGCATGGTGATCCTCAACACGGGCTGGATTGCAGACAGCTTTATTCTGTTTATGGACCAAATTGGGGTTCGCTTGCTGTACCAGATCAGCATAAGGACCTGTGCCCAGCATACGAAGCGCCTTGTGCATGCCGTCTATATTTTGCTCCGTTACATAGTTGGAATTGGTACGCGGATAGGAAATGACCTTATGCCGCTCATAGAGCGCTTGTGCAACATCCAGCGTTTTTTTGGCTGAATAACTATACTTGGCATTCGCCTCACGTTGAAGCAGTGTCAAATCGTACAGCTTGAAAGGATATTCCTTCGTCTGCTTCACATCATATTTTGTGATTTCACCTGTTTTTCCGCGAACTGCCGCTGCTATCGCCTCAGCTTCTTCCGGCTTGGTCAGCCGATCTCCTTGCCACGCACCTTTATACTTGGTTTGATCTTGCTTAAACTCTGCCCACACGTCATAAAAGGTTTGAGACTGAAACGCCTCAATTTCCTTTTCCCGGTCATGAATCAATGCCAGTACAGGAGTCTGCACCCGTCCGACCGACAGTAACGCGTTATGCCGTGTTGTAAAGGCTCTGGAAGCATTCATACCGATCAACCAGTCTGCTTCACTTCGTGCCCGCGCAGCCTGAGTTAGAAACTCAAACTCCGATGCATCTCGCAAGCGTTCAAAGCCTACTGCAATACTCTCCGCCGTTAAATCTGAGATCCATAGTCGCTTGACCGGCTGACGCAGCTTTAACTGCTGTTGAATCAAGGCAAAAATATATTGCCCCTCTCGCCCCGCATCACAAGCATTCACGATTGCATTACAGCGTTTGGCCAGCTCACCAATTATTTTCAGCTGATCTTTTGTTTTCGGATTCGGTACAATTTTAAACTGCTCGGGGATAATGGGAAGATCTTTAATATTCCAGCGTTTGTATTTGGCATCGTATGCATCCGGCTCAGCGAGACCCAGCAAATGACCGATCGCCCAAGTTACAATGTATTTCTCCCCCTCCAGATAGGTACGGTTATTTTTGGCCCTCGGCTCCATAACAGCCGCAATAGTGCGTCCCATATCCGGTTTTTCAGCAATAATTAACGTCTTCATTCATATTCCATTCCTTCCTGACGGCCTTCTGCTTCCCTTCCCTGACTCACACGTAATAAACGAAAGGTAAATGAAATACAGGCAGGGCCTCATGCAAAAGGAGCCTTCTCCCGGCGAAAGCTCCTTTGTCCATTCACTTGGTCTAGCGCTCCAACAATATACGTGTATTATACCATAGATACCATCATTCTCTCAGGTGATGATTTACGAAACCTTGTAACGTTAATAGTTACTGTCATTATCTATAAGGTCTATGTAAGAGCTATAAAGGATGATGTTTTAAATGAATTTTCATCTAAAATCACTCCCCACATAACCACGAGAGTTATATTTATGTGATTATATATAACACATAAAACGTTTTTTTGATTATTTCCGCAAAATAATTTCATTGTTCAATAAAAAAGCTACACTTCATTCCTGTTATATGTTATGATCGCTGTATAAAACAGACTTAGAGATTTGGAAAATATTTTATAAGTCATATTATATAACATTAAATTCACAATCCTTTACATACAATGATAACAAATAATGTTTTAGAAAAATCTCGTAATTCAATGGTTATCCATTCGCATTTTACAAACCTGAGCACGCTAGTCCTTTAAACGCAACAAAGCCCCATCCGAGGATGGAGCTTTGACTGGATAACTTATATTTACACCAAAACGGTAGCGCCCATCAGGTATTTATCGACCTCACGTGCGGCTTCCCGACCTTCATTAATGGCCCACACAACAAGGCTTTGCCCGCGGCGCATATCACCAGCAGCAAAAACCTTATCTACATTCGTAACATATTTCCCGTAACGTGCTTTAACATTGGAACGACGATCAGTTTCCAAACCAATTTGCTCAACAATCGTTTGCTCAGGACCGTCGAATCCAATAGCAATGAGAGCAATCTGTGCCGGGAATACACGCTCCGTACCCGGAACCGGCTGATAGATTTTACGCCCCGTTTCATCGACAATACGCTGAATTTGAATCGTGTGTAGCTCTTTCAAATTACCGTTCTCATCACCTACAAACTTCGTTGTCATGATGGAGAACTCACGCGGATCTTCCCCGAATATCGCCTTCGCTTCCTGCTGTGCATAATCGAGAGAGTACACGTTTGGAAATTGTGGCCAAGGATTGGCAATTGGGTCACGTTCCAAAGGAGCTTTGGCATGTGTGCCAAATTGAGTGACGCTTCGACAGCCATGACGTAAAGAAGTAGCTACACAATCCGAACCTGTGTCACCACCACCGATCACAATAACATCCTTACCTTGAGAGGACAAATAGTTGCCATCTTCCAGATTGGAATCCAGGTAGCTCTTGATGGTACCATTCAAATAATCCATCGCATAATGAACGCCATTCAAATCGCTACCTTCAATATTGAATTCTCTCGGCTTCGTAGAGCCACCGCACAGTACAACCGCATCATACTCAGCAATCAGCTGATCGGTAGGAATATCCTTTCCGATCTCTGTATTCGTAATGAACTGAATGCCCTCCGCCTCCAGTAAATCCACACGACGCTGAACAACCTTTTTGTCCAGCTTCATGGAAGGGATGCCATACATCAGCAGCCCGCCAACACGATCCGCACGCTCATACACGGTTACGCTGTGTCCTGCTTTGTTAAGCTGCGCAGCAGCAGCCAGTCCTGCGGGACCCGAGCCGACAATAGCTACCCGTCTGCCTGTACGCTTTTCAGGCGGATTAGGGACAATCCAGCCTTCCTCAAAGCCTTTTTCGATAATAGCTTCCTCAATCGTCTTAATCGTAACAGATTGCCCGATCAGGCCGACCGTACAGGAGCCTTCACAAGGAGCAGGACAGACACGCCCAGTAAATTCCGGGAAATTATTTGTTTTGTGTAGCCGATCCAGTGCTTCCTTCCACAAACCGCGATATACGAGATTGTTCCATTCTGGAATAAGATTATGAACCGGGCAGCCCAAAGTCGCCCCCATAATGTCCATTCCCGTATGACAATAAGGAGTTCCGCAGTCCATACAACGTGCCCCTTGGGTACGCAGCTCTTCTTCGGACATATGCTTATGGAATTCTTCCCAATCCTTAATACGCTCTGCCGGATCCCGATCTGTAGGAAGCTGTCGTGTGTATTCCATAAATCCAGTTGGTGTAGACATGTTACGTTCCCCCATCTCTTCGCTTATGAACCCCGTTCATCCATTCAGAATTTGAGCTAAATTCGAATTTGTCTGTTTGTATCATGAAAGGGTCTATTCTCGTTGAATTTGATTTATTGTATCACAATACAGCACAAAAGTAATGAAAACTTATGCAACTTTCTGCATCAACAGCCAAAAGGATTTTTTATATGGTTCATTAATTTTTCAAATGAGCGAGGTCAAATGTATCCAATCTTACTTCGTCCTCTCGTAAACGACAAAACGGTAGTCGTACGGGTTTCTTTCATCCTTGACACCGGGAGTTTCACTGACTACATTCCAGCCGTTCCAATCCAGCTCAGGAAAAGTCGTATCTCCCTCGAAATTCTCATCAATTCTGGTAACGATTAGCCGATCAGCATGTGTCCAGAACAGTGAATAAATCTCTGCGCCGCCGATGATCATCAGTTCTCCCTGCGCCGCCAATTGGAGACCTGCTTCCAGAGAATGGATCACTTCTGCGCCCTCCGCCAGATAGCTCTGATCGCGGGTCAAAATAACGTTACGCCGTATAGGCAGGCTTTTTCCACCAAAGGATTCCCATGTCTTGCGCCCCATGAGTACGGTTTTACCGATGGTCTGCTCCTTGAAAAATGTCATATCTCTCGGCAGGCGCCAAGGAAGACTGTTATCCCGGCCAATGACGCCGTTTTGTGCCATAGCCCATATCATCGAAATGCTCATAACTCACAGCTCCCCCAAATCAGATAGCGACAGGCGCCTTGATACCCGGATGATATTCATAGTTCTCAAAAGCAAAGTCCTCGTACGTATAATCAAATATCGAATCCGGTTTACGAAGGATTTTGAGCTGAGGCAATGGATAAGGATCACGCTCTAGCTGCGTATGCACTTGTTGCATATGATTTGAATAAATATGCACATCGCCGCCTGACCAAATGAATTCGCCTGGCTCCAAACCACACTGCTGTGCAACCATATGCGTTAGCAATGCATAACTGGCGATATTGAAAGGAAGGCCAAGGAAGGTATCGACTGAGCGCATGGTCAGCATGCAGGAAAGCTTCCCTCCGGCCACATAAAACTGAAATACGAAATGGCATGGCGGGAGCTTCATTGAATCGATTTCAGCCACATTCCAGGCACTGACGATATGTCGTCGGGAATCCGGGTTGTTTTTAATCGCTTCAATGACATTTGTAATCTGGTCGATATGTTGTCCGTCTGTTGTTTCCCACGCACGCCATTGTGAGCCATACACAGGGCCCAGATTCCCCTGCTCATCTGCCCATTCGTCCCAAATGGTAACCCCGTTCTCTTTGAGGTAAGAAATGTTAGTATCTCCCCGCAAGAACCACAGCAACTCATGGATAACGGATTTCAAATGTACTCTTTTAGTTGTCATCAAGGGAAAGCCCTTGGCCAGATCAAAGCGGAGCTGTCTTCCGAAAACAGAAAGTGTTCCCGTCCCTGTACGGTCCTCTTTTTTCACTCCATTCTCCAATATATCCTCCAGCAGTTCCAAGTAATTGCGCACTTTATTTCTCTCCTTTAAGCATGAATAAACACCAGTATTCATAAAATCTGGACGTAACTGAACGTAAAACCGTTTCACGTTAACGAACAGCATCCAGTATTCCAAAGCCCGCAGCGTCAAATTCTAATCTAGAAAAGACCTGCTATTCTGCACCCATATCTATATTTAGTTTATCATGGACTACGTATTATTGACTATCCACTGTGTGAATTTTCATCGTCGTCCTGAAAATCCTAAAATATGAAAAAAAGAGGCAAAGAACGCAGATATAGCGCTCCTTGCCTCTCTTTCCATGTATGAAAATCAAAAACAAGATAATGAATTGGGATTAGCGACGTGGTGCCAATGCATGGATCGGATGACCCAGCACGACTTCCGCTGCTTCCATAACGATTTCGCCCAATGTAGGGTGAGCATGAATAGTCAAGGAGATATCTTCGAGTGTAGCACCCATTTCAATCGCCAGACCCAGCTCAGCAATAAGGTTGGAAGCTTCCAGACCTACGATTTGCGTACCCAGTACCAGACCTGTGTCTGCGTCAGCTACGATTTTAACAAAGCCTTCAGTAGCGTTCAGGGAAACGGCACGACCGTTTGCTCCATAAGAGAACTTGCCAACTTTGACATTGTGGCCTTTTTCTTTGGCTTGTGTCTCAGTGTAGCCTACGCTGGAGCATTCTGGATCTGTGAAAACAACAGCCGGAATACATTTGTAGTCTACTACAGACGGTTCGCCTGCGATCGCTTCAGCAGCCACTTTACCTTCGTAAGAAGCTTTGTGAGCCAGAGCAAGACCAGCAACGATATCGCCGATTGCAAAGATATGAGGAATGCTAGTGCGTCCTTGGTGGTCAACTTTCACCAGTCCGCGCTCATCCAGTTCTACACCGATCATATCCAGACCCAGTTCACCGTCCGTGTTTGGACGACGTCCAACGGTCACAAGCAGGTAATCAGCAGTTACTTTTTTGCTTTCGCCGTTAACGGAGAATTTCACCGTTACGTCTTTATCTGTTTGCTCTGCACTTTCCGCTTTAGCGCCAGTGAAGATTTCAATACCAGTTTTCTTCATGCTCTTCGCTACGATCGAAGTCATATCCTTGTCGAAGCCAGGAAGAACGGTATCCATACCTTCAATGATTGTTACTTTGGAACCGAATTTGGAGTACATTTGTCCAAGCTCTGCACCAATGTATCCACCGCCAATTACGATCAGGCTTTTTGGAATTTCAGGCAGGTTCAACGCTTCTGTAGAAGACAGAATACGTCCGCCGAATGGGAATGGTTTCAATTCGATTGGACGGGAACCTGTTGCGATAATCGCATTTTTAAAACGGTAGCGTGGTGATTCATGTTCGTTGAATACACGCGCTTCGTTTTCGTTGATGAACATGCACTCACCATTGAAAACTTCAACTTTGTTGCCTTTGAGCAGACCGCTTACGCCGCCAGTCATTTTCTTAACAACACTGTTTTTGAATTCTTGTGTTTTAGCAAAGTCAACTTTTACGTTCTCAGCAGTAATACCAAAAGACTCGCCGTGTTGGGCAGCTTCGTATTGATGAGCTGCAGAGATCAAAGCTTTGGAAGGAATACATCCACGGTTCAAACAGACACCGCCCAACTCCGATTGGTCAACGATCAATACGCTTTGTCCCAATTGTGCAGCACGGATAGCAGCTACATAGCCGCCAGGACCCGCACCGATAACCAATGTGTCAATATCCAGAGAAGCGTCTCCTACTACCATTGATTACACCTCCATAACAAGCAACTCAGGGTTAGCGAGCAGCTGTTTGATATAGTTCATGAAGTTTTGAGCAGTTGCACCGTCAATAATACGGTGGTCAAAGCTCAAGGAAAGAGCCATTACAGGAGCAGCAACAATTTCACCGTTTTTCACGACTGCTTTTTCACTGATACGGCCAGTTCCCAAGATCGCAACTTCAGGGAAGTTGATGATTGGAGTAAAGAACATACCGCCTGCGGAACCGATGTTAGAGATAGAAATTGTGCTTCCTCTCATCTCATTGGCAGCCAGTTTACCATCACGACCGCGTACAGCCAGATCACGAATGGAATCAGCGATCATCCAGATGCTTTTACGGTCAGCATCTTTAATTACAGGAACGATCAGACCATTGTCTGTATCTGTAGCGATACCGATGTTGTAGTATTTTTTGTAGACGATTTCGTTTGCTTCTTCGTCGATCGAGGCATTCAGAGCCGGGAATTGACGGGAAGCTGCAACCAATGCTTTTACGATGAATGGTAGGTATGTTACTTTCGTGCCTTTCTTCTCAGCTATTGGTTTCATACGAGTACGGAAAGCAACCAGCTCGGTTACGTCCACTTCGTCCATAATCGTAACGTGTGGAGCTGTGTAAGCCGATTTAACCATAGCGTTGGAAATCGCTTTGCGGATACCTTTAAATGGTACGCGATCTTCCTCAGCACGCGGATCTGCTGCTGGTGCAGATGGCGCTGCAGCTTTCGCTTCTTTTTTAGCTGGCTCTTGTGCTTTTGCAGTTTCTTTCGCTGCTGGTGCAGCCGCTTGGCCTCCACCATTTTTGAAGGCTTCTACATCTTCTTTAGTGATTTTACCATTTTTTCCAGATCCACTCACTTGAGCGATGTTTACACCTTGCTCACGTGCAAATTTGCGTACGCTAGGAGTAGCCAGCACGTCTTTGTTTGTTGCAGCAGGAGTTGCAGCTGGTTTTGTGTTAGCTCCGCCTTGTGCAGCATCCTGTTCTTGTTTAGCGGCAGCCGGTGCTTCTTCTTGTTCAGGAAGCTCACCCTCCGCAGCAATTACTGCCACAACTTGACCTACGTTAAAGATGTCTCCGTCTTTGGCAAATACTTCTTGAACCGTACCATTGACCGGACATGGAACTTCAACTACAGCCTTGTCATTTTGTACTTCCATGATGATATCTTCATCTGTTACTTTATCGCCGGGCTTGATGTGCATCTTGATGATTTCGCCTTCGTGAAGACCTTCACCTAGCTCTGGGAATTTATATTCAAATCTAGCTGTACCTGCAGCTCCGCCTTGTGCAGCAGCACTTGGCTCAGGGCTAACAGCTGGAGCTTCCGGTGCTTCTTCTTGTTCAGGAAGTTCACCTTCTGCATCGATTACAGCTACGACTTGACCTATGTTAAAGATGTCTCCGTCTTTGGCAAATACTTCTTGAACCGTACCATTGACCGGACATGGAACTTCAACTACAGCCTTGTCGTTTTGTACTTCCATGATGATATCTTCATCTGTTACTTTATCGCCGGGCTTGATGTGCATCTTGATGATTTCGCCTTCGTGAAGACCTTCACCCAGCTCCGGGAATTTATATTCAAATTTAGCCACGTTTAAAACCTCCCAAATTTACGGTGTGCTTTAATTAAAATTCCAGTACTTTATTAACCGCATCAATGATACGTGTTGGCGTTGGCAACCAAGTATCTTCAATTTGAGCAAAAGGATAAACGGTATCTGGACCTGCCACACGCAGAACGGGTGCTTCCAGATGCAGAATTGCTTTTTCATTAATTTGTGCAATCACTTCAGCAGCTACGCCAGAGCTCTTTTGCGCTTCTTGAACAACGATGGCACGATTTGTTTTTTGAATGGAAGCCACGATTGTATCAATGTCAATTGGGCTAACGGTACGCAGGTCAATAATTTCGACTTTAATACCTTTTGTTTTTTCCAGTTCATCAGCAGCTTTGACAGAAGTGTGTACCATCATACCGTAAGTGATGATTGTAACATCGGAACCTTCACGAACTACGTTCGCTTTACCCAGTTCAACTGTGTAATCATCCTCAGGAACTTCAGCGCGGAATGCATGGTACAAGTTCAAATGCTCCATGAAAAACACTGGATCGTTATCGCGAATAGCCGCGATCATCAGACCTTTTGCATCGTAAGGATTGGAAGGAACAACAACCTTGATACCAGGTGTTTGAGCCAAAAGTCCTTCCAGGGAATCTGTATGCAGCTCAGCCGCTTTAACCCCGCCGCCAAAAGGCGTACGGAATACGATTGGAGAATTGTAGCGTCCACCGGAACGGTAGCGCATACGGGATGCTTGAATTGCCATTTGGTCGAGTGCTTCAAAGATAAAGCCTACGAACTGGATTTCAGCTACAGGGCGGAATCCTTGGACACCCAGACCCACAGCAAGACCCCCGATTGCGGATTCCGCCAACGGAGTATCAAATACACGTTCTTCGCCAAACTCTTTTTGCAGACCTTCTGTTGCACGGAATACACCGCCTACATGACCTACATCTTCACCGAAAAGCAGGACGTTAGGGTCGCGTTTCAACTCTACGCGCAGTGCGTCACGAATCGCTTCTTTCATGTTCATTTGTGCCATTTGCTTCATTTCCTCCTTAAACATTGACAGATCAGTTTCAGTTCAGGTCCAATTGAAAGACAGACCGGATCGGGATGCCGCCCGGTCTCTCTGATTTATTTCAAGCTCAATTATTTAAAATCAGCTTTTTGTTCTTCCAGATGCTTAGGCGTAGATTCGAACATGCTGTCGATCAGACCGGAAATGGTCATTTTTTCTGTTTTCTCGGCTTTTTTGATCTCTTCGTTCACTTTCGCTTTAGCTTCTTCTTTTACGCGAGCTGTATCTTCTTCAGTCCAAAGACCTTTTTTCTCAAGATATTTCGCAAAACGGGCAATCGGATCTTTCGCATTCCATTCGCCCTCTTCTTCTTTCGAACGATACTTACTTGCATCGTCAGACAGGGAATGTGGACGGAAACGGTAAGTTACAGCTTCGATCAATGTCGCGCCTTCGCCGTTACGTCCGCGTTCAGCAGCTTCTTGAACAGCCTTGATAACTGCGAGTACGTCCATTCCGTCGATTTTCACGCCTTTGATACCGGCAGCAATCGCTTTGTGAGCGATCGAAAGAGCAGCCGTTTGCTTCGCAAATGGAGTTGTGATTGCGTAGCCATTGTTTTGCACAAAGAAAATAACTGGCAGCTTATATACACCAGCATAGTTCAGGCCTTCGTAGAAGTCACCTTCGGAAGAACCGCCGTCACCTGTATATGTAATGGCGACTTGTTTTTGTTTTTTCAGTTTGTATCCCATTGCAATACCCATAGCGTGCAAAATTTGCGCGCCGATGATGATTTGCGGCATCAATACATTAACACCGTCCGGCACTTGGCCACCATGTTGATGACCACGGGAATACAGGAATGCTTGATATAATGGCAGGCCATGCCAAACGATTTGCGGAATATCGCGGTAGCCTGGGGCAATAAAGTCTTCTTTTTGGAGTGCATATTCACTACCAATCATTGTTGCTTCTTGTCCGGATACCGGAGCGTAGAAGCCGAGACGTCCTTGACGACCCAAGTTAACGGCACGATCATCCCAAGTACGTGTAAATACCATGCGATACATAATTTCTTTCAACTGATCATCTGTAAGTTTAGGCAATTTATCTTTATTGATAATTTCACCATCCGGAGAAAGCACGGACAGAGCCTCAACTTCCTCTGTGTACACTTCATAAGGAACCTTGCTCATTTTCTTCACCTCAACAAAAAAATTTGAATATCAAGTTCCGCTGTTATAGGATTATTATACACCTGTTATATTGCTTGCGTCAAAGATTTAGTTATTTTTTTTGAGTTTGCCACATTTTTGTTTGTGTAACAGGGAACATTTTTTACTATAACAGATTAGTACATGATTGAAATTTTAAACATCTATTGCAATCAGGGTAATCTTAACTTATTGTGATCCCGAATGCAAAATTATACCCCAGAAAGGTGACAAATAATGACGGATTCCCGGTATTTGAAACGAACCATCCTAAAAGACGAAATAAACAGCCGCTTTCTTGGCGAAACCAGAACACTCCGTATTTATTTACCGCCCGGCTATAATGAAATTTTGAGCTATCCGGTCGTGTACTGTCAGGACGGAGAGGAATTTTTCAATTTTGGCCGTATAGCAACACAGGCAAACCGTCTCATTCTGGACGAAGGCGTTGAGCCTTTCATCATCGTCGGCGTTGAAGTCAACACGAAAATCAGAACTCAGGAGTATGCTCCCTTTGGCAATCGCTTTGAGGCGTACACCGCCTGTTTTGCAGAAGAGATTATTCCCTATGTGGAACAGAAGTATCCTATAAGAAGAGATGCATCGTCCCGGATTCTGGCTGGAGATTCACTGGGAGGCAGTGTGTCTCTGCATTTAGCCTTGCTATATCCCCAACTGTTCAATCGTATTATCAGCCTGTCCGGTGCTTACTATGAAGCTTCACAAGAAATTATCGCTCGTGAGCGTGATCTGTCCCATCTGCGAGTGTGGATGACGGTTGGTCTTCAGGAAGATGCATTTGAGAGCGACACCGGCATTTACAATTTTGTAGAGCTTAACCGCCAATGCGCTGATTTGCTGCGCGAGCGGAACGCCGAGGTTTCCTATCGAGAAAAGGACGGCAAGCATTTGTGGGGCTTTTGGCAAAATGAGCTGCCTGACGCGCTAATGTATTTTTTAGATCGCGCCTGAGTGAAGCTTTTCCAAAGCTACAGAGATTACCGGGGATTGGGCATTTGTTGACCAGATTAGGTCATTATGCTCTTTCCTCTTTTTTCTCCGCATGTTGGATACGCTTTCAAAATTGTAACGAAAAACGGCATTTTTTGCCGTCTTCTGTCGTTCACATTATAGCTTTTCTTCTATGATTTTGTCCAGCAAGGCATTGCAACCCGCGTCCATTAATCGGTATGTTTCTTCAAAATTCCCGGTAAAATACGGGTCCGGTACTTCTCTCAGCTTTTCTTGTGGCAGCAGGTCCATGAATTTTAAAATGTCAGCCTCCGCTCCACCCGCGAGTTTGCGTATGTTTCGTTCATTGGAATCATCCATACACACAATATAATCAAACGCTTCAAAATCATGGCCTTTCATCTGTCGCGCCTGTATACCTTGTTCACTAATTCCGTGCAGCTTGAGTTGCTTTAGCGTTCCCTCATGCGGGGGATTTCCGATATGCCAGTCTCCTGTTCCTGCCGAGTCTACCCGAATTTTCGCATCTAGTCCCCGTTCCTGCGCTTTATGTCTCAGTACCGCCTCCCCCATAGGGGAACGGCAAATATTACCCAAACACACAAACAAAACGTTAATCATTTCGCTCTCCTTCCTAATTACACATTACAATTCCTTTTTCCTGTTCCATTGTAGCTATGCCCTCCAAAATTGTGCAAGCCATATTTAACGCGTTATACTTAAAAGCTGATGAGCTATGTAGACGTATGGCAGAAGAAAGGATGTTGGATATGACGAAGAAGCGCGCAATTGTATTTTCCGGCGGTCGTCTTGGCGAGGAAGAGCTACAACAAATACAACCCGGGGATTTCATTATTGGTGCAGATAAAGGCGCCCTTTTCCTGATCGAACACGGCATTACGCCACACGTATCTGTAGGAGACTTTGATTCAGTAACACCTGAGGAAAAGTCACGGGTTGAATCTGCAAGTAAACGTATGCTTTCGTGCGATCCGGTACTCAAGGACCTGACAGATACAGAGCTTGCTCTGGAAATTGCCATGGATGAGCAGGCAGAGCATGTGCTTATGCTTGGCGTTACGGGTACGCGGATGGATCATACTCTGGCTAATGTTCAAATATTGGTACGTGCGATGCAACATCATATAGGCTGTGCCATTATGGACGCCCATAACTATATTGAACTCACTGGATCAACGCTGGAGATTGAGCCTATGGGCTATACATATACATCGCTAATTCCTATGACTGCCGAAGTAACCGGTATAGAACTGGATGGATTCATGTACCCACTGCATAATGCCACACTTAAAATGGGACAATCGCGCGGTGTCAGCAACCAGCTGATCGCTCCAAAAGGAACGATTTCCATCGAAAGTGGACTGCTGCTTGTGATCCAAAGCAAAGATTAATTATTACATTATTGTAACCTTTTAAAAAGAACTTTTTTCGTTTGAAACCCTTGATAATCAAGAGTTTTTATCATATATTCCGATCTTTGAGATTCGATATTTTTTACAAATTGTAATTTTTAATCGTTTTTTAATAATTGGCTTGTAAGCCTTGTCTCTCAAGCATTTGAGCGTGCTTTTCCAACTATTAGGCGACTTTAAAGCTGTTATACTCAACGCTGTAAGTTAGTTAGCAACTCAGCAAAATATTGCACAAATCAATTTCTGGAGGTACTTACAACATGAACATGCATAAAATCATAAAAAAGGCAATTATCACAGGAATGGCAGCTACTATCGGCTTTGGAACGTTTGCATTAGAGGGAACAAATACGGCTCAAGCTGCCACCGCTACTACTTCTGTAGGTCAAAAAATAATTAACTACGGTGAAAACTATATGGGGACTCCTTACAAATTTGGAGCTTCCACAAGCACTACACGCAATTTTGATTGCTCTTCCTTCATGAAGCACATATTTCAGAAATACGGCGTTGACTTGCCTCGCACCTCTGTTGCACAATCGAATGTTGGACATGCCGTATCCAAGTCCAATCTGAAAAAGGGTGACCTTGTGTTCTTTTCGAGCGGTAGTCGCGCCACAGGTCGCAACATTACACATGTAGCGGTCTATGCAGGCGGAGGTAAAATTTTACACACATACGGTAAACCGGGCGTTACACTCTCCGATTTGAATTCCGGCAACTGGAAAAGAACATACATCAAAGCACGCCGCGTGCTGTAGCATTCATTTGATTAACGTATTCAAGCCGGGACACAGGGTCTCGGCTTTTTTATATTTTCCAATACTATACTACTCTGCTTCCGGGGGTGTTCTGAGTGAATAGCCGATACCTCGTTGCGTGCGAATCATTTTGAATCTTTGCCCTTTGTCTACCTTGACTCTCAAATGCCTGATATACACGTCCACTACGTTCGTATCTACAATATAATCATGCTTCCAAACATCCTTCAAAATTTGCTGCCTGCTGCAAACCTGATTAAGATGTATAGCCAGGTGAAGCAAAAGATCAAATTCCTTCGGAGTTAATTCCAGCTTCTGCCCGCCTCTGTTTACCAGTCTGCTTCCACTATCAATATGTAAATCACCCGCCTGTATCGGCCTTTTCACAACACGTGCAGCACCAAAAATCCGCAATAAATTAGCCACTCTGGCTTGAAACACTCTAGGGGAAAAGGGTTGGACAATCACATCGTGTGCCCCCTGCTCAAAACAGGAAACAATATGGTTCTCATCATCTGATGAGGTCATTATGAATATTGGAACAGTGGGATCATTTTGTTGCATGGTACGGATCAAGCCTTGTGTATCAGGCTGCTCATTATCCATATTCAGAAGCAGCAAATTCACAGAATTCTCGTCTAAATAAGACTTTCCCTCCGCTATATTGCGGGCGTTAACCACCTGATAGCTTTCCTGCTCCAACTGACGTGTATACGTAGTAGCAGATGCTTCATTCCCATCCACGAGTAAAATTAACGGGTTCATTCTTCTCACCCACCTGTGTTTGGACATAGGACTGCAATATGGATACAGACGTATTTGATACAAACGATTCGAACCTATTTATTATATTGTAACAAAAAAGCAGTGAAATCATTCCACGAAGGAAGACTTCCTGCTTTTACGGTTTAGCCTAAATAGCGGTGATAGATTTTCCTTGCTTCTGTGACGTCTTTTGTTCCGTGTATTAATGCTCTCCCATCTTCAAAAATAACCAAACGGTGCGTCCCTACACTAAAAGAAACCAGAAACGGATTGTGCTCCACTGTTCCCTCTTCCAAAGAAGCCAGCCTGTCTGCTGTTTCTTTAAGATTCACCTGTATCGACTCTGCTGGTCTAATTTGAACGGTATCCCTGCCGCACAGCACATCTGTTTTCTGGCGATGAGCTGCCGACAAATACGGATACGTCGGGTGGCTACCGCAAGAAGGACAATCCGTTTTTTTGGCGCTATCCACTGTTATCGCTACATACTCATTTTTCCACAGATCAAACGAAAGCAGCTTTCCCCTGAGATCATCAGGATATCCGCCGAGTAGCTTGAAAGCTTCCGTGGTCTGGTTGGCCGTAACCATCTGCACCGCCTGTGGAATGATCCCTACGGTATCACAGGTTTCACCGCCGAACGGTACAGCTCCAAGCAGACAATGAAGACAAGGTGTTTTCCCTGGTAAAATAGTATACGTTACCCCATAGCTGCCAACACATCCCCCATAAATCCAGGGAATGCGATGCTTTTGTGCCATATCGTTCATAAGTAGCCGGGTATCAAAGTTGTCGGTGGCATCCATAATGAGGTCTACTCCCTGAATCAGCTCCTCCAATTCCTCTACTCCAACATCCAGTACATGTGCGTGTATGATCGTTTCCGAACTGATTTCCTTTAGTCTTCGCTGGGCAGCTACTGCTTTGGGACACCTCTCTGCGGCGTCACTCTCCTGAAAAAGCTGCTGGCGCTGCAAGTTACTCCACTCCACATAATCCCGGTCTGCGATGGTCACAGTGCCTACGCCTCCGCGAACGAGCGTTTCCGCAATTCCGGTACCCAGCGCTCCAGCGCCTATGATCAGTACGTGGGACGAAGCTAGTCGGCGTTGTCCTTCCGGCCCGAAAGGGGCGAATCTTTCCTGTCTGGAATAGCGATCACTTGGTTGTACTTGTACACCAGCTTTTTCAGTCGCCTTCATGCCTGAACCAAGCCTTCTGTCGGGCTACTTGCAGATGCATAACGTTTTACAGGAATCAGGCCCGCCTCAAAGCCGTATCTGCCCGCGCGAACAGCCAGCTTCATCGCCTCAGCCATTTTCACAGGGTCCTGAGCTCCTGATACAGCTGTATTCAACAGCACGGCATCTGCCCCCAGTTGCATCGCCATTGCTGCATCTCCAGGTGAGCGAATGCCGGCATCGACGATAACCGGAACCTCCGCTTGTTCAATAATGAGTTCCAATGAGAATGGGTTTAGCAGGCCGCGTCCTGTACCAATGGGTGAAGCTCCAGGCATAACAGCATGTACGCCAAGCTTTTGCAGCCTTTTGGCTAGAATCACATCATCCGATATGTAGGGCAGCACGATAAAACCTTCCTCCAGCAGTTTTTCACTGGCCTTGAGTGTTTCAAAAGGATCAGGCAGCAATGTCTTGCTATCCCCAATGACCTCCACCTTAATCATGTCGCACAGACCTGAGGCTCTCGCCAGCTTAGCGATACGCACTGCCTCATCCGCCGTTGTCGCTCCTGCCGTATTGGGAAGCAGCGCATAACGACTCAAATCCAGTGTATCCAGAAAATGTTGCTTATCCCGTTCCTCCAAATTTAATCTTCGCACGGCAAATGTTAATATTTCGGTCTCCGCAGCTTCCACAGCTTTGGATTGAATATCCAGATCAGGGAATTTTCCTGTACCCAATAACAGCCTTGACGTAAAAGATGCTTTACCAATCGTTAACATGATTAACCGCCTCCCACAAAATGTACAATTTCCAAGCTGTCTCCATCCTTCAGTACCGCTTCATCATGATCTTCACGAGTCAATATATGATGATTCAGCTCCACCACTACAGTTTTCACTTTCAAATCCAGCTCTTTCAGCAGTTGATCCACATGAATGATCCGATTGGAAAAGGTCATGTTCTGACCGTTAATCGTCAGCTTCATTCGCTCGCCTCCTTTATACGTTCAGGAGAAAAGCCGCTTATTCCAAGCTCAGCCACACTAGCCCCTTTTAACAGAGCTGCTATCGCACGCCCGGTAGCTTCACTCAGCAACACACCGTTCCGGTAATGCCCGACCGCGGCATATACTCCTTCTACGCCGGGAACAGGCCCAATACAAGGACGCCCCGCCACTGCCTGCGGACGCAAGCCCGCCCAAGTGCATATAAAAGAAGCTTCACGGACGCGAGGCAACCAGGCAGAAGCACGGGCCAGCAGCCCCTCCAGGCTTCCAATGCTCACCTCTTTGTCAAACTGATGCGGCAGACTCGTCGCTCCAATCCAAAGCTCGTTGTTCCGCTTGGGCACTAAGTAAATATCATCGGCGTAAAGGGTATATTCCAACGGATGTTCCTTCAAGGAGACTGAAACAGCCTCACCCTTGACCGGATAAAGCGGATATTCAAAACCGACCTGCTCCAGCAGTCTCATACTATCCAAGCCTCCAGCAATAATGACCTGATCACAGGAAAAAAAGCCACTGTCTGTTTGTACGCCGCAAACTCGCCCATGCTGTACTACAAGTTGCTCCGCCTGTGTACCAGAGCATATTGTTGCTCCCAGTACGACAGCTGCCCCTGTATAAGCACGACAAAGCTGGGCAGGAGAAATCTGTGTCTCCTTTGATCGGTATATAGCCCCGATCACTTGACCATCCAAACCTGGAATTCGGCGAGCCAATTCTCTGGCATCCCACCACACAGGATGATCAACCTCTTGCGCAATAGCCGCATTCCAGCGTTTTTGCCCCTCTGCTTCCGAACGGAAGGGAGTCACAAATCCTTCTGTACGGAATTCCACCGAAACACCAGACAAACGCTCTAGGTCACGAACCAGCTCGGGAAATGCATCCCGGCTTGTGCGAGCGAACTGTGCCAATTCAGGGTCGGTGAATTCTTCACTCTCTGCTGCCAGCATCCCAACCGCAGCCCCTGAGGCTCCCCCGCCCGGAATGAATCGTTCCACCAATATCGTACTGCGACCCTCCTTGGCCACATGATAAGCAATGGAACTACCGATGACACCTCCACCAATCACCAAGCATTCAGCGTGTCCAATAGCTTGTACCTCTGTTTTTATCTCTGGCATATGTTCCATCTCTCCTCTCCACTAACGATTCTGCTTGCAGCGATCTCCTACTTTCATTTCACCACTACATGCTGTGCACTACCCGATCCACCATTCGCTTGTACGCCATCGCAGCCGCAACGGGGGACTCAGCCTCCCAGATGCCGGACATCACCGCAATTCCGCTTGCACCCGCAGTATACAGCTCGTGAATATGGCATGGTTGTATGCCGCCTAGAGCAATCACAGGAATGTTCAGCAGCCTGCATATGCGCTCAAGCTGTGCTATACCTCGCGGAGTAACACCAGGCTTGCAGTGAGTCTCATACACATGGCCATAGAGTACATAATGCGCTCCTGCCCGTTCGGCAGCCTGTGCCTCCTCCAAGGAATGCACCGACACCCCACAGCGCATATCCTCTGAAAGTAAGCTTTTGACAGCTGCAACAGGTAATCCGTTAGCCGGTAGCTGGATAGCTCCAACGGAGGTAAGCAAAGCAACATCCACCCGGTCATTTACTGCAATTTGCTGTAAAGGAACTCCTCGATTCACCATACTGCGGGTTAAAGCAAGCAATTCAGATGCGCCCTTCTGCTTCAAGCGCACGTGTACATAATGAACATACGGATGAATAGCAGCAGCCACTTGGGCAGTATGTGCATGTGCACTAAAATCGCCTTCCATCGTAATTACGTGCAATTCGATCTTATTCTCACCTCACAATGGACTAAATGGTTGTAAGCTGACCCTGTATCTTTACAGTCTCATATCGTGCTATACGTTATGGACTAACCACGTTTACCAGCAAAAAAATGAAGGGGTACGGTATATGAATACGAATATATGAACAAGAACGAAAACGCAAAAAAACCACTTCCCGAAGGAAGTGGTTTAACGTACGTCCAATAACCAAACGGATCATTATATCCGTATACGTATATCGTCCCACATACAAACAAAGTAATAAATTCGTTACCTCGTTTGTACGGCGCTCACTTCCCTACGCTGGCATAACCCAGATCAGGTGCAAAGGGTCCGAAATCCGTTTATTCCGTCTCAGCCGCATGGGCGGCTCCCCTAGTGTAACTATTTTATTGTATCAGCTAAAGATAGCTTAGCATAATTTCCTAATCCTGCAAACCCTGCTTCTTGTGAAGCTTGGTACAGAACTGGATATTTAGTTGACTTTACTTGTCCATTCTTCCACATTCCACGTTTTGGTTACCCAATCCTCATAAAAGTCCGGTTCGTGAGATACGAGCAGCACCGTTCCTTTGTATTCCTTCAAGGCACGTTTCAACTCATCCTTTGCTTTGATGTCCAAGTGATTGGTAGGCTCATCGAAAAGCACCCAATTGCTTTCCCGCATTAGCAGTTTGCATAGGCGGACTTTGGCCTGCTCACCACCACTGAGCGCGGATAGCGGACGGGTGATATGCTCATTTTTCAAACCGCAACGCGCCAAATGCGCCCGTACTTCATGCTGGTTCAAGTGCGGGAATTCATTCCACACATCCTCAATCGGTGTAACTTTCTCTGCTCGTACCTCTTGCTCAAAATAAGCTGGCTGCAAGAAATCCCCTTGATAGGTCTTGCCGCTGATCGGCGGAATTTTTCCCAGAATGGTTTTGAGCAATGTCGATTTACCGACACCATTGTAGCCCACAATCGCAATTTTATCGCCGCGTTCAATCGTCATGGACATTTTAGGCAACAGGACATGGGTGTAGCCAATTTCAAAATCAATACCCTCAAACACCGTTTTCCCACTCGCACGTGCTTCTTTAAATTGGAATGTTGGTTTAGCCGCTTCTTCCGGTTTATCGATGCGCTCGATTCGATCAAGCTGCTTCTCACGACTCTTCGCTCGACCTGACGTAGAGGCGCGCGCCTTATTGCGTTGAATGAAATCTTCCTGTTTCTTAATAAAATCCTGCTGCTTCTCATAAGCTTCAATATGCTGGCTTTTGTTCAGGTCTGCCATTTCAAGGAACTTTTCATAGTTGGCTGAATAACGGGTCAGCTTGGCAAATTCAAGATGATAGATGACATTAACGACCTGATTCATAAACTCAGTATCATGAGAAATAAGAATAAACGCATATGGATAATCCTTCAGATAACGTGTAAGCCATTCAATATGCTCTACATCCAAATAGTTGGTAGGCTCATCCAGTAGCAACACATTCGGCTTTTCCAATAGCAGCTTGGCAAGTAGGACCTTCGTCCGTTGTCCACCGCTAAGTGCGGAAACATCCCGCTCCAGTCCTATTGCGGAAAGGCCCAATCCATTCGCCATTTCTTCAACCTTCACATCGATGAGATAAAAATCCCCCATATCCAGTTGTTCCTGAATTTCACCCATCTGTTCCAGCAGCACTTCCAGTTCTTCAGGAGAAGCTTCTCCCATCTTGTCAGTGATCTGCATCATTTCCTTTTCCAATTCCAACAATGGGAGAAAGGCGTCCTTCAGTACATCCCGCACCGTTTTACCAGGTGTCAGCTTGGTGTGCTGATCCAAATACCCATAACGTACACGTGGAGTCCATTCCACTTTGCCTTCATCCTTAAGCAATTTTCCGGTCAGGATGTTCATCAGTGTCGATTTACCAACACCATTGGCTCCCACCAAACCTACACGTTCCCCTCCAAGCAATCGGAAGGATACATTTTTAAACAATGCGCGGTCCCCAAAGTTATGGGATACATTTTCTACAGTCAATAAACTCATAAGCTGTTTTTGGCTCCTTATTGTCATCGGCAATGCCGACTGTTCTTATTTCATATGCATTTCTTTCAAAGCCTTATTGTAGCACATCCAGTAGCCTTATCGGAATATTGAAAATGGGTGAATTTGAAGGATTTTGATATTGTCTGCTTATAAAAAAAGAAAAACCACTCGTAGGAGTGATTTATTTAAAGATTGTTTAAAGATTTATTTATATTCATTATAACATTTATATTCAAAATACCCTGCGGCCGCCGCAGATTTTTCATCCGTAAAACGCTCTGTCGCTTTAAATGGAGCTGGACAAGAATCTCTGTAAAAATATTTCATTCCGGTATCCGGCTCTACGCCGCCGATCATGGCTTGCTTCCTCACGACTCTTCCGCCACCAAACCCATAGTTATTATAGTACCTATCTCCAACCGGAATTCCCTGGATAAACGCCATCAGCCCCACATCATCTACCGTGTTATACCATTCCTCTTGCGAGATGAGCGGTAGCGTGAAAGTATAGGATACACCATTATGTGCTGCCTTTTCGTTATGGAGATTAATGAGTCGGCCCAGATCCTCCTGAATGCTGTGGACAATGGTAGAACGTCGTACTTGCTCAAAAGCTTCCGGGTCATTAAGCAACGAGATCGTTGTCTGTCCCTGAAGTTCCTTCTGAAAGCCCTCTACCCACCTGTGATTCCGAGCATCATAGGCATGTACATAATTGTCCAAAGTAAATCCAACACTGTTACCTACTGAATCAACGTAGGCATAAGGTTTTTTTTCACTCCATTTGGGTCCCTGGACAGCTTGTCCATGCTCATCTGTGTAAGATACGGAAGCAAATGCATAATAGCCGTCATAGTCCAGAACCATAAGAGCAGGCATATAATCCAATAGTGCACGTTGTGCCACTGTATCCCCATCAATTCCCATGTTAAGAAAAAGGGTATGCAGGAACGTGTGCAGCGCTTCTTCTTTATCTACACGAAAAAACTTGTCCGAGCCATACCCAGCCTCTCGTTCCTGACGCTCATTCTGTGAAAGCACGACACCAGCATCCTGAACTGCGGTACGGAGGGCCGAGGTATATTTCATTTCCAGTTGTTGTACTTCGCGCTGATTCTGCACCCGCAGGTCACTAACTACGCCAAAGGGCAAAAACAGCAGGATAAATATAACTGCAAAATCAGTAATCTTCATTCAGAACCATGCCCCCGTAAGAAGCTGTAACCGCCGGTTTGCCGCTATCTGCCCCACCAAGAAGCCATGATTTGTACAAGTCCGCAGGAGTGCGATTCGTATTGTGCACCCGCACTGTAAAATAATCTCCTGACATTATGGTATACCGACGTGTTTGATCTGACTTTGGCTGCTGATTGTCTGGAAACAGTACAGGCAAGATTTGCGGGTTATAGTAACCGTCATATACGGAGGAATAGTAGCCGAGAAAGCTATCCGGCCTCGCCGCATCTGCATAGTCCGGTACATATTTTTTGTGCATATGCTCCAATTCAACCTCATACGTATTACCCGTCAGCTCTAGCTCACGCATAAAATCGTTATACATCGTCGGTGTAATATATCCCTTGGTTCTCACCATATCAACAAAACGTACTGTTGAATGATACGTATTTAACCCGGATATATCGTCCTGTCGTTCAGCGGCTTGAGCTGCGGGCACTATGTACAAGAGCAATACAGCGAGCAGTGCCCCCAACAGCTTGGATATAGATTGAACCACTTCAGTCCTCCCCCAATTTCTCAAAACGTATGGATTGTATATCTCCATACTGATCACGCTGTGGATGCATGGAATATAAAGAGGAAGCATCGAGGGCTGATACATCGGGCTCGAACGGTTCAGAATACATATCGTACACTGTACCATCGACTTGAACAGGAATGCCTTCCTGCAAGTTCATACGAATTGCCTGCATAACTTGAGTTCCTTTGACCCGTTCTGGCATACTCACCTCTAAAGTACGATTGATACGCCCCTCGGAATGTTCCTCCTGCTGCGATCTTAATTCCAGTGTAGTGCCCATCTGACTGGACAACTCTGCTGCCGCTGCACATGCGGTTATAAACAGCGTAACTGACACACCAAGCCGCAGCATACTTGAAGCGTGATCAGACATGCTACCCATCTCCCTTACAATTGATATCCTTACTGTGGTGCTTAGGATTGGGTGAACAATAGCCCGCGTACAACATTCGATTTATCCTTGACGATTTCCGCCTTGAATTTACCACTTGGATTTACGTATTCGTTTTCTTTCTCATTCAGTGTATTCGTTATTTTTCCTGTCTTATCACTTCCACCATTCACCGCTCCATACTGTTCACTGTCTGGGCTAATGTTCAGAGCATTACCATACCACTGACCCGTCATGTTTTTTCCGGTTTTAATCTGAATTCCGAATTGGTCCTTACCTTGAAACTTCCGCAGCGCATTGGTCACTTGGGACCCACTGATCGTTGTACCGTCATATACCGTAAAAGAGGCTTGAGACAACTCGGTCTGGATATCGGCAAAATTGTTTTGTGCCGTTTTGGTTGCCTCCTGTGCCGAAATAAACAAAATAACTACAATTGTGATCAGTGCAATGGTCAAAAATATGCCAGCAGCTACTTTTAAGGCTGTTGATGCGTTATTCATTATTTTTCTCTCCTTAGCTGTGATATCGTAATAGTCGAAATAGAACTACTTACTGAATTTTTTGTATTTGCTCGTAATAGCTATCCATTTGGACAAAGCTCATACCGATCAAAGGGATGACCAAATATAAAAAGATAAGACCGTACATCGGAGCAAAACCGATCATCCTTCCCCAGATGGCCTTGCTGTCTATAATTTTTTCATACTCCTGTTTTCTTTGTTCAAAATAGTAAGACATATGGGAATCCAAATCGTCGAAGGCCTCGCGAATCGTAATTTTGCCCAAAGACAGATGCAGCTTGTCCACCAAGCGTTGAAATTCGGGGAGTGGCGCTTCTTCTTTCAACAAGTCAAGTGCTGCCTCAGGCCCGTGCTCATAATGAAGCAAGCATTTTTGTAAAGGTCTTTTGAAAATAACCGAAAATCGGTTCAGCCATTCCAATATTTCCTCAACAGACATTCGTTCCATGGCTCGCAAAATTGAAATGACCGTCTGAAACTGGTAAACCTCATGCCTCATATCCAAGCGCCGCATTTTTCGCTGCAAATACAACAAGAGCATAGGCATCTGATAGGCTACATACCCGGCAACCAAACTAATCAGCACTTCCCACCACTTGATGTATTCCGCGTTCCACGCTCCCAGCTTTTGCAGAATACGACGCGTATTTTCTGAAAGCTGCTCCGGAGTTTTTCTGCCACCATAAACGTGCTCCAGCGCTGCGTACGTCTGCTCATAGGTGCTGTCCGCCCTCATATTTAGCGCATGCATCATTTTGCGGTCAATCTCACTCTGCTTTAAAGCTTCTTTTTCCTCCACCGGACTCAAACGTCCAAACATTTGGCCCGATTGAACCGGAGCGTGAAGAATATGTGTTTTCTCAGCTTCATGTAATATAAATACCGTACTAATGCTGAGCACCAAGCCTGCGATAAAAAGAGTGATTCTGCGTATGTACAGCCACTCCAGCTTGACCTCTGCACCGCTTTCCTTTAGCAGCCGGGTCAGTTGGAAATAAGAGGGCATATGCTGCTGCGGAATTAAAGCATCCACCACATTACGAATAATGGGCAAACGGTACAGCTTTTGCTCCCAGACCCGCCGTCCTTTGCCCGCACGATATCCAGTCTCGTCAGTCTGTTGCAGCTTTTGTAGCAGGAAGTAAGATACAATAATTACAATATAGACGGACAATTTTGTGATAAAGCCCCATTTCCCCTGATAAAACTCATCCATAGATGGAAAGCTGGACCTTGCCCATCTTTCGATTGGCATTGTAAAAAAAACAGGTGCAAGTGCGATCACATTTAAACTTTTGAGCAGGTAGTCCAGTTTATTTCTCCGCAGCAGTTCCAGTTGGATTTCGCGCGCAAGACTGCCAAGTCCCTTTAAATAAATGGAGCCTCCCTCTTCAATCCGGTCACCAAACTCCATTACCATATATGAAATACCGGCAAATGCTTTTAAAAACCGATTAGGAGCGGACTCATAGTATCTTTCCAGCGCTTCGTGCGGATCAGCGTCCGTCAGCGCCTCATGAATAAGTCGCGCATGCCTTCCAGCCTCAGCCCCTGCCAAATCGGCCGCCTCGGATATTGCCTCTTCCACCATGCCGTGCTGATGATAATGATGGCGTACATTGGCGAACAATTCGATCATCTGTGCAAGCAGCCTTTTTTCCATCCGGCTAATCGTCATATCCAAAATGAGACTGTTAATCACCACTCCGCATAACAGAGCCAGTACGGCAAACTCTAGCCCCGGTTTCATCATAAGCAACACAACGCCGCTACAAGCAAAAGCCACCCAGATGAACAGCGTCATTTTCATCGTCTCAAGGCGAAGCTTATATTCATCGTAAGCGTGCAAACCGGATAATCGCTTGCGTACACTCGTGATATACCCGGATGTAACAGGGAATCTCATGCCTAGTGTATACAACTTGTGCATTCCAGATTGCATTTGCCGTTGCAGCACTGCTTTTCCCTTCCGTCCCTCTCGCACAGAATGAATTCGCCCTCTGCGGATTGCATGACCATTACGCTTGCGCAACCACCACAAAGTCACATAGAGAAGCGCAAAGCCCCCACCCGAAATGAGCAAAACCCACAGTAACATTACTTTAAGACTCATAGGCTTCCTCCCAATAGCGAGTCAGGAATCTGTGAAAATCTCCGGCATCCTTGACGTTCATCTGTTCACACATTTCTTCTGTGCTTTTGACAGTCAGGGGCTCCATCGCGATGTATCTCCCATTCCGATATTCCATAACATGACGATAGCTATAACTCGACGCAGAGTTGGAGCCTGAATCTATATGATCGGAATCGTGCGGCACACATTCCGTAATCCGTTCAATATATCGCCGTCCCTCAGCATCACGCTTGAGATGCACATCAAAGTTAATGACATGAACGACCTGTTCCTCAGCAATACCTTCATGCTGAAACACTCCTGTTTTAAGCAGTGAATTACGAAGAGAGAACACAAGATCGCGAAAGGTTTTGGCATGATGGGTAAAAATGGTGAACAGACTGGCAACCTGCGACATTTGAATCATCCATGCGGCTACTTCGTCACTCGCTACTTCACCAAGGATATTGACGGTTCCATCTGTCTTTTTCTGCAAATCGAGCCCTTGTTGCCCTGAAATATGATCCGTTTCCCGAAAGGTCAGAATGTTACGGCGGCTGTAAATGCTACGCAGATGCAGTTCAAAGGCCATTTCCTGCACACGAAGCGTATACGAAGCGTAAATATGCTTGACCATCGCCATCAGAAGCGTCGTTTTACCTGAACCTTGCGCTCCGGTGATTGCTGTGATCCGGCTGCCTTTCATTAAATAAGAAAGTAACTGTATCGGAAACTCAGCATTTTCTCCCTTAATTAATTGCTCAAGCGATGCGCTTTGAATATCAAATTTACGAACAAAGAAAGCCCACGATTCTGAAAAAGGAGGTCGTACCACAACAACCCGTGACCCATCCTTCATTTCGTTCACCTTATACCCATTTGCTTCGGAAAGCTGTCCGGGGTAGTTGTATTTGTAAATATTTTGGCACACCCTTTTAAGCTCCCGCTCTGAACCGAAGGAAAGGAACGAAAGGTGAATGGTCTTGCCTTTATAAAAAATCCACACGCTCTCATAGCCATTTGCTATCGGTTCAAATGTTTGTTCGGATGTATAGTGATCAGAAGGCCACTCCGCCGATACAGGCATTCCGCCTTCCGGTACACCGCTAACGCCCCCACTGACACCGTCGATCCGCTGGTCACGAATATCATCAATGACGGAAAAGCCTTTGTATTGCTGATAAATCCGCTGTACAATAATATCTACCTTCTCCAGAAAGGAGAGAGGGCGATGCTCACAGTAATAGATATAGCGAATATCCTCCGCTGTAATATGATAGCTTCCATCCTCTTCACCTTGCTGCGAATATCTCATTTCCGCCAAATCATAAGTATCGAGTAAGCGTGAAAGAGCATCAACACCAAACTTTTGCTGATATTGGTAAAATACAATTTCGAATTGATCCTGTACGCTAAACAGCTCCGGTCTGGAGAATGGCATAACACTATCGACGATCTTTTCGTTCAAGCCGTAACCGTTAATCAGCAGCTCAGCCATCAAATTTTTAACAAAACGTTTGTCTCCACTACTGCCATTGGCACAGTCCTTTAACGCCCTGCGCAGTTCGGCCCTTTGATGGATACGTCGCCTGTATTCCTCTTCATGTAATCCAGCATCCGCCATCTGGCTATGACTTAGCTCATGCAGCGCATTTTTGATATACTCCATCAGCGTCTCCAATGTGACATCTTCACTCTCTGGAGCTACTCGAATAGTTGAATACCGCAAGCGAAGGCTCCCTCGGTATTTAACGATAACCAGTATGATACACAACAGAATGATGCATGTAAGAATTAGCCCGTTGATCATTTGAGGGGACAGCATTTAAGCGCCCCTCTCCAAAGCCTTGAGCCGAAGATCGGACTCTGCCGCCTCCAGAATAGCCTTGCTAATCTGCCGTATGCTCTGTGCCCATCCCACTGGCATAAAAAGCTTACGGTCCTTCTCTTTCCCGCTTCGTACATCCCGCTGCACATGACCTATCACGTCTCTGCGGTTCCACGCATCCATAAATTCGGTGCTATAAGGAACAGTATGGAGTGCACCCTTGTAGCCATACCTCCTGCGAATATTCGTCACATTTGCTTGAGAATGCACATCATATTTCCCAAGCACGATCAATAGCGGCAATTCCGAGTAAGTAGATAATGGAGACACAGATTCAAAGTAGGCATCCAGCTCCCTCATATTTTGAGTTAGCGAAAGAACCGCCAGCTTGGATCGCACACATGCTTCATGCTGTACAGCTCCCCATACTGCTCCACTCCCTGCATCAACCAGCGTCAAATCATAATATTGATCCGCCGTATCCATCACTGCTCTTACAAGAGCAGAGGATAACAGGGGCGGAGCGGCTCCAATGCTTGAGGTTCCCTCAAGCACATCGAGAGTCTGCTCCAGTACAGGCGTCGTATAATTACGAATATTTTCTCTGGACAATGTCCCTCGCAGAGCTAATCGTGCAAGAGCATCCCAACCTCCCTCCTGAAGCCGTAAGCTTGGATCGTCCATACGATGTTCTTGTATAGGAAATCCCGACTCTATACCGGTATGTCTGCGCCCCAAATGGGTCAGCAGCAGTCGTCCTCTATAAAGATTACCTATGGTGACGGCTATGGCAGCCGCCATGGAACTGCTTCCACTTGCTCCCTTAACCGGACTCCAAAACAAAATGGTACTCATGCTTTCCTCCTCTCCGCATGCTTTAACGCACGACGGCTCTCTTTGGGTTCCCAACCCATTAATTCTCCAATACAACGACTCAGCTCTTTCTTGTACACTCTGGACAATGGCTTAAGCTTGAGCTGTTGTTTGTGCTCATTTTCCAGTTTCAGGGCAAGATGCCCTTCATCCCATGGCAGTATATACGGCTCCTGCTGCCAAGAGGCCGGAAAGCGGTTCATGTATTCCCACAAATACGGCTCCTCCACGCCACAATCTACAGCCTGTATAAATAACTTGTGAAATACAAGATTCTTCGGAAATTCAGGTTGACTAAACAAATGCTCAAGCCACACCTGTCCGTTGTCCATTAGCATCCGGCTATAGTCACTGACCCAAACCCGCTGTTCTGCCTCTTGCCAAACAGATACGGGGCAGAAATCAGGTGACTCTACATCCAGAATAACAATGTCATAAGTCAAACCTGCTTTCCGATCAGCCATCATAGCGATATGCAGATCATCCCAAGATGTAAAACCCGTGGCGACATCAAAATCGCCAAACTGCACAATGGGAAGTGGTTTGTCGAGCATCCCTATGCTGTATCGATACTGTCCTCGCAGCGTTGCATCCACAATTAATACCTGTTGACCGGATGCTGCCAATATACTGCTGATGTATAACAAGGTATCGCTTTTATCACATAGCCCGGCAAATATCCAAGTTTTCATACGTTTGTCCCTTTTCTTTGATTTATTTACCATATGGATCAGAGCTACCGCTCTGCGTTAAGATATCTGCTTGTTCTTTGGCATCCTGCCCGTTTCCATATCCGTCCCCTGTATTTGTACGCTCGCTCGAAGATCCATCTGCATTCGCTCCCGCATGCTGTGCTGCAACTTCCTCACTCAGGCTTCTCTCTATAGGTGTCGATATTACATTGTTTGATGCACTAATTGCATTTTCAAGAGACTCCCGCAACTGCTTGGACAGCTTTTGTTCAGCAACGCGGATCAAATTAGAATCACTGTTCATTAACTCTAACACCTTCAAATTGGGTGGATAGGTCGGGATCGCCTTCGGCTGGAACTGCGGATCGACATACGTTAATGCATAGATAGATGCTTTATGCAGATAGGCATCAACAATTCCGCTCGAAAGCGATAATATCTCCTGCTCATTCAAAGTAACCCAGATGATCGGACCTTCCAGTTTGGAAATTCGCTTTTTGGATAGCAAAATATAATCCTGACCCGTTGGAAATTGAATGCGGATATCCACTTCGTCTCCTGCTTTCAGGCTATTTGGGAGGACCACCACCTTCAGCTCCCGGTTACGCAGGTCTTTAGGAGTGGGTTCATCGGCGGTAATCATAGCTGATGTAAGTACGGACCCTTTTTTCAGTTCAATTTTAGCCGTGGCGCCGGAAGCTTCATTCTTACCCGCAACCAAATTGGCTGGAGCCTGAGAGCCAGGAACCGTGATTCCCTTCAGATCACTAGGTGTAATCTGTTCACCCGGAGAAATGTCACGAACAACAACCCACCCCTTTTTCGCGGTTCGTTGTTCTTGCTCATAACCTTTCCATTTTTGTGCTGCCTCTGCTTCGGCCTGTTTCCTGACATCATTTAATTGATGGGTGTTAATTATAAGGTAGCTCGCGAAGACAACGCCAACAATACCCGCACCAATACAACCGGCGTAAAGCTTTTGCTTACTGCTTTTTCTTAGTTTGGACACACAACTTCTCCCCTGCCTTTTTGATATAAACCTTTTATCTAGCGGTGACTGCGTTTGAGGAATCCGAAGCGTTTCTTTCGGGTATCGGGAATGGCTCCACGAAACATCTCATCCAGCACCTGATCCATCTCTTCTTCCTGCTCAAATGGATCGGAATGGAACGGTAAAGCAAATACTTGATCGTGATCTAATTCCTTACGTAGCCTGCGCACAGCCTCCGATGCTGCCAGCGGCAAGCAGTAATTCCATTTATGCTGTGGGTGGCGCTGAAGTGAGCGGGACAGCCCGACTATATCCTGAATTCTCCACTCGGCTCCAGAACCGACCACTAGCGGGTAATCCGCTCTCAAAAATTCTTCCAGCCGCTCATTGTCCTGCCCACTCCCCAAATCAAGCACGATAAATTGGTAAGAGCCACCCAGTAACGCAATGACATCCGCACGGGATGTTTGTCGCCAATAATGTACTCCATCTACCTCAAAGCGCCGACTTGAACTCGCTCGCCCAACGGGTACTCCGTCTACCACTTCTTGAAGCCGGGCAAATGCTTTGGCTGTACTATGCAGTTCGACCAAAGCCACTGAACGGGACCTTCGTGCCAGATAGTGGCTCACCGCAATCGCTGTGTGCGTTGCACCGGAACCAGAAGACACGCCCAGCACAGCTACAACCCTTGTACCTCCATATTCGATAGAAGCATCGCCAACGGACACTCCTTGTTGAGCAGACTGAAAATCTGCACTGCGTCGAAGCTCCCCAATCACCTCTCCGGCAGACTGAAATCGCTCCCCTGGATGATGACGCAGCAGCTTACGAATCACCGGGATCAAATGACGAGGTAATTCTCCACGAATATATCCTTCTACTCCGGCCGTCCACTCGCTAAATTTGCCACCTGTACAGAGATACAACAACAACGCTCCCAAACTGTACAAGTCTGAGCGGGCATCCGTTTGGCCTGCTCCATATTGCTCCGGGGCTGCGAAGCCCACTGTGCCCAGCTTTACCGTATCCTGATTCATCTCAGCCTTATAGCTCCGCGCTATGCCAAAATCAATCAGCTTAAATTCCATTTCCGGTGTCAGCATAATATTCGTTGGTTTCAGATCCCGGTAGATGACAGGGGACTGGCGAGTGTGCAAGTAATCCAGCACATCCAGCAACTGCAAAGCTAATGGAACAATTTGCTCCTGCGGAATATGGCCTTGGTAACCCTTCATATAAGCTTCCAGCGTAATTCCTTCAATATAGTCCATAACCAGATATACCGCCCCAGATGGCGGATGCTCGAAGAAGTCAACAATTCCTGGTAATCGTGGGTGGCTCAGCGAAATCAGCATCTCAGCCTCCGCGCGTACAAGCTTCATCATTTGCGGGTCGGCAACGGACTCCTTCACAGCCCATTGCTTACCTGGCAGCTTCAGATCCTCTGCCATAAACACGCTACTCATCCCTCCCGTACCCAACGTGCGGACAATCCGGTAACGCTCACCCACAACCGAACCGTATTCCAAATGCGATTGTTTTTTCATCTCTCTTGCCTCCTTTCTATAAGCAAACAACACAAAAAAGGGAAAGCCTACCGCAAAAACACAATCTTCATGTCACCATGAAAACGATGTTCGCGGGATGCTTTCCCTTTATTTAAACGTGGTTATTATACTTTAAGGAACAATTTGGATTTATTATATAGCACACCTATACCGATTGTAAAGCATTATTTTCCATACTTGATCATATACAGTGTAATCTCATCCCGGTTATGGAATAGCTGCTTGGCCCGCTGGATCTGCATGCCGGACTGCTCGAACGAAGCGATCACATCATGAATAAGCGCCAGAGGCTTTTTATGCATTAGCTTGACCGTTACGATGGCAGTACCTCCACTGCGTAAACTATACAGCAAATCAGTGACAAGCCTTGCCATCTGCTTTGGACTCCAACTCATATCACAGACCAGCAGATCAAATGTATTTTCTTTGAATTTGACCTCACTCGCATTTTTACGCAAAAAAGTCAGATTGGCATACTTCATCAACGAAGGCTCCATCTTTGCCGGATCAACCGCCGTTACTTTGAGTCCACGCTCCAGCAAAAAGGAAGTCCACCCCCCCGGCGCCGCCCCGATATCCAGTCCTTGATGAAAAGCGCTAAAATCAATGCCAAACGTCGCTTCTGCTTCCAGCAGCTTGAATTTAGCACGAGAGATTTGCCCGTCCTCTTTTTGAAAACGAACTGCGCCTCCGCTCCAATCCGATAGATTATCCTGAGGATGCGACACACCTGCATACCATGTATCCGTATCCGCAAAAACGGACACAATAACCTCTGCTCCCTGCACTGTAAGCTCCATAGGAAGATCACTTAATTGCTCACTCAAAGCCTGCTTGAGCGCACCTGCGCTTTCAGCCCAACTACTGTCAGCTCCTTTGCGCACCTGCAAAGAAACGCGCTGATCTATCAGTTCTCGGCGGTTACGGATAAAAGAAACCAAACGTTCCAGCACCTGAGCCAAGTTCGTTCCTTCCTCCTGAAAATGCACAGGAAATAAGTGACGCAAAAACATTGGCGGCTGACCCGTAATCGTTCCCACAGCCTCACTTGCATCCGCAGGTAATGTAGCCAGAAAAATTTCACCAGGTAAAAGTATTGTGCTTTTCACCGAGCCAAACATTCTTCTAAGCTCTTCCTGGGCATAAGGTGCAAACCCATGGTTAGCCGTGCAAACAAATCTTGATGATGACAAAGCGGTTCCACCCTGTTCATCTGTACTCTTGTATAGTTCCTCCAAAATAACGTTACCCTCCAGTGCACACCCGAATCCAGGGACGTTCGCCATCCCAATCCAGCTCAACTGGAACTTCATAAGTGTGCATAATCAATTCTTTCGTTAAAACCTCTTTCTTCGGTCCGGCTGCTGCCACCTTGCCATCACGGATAAGTGCCACATGGGTAAAGAGGGGAACAATCTCCTCAATATGGTGGGTTACATAGACCACTGACAAATCCCGCTTGCGAAGCCGATCAACTTCAACCAGCATTTTTTCCCGCTCAAATAGATCTAGCCCGGCGCAAGGCTCATCCATAATCAGCAAACGAGGCTCCGCCATCAACGAACGAGCGAGCATTACCTTTTTGCGTTCCCCCTGAGATAAAGTACCCAACGGATGATTCATCAGCGCACCTAAATTCATCCCCTCCAGCAGAGATACGGCTTTTTCCTTTGTCTCTGTCGGAATCTCCTGATAAAAACGTAAAAAAGCATACGCTCCAGTAGCAACTACTTCCCATACCGGATCTTTTAAAGCCAATTTTTCCAGCAACGTCTGGCTGATATATCCAATCTGCTTGCGTACTTCCCGTACGTCACATTGACCATATGTTTGCCCAAGCACTTTGACCGTTCCACGACTCGGAAACATATACCCGGTCATCATTTCCAGCAATGTTGTTTTACCAGAACCGTTACGCCCCAGGATGACCCAGTGCTCATTTTCCCGTATTTCAAGATTCACATCGTCTAATATTCGTCTATCTTCCCGCTGCAATGTGATGTTCTTCATAGATATCATTCCACCACGCTCCTTATCCTGCTCAGCAAGTGTTCCACAGATTCCATTTTGTAGATGATTTCAGGACTTCCGTTCTCACCGTTATATAAAAGAAGCGCAGGAACACTGGAAATCCGGTGCTCCTGTACCAGTTCTTGAATATAGTTAATGTTGCTTTGCACCACGACTCCTTCGGGGAGCAAATGCTCTGCCACTTCCAGCATCCGCCGGGCAGCCGCGCAGGTTCCACACATGGGAGTGTACACAAACAATGCCAGCTTGCATCCCTCCCATATGGCGCGACGCACCTCCTTTTGTCCCAACTCCTTCATCGTTCCGACTCTTTTTGGATCTCGCGCATGCGTTCCTCCGGCATCGGCCCGTTATGCACGGTGACTCCTTCCGGCTTATTGGCATACAGCAGCTCATACATGGCTCGTCGGCCCTCCGCACTAGAGGAATGCAAATAAATTTCACGCGGATACAACTGCTTCCCTGCAATGGCAGCAGCCACATCTTTCCCCGTTGGCTGACCCGGCCCCAAATCATAATCCAGCGATAACACCGAAATCGGGTATTCATGAAGCAATAACAAACACTCCTCCGCATCCCTTGCCAGCTTAAAGCCCGGAGGACAAGGCCGATAATCGTCCATAAACAAATGCATTAACGTCTCCTCCTTTTTCCCAAGGATGCAAGCTTCCTAAGCCTTAAAGATGAAGAACATCCGCCAAACTGTATTACTGCCAGCTTAGGATTAATTGAATATCTTCGCGATGGGTCCCATCATGTCCCGTTTCACTTTCCAAAACGACTGGAATGCCCCTTACAGGCTCCTGTTCCGTCATCCAACGCATACCCTCCAGACCAATACATCCCTGCGCAACACGCGCATGTCTGTCTTTTCTTGAGCCATACGGGTATTTGGAATCGTTCAAATGAACTCCGCACAGGGCTGGCCAATAGCCCAGACGATCCCCTTTTTCGATCAACGCCTCATCACGTCCACCGTTCCACAATCCTGCTGCATACGCATGACAGGTATCCAGACAAAAGCCAATGCTATCAGGATATTGACACAACTGGCGAATTTGCACCATTTCCTCCAACGTGGTTCCCATCGGGCCGTGATCCCCTGCCTGATTTTCAATCAGTATTTTAGCCTTTCCCAGCCATCCTTCCAGCACATCATCAAGACAACCAATGATATTTCGATAGCCCTCCAGCGGATCAGACGCATGGGTATGCCCAAAATGAACGACAGTCCCCTTTGAGCCACAGGCTTCAGCGATATCCAGATCGTTTCGCAATGAAGCAACTGTCAGCTCATAAAGCTCCTGCCCGCGTTCGCGCCCGTGAGCTGGATTAACAGGATATGGCGAGTGGCCAATAGATTGGATTTCATGCTTTTCACAGTAAGCTTTGCAAACAGCCGCATCAGCAGCATTCCATTCCTTCAGCCTAAGACTACGCGGGTTTTTCGGAAAATATTGAAAAGAACGTCCACCCTGCTCTCGTGCACGTACAGCGGCTTTGGAAAAACCACCTCGCGTACTAACATGAGAGCCGATCAGCAGTTTAGGCATCATGCTGCTGTACCGGGCAATAAAATGCTTTTTTTCCCGCCAGCTCAACCCTCACAATTTTCCCGCCATTTGGAGATTCTTCTCCCTCACGGTCATACACCCGACACTGATGATCAAAGCCGCCCGTTAGCGTATCCCCCTCCATCAGAGGCATTTCCATATAACCGCCTTCCGCAGTAGCTTCACGAAGCACGGATTGCGTAGCATGATACAGCTTTTCCACTTTTTCTGGCGATTGTACGATGTTTTGTACTTTGGAACCTGGTGTAAATCCGGCGATATAAGCAATTTCGTCCGAATAACAATTGCCGATACCGGAAAAAACATGCTGATTCACCAGCGTTGTTTTCAAAATACCCCGACGTCCCTTTAGACGTGCTGTGAACTTTTCTAATGTCATACGACGATCCAGCGGATCAGGTCCGAGGTCAGACATCGCCTCTTCTGTTTCTTTAGCCGTCAGCAAGTGCAGGTAACCCAAGCGCAGACCGATAAAATAAAGCTTTACTCCACTAAAATCCAGTTCAATTTGAACCGTGCGATCAGGACGCTGCTCCTCCGTTCCCAGATACAACAGTCCTCCCAGCATCAGATGCAGCACTAGCCGCCCGCCCGTGTTCAGATGAAAAATCAAGTGCTTGCCTCGACGCTCCATATATACAACGGTAGTTCCCAGCAATTGCTTCTCAAACGTTTCCACATCGGTATTAATGGATTTCACACGGTTAACCGTCACTCCGGTAATCGGAATGTCCAAAATTTGTTTTGACAATAGCGTTCTGTAGTTCTCCATCTCAGGAAGTTCCGGCATGTCAACATCTTTCCTTTCGTAGCTGCAAATCACTTTTGATTCTTGCAGATTTTTTTAAAATGTATATTTACTATTACTTAAACTCTTCCTGGAGCCAATCCTGCAATTCATCCAGATTGTCGAAAATCAGGTCAGGTTTTACTCCAACGGCACGCATATGTCCGTCCATATTAGCGCGGGTCGAAACACCCGATAGAATCAGAGCTGTTTTGCAACCTGCCGCCGCACCTGCCGCAATATCGGTAAGCATATTATCGCCCACAACCAGAGCTTCATCCGCTCTAATGTTCAAGCGATCCAGCGCATAGTTCATTAACACGCTTGAAGGCTTGCCGATGACGACGGGCTTTACCTGTGATGCCGCCTCAATCGCAGCTCCAATCGTTCCTGCCCCCGGCGTAAGTCCATCTTGTGAAGGTAATTGGAGATCCGGGTTTGTCAAAATAAAAGTGGCTCCTTCCTGAATCCATCGCATGGCAGCAACCAGCTTATCATATGTAAATTGGCGATCTATCCCCTGCACCACATAATCAGGGTGATCCTCCACAAGCTGCAATCCGGCATCCGTAAGCGCCTGACGTAATCCCGTTTCACCAATACAGTATACTCGTGCTCCAGGACCTTGCTGTGCAACATATTGTGCAGCTGCCAGCGCCGAAGTACATACTTCATCACTAACCGCTTCAATTCCCATACTTACCAAATGCTCAGCCACCGACTCGGGTGTGCGTGAAGCATTGTTCGTAACATAAGCGTAAGGTATCTGGTTCGTGCGCAATTGGGATATGAGCAGATCCGCACCCTTGATCATCCGGTCCCCATGATACAATGTTCCATCCAGATCAATCAGTAACGATTTTATCGTAATTCCCTCCCGCACTTCAAATCAATTCATCATAACATTGAAATTATAATTCATCCCATGAATGATGTTCACCTTCTTATTTAACCACCTTAATCATTCAGGTCATAAAATAAGTCGGCCCTTCCATTCCATCTTATCTATCTTAAGTCAAAAATACATATGAAGTCCATGAATTGCTGGTAAACCGTGCAAAATAGTGCCATTCCTCGCTAAAAGCCGTCGCTTTCCCATTGAATAAGCTTACATCTCCGTCGAAATCCATCGAAGATGCCTAGTCTTCAAAAGAAATTTCCTGTATCTCCTGAGCCTGCTCAAAATACAAACCCCTTAAAATTCGATATATAGAAAACCGAATATGACATGTCTCCATATGTGGTAGTACAAATTCATCCGACCCCACCCATATGTCGTCCTCATCTCTTGTCGCATCCTGCGCTTTCCCGGAAAATAATTTCACAGGAAAAACAAAGGCGCCGGAGCAAGCCCCGACACCCATACACGTTTATCTTCTATAACTACCGTTTAAGAACCGATATCGGGCACTGGTAACAACACATGCTGCTCCGCCAGCAATGAATTGGGGAATATACTCCGCGCTTCCTCCAGCAACGGCTGAAGCTGCTCCTGATCTTTATATCTGGAACTAAAATGCGTCATGATTAATTGGCCCGCACCTGCCGCTTTTGCTGCTTCCGCTGCCTGGAGCGCTGTACTGTGATGATATTCATACGCCGTTTCCGCAAGCTCATGCAGAAAAGTAGCTTCATGAACGACAACCGTTGCATCTTGAGCCAATACTACGGTATTCGGGCAAGGTCGCGTGTCACCAAGAATGGTGATGATACGTCCTTTTTTCGGTGCACCCAATACATCCTGGGGATGAAGCATGACTCCCCCCTCCACCTCTACGCTTTCTCCACGTTTCAGCTTACCATACACCGGGCCGGGCTTGATTCCGTATCGCTCCAGCAGCTCCTGATTGAGCTTGCCGGGCTTATCCATCTCTACAATACGATAACCGTAGCTGTCAATACGATGATCCAGCAGAGCCGACTCGACACGGAATTGCCCGTCATCAAACAATAGTCCTCCCGTATGCTCCACAATATGTAGTTGGTAGTTGATACGGGATTGGCTGATTCCCAGCGATAATTCGATGTACTGCTTGAGGCCAGGCGGCCCGTATACCGTCAGCGGTGTCGTACCTCCCTGATACGCCCTGCTCGACAGCAGGCCTGGCAGACCAAAGAGATGGTCTCCATGCAAATGGGTAATGAATATTTTTTCAAGCCTGCTTAGCTTAAGCGGCGAACGTAGTACCTCCTGCTGAGTTCCTTCGCCGCAATCAAACAACCACATGCTTCTTCGTTCCTCCAGCAAACGGAGTGCGATGGACGTCACGTTTCGCTGGATCGTAGGCACACCTGCATTCGTGCCGAGAAAATAAAATTCCATGACTTTAACCTTCTTCCTGCTGACCAGCAAAAAACCTCCGAAGCTCGGAGGGTCTTTGCTATCCCATCTGATAAAGGTGTTACACCTTTTCGACGTTAAAATACTGCGCCTGAGGGTGACTGAACACCATGGCTGATACAGAAGCCTCCGGTTCCATCATAAACCCTTCCGTCAGCTCAACGCCAATATCCTCAGGTTTCAACAGCTGGAACAATGGCCCCTGATCCTCCAGATCAGGACATGCTGGATAGCCAAAAGATACCCGTATGCCCTGATATCTAGCCCCATGCCGCTGTTTCATCGTCATGTCTGCCGAGTCCGGGAAGCCCCAGCTGTCCCTTATAATATGATGAAGTCGCTCGGCGAGTCCTTCTGCCACTTCCAGCGCTACCGACTGAAGTGCATGAGAGCGTAAGTAATCCCCTTTTTCTTTCCATTGCGTGGAAAGCTGCTGAATACCGTGACCCGCCGTAACGACCATAAAACCTACATAATCCATAACTCCAGATTCCACCGATTTCAAGTAGTCAGCCAGACATAAATAAGGCTCTACTTGTTGACGCGGAAACGTAAATGTGTGCAGTACCCTGTTCACATCTGATGGATCATAAACCAAAATCTGATCTCCCTGTGACTGCGCCGGGAAGAAACGGTATACAGCATGTGCCTGAATAATTCCATCCGTAACGGCTTCAAACATGATGCTATCTACGGTTTCCTTCAACTGAGTCGCTTTCGGATTCCCCGAAGCCAGCAATTGCTCTACATTTCCTTTTAATCCAAGATGGTGCCCCATCAGCATCTGCATATTCACATAAGGCAAAATATAATTGAGCGGATAGTTACGCAGTACATGACGATCCGTATCCGGCGGAATATAGACGGGCAAATCCTGAGCGATTTTAGAGCGAACAGCCCGGGTAAGTTTAGGCAACGGCTTGGCTTCCACGACCGTTGCGGCTTCCGCTTCCCGTTCAGCCTCCATTTCCTCAGCCATTTTCTTGCGGGACTCAGGATTCATCAGCTTGTTAGCTATGTCCAAACCATCCATTGCATCCTTCGCATAGACAACCATTCCGTCATACTCGGGACGGATACGGTTTTTCGTAAACTTACGCGTCAAAGCAGCTCCGCCAACCATAATCGGGATATCAATATTCGCATTTTTTAAATCCTGTGCAGTCAACACCATCTGTTGAGCCGATTTAACAAGCAAACCGGATAAGCCAATCGCGTCGGCCTTTTCTTCACGGTAAGCCTCAATAATGCGTTCTGGTGGTACTTTTATACCCAGATTTACAATATGGTAACCATTGTTGGATAGAATAATCTCCACCAGGTTTTTACCAATGTCATGCACATCACCTTTGACCGTAGCCAGCAAAATCTTTCCTTTTACCGAGGATTCATTTTTTTCCATATACGGTTCCAAGAAAGCGACCGACGCCTTCATGACTTCAGCGCTTTGCAGCACCTCTGCAACGATCAATTCGTTGTTGTTAAAGAGACGTCCTACCTCTTCCATCCCCTTCATCAGCGGTCCATTAATAATCTCCAGCGAAGAATATTTGGCAAGCGCTTGCTCCAGATCCGGAATCAGTCCCTCCTTACTACCCTCTACTACATAGGAAGCCAGCCGCTCTTCGAGCGAGAGATTGGACACCTTCTCTTTTTTCTCCACTTTCTTATTACGGAAAGCAGCCACAAAAGCGGATAAAGTATCGTCGTTCGTTTTATAAATCAGGTCTTCGGCGAGCTTCCGTTCATGCTCGGGTATCGAAGCATAACGTTCGAGTTTCTCCGTATTTACAATCGCATAGTCCAAGCCTGCTTTGGTACATTCGTATAGATAAACGGAATTGAGCACTTCACGACCCGCCTCTGGCAAACCAAAGGACACGTTACTGATACCCAAAATGGTGTGAACTCCTGGAAGTGCTTCTTTAATAATCCGAATCCCTTCAATCGTTTCCTTGGCCGAACCGATGTATTGCTCATCACCTGTTCCTACGGGGAATACGAGTGTATCAAAAATAAGATCCTCGGGTGCCAGACCGTAACGGTTCACCAGCAGATCATAAGAGCGTTTGGCCACTTCAAGCTTATCCTCACGTGAAATAGCCTGACCACGTTCATCAATGGTTCCAACAACAACAGCCGCGCCGTATTTATGAATAAGAGGTGCCATTTTCTCGAATTTCTCTTCGCCATCCTCCAAATTAATGGAGTTAATGATCGCCTTCCCTTGCGAATATTGCAAGGCGGTATCAATGACCTGGATGTCTGTGGTATCTATCACGAGAGGGACTTTTACCTTATTCACAACCAGCTTCAAAAAGGCTTCCATATCCGTCATTTCATCGCGGTCCGGGTCCTGTACACAAATATCAATGACATGTGCCCCACTCTTTACCTGAGCGCGGGCAATCTCAGATGCCTCTTCATATTTGCCCTCCACGATCAAACGCTTGAATTTGCGGGAGCCGAGAACATTTGTTCGTTCACCAACCATATAGGGACGATTTTCCTGTTCAATATATACAGGCTCAATACCCGATACAGCCGGTGGGTGATGACCTTCCAGCGGGCGCGGCTCAAACTGCGCCATACGTTCACTCATAACCCGGATATGCTCAGGTGTGGTACCACAGCAACCTCCTGCAATATTCAGCCAACCTTTTTCGGCGAAAGCGGCCATTTTACGGGCTAATGAATCAGGTGATTCATGATATTGACCGTTTTCATCAGGCAAACCTGCATTCGGATAACAGCTAATTGCTGCTGAGGACATATCAGAGAGAGAGCGAATGTGATCCCGCATAAACTCCGGTCCTGTAGCACAGTTCAGCCCAATCGACACCGGATGCAAATGTTCCAGCGATATGCAGAAAGACTCAATATTCTGACCTGCCAGAGTCGTTCCCATTGGTTCAATCGTTCCCGAAATCATTATGGGAAGCTCCGTACCCGTCTTCTCAAAAGCCTGCCGAATTCCAATACTTCCGGCTTTGACGTTAAGCGTATCCTGCGAGGTCTCCAAAAGCAGGGCATCCACGCCGCCTTCAATTAGCGCCAAGGCTTGCTCTTCATAGCTCTCGATCAGCTCCGCAAACGTAACACCACCTGTCACGGATAATGTTTTCGTCGTCGGTCCCATAGCTCCTACAACAAAACGAGGCTTGTCCGCAGTACTATACTTATCTGCCGCGTTACGCGCCAGTTTAGCTGCAACCAGATTAATTTCACGGGCGCGCTCCGGTATATCGTAATCCGCCAAAACGACGGATGTCGCTCCAAAAGTGTTCGTTTCAATCAGGTCTGATCCGGCCTCCAAGTATGCTTCATGTATCCCTTGAATGACATCCGGTCTGGTTAAGACCAACATCTCGTTGCAGCCCTCCAGCTCTTCCCCGCCAAAATCGTCGGGGGAAAGATCCTCTTGCTGGATCATGGTGCCCATGGCCCCGTCAAGAATGAGTATTCTTCGTTGTAATGCATTCTGTAAGCTAACTTTATCCAAAATCTCTTCACCCCCGCAAAACGTTAAATCCTAGTTTAGCAGAAACCGTATCATTTAGATAGATTGAAGTAAAAACATACGTTTTATACGGCTTCTTCTGCACAAAAACAACTCTCGATATTCATTTTTACAGTTTGCTGCATAATGAGACGCACTTAGGCCAGGGTTCTTTTTATATTGGAATAGGACGAACCGTCATTTGCAACATAAAATGTTTCAGACCTATATTGTACAACGATTCAAGACATGATATTCTGTATACAACATTAAACCAAGTGGAAAAGAGGGATAATCTATGGCTGAAATCTTAATACGCAATACGAATGTACGAATTAGCGATGAAGACAAGGTACGTGAATTTTTGGAGAGTCAAGAGGTATTGTACGAGCATTGGGATGATTCCAAGCTGTCCGGGGAGCTGCAAGAAAACTTCACCCTGACAGATGAGCAAAAAGTGGCTGTTCTAAGCACTTTTGAAGCCGAAATCAAGGACTTAGCCGCCCGCCGTGGGTATAAAATATGGGACGTTATCACCTTGTCCGAAGCAACGCCGAATTTGGACGAGCTACTTGCCAAGTTTGAGCAAATTCATACCCATACCGAAGATGAAATCCGTGCTATTGTAGCAGGCAAAGGCATTTTCATCATTAAAGGTCCTGAAGAAATCGGATATTTTAATGTTGAGCTTTCACCTGGTGACGTTATTTCCGTACCAGAAAATATTCCTCACTTCTTTACCTTAATGGAAAATCAGAAGATCGTCGCAGTACGTTTGTTCATCGAAGAAAATGGGTGGATTGCCGAACCGTTTGAAGATCCATCGTTTATTAAGGCATAATACTATAATACGAATCCATCCTAATGTGGATAAAGCAACTCCCTCTGCTCTGAGATGCCTGAGCGGAGGGAGTATTTTGGGCTTGTTACTATAATAAGAGCCGAAAAGCACTTACTTAAACGATTGAATAATTCCATCCAATTCGGACAGATGCTTAATTTCGAACTTTGGCTTGATTTCTGTAGTATTGGTTTTGGCGTTGCGGTTCACCCACACGGAGTGCACACCTGCCGCCAGAGCCCCTTGAATATCAGTCGTCAGCTTATCCCCCACCATTAAAGCATGTTCAGGCTCAATACCGAGAAGCCCCAAAGCATGCTGAAAAATAGACGGGTCCGGCTTACCTTTACCAAACGAACCTGAAATAACAACGTGATCAAAAAATGGAGCTAACTGCGGAACCCCATCCAACTTCTCCTGCTGTAGATCAGGGGAGCCGTTTGTCAACAAAAGAAGCTTATACTGCACTTTCAACTGCTCCAGAATCTCAAACGTTTCTTCATAAACATGGGGACGGGTGCGTCTTTCCAAGGCAAATTGGGTTGCCAGCTTTTGCGCTAACTCTTCATTATCTATCCCCAACTGTTGGAGACCTCTACGCCAAGATTCCTTTCGATAAGCAGGGGCCAGCTGTTCCAATTGCCGGAACTCTGGCTGCTCTCCTGCCGTAAAATTCGCCCACAATCCCTCAAACGGATTAATGCCAATCAATTGAGTAAAACTAAAGGTTTCATAAGACTCATACAAAGCACGCGCTTCCTTGCGGACTGCTTCTTCCAAAGCTTTCGAATCAACGCCTGCTTCCAGGGAACCTGTCTGGCACGTTGCGTCAAATGCCTCTTCTACGCTGCGCTCATCCCACAGAAGTGTATCATCAAGATCGAACATTACCGCTTGAATCGTCATCTGTATTATCCACTCTCTTTCCACTTTATATGTACGCTTGTTCTGCCTTGTTGCGTCTACAAGCATTCCAATCGTTATGTGCCCATATTAATCAAGAGGCCGCAATGTGTTATATGAAATAACATCATGCGACCTTATTTACAGAGGCTACAGGCCCACGGACAATCTAAACGATTCTAACCAACAGAAGTCGTTATTTTTTGTCTACTTGAACCTGATTAGATAGCGCAAACTTCTCAAGCCGCTCTGCAATGGCATCCGTATCATAACGGCCCAGTGATTTTGTAAAAATAAAGTTGCCACCCTTACCTTTTCTTTCAACCGTTACGTAACCCTTTTCAATCTTGATGGCTTTCATATCCTCTGCCGTCATTGGACGCTCTCTGCCACCCTTCAACATATACAGCGTGCTCTTTCCAACCTTCAAATAAGGACGGCGGATGAAAAAGATAACAGCCAGCATCAAATACAAGCCGAATACAAGCCAGTCCATGCCGCGCATACCAGTCTTAGTCAAAAAATAACTCATGAGCATATACAGAACTGCAAGTCCAGCCAACATGATTGGCACGGTAATATTACGTCCACGGAAAATATCCATTGCAGAACCGGCGCCACTAATGGTTTGGATGCCTTGCTTTTTGCGCGATTTATTCAAATGCGCTGTGTTTTTGCGAACTTTTCTTTCAAATGACCGGGCCATCTCTCAATTCCCTTCCCAAATATATTGCTTAAAACAATTGCTACCAATCCTAATCTATATAGATACCAAAAATAGATACCTTAAAAAAACGAAAAGCAAATTACGCGGGCTAAGCCGCTTTAGCGACATTAATGCTTCAGCCCACCATTTCCCTTCGACGTATCTTCGTCCACAATTTCAATCGTATCAAGTTGCTGCCGGAAATTACGGCGAATGTTATCCAAATAAATTTCCCGAAGATTGGCGCGCTCTGTTGTTTCCTCTTCCGTCAATCCTTCGGCTTTTGCTTTGCGAGCCAATTCATTGATGCGCTGTACCAAGCTGTCTATATCCAAATTCTGTCCCCTCCATATAAGCAAAGATATAATACACTTTGACATGTAGAAAAGAGCTTGTCAAGGTTCCCGTATCACGTTCCCTGACAGCTCTAATGTGACTGATCAGAAGTGCGGAAGCTTTAAAAGCTGGCCTGCCTGCACTCCTCGATCTTCCATTCCGTTAATCCGAACAATTCCTTCTATATATACCCGTGTATCCATTCGTTCCGGTTTATGAGTGGAGGCAATCCGCCACAATGTATCCCCAGGTTGTACAATAAGTTTGGTCACCTCTTCATTCGAAACCGAAGGAGCCGCGAATACCGTCAGTACACCTGCACCCGCAATCCAGGCAACGATAACCAGAATAAGAAGTTTGGGCAGGAGACTGTTGGAAATGGTCCGTACAAGCTGCGCCCTTCTCTCATTCCGGACATTTTGAATCTTTTCTAAATTCATTGGAAAAATACTTTGATATGTGCTATATTTCATCATTTGTCGCGTCCTCCAAACGTTTGTTCCTATGTTTTTTCACAATATAACACGAACATTTGTTTTGTTCAATAGAAAAGAGAACAAAAGTTCGTGATTATTTTTTAGGATTATTTAGAACTTACGTTTGTACGAACGGAGGTTCTATGCTATAATTTTCCCAAACGTTACTAAATGGGGTTGATACGGTATGTCTAAGATTTCAAGCCGCCAGCAGGCCATTCTTGAATTTATCCGCAATGAAGTGCGTCTAAAGGGTTATCCCCCTTCTGTACGCGAAATAGGTGAGGCTGTCGGATTGGCCTCCAGTTCTACGGTTCACGGTCATTTGGATCGTCTGGAGAAAAAGGGACTGATTCGTCGTGATCCAACGAAACCGCGGGCCATCGAGTTACTCGGCCAAGACGAATCGGATAACAGCAACTTGATTAATTACTCAATTAGTCGTGTTCCGGTCGTCGGCAAAGTTACAGCTGGTCTGCCTATTACAGCAACAGAAAATATTGAAGATTACTTTCCTCTTCCCCAACATTTTGTTGGTGAGGATAAAATATTCATGTTATCTGTTGTAGGAGAAAGCATGATTGAAGCTGGTATTGCCAACGGAGATTATGTCATCGTACGTCAACAGCAGACAGCCGATAACGGCGATATTGTCGTGGCCATGACAGACGAGGACGAGGCTACTGTTAAAACTTTTTACAAGGAAAAAGATCATATTCGACTTCAACCGGAAAATCCGGCCTTTGAACCGCTTCGTCTGACGCACGTCAGTATTTTGGGCAAGGTTGTAGGACTCTTCCGGGACTTCCACTGATTTTTCATTTTTCAGCCCCGTTATTCTTCCCGCTACAACAAAACCGGCTGCCCATGGCAAGCCGGTTTTGTGTTGATTTTATGTACACAAAATGTTCCTCACAGCTATTCTTTTTCCTTTGATAGCCCATAGATTAAACGGTTTATACCTGCAATTACTGTTCTGTATATTGGTGGATCAAAAGAATTATATCATTATTTTAGATAAATATGGTATATTATCTGAACAACTGAATAATCGTATTCTTAACCAGGAAGCGTATTACGAGAAAAAACTTAAAACCCTTTATAATAAGTAATATTTCTTTTACCAGCTTCTTATCTTCATTCTTTACTATTCTACTTATGCTAATCTGCTGTAACTTTCTCCTACAACGTAAAGTGGGAAAGGATACGGCAGGTAAGCATAAGTTTTTTTACGTTCCGTATCTCCATACTTTATTAGTTTCTGAATATTAGGATCATAGGTGATAGCTTCTTTTTGCTTTTAATAGATTTATGCTGATACATTGCTAGCGCTACTGACATATGAATAAAGTAGACCTTAGCAAAGGAGATAAGAAGATGATCAAAAATCGAGTCAAAACGTATAAGCACCGTATCGGCAAGAACAAATTTCTGGTCGTAAAAGTCTTTCAGGCCGCAGCCGCCGAAACAAGAAGCGGTAACGCACTAGCCACCAATGCATTGAACATCAAAATTTCCAAACGTAACCGTAAGCATAAACACTTCTAAAATTCATCCGTACCTTCATTTCTTGTGAAGGGAGGTGATATCATGTGTAAAAGACATTTCAAACGTCACGTGAGAAGAAGAGGATTATCGATCCGTTCAAATCAGAGAGCGATTGCACGTGCTAGAGGTAACGCACTGGCTGTTAATCTGTTTAGTGTAAATGATAGACAACGCAGACGTTAATGATTGTTTTTAAGCGAAAAGCGGGAAGGATTTCTTCCCGCTTTTTTGTGCCGCATTATAGTGTAAAACGGATATTGAACCAATATTAAGGGGCCCTTTAGCAGTCGGTAGGACTTTATCATTTTCAACAGAATTTTAACATTTGAAGTAAGTGAATACTGATAAAAATTTCGTATTCTCTTCATCTAAATCCCAGTCCTGAGAAAATTCAAAAAAATGCTTTTTCATGTCTATTCTCCCCTGTGAACTATTGTGTCTTTATCTTTACTGTATGATCATTTATCCTATGTACTCTGAACGAAATGCTTTTCCTCGTTTCATAAACATAAGGAGCGAAAATGTTAACTCAACACAACCCATTACCTTCTCCCATTCTTTTTCCCTTGATTATGAAATTCGAAACTCTTACCTATATCAATTCCTAAAATTAGGGACATATGAACAAAAATCAGGGTGCTGAATGTCTCTTATGATTCGACAATATAAGCCGAGTATTTTTGACAAAAAAAGAGCCGCTATCTAGTAGCAACTCCAGTGAAGATTATGTTCGAATTAATGAAACCCATTTCCTCTATAACCTCGTCAAATCGGTGATAAGAGATCGGACACCTCTTCGATGTTTTTGTTATCTCACATTCAAAGTAAGCGTCTTTGAAAATGCCATTAACAATTTTCACCTTTTCCACATTCAGAGTATTGCTTCTGTCTACATTCAAGAAATGGAACCCATTATTATTTAGGAAGCTTTCCCAATGCCTTAGGGTGCCGATCATGTAATATGTTTTTTCGAATGTGTGAACTAGAATCTGATCCCTCTTACGTCCTTTAGATATGAAAAGAACCTTGTCCACTGGTATGTTTTCGCCCTTGTTAATACCTCGAGAATCATCAGCTGAGACGGTTAAGTTTAGCATTTCATATATCTCCCACTTTATTTCAACAGTTCTTCAGGTGGTTCGGGACTGTGAATCCAAGACAAACTCGCTGTACTCACTGATACAACTGCAAGTGAAGTTAGTAATATGGCAGCATTGTAGTACATACCAATCTTAAATTTACTAAATTTAGGACTTTTCATTTTTCGCACCTCCTCTCTATTAACGTTAAGCTTTGAACAAAAAAACTAGCAGCTACCACCGGAAAAGCCAGCCACAAATTAAGTGTTATTATTGCAACCCCGCAAATTTTTAACAATGGGTAGTGCCGTTTAGGTATACGAGTCTTCCCGTCTATTCTAGACGGAGCATAAACCAAGACAAGTATTATACTTAATATCGAAGTAATAACTATCCAATTATAGTTTAAATTCACAAAGGACAGGGCGGTAAGTAAAGCTGTAGATACAACAATGCATACTATATTGCTCTTTAAATGTATTCCTCCTACAACTTGACGCAGTATAGAAAAAGATATCATCGCCAGTACAGTTTCCTGCACCTTACCCGTAATAAATGAAATACCAATAGTTAACAAAATGATTGAAACTGTATTAATCACAACGGCTATTCCATGTTTTAAAACCGCAATAGAAGCTGGATGACCCGGTACAACTGTTTTGATATGAGTTGCAATATCAAGAGCGATAGAATCAAGATTTTTTATAATAATCACGCTCCGTTTTTAGCGCATAGTACAGAAACATTCCAGATGCCAAAGCTATAAATAAAATACTCAAAGGAAAATTATTGACGTAGAACATAAATGTACTAGCTGCTAGTACCCCAATTATTAAAATAACAACAAGTACATGTTCCCACCTAAAACGCAAGCTTTCATAATCTGCTGTAAAGCCTATTTTGAATTTAAATAGTAACCATGATATAGCTAACACCCATGCACTGGTTACAGCTTGAGCTAACGATCCCTCTGGAGAGGTCTGCATGTCTGATGTCAATGTACCAAAGAGCATTACTATGATTATTGCTTGAAACAGCGTATACAAAAACGTACCTGTAATGGATATGATAGCTGCCCAAATAATGGGCATCCTTACAACAGTAGTTATCAATAATGTGAATAATATAATGTTTATAGTCGGAGCAAAAAAAGACAACGACATTTCTTCTCTCAACACCATACTTTGCAAGTTCATGATCAGGCCGATAAACAAGGCAGGCCAGACAAAATCTAAAGCTCGGATTCTAAAAATAGTAAGCATTAAAACAAACGCCGCAAATGTTTCAACATTAGAAAATAGCAAGAACCGTATAGGCTCCCACATAACACATATCCCCTTCACTCAGTTGTAACCAACACTATAATTCTATATTTGCTATAACAGCGTGGCAATATAATTATCTGTTTATTTGGAATATTTTATGTATTATTTTAGGTAAATATTTTTCGATCGTTTCCTTATAATGTGTTTATTGCTCTAAGAGCCATATTTCAAAAAAGCTCATTTCACGAGCTGTGAAATACCATTTACCGCCAATTTTTCCTTTCGAAAACCTGGGATCATGGAAAAACGTGTCCAATATCGTGCCCCAACTCATACAAGTTCTCTTCTTTGATTATTTAGGATGATACAAACGATCCAAAAAATCATCAAATACAATCAGCCAAAAGAGACAAGACAACATGGCATTAATACACCGATGTTCTTGCTTACGGACTTCGATCCAATTCACAAACTCTTCCTTTGCAATTCTTTTCCCTTAATGTAATTCTTTCATTGGCTAGTATGAAGAAATATGAGTCTTTTACTGAAAAGTATTTTGAAAATAAAAAGTTTGGGGGCATTTTGAGGCAACTATATATCGGATTTATAATTTTTACTCACTGTCCCCAAACTAAAAATCCCTCAACGCTTAGAGCGCCAAAGGATTCCACATTTTAGTAAAGCGTCAGATATTGATCACGTTCCCATTGATGCACTTGGGTCCGGTTTAAGTTCCATGGATTTCTAAATTATCATGTGGTACTTAAACACCGATAATTAAATAATAAAAGATAATTAATTTTTCCAAAGTAGCATAACGTATATGCTATTTGTGGGTAATTTGTGGGTGTTTTTGTGGGCAGACTCAATGCGATTTATAGGCGCATTGAGTCTTTTTTATTCATTAATAACAAATGTGAAGTGAACTGAACCTCCGAATATATCTGTTTCAATTTTGCTAACTAAGCTGAGATTAATTAGGGTATCCTTATAGGCCGGATATAAGTAAGGAAAAGCTTCCTTACAAGCTTGCACTGTTAACCCGATTCCATACGATTTATCACCAGAATTGAAACGTGGGACATAATAATTTTTCTTTTGTTCCCACATATCTACACTGATCATATCTGAAATTTTAAAAAAACCATTTTCTGCTGACTTACCCGTTTTTAAAATTTCTGCTCCGAAAATGTAGCGCAGTTCCCGTTCAGCGCTGATTGCATCTTTGTAAATTTGTTTCCAACGAGACAAATTAGACGCGTTTATACTTTCTTTATTGTTCTTGTTTTTGAAGGTAACCTGTCCGCCCGTATAATCTCCCGTGATTATTTTGTCTACAAGGCTAATATTGACTAAATTAGAACCATCCAAATTAGCAAAAGTGGGCAGACCAGATAAACATTCGTGGAGAGTGGTGGGAACGGTGAATTTTCCATACAACGTATGAAAAAGTGGGATATGATAATTGCTTTTGGGTTTCCACAATTCAATCGCCACCAGGTGATTTTCGCGAAAAAAAGAACATTCCCCTAATGCGTTGTCACTCAACAATTTGGTGGCAAGAATCCGCTTTCCATCTTCCATATATCAATTCGTTTCTTTACTCTTCTGATCTTTTTTCTTCAGCTCTTCTGGTATTGGTTTAGCGCCAAATACTGTTTTTTCATTTTTGGTAGATTCGTCAGCGTATTTCCCCAGTTTTACATTTAAAGCTCTTGCCAATCTCTTGTCCATTTCCGTTCCCCTCCTTTCCATAAAGGAAGAATGCTGAAAGCTTGTATAGCTAAAGATAAGCATATTATGTGTGATTGTACAAAGAAATTCAATGCACAAAACAAAATACATACCGCTTTATAATATTTATGTTTAGTAGTTTTGTTAATATAAATAAAATGATTAGGCGCATAAATGACAAACACTAATAATGAACAAGCACTAATAATAAAAATCGTTGGCACATTCAAAGCGATGAAAGGTATAGTTACACATATTGCCGTTGTAAAACAGACACATAACGTAAGATTGCGGAAGTGTGCCCCTCCTGAAAATCTCCTCATAAACATAATAGTACCCAGTGCTAATAACGCTCCTAAAAAGTGCCCTGCCATCCAGCCTACTACTGCTACTAGGAATACCGCAGAAACTTCAGTGATTTTTATACCAAGCGCATATTCCATCACTTCTACACTTGTCGGACCATCGGGGTCAGCTTTTTTTATTTCTGTTGCGATGTGCCTCGATAGCGCTTCTAGCATCCTCGTAATCCCCCCGATCTGAAAAGAAATAGGACAATCCGAAAGTAAACAATGAAATGGAAAGTAATCCTATTGTATTAGAGTTATAAAGCATATATAAAGTAATAGAGATAGTGACCGCTGATATTAGCGCACCTATAATTAACATCTTATTTAGGGATGAGAAATAATTTTCACCTCTTAAAAAATCGTGTGGAGGCTGAATTATAAACGAGAATCCTAAGTTATATTTCCCCATAACAAAAGAAATCAAATATGCAATAATGATAGAAGATACCTGAATAAAGTAAACAGAAAACCCAGAAGTGTAATTGATAACACCCGGTTGTGCTACTCCGAAAAAATTCGCAAATAGATATACAAATAGCTGTAGGTTAATGTAGGCTGTTAGACCAGAACCTGCAGAAAAAGCCGCAAGATGTGTTTTGATCCCTAAACCAAATCTAAAAAAGATAACCATAAACAAATACTGAAACGGCAAATCTAATTTAGGCACACCTATAACTACCCTCATTAGAAAAGAAAACAAAGCTATGCCAATTGTGTAAAATAGTATTTTTCTACGATATTCCCAGACGGGAAGCATATAAAGCTTTAAGACCAAAGTAACAACGGCCAAAGCATCGAATACCCCAAGTAAAATATACAAAAAAGCAGATAACACAGATACACCATCCTCCTATTTAGCCTGCTGTAATTGTATATTTTACTCGGGTTAGTAGCAATGCAATAACCTAGTAAACTGGTAATTTTTGTCCTCATGTAAGGTATATTTTTGGGGTTGTGTTAATTAATCCGTTTACGAGTAATTGATTCATTGCTCTAAAATCCATTGCTCCAAGAATGTTCTCGTTTCACGAGCTGGATAATACCATTTACCACCGATTTTTCTTTTTGGAAATCTAGGATCATAGAAAAATGTTCCCAGTATCGTATTCCAACTCATACAAGTCTTTTTCTTTAATTCATTTGTATCCCAAAATACATATTCAGCATCAACTACTTTCACCAACTCCGAAATTTTCTTCAATATAATTTTTTTCGCTTCCTTTTCATCTACACTAATCTCAATCAAAATCCTCGTCCCTTTTTTGTAGAATGCAAAACTAATTAATGAACGCATAAAAAATCCTCGGATATGTGCCGAGGAATCGTTTTAACAAAAATTATCTTTCACATGCCACTCCATCACGATTCAGCTTCATACTCAACTAAACCACATGTTAACTTAAACCTTTGTGAACAAATTAAAGCTCCCTTGCTACCACATTTGCTCATGATAGCTTCTATTTTTCCATTAATTTATTAAATATCTCTCTATCTTTGGAAGTAAAGTCGTTAATCCGTTTCTTTTGCTCGTACGTGTTGGTACTTGAATCCAATTTAATGAAGCCATTTTCACCAACCACATATACGATATTTTTTTTTATCTTATATGACACAATATTATCAACAGCATTTTCCAGTGGATCAGCAAGATGATTATAAAGTATTAAGGGGTCGTGCGGCCCCCCTCTAAAAATTTGAAAAGTCCCGTCACCAAAATATTCTACGGTATCTTTGCCTGATGGGTATTTATACTTCGTATTATCTCCAGAACTCACCAGGAAAATTAGAGTAGAAGTTGTAACTAGTATAGCAATCAAGATAATGATGTATCTACGCTTCATCTGCAATTCATACCTCACTTCCAAGCTTTTCTTATATCAGTTACTGTAACATAAGATGTATACTCATTAAGCGTTCCCCATGATTCCATTAAATTTGTTAGATTGGCCGCAGCCCAACCAAGTTTGTTATCCCCAGTAAACATTTGTTTAAAATTATATTCGAAATTATATACATCATAATATATTGCAGTAATTTTCCATTGCCCGTCAACGTAATTTCCATTTATTTTATAATACATGTTGTGAAAAGCATTATATAAATCTCTATTACTTTCTAATCCCTTAGATCCATTATATGAGAAACTTTTAACTTTATTAGCGTTAGCTTTTTTGACTTCCTCATTAACTATTGCGATGTGCTCTTTAGATTTTTTAACTTGCTGTGCCTCATATGACCATTCGTTAAAGTTTAAGTTTCCTGGTTTGTAATCAAGTGAATGTTTAAGTAAATTGGCTGTGATGTCTCCATACTTCTTTCGAGCTATAGGAACAGCTACTAATGTAAATGCTTTACGATCAGGATAATGTATTACAGTGTCTGTCGAATCTTTTACTTGTTCTACACCTCGCACCCAAGCCTTTTCTAGTTCTACAAGAGGATTTTCAAACGGAAAAGTATTATTTCCTGCATACACTAACATATTCTTACTATATGCGCCTTCCAGTACTTTTTGCGAGACATCAGACTGATCCTTTTCTCTTGTTTCCTTAGGTTCTAACTGAGGACTGTATTGAATTTTTCCCAATTGATCTTCTTTTTGTTTTAAAACAAGTTCAAACTCAAGTATCTCTTTGCTGGTATCAATCTGTTCTTGATACTTATCTACATAAGCGTGTGTAAACGTAATATCTCGGATCGCGTTTTCATTTCTCACGACTTGGATATTACATTTTCGATAGTAGTCCTCACTATCAGGTTTATATTCTGTGTTTGCCCATGTATACAGCATGTTGGAATTATCCGCATTGTCTATAACTGAAGGAAGCGAATGAAGCTGAATTTTGCTTCGAATATGTAGTGAATGTGCCAAATCTGAAGACTTAGCTAAAAGGTTTTGGGACTATTGTTCATATAAGTAAAGCTAGTGATTTCACCTTTTACAAACTCGATTGGCTCACTACCGGATTTGCGTTCTATTCTTAATGAAATGCACATTGAAGTAATCTCCTCTGTTAATTTAATCTAGTTCTATAGGAAAAATTTATGAAAATACTAATTTCCAAATATTAATATATACGGAAAATATTAAATAGTAAACAAATTTTCAGCTTGGTAAAGGACGTAAAAAAAGCCCCGGTTACCTGGGAACCTTTTATGTACTTGCAGAAATAATATCCTCCAACTTAACCCAACTAAAATCATCTTCGTATTTGGACAGCTTCACTTCCCGTCTGGCTGTGTTTATAGACGTAACGACACCCGTCATAACCGTATCATCGAACGGGCTAAATACAGTCAACGTGACAGTCGTACGTAAGTTGTAGGAGTCTATAAGCGTCTGCTCTATTAGCTGTAACCTCTTGGTCGTCCAACTCCGGCTTGCCGCGCCGCTGACGGTCTTTCATTAGCTTCAAATATGCTTCCTTGTGCTCGGGGATAATTATCCTAGAGCTTTCCCATATTCCATTGCCTTCAAGTTTCTTTCCCATGTATGTAGCCTCCTGATGTTTTATGTTCAAATTATATATCGAACATACGTTCTGTACAAGGGATTATTTTTACCAACGAACAAAAAATAAACCTCGGATTGCTCCTGGCTTAGTATTCGGTAAAATATCTATTCGCATTTCCGGGTGGCATGATGATCTTCTGGTCCCTGTCCCATCCTTCGATAATGACGATATCCCGCAATGAGGACTTATCCGCCCACGTAATATAGTTATTCTTCTCAAGAACCAGCAGCCCCGCCTTTATGTCCGCTACACTTCTGCCTGTCTTGATCTCCAGTTCCTTCATTGTGGGCATCCTACGGCGGCCTGCTGAAAAGTTGTAGAGTATCCGTAGTAGCTTGCGTTCGATATCAGGTAACAAAGCAACCAACTCCTTCACTAGTCATTATATACAAACATGCGTTCTTATAAAACAAAGAATACTATTCCAAAATAAATGTCTCATTCTCTTGCTTTATGGTACTATATATGGTACCATATATGCAGGAGGTGAGACATGGCTAGGATAAATAAATTGATCCAGAAAATGAAAGACCGCCCAAACGGGATTCGATTTGAAGAGGTCGAAAAGGTACTTGAACATTACGGATACATAAAGGCAAGGCACGATGGAACGTCACATTGCCAATTCCGAAATGATAAAGGCGACCTAATCACCGTCAAAAAGAAAAACCCATTAAAGGCGGCGTGCGTCAAAGACGTACTGGGTCGGATCGGGGAGTGAGCGCTCCCCTTTCCTTATCCTCAATATATCCTAGCCGATATATAATGGCAAATAATCAACAAAAGGATTTAGCGTATTACATGTCGCTCCCGTACACTATACAGATTCGACCAATGAACGACGAAAGCGGACACTACTTTTACTCAACAGTAGCGGAATTAGACGGTTGCCAAAGTGACGGAGAGACCTTTGCTGAAGCTTATGAAAGTGTTCTTGAAGCCATGAAAGGCTATTTGTCTGTTAAGTTGGAACATGGCGACCCTATACCTGAACCTGTAGGAGAGAATGAATACAGCGGCAAGTTTAATTTACGTGTACCCAAAAGTCTGCACCAGCAGTTAGCAGAACGGGCAGCAGCCGAAAATGTTTCACTTAACCAATACTGCCTATACAAACTTAGCAAATAAAAAAAGCTCTGCCGACCAATTAAGGTTAGCAGAGCTTTTTTTTGCTTAGAGTATTCAAAATCTACACCATTCATCTTATTGTGGAATATCCTATAAAAGTAACATTAAAGCTTTAGTAACCCACCAGGCAGCAGTTTCATTCCCAGTCACTTGCAAAGCTCCTGCATATATTGCATCTTCAATAGCTCCAGTGAAGTTGTCAACAACACCTAGGATCTGTAAGAAACCCTCAACTCCAATAAAAGCTTTCACTGAGGCCGGAAGTTTATCAAATCCTGCTTTTAAAGCTTTTACTGCCCAACTCAATTTCCCTTGTGTTTGATACTCTCCACGGTCTTCTTTATTTTGGATGGCTTTAATAAAATCATTTTTTTCCTGCTCAGACAAATTGAAATATTCGGAAATACCTTCGATATCTTGTAATTCTGATTCACTAAGAGAATCCTTAGCACTACTAGAAACACTACTAGAGTCTGTAGAAGGCAATGCGTACATTGAGGCTGGTACCGCAATCACACCTGTTAGTAAAGTTGCGGCCATAAGTGAGGTTATCCAAACTTTTTTCATCACTTCAACTCCTCATTGTTTTTTATATTCATTTACCATTTATGTAATCGTTACACTATTTATGGTAAATTATAGTTAGTTTTATATCAACTTCTATTTTTGATTTAAAGGAGGTATTTGGTGAAAAATATTTGGAGATTTATCATCGCACTGCTCATCGGCAACATTATCGGGAATCTAACTTACGGAAGGCTAGAATTTTTTCAATACAACACAGGAACTGGATTTTTCACATTAGAAAATCTCATTAAGTTCATTATTGACTACGGCCTGGCTGTGATTATTGCATTAATCATATATGTCTTGATTGGAAAACTTTTCATAAGAAGTGATGAGAAATAAACCAAAAGGACTCCTATGGGCTAAATACCAGTGGAGTCCTTCTTTACATCTACTCTAAATTCAAACTGATTCCTCATGAAATATTTTCCGTTAATCTTGATCGACTCAGGCGAAAATTTTTCTACTGGACCACCGTAATCCTCAAACGTCACCCGTAATTCTTCGTCCACGGACACAACATATGCTCTTACCTGGCTTAATGCTGATGCAAACAGTTCGATATCTGATTTTTACACTTTATATGTATGGTTCATGCTGATCACCTCGATAATTCATTCGGTGAATGGTATTCAATAAAAAAGACTCTGCCAGCATTACGCCAGCAGAGCCCCCAGTCCAATCATACCCAAAATGCTTTTGAGATAATTACCAACAGGATAAACAATACCAAGATTGCACCTATAGAATGAAATCCGCCGTATCCACCATAACCTGCTCCACCTTCATATCCACTCATGGCTTGAACCTCCTTTATTTGTAGTACAACATAATATATGCACAAAGACTTCAGAGTACAGGGTATACAGGTAATAATTACAAAAGCTCATCGATCACATATCAATAGAGCCTTTTTACCTAAACAATGATTGGGCATTACCGTGACATTGCTTTAGAAATTAAATCCAAAATGCTTTAGTGATGATAACCAACAGAATAAAGAGTACCAAAATTGCACCCGTCGATGTGAAAGGACAAAAACATTTTTCCCTACGCTCTTCCTTGCGCTCAACTCCTCCAACACATTCACTCACATGAACTCCTCCTTTCATTTAGACACCATACACCGTATGTGTCACTCAATAAATTTGGAAAGGCTAAGTGGAAATGACTTCAACGAAAAAAATCCCCGCCGACCAGTTAAGGGTTAGCGGGGATTTCTCATTTAACGATAAATTCAACTTTTGTGCCATCCGCATATTCGTCCAACTTGTGACCTACCCATGATCCAGCTCCACGATTATCCTTCGGGCTTATGTACTTAATATCCGCCCCCTCCCCACCTTCGGAACACATCGCCATAGGCCATTCATCACGATCCTTGCCCTTCTTGGTCGGTACGCCTTTGAGGGACAAATCACGGTTATGCTCGGCTCCATCGCGGTCAATTGTACATACTTGTGACTTTCCGGCTGCTATGGCCTCTCGGATATGCTGCGCTGTCTCGGGATAACGATCGGACGGAAACTCTAGCTTAACCTTGTCGGCAGACACCTGTGTTACTGGATTAGCTACAGGCTCTGTTTTGCTGGGTCTAGTTGCTTCCTGCTGTTGCACGTTGCAGCCAGCTAATAGGACTGTAATAAGTATGGTAAATATCCACCTAAACATATGTATTCCTCCCCCTAAACGTAATAACACCCCACCAGCTTGGCCAGTAGGGTGTTACCGATGCTTTCGGATTTATATAACACGATAATATTTTTGATTGATTTTAAATGTTTTTTTATAGGGTTCATATTGATCCATCGAAATAAACATTATGTAATGAAAGCTCAATAACCCAACTTTCCAATATAAGCTAAGTTATTGAACTCACGCTGGGATTCTAATAAAGCTAAAGAAGTTTTTCATTTCTTATTTTCGTTTTCTTTCAGGTAATACCAGTAGTTTAAAATAAAAAATCTTAGACTGGTACCCATCAGCATAATGCATATAATAATTGTGAAGTAGCTAAAATAACTAATTATAAGGGTCTGTCAATAATTTTGTGTAAACTCTTTTAAGCATAGATTCGCCCGAGGGGGAAAACGCGAATCTAACGCAAGTGTTGACCGACCCGATCGGGGAAAAAGACCGAAAGCTGTAGTAGCATTTGCCCCCAGTTTTGGACACGGCCTGTCCATTTTAGAGTGACATCGACGGTGGCCAAATAGAGCATTTTAAGTAGGGCTTCATCGGTAGGGAAAATGCTCTTTCCCTTCGTCACTTTACGAAGCTGACGGTGGTAACTCTCGATCATATTGGTGGTGTAGATGAGTTTGCGGATTTCAGGTGGGTACTTGAAAAAGGTAGCAAGTTCGTCCCAATGGGTCCGCCAAGAACGGATAATCAGGGGATATTTGGCTCCCCAAACTTCCTCGAAGCGGTCGAGTTCAAGTAAGGCACTTTCCTCGGTAACTGCCTTGTAAATGGGCTTTAAGTCGGCTGTTACTTTCTTAATGTCCTTGTATGACACGTAACGGGTGGAGCTGCGGATTTGGTGAATAATACACTTCTGAATTTCGGTTTGGGGATAACAGGCTGCAATCGCCTGAGAAAATCCAGACAGGTTATCCACACAGATAATGAGGATGTCTTGAACCCCGCGATTCTTGAGTTCATTCAGCACGCTGAGCCAGAACTTAGAGGACTCATTCTCACCAATCCACATGCCGAGCACGTCTTTGTTTCCGTCCAGATCGATGCCAATGACCATGTAGGCTGCCTTGTTGATAATGGCCCCGTCTTGTTTGACCTTGAAGTGGATTGCATCCAAATAGACGATGGCGTAGACGCCTTGCAGAGGCCGATTCTGCCACTCTTTAATGAGAGGTACAATCTTGTTCGTGACATTGGAAATGAGCGTAGGAGAAACCTCAATGCCATACATTTGTCCCAGGTGATCCTGGATTTCCCTGGTGCTGATCCCTTTGGCGTATAAGGCGATAATTTGCTCTTCGATGCCGGTTACGTTTGATTGATGCTTCTTGACGACCAGGGGCTCAAACTCACCTAGGCGGTCCCGAGGGATGGTGATTTCCTGTTCGCCGTACTCGCTGACTACCGTTTTACGGCTCTTTCCGTTCCGACTGTTTGGCGTAAGTTTCGCCTTCACTTCATGCTTTCCATAGCCCAAGTGGGTATCCATTTCGGCTTCCAGCATCTCCTGAATCGTCTCTGCAAATAGATCCTTTAACGCATTCTGTGCATCTTGCGCGGTTACCAGATTGTTCTCTTTAATGAATTCCCGAAGTTGCTGTTTTGACCAAAGTCCCATGTGTTCTTCCCAACCTTTCTCTTACTTCCATTTTAATGGGTTTGAGAGTTTACACAATATATTTTACAGACTCTGGAAACCCGATTCCAAAATCATCTTTATTCAATGCTTTTTCGCGCATCTTAAAGCGCGCTGGTTTACCCCCCTTACCTATTCATTCTCTAAGTCATACTCATGCGGTCTTGATTTTAGAGACAGGTGTCCAAATGAAGTATGTACAGGAACGGCTTGGACACGGAAGAATGAGAATTACCGCCGGTGTTTATGCCCATATATCTAAAAAAAATCGAATCTGACAGTATGGACAAATACGAATCGTTCACTCAAAAAATATTTCAATAAAAATTTTTTGTGGGTGATTTGTGGGTGATATCAACTATCATAAAAATCACATTAGATTCCCCACAAAACTAAAAACCCCTCAACGCTTAGAGCGCCAAGGGATTCCACATTTTAGTAAAGCGTCAGATATTGATCACGTTCCCATTGATGCACTTGGGTCCGGTACATATCCCATTCAATTTCCTTAAGCTCGTAGAAGTAAGCCAGCGCATGGTCACCCAGAGCGTCAGAGATAACTTCGCTTCGAATAAGCTCGGACAAGGCTTCTTTCAAGTCTGCAGGCAGGCTTGGAATCCCTTCCTCAATCCGCTCTTCCTCAGACATAACATAGATGTTACGATCAATCGGAGCTGGCAGAGCCATTTGACGTTTGATACCGTCCAAACCGGCTCTCAGCATCACAGCCAGTGCCAAATAAGGATTGGCAGCCGGGTCAGGATTACGAACTTCGACGCGGGTACTCAAACCACGAGATGCCGGAATTCGAATCATCGGACTACGGTTACTGGCAGACCAGGCAACATAACAAGGAGCTTCATAACCCGGTACAAGACGTTTGTATGAATTCACTGTTGGATTCGTGATTGCTGCCATCGCACGTGCATGCTTGAGAATACCAGCCATATAATGGCGGGCCGTCTGGCTCAATCCGAGTTCGTCTGATTCATCATAAAATACGTTTTCATTATCCTTGAACAACGATTGGTTACAGTGCATACCGGAGCCATTCACGCCAAACAAAGGTTTTGGCATAAAGGTGGCGTGCAGACCATGCTGACGTGCAATCGTCTTAACAACGAGCTTGAACGTTTGGATCTGATCGGCAGCTTTGATTGCATCCGCATATTTAAAGTCAATCTCATGCTGTCCAGGTGCAACTTCATGATGAGACGCTTCAATTTCAAAGCCCATCTCTTCAAGCTTAAGAACAATTTCCCGACGGCAGTTTTCACCCAGATCCATCGGTGCCAAGTCAAAATATCCACCTTGGTCATTCAATTCTGTAGTCGGTTCACCTTTTTCATCGGTTTTGAACAGAAAGAATTCAGGCTCAGGTCCGACATTCATCGAAGTATAACCCATTTCTTCTGCTTCCTTGAGTACACGTTTCAAGATACCGCGCGGGTCGCCGGCAAATGGAACTCCGTCCGGCTTATAAATATCGCAGATCAGACGAGCTACACGATCCGAGGTTACCCAAGGGAAAACTACCCATGTATCCAGATCAGGATATAAGTACATGTCAGATTCTTCAATGCGCACATAACCTTCAATGGAAGAACCGTCAAACATCATTTTGTTATCCAGCGCTTTTGGCAGTTGACTAACCGGAATTTCTACGTTCTTGATCGTACCAAGCAAATCTGTAAACTGCAAACGAATAAAACGAACATTTTCTTCTTCTGCAATCCGAAGAATATCTTCTCTGGTATAACTCACACTAACCTCTCCCTTTCTGTAACGACTATATACAAATCAGCTGTTCCATAATCCTTTTAAATAATGAGGCCTGGTCTGCAAGTAAAGCGGTAGTATGCCAAAATGCAGGCTATACATTATCTCTTATTGAAAAAACGTGATAATTCACCTTGGATCAGGGATACCTGTCCTGGTCTTTTACCTGCCACAAGCTGTTGTTTCAGCAAGCGGTGAAGCTGGGTATCGGACATTTCACGACGTTTGACTTCCGTATCTGCAGTAATAACTGTAGCTTCTTCCGATTCCTTCGTGACCGGATTCATGACTTGTTTAATACCCGCAATGTTAACACCCTTCTCAATCAACGCCTTGATTTCAAGCAAACGCTCTACATCATTAAAAGAAAAAAGACGTTGGTTACCCGACGTACGGGCAGGAACTATCAAGTTATGCTGTTCATAATAACGAATCTGACGTGCTGACAAGTCCGTTAGCTTCATGACAATACCTATTGGAAATAAGGCCATGTTTCTGCGAATTTCGTCGCCCATTTGTCATCAACCTTCCAGTGATCTATTATTCACCTTATTGTACATTTAGCTGATGCAAAGTGTCAATGACATGTTAGAAAAACTCACAATAATTTACGTTCTTTCATTGTTTGCAGGGCCATCAGCACTCCATATTTCACATGAGAGTAGGTTAAGCCCCCTTGCATGTAACCAATATAGGGTTCACGAATCGGAGCATCTGCAGATAATTCCAGACTTCCTCCTTGTATAAAAGTGCCTGCAGCCATAATAACCGGATGCTCGTAGCCCGGCATATCCCACGGCTCCGGTACCACATGACTATCCACAGCGGCAGCACGCTGAATTCCTTGAACAAAAGCAATTAAATGCTCCGGTCCGCTAAAAGAAATGGCCTGAATCAAATCGGTGCGTTCCTCATGCCAGGCAGGTTTCGTTTCAAATCCCATGTCTTCAAAGACCGCAGCTGCGAATATACTTCCTTTAACCGCTTGCCCAACCAGTGTTGGAGCAAGAAATAAGCCCTGAAAGATACCTCTCGTGGTACCTAACATGGCCCCTACCTCACCTCCGATTCCAGGTGCAGTTAAGCGGTAGGCTGCCAGCTCTACATACTCCTGTTTACCGCAAATGTATCCTCCCGTTTCGGCAATGCCGCCGCCAGGATTTTTAATCAGTGAACCTGCCATTAAATCGACACCGACCTGAGTAGGCTCCAGCTTTTCGGTAAATTCACCATAACAATTGTCCACAAAGACAATAACGTCAGGTTTAATCGCCTTTACACGGGCTGTCATTTCCTCGATATCTGCCACACTAAAGGAAGCTCTCCAATCATAGCCGCGTGAACGCTGGATGCCGATCACCTTCGTATTGGCATGGATTGCAGCCTCCACTGCTTTCCAATCTATTTTACCTTCTGCTGTCAGCGCCGTTTCTCCATAAATAATGCCAAAATCCTGCAATGACCCGGTCCCATCGCCGGGCTTGCCGATCACTTTGTGAAGCGTATCATACGGTTGCCCCGTAATATACAACAGCTCATCACCTGGACGCAGAACGCCGAATAAAGCAGTGGAAATCGTATGAGTTCCCGAGGCAAAATGAGGGCGGACCAATGCCGCCTCCGCACCGAACACATCGGCGTAGACCTCCTCCAGTACCTCACGCCCTCGGTCATTGTACGCATATCCCGTAGAGCCGGCAAAATGAAAATCGCTCACTTGCTTCCGCTGGAATGCCTGAATAACCTTCCACTGATTTGCATCTACAATATGATCTATGCGCTGTAGCCGTTCCTGTATTTTTCGTTCTGCTGTTTCCTGTATTTGTTGGATTTCTGGACTAAAAACTACCATTTTACCTTCATGACCCTCTCTCTTTACGCAGCCTTAGGCTATTGTTGTTATAACATCATTTCCTCGGATAATGTGCATTATCATTGAATTGACCTAAAAACGTCATCAGATGTTAGCCTTCTGTGAAGTCCTTGAGGGCATGACCATATTTTTCATACTCGCCTCGTTGAACTTCTACCTCATAAATGACATCATTGCCATCATATTCAGTCAGAAGTACATCCCCGATCCGATAAAGCACCGATGTCAGATCCCCACGTTCTGCCGGTATGCGGAATCTCAGCGTATCTCCGCTCAGATGCTCCTGAATCAGCTCACGAAGACGCAGCAGATCACTTTCGTCGAATGAGCTGATTTTCAAATAGTCCTCGCCGGAAGGAAGCATTTCCAGTTGCTCAGGAGTACAAGCATCTTTTTTATTAAACAATACGATCTGTGGCTTGTCCGCTGCTCCCAGTTGCTCCAAAATCGTTTCCACGACCTTCATCTGTTCGTCACGCATATCCGAAGAAGCGTCTACCACATGCAAAATAAGATGAGCCTCATTAGCTTCCTCCAGAGTAGCGCGGAAAGAAGCTACCAAATCATGAGGAAGATTTTGAATAAAACCAACGGTATCTGTAAGAATAATCTCTTTGCCGCTCGGTAACTCCATCGTTCTTGAGGTAGGGTCCAGCGTCGCAAACAGTTGGTTCTCAATATATACATCAGCCGCCGTTAGTTGCTTTAACAGCGTTGATTTACCCGCATTGGTGTAACCGACAAGCGCTACCTGCACAATACCACTCTTTTGTCTGCGCTCTCTATGTAAATACCGATGACGGGTGACCTCCTCCAACTGACGTTTCAAATCGCTGATACGATCACGGATGTGACGACGATCTGTCTCCAACTTGCTTTCACCGGGACCACGTGTTCCGATACCTCCGCCGAGTCGTGACAGATTTTTGCCGTGTCCAGACAAACGGGGCAACAAATAGGACAGCTGCGCCAGCTCAACCTGAATAATACCTTCTCGTGTTTTCGCTCGCTGGGCAAAGATGTCCAGAATAAGCTGCGTACGGTCGATAATTTTGAGATCCAGACTTTCTTCCAGATTTCGCACCTGAGCCCCCGACAGCTCCTGATCAAAAATAGCCGTATTCGCTCCCAATTCCTCGGCAGCTGCGCGCAGTTCCTCTACCTTACCTTTGCCGATAAACCATTTGGAGTCCTTTGCTTCCTTGTTCTGGGTCAAAACGCTAAGCACTTCAACACCAGCCGTCTCGGCCAGCTTCACAAGTTCATTCAGAGAGTATTCTGTATTGATGCCAGAACGCTTGACTTCATCCGTAATCAGACTGACCAGTACCGCCTTATCCTGCATTTCGGTTTGTGTATCGTAAGTGGAGTTCGCCATATTGTTTGCTCCTTTATTTTCCATATTAACTCTCGCACAGAGACCGACCTGATATTCAGGCCGGCCCCCGTTTGATGTTATGCAATTCGATGTGATTCAGATTTCTATTATCGCCTATCTTTTGTCCATTTTCAAATCCTCAGGACGCAGCGTCATCAGTTCCTGCTTTCCCGGCTGCCCGCTTCTGTACTGATTGAGCAACCTGACAGCCTGATGCCGAATCGCTTTTTCGATCACATTGCGGACATAACGCGCGTTGCTAAATGCATGAAGACTGTCGTTGCGTTCATTCAACAGATGCTCTTTCATTTTGAGTATGGACTGAGGCATGAGAATATAATCCCGTTCTTTGGCCATCATTTCGGAAATTTGGATAAGCTGATCCACGGTATAGTCCGGAAAATCAAGCTGGATGGGAAAACGGGAAGGCAAGCCTGGATTTGTACGCAAAAAGAAGTCCATCTCACCCGAGTATCCGGCAAGGATCAAAATAAATTGATTTTTCTGATCCTCCATGGATTTTACTAAGGTATCAATAGCTTCCTTCCCAAAATCCTTTTCCCCTCCCCGCGCCAAACTGTATGCCTCATCAATAAACAGCACCCCACCCAGAGACTTCTTGACCAGATCCCGCGTTTTTTGCGCTGTATGTCCGATATACTCGCCTACCAAATCAGCCCTCTCCACCTCAATCAGATGGCCCTTGCTCAGTACCCCCATTTTTTGCAGCATTTTAGCGATAATGCGGGCCACCGTCGTTTTCCCTGTACCCGGATTTCCTTTGAAAATCATGTGATATACGTGCGCGTTACTCAACAGCCCCGCATCAGTACGCATATGGGCAATTTGCAAAAAAGCATATACTTCAAATACCAGGTCTTTGATGTTATCCAAGCCGACGAGATGATCGAGTTCCTTCTGAATTTCCTGATAGAGACTAAGATACTGCGGTAACGCCTGCGACTTGGTCGAAGTTGCTGCATCCGTCTCATCAACATTTACTGAAGCTATCGGCTCCGGGCTACGCAGCACGACATTGATTTGTCTGGAAGGTCTCTCCTCCGTCCGCTTGCCCGCGGCGATTCCCCGTCCGTTCATGCATCCATCACCTCAACATTTCTTCAGGCACAGCTTACCCTATTAATGTATTCGGCCCGGCATGTCCTTATTAGCATAAAAGCAACAGGAGCTTGTGCAAAGCATTTTGTTTATAGAGAAGATGCCTTTATGAGAAAACTTTGTACGTTTCAGGACACCCAGGTTTGGGCACTGAGCCACCACTTTTGCAGCGTCCATTTGGCGTAAGCCAGTACTTCTCTCGATTGATGAAGCGGCATATTCAGTACTTTAGATTCTGCCAGAGCCATCTGGGGATGCTCCAAATTCAAAAATCGGGCAATCTCCAGCGCCCGTGGGCCATGATAACTATGTGTGATAATCACAGTCGAGGTCCAACCATACTCCTGCATGATACGCTGGCTATACAGCAGATTTTCGTAGGTGCTGGTCGCATGGTTTTCCAACACAATATGCTGCGCTGGAATACCTCTGTCAACCAAATAGCGTTGCATCCCCTCAGCCTCTGTATACGGGTAAGTTGGTTTGTCCAGCCCTCCGCTTACAATCAGACGCTTTACTGTACCGTTGCGGTATAGCTGCAGGGCCTCGTTCAGCCTCTCCTTTAGCCCCGGACTTGGCTCTGCTCCCCACATGGAAGCCCCTAGTACAATTCCTACCTGTGCTTGCTGAAGCGGAGTGGTAGAGGCAGCGTTATTCATATTCCAAAATCGAATACCTCCCCATACCAAACCGATCATAATGATAACCAGCAGACAAAGCACAAGACGCTTGGCTGCTGAAAACTTTTTCTCTGGGCCGCTCAGCCTGCTTTTTGATTCAGAATCTTTTGGCCCAGTGCTTCTAATCCTCTGCAAAACCTTCACCGATCCCTCTTAAAGTCACCGTTGTGAAACCATTCTGCCCGGTGTTTCAGCGACATTTTAAAATAGGGGAATATATGGGCATCTATCCGTCGTAAAACCTCAGCCGCTGTACGGTTAGCCAGTTCTGCCTCCTGTGTCGAGATATGCCCGCGCTGTAACGCATCCTCCAGCTCATCCTCATCCACCAAAAAGATTTCGCCATTTTTAAGTACGACAACATCCAAATACAAATCGTCAAACCAGGGCACACCCTGATCGGTCACTCCCTGATTTCGGCAGGTATCAATATACCATTCCACAATCTGCTCCCGATTGTCGAACATAGCAGTTACTACATAATGCGCACCCTTCGGATAATATTGCAACCAGGAATACCCTTTATCCGCTATGCAAAACGTATGACCGCCGTAACTTTTCCATAACGGCTCCTTGAGACTCAAAATGGTATACAAGGTCACATATCCTGTAAACACGTCACTTTCCACATACCGGCAAGCAAACTTGCGGTTCGTTATTCTGCGCCAGTTGGCCCGGTCTCCGAATTTGCGCTTCATAAATGATGTTCCTCTCCAACATTGGTAAAACCAGCTTACCATATTTAAACTGTACACTCAAAAATAACACCCTTTGCCACAACAAAAAAAGGTATTCCCAGACCATAATATGGTCCGAAAATACCTTTAGTATAAAACAAATTCAAATCACACACAGCATACGTCTTCTATTCTCGGTTGCGATGTCCACGATTGGAGCTCGACTGACCGTTGGAGTTGGTTTCCTGACTTCCATCCGGTGTAGTCCCTGTGGTAGATGGATCCGTGGTAACTGGATTTACCGTGGTATCACTATTGAAGGTACCTGCATCAGGTGTTGTTGTCTCGCCATTCCCCTGATTCGTGTCACTGCCGGTGCCAGAGCTGCCACTGTGATTGCCTGTACTGCCAGTGCCATTTCCGCTAGTGTCTCCAGGAATCGTCGGAACCTGCCCTGGGCTGGTGCTATTATCGGTACCTCCAGGGACTGTATTCCCCTGATCGGTGCCGTTCTGACCGTCTGTAGTCCCGCTGTTATCCGGTAATGTTCCATCCTGATTCGGATCAGTTCCCTGCTGTGGATCTACCGGAGTAGTCTCTGCCGGAATTTCCACACGGATTGTATTGGATGGATCAGATTCCTTACCATCCGCTCCATAAGCCGTTACATAATATTCATACGCGGCTCCGGCTAATGGAGACGTATCTTCACCACTCGTGCCTTTCATCGCCTCCATAATCACCGTAAAGCCCCCTTCGGAAGCCTCTTTGCGATACACGCGGTATTGCACATTATCTCCCGCCGCCGCAGTCCAGGTCAACGATACAATTTGGGTATCCTGACTATAAGACCCGCTCAGTCCGCTTGGAGCGGTAACCTGAACCGGCACGTCTGGCTTCTGCTCAACTGGTGGTTCATATCCTTTTGGCTGGCTGAATTGCGTAACCGGGTGCCCCTTGAGGGCTTCACCCATGACCCTTCCGAAAAAGGCTGCCGACTGCCCACTGTAGTTTCTCAGCATATGTTTGCTGTCCGGCTTGTCATAGCCCATCCATACTGCACCAGTATATTCCGGCGTATAACCAACAAACCAGATATCACGGTTGCCACTGTTCCCGCTAATTCCACTCTGGGTTGTACCCGTTTTACCCGCTACAGGCCAATTAATACGGGCTTTGCGGCCCGTACCGCTATTGACTACATTTTGCATCATTTGCGTCATTTCATAAGCTGTTTTCTCGCTCATTACGGTTTTAAATTCTTCTTTGTGAGTGTAAACCGTTTTGTCATCACTATCGTTAATTTGCTTGATGGAGTAAGCTTTTTGGAACTGTCCATTATTGGCAAAAGCACTGTATGCCTGTGCCATTTCAAGCGTGTTCGTTCCTTTACTTAGTCCACCCAATGCGATAGCGAGCGAGTGATCATTTTTGTCCATCGGGATGCCTACGCTTTCCGCGAATTGGACCCCTCTTTCCACACCGATCTGGTTGAGTAACCATACTGGCGGGATATTTTCAGACTTTGTAATCGCATCGGTCATACTGATGGTCGAAGAGTAACCGTGCAAGTTTTTCGGGCTATACCCGTTAAAACTCTGTCGCTCATTACTCAAAGGTGTATCCATTGTAACTTTGCCGGATTCGAGAGCCGGCGCATACGCCGCAATAGGTTTAAAGGCCGAACCTGGCTGCCTGCGGCTTTGCGTCGCGCGGTTAAAGGTTCCCTTTTTGTAATCCCGTCCGGGTGCCATCGCGGCAATTCCGCCCGTCTGGTTATTAATAATGACCATGGAGCCTTGAACAGGCTGATCGTCCGGGCTCTTTTCGAACATACTATCATCTGCCATCGCCTGATCCAGCGCATTTTGGGCCTGAGCATCCATCGTCGTATGAATTTTGTAGCCGCCAACGATCAGATCGTTTCCGCTGACTCCCGGCAAAGCATCCTCCGCCTCATTCATCACATACTCCATAAAATTTTGATACTTTTGAACTTTTTCCGGCTGCTTGTAATCATAATCTACAGCCTTGGCCTCTTCCATTTCCTGCTTGCCAATCATTCCCTGCTCAAACATCAGCTGGAGAACCACAGCACGTCGTTCCTTTGAGTTTTCCGGATTACTAATTGGATTATATTTGGAAGGTCCTTTTGGAATAGCTGCTAACGTGGCGATCTGCCATAGCTTTAATTCTTTTAAGTTCGATTGCCCAAAGTACCCCACCGAAGCTGCCTTGATTCCTGAATATGAACGTCCAAACCAAATTCGGTTCAAATACAACGTAATAATCTCATCTTTAGTCAAATTCCGTTCTAGCGCCATTGCAATAGATACCTCGGTCGCTTTACGGAAAAAGGTCTTGTCACGCGACAAAAACAGGTTTTTGGCCAACTGTTGGGTCAGCGTACTGCCGCCCTCCACTGCCGAACGGGCTACGATATCTTTTACGGCCGCCCGACCGATAGACCAAATATCAACCCCCTGGTGCTCCATAAATCGCTTATCCTCTGTTGCTATAAAAGCTTTTTTGAGCAATGGCGGAATTTCTTCACTTTTGACGGGATCGCTTTTTTGTACGGACAGCTCGCCCATAAGCACACCGTTACGATCGTAAACCTTTGATGTCTCGTTCACTGTAATTTTATCCTTGTTGGCTTTGTAAATTTGTTCGCCATTTACCATGACAAACAAATATCCACCAAGTGCGCAGAATATAGCTAACGCCGCCGTAATAAACAGTGTCCATCCAATTTGCTTACCTGTAATTTTCTTTTTCTTGCCCTTCGGCTTCTCTTTAGGTGTGTTTCTATTGCGATTGCCGGATCTGGACAATGAATCGTTTGGCATTCCCCTGACTCCCTTTCGCGATTAATCACATGTTGCCGAACGTATATATAGCTTGCTGTTGGCAGCATGAAAGCAAACGGAATGAAAAGAACAACCCTGTTCAGGTTGCTCCGGGTCTCATTCCTATACGGTTAGACGAGACGGTCGCTTAAAAAGTTTCATCAACCCGGGCGACCGTCAAGCCGTAATCAGTTATCGCTGGCGTTCTCCTGTTGCTGTACAAGCGACACATTGCGTTGCGGTGTAAAGGTGGAAATAGCATGCTTGTAGATCAGCTGCTGCTTTCCATCCGAGTCGATAACAATTGTGAAGTTGTCAAATGCTTTAATGGTTCCCCGCACCTGAAATCCATTGATCAGGTATACCGTTACCGGTATAGAATCCTTGCGCAATTGATTCAGAAACGTATCTTGGATATTAATGGACTTGTTCATTTTAGCCGTACCCCCAATAATCATTTGGATTGTTTTGAAGTATATTCAAGGTCTGTCCGGAACTTTCCTGCTATAATTTCGTGTATTCGGGCTGCATGAGCAGAAAAATTTCCGAAATCGGTGACATCTACCCACTGGATATCCTTCATATGGCGAAACCACGAGAGCTGCCGCTTCGCAAAATGACGCGTATCCCGTTTCAGCCAAGTCACCGCCTCTTCCAAAGACACCTCTCCTCGCAGGTAGGAGGATATCTCTTTATAGCCTAGACCTTGCATGGAGATGGCATCGCTTCGCACTCCCCGTTCCATTAAGGAGGTTACCTCAGCAACAAGCCCTTGATCGAGCATCCCGTCAATTCGGTCTTCAATACGTTTATATAGCATTTGCCTATCCATTGTCAAACCTACGATGCAAAGCTGATAGGGAGATTCCTTTTTTTGACTGGCCAATTGCGAGCTGAGCGTCGTTCCGCTAACATGATAAATTTCCAACGCTCGAACGACTCGGCGGCGGTCATTGGGATGAAGACGACATGCACTTTCGGGATCAACCGCCTGGAGTCGCGCATGAAGCGCCTCGGCTCCAAATTGTTCGGCATAATCAAGCTGTTCCTGACGAAAAGCTTCATCAGCTCCCACCTCGGAAAACTGGTATTCATAGCAGACAGACTCCACATATAAACCTGTCCCACCTACGATAAACGGCAGTTTCCCTCTGGCATGAATATCCGGTATGAGACGACGGCAATCTTCCTGAAATGCAGCTACCGAATATGGGTATTCCGGCTCATGAATATCAATCAAATGGTGCTTGATTCCTTCCATTTCCTGTTCGGAAATTTTGGCAGTTCCAATATCCATATGACGGTACACCTGCATGGAATCTCCGGAAATAATTTCCCCGCCAAATTGCCGTGCCATCTCGATGCTTAATTTCGTCTTGCCGACCGCAGTCGGGCCGACAAGAACAAGTAGTTTAGGCTTAGATGCCGCTATCAATATCAATCACTCCGTACACTGTTTTCGTTGTGCCCCGTTGCTCCACATGGAAGCCGAGGCGGGCAAATTCCCTGCTGCCCCGTTTTTCCTTCAATACAATTGTTTTCCTTGCAATACGTTTTGCCTGAACAATACTTTCCTCATCCAGAGCATCCGGGTTAGCCAATCCTCTCAATGGACCGATTGCACTAGAATCGAGCAACGGATCACGGAACATCGGGTCAAAATAGATAATATCCACACTGCGATCCGGCAAGCTACGCAAATAATCCAAATGATGACCAAAGCGGACGTCAATGCTGGAAAATGCCTCATCTACCGCAGCGTTGCCGGAACGGTAATGCCTCATTCCATCCTTGATTAAAGCATAGACAGGAAAAGAACTTTCCACAGCAGTTACTTGTCCAGAACTTCCTGTTCCAATTGAAAACAGGAGGGAATCCGTTCCGAGTCCTGCGGTACAATCCAGCACGGTGTCCCCCGGAACGAGCCGAGCGGCGGTCAGCATCGGATCAGGCTCGCCCTTCAACACCCGCTTGGCGCGGATGAAGCCCATGCTCGGGTGAAAAGTCATCGGTGGTTGCTCCGGGCTAATCAGCCTCACCCCACCCTGTACGAGCACCAACGCCTGACGAACTCTATGAGCAACAGTCAGCCTTGCTACCGATATACCACGACGGGGGGCATACAGCACCCCCAGCTCGGCTGCAAGCAGTTCCGCCCGCTGCACGACCTCAGCGGAGGGAGAATCCCCTGTCGTCACCAATAAATGGGCTTGTTCCTCCCGAAGCCTTGCCTGCTTTTCTTCTTCACGGTTTTCCCGATCCTGCAACATATATAAACTCCCTTACATTACTCTCTTAAACAGCTTCTCCAAATCATATATGGAAAAGGACACAACGATGGGCCGCCCATGCGGGCAGGTGTACGGCTGTCTGCACGCCGCCAAACGCTCCAGCAGTACGACAGCCTGTCGGTCAGTCAGCTTCTGGTTCGCTTTAATCGAAGCCCGGCAGGAGCACATGATCGAGGCTGCTTCCCGCAGCTTTGCAAGATCAATTGCTTTTTCATCCAGTACCCATCCTGCCATTTCCTCAATAACATCCGCTTCTTGCCCTTGAGGAAGCCAGTAAGGATAAGAGCTAACACGGAAGGTTTGACCACCGAAATGCTCCAAATACACTCCCGCCTGCTCAAACCAGTGCAGCCTTGTTTTCAGCTTTTCCGTCTCCGAGGGCGTAAATTCTAATGTAATCGGCAGGAGTAGCTCCTGAGATACCGCCTCGGGACTGCCGAATTTTTCATAATAAAATTCGTAGTTAACCCGTTCATGCGCAGCATGCTGGTCAATTAAATACAGCCCCTGATCGTTCTGCGCAATCAAATAGGTTCCATGGTGCTGACCAATCAAATTTAGCTCAGGAAAAGCGGGAATCTCGGGAGCCTCACCCGACACCACCGCCAACTGCTCTGCATTCAGTCGTGACTGACGTTTCTTCTGATCCAAGAAATATCGGGAATCCACAGCGTTTCCTGCATCCGGTGAAGCAGAAGGCCGATAAGCCACAGAAGCAGCCGCTTCCTGTACTCTGCCGCTGTACAAAGGGGATGAACCGGATTCGCTTTTATTCCCTTGAATTTCTTGAGTAGCGAACGCCTGCCCGGAAGCACTATCAGGCACCGGATCGTTCCCTCTAACGCCATTCCCATCGTTTCCATCCACAAAATCTGCATCCAGTTCCTCGTCACTGACACGTTGCCCAGAAGACGTTTTCCCCCGACCAGAGACAAGGAGTCTCTCCCTATTCTGGCGTTGCTCACGCTCCGTGCCAAGCCTGTGTTCCTCCTCATTTCCGTCCAAACGAATAGATTGGCGCGGGTCACGGCCCTCCGGGAAAGGTCCGGCAAGCGGTTGTGCCTCCCCTCGGCTCTCGCCAGCAGAAGAGTTTCCTTCCATACCGCTTCCCTTCGAGAAATGGAACTGCTCCTGCACGAACGAGCCGCTATCCTTGCCGCCGATTTCGCGCTTGACTGCCTTCGGAATCAGCACCTGCTGCCCTAGAACAGCTTTTACCGAATCCTCAACCAATTGAAACAGCTCGGCTTCTTTGCTGAAACGTACCTCCAACTTGGCAGGATGAACGTTAACATCCACCAGTGAAGGATGCATTTCCAGCTGGATCACAGCTAGTGGAAAACGATTGATCGGCAGCAAGGTATGATACGCCTTAAGCAGTGCCTGATTTAGCCCGTAGCTACGCACAAAACGTCCGTTCACCACCGTCGAGATGGCATTCCGATTCGATCTGGTCCACTCCGGGCGGCTGACATAGCCGCTAATACGGTAATCCAGACTCTCTCCTTCCAGCAGCAGCATGGATTTCGCTGCCGAGGTTCCATAAACAGCGGCAATCACTTGAAGCAAATCACCATTACCCAGCGTTTGAAGCAGTGTATTCCCGTTATGCCGCAATGTGAAGGCAACTTCGGGGTGTGAAAGCGCCATTCGGTAAAGTACATCCGAAATGTGCCCCAGCTCCGTCTGGATCGTTTTCATATATTTCAGCCTTGCAGGCGTGTTATAAAACAGCTCCCGGATGGTAAAATCCGTCCCTTGCCGAGCGGCTGCATCCTCATGCAGCACCAGCTTGCCGCCCTCAATAACCAATTTGCGGGCACGTCCGTCATCTCCGGCTGCTGTCAGCAGCTCCACTTTCGATACAGCCGCAATACTCGGCAGCGCTTCTCCCCGGAAGCCCAGGCTCGTGATCTGGAACAGATCGCGTCCATGCCCAATTTTGCTGGTCGCATGCCGATAGAACGCCGTTTCGACATCTTCAGGCTCGATGCCACTACCGTTATCCGTCACCCGGATGCTTTGCAGTCCGCCTTCCTCTACCCATACGTCGACACGCGTACCGCCCGCATCAATCGCATTTTCCACCAGCTCCTTCACGACGGAGGCTGGACGTTCTACAACCTCACCGGCAGCAATCTGGTTGGCAATATGCTCATCCAGTACCCGAATTTTAGACATCCTTTTAACCTCCCCCTAACTTCAAAGTGTGATGAAAATAAAAATATAATATCGTTAACTACAGATATCGGTGCTACAGGCCGTTGGCCTTGTTTTTCAGTTCATTTAACAACTGCATCGCCTGCAAAGGTGTCATATTCATGACATCAGCGTTTTTCACCTTGCGTAAAATCTGGCGCACAATCGGATTAACCTCGGCCGTCTCCAGCTGCGGCTTGGCAGGAGCAAGCTCTTGCTCTCCGAAAATGGACAGCTGTACGACTCCGGTAGCCGTATGGTCCAGTACACTGGAGTCTTCCACCACCTGCTGAGTGTTTTCTTTTACAACGTTGGCTTGCTGTGACATAAGTGGAGCCTGCAACGCCACTTCCCTGCTTTCCCGTAGCGTCTGGTCTGAATGGGTGCCGTCCGAAGAAGAAGCTCCAGCTCCTGAAACTGTGCGGTGAACAACATTTTCCTTCGCTACTGCAACAGCCTCGGTGCCTGCCGTCACTTGGGCAGCCGCGTGCTCAAAGCCATGCAACAGCCCGTTCGCACGTTCAATGATATTATCCGGCAAACCCGCAAGACGGGCACAATAGATACCGTAACTGCTACTGGCCGCGCCCGGTATGAGCTTACGCAGGAAATTCACCTTGTCGCCGCTTTCCTGTACCGCCATGGAGTAGTTCCGCAGCGAGGACAGGCTTTGCTCCAAATGAGCCAGCTCATGAAAATGCGTAGACACCAGCGCCTTACAGCCGATCGTGTCATGGACAAATTCAATCACAGCTTGAGCAATCGCCATCCCCTCACTGGTGGACGTACCGCGTCCCAACTCGTCAATAATGATCAGGCTTCGCGGAGTCGCTTTGTCTGTCATGACCTGAATATCAGCCATTTCCACCATGAACGTACTCTGCCCGCCGATCAGGTCATCCGCCGCACCGATGCGCGTGAAAATGCGATCCAGCATCGGCACTTTCGCATGTGTAGCCGGAACGAAGCAACCGATCTGCGCCATAATTGCGATCAGCGCAACCTGACGCATATACGTACTTTTCCCGGCCATATTCGGACCGGTGATTAGCAAAATATGCGCATCTGCTTCCTCCAGCGCCGTACCATTGGCGATAAAGCTGCCATCCTTCATCACAGCTTCCACAACGGGATGCCGCCCCTGCTCCACCACGAGATCATATCCCGTTGTCAGCTCAGGCTTCACGAAGCCACGCTCTGCGCTGACCGATGCCAGGGACTGGTACACATCAATTTCTGCCACCCGCTCTGCCAGCTTTTGCAGGCGTGGAATTTCAGTATTTAGTTTACTGCGAAGCTCAGAGAAGAGAGAGTACTCCAGATCTACCATCTTATCCTCGGCTTCCAAAATCAGAGATTCCTTTTCCTTCAGCTCCGGTGTAATATATCGTTCCGCATTCGCCAGCGTTTGCTTGCGTTCATATCGTCCTTCCGGCAATGAAGCCAGATTGGATTTGGTTACCTCGATATAATAACCAAATACTTTGTTGTACCCGATTTTGAGCGACCGAATACCAGTCGCTACACGTTCCTTGGCCTCCAGCTCGGCGATCCAGCGCTTGCCGTTCACACTCGCCTCCCGCAGTTCGTCCAGACGCTGATGGTAGCCATCCTTAATGAGACCCCCGTCCCTTACAGAAATAGGCGGCTCGTCCGCTACGGCTTCCTCAATCAACGCACACAAGTCTGTACAGCTATCCAGCGTCTGGGCAACTCGGCGCAGTGTCTCCGATTCCGATTCTGCGCATAGCTCACGCAAAGCCGGAATTCGGGTTAATGACAGCTTGAGTGCAATCAGGTCGCGTGCATTGGCGCTGCCAAAGGCAATTCGCCCAACCAAGCGCTCCAGATCGTAAATTTCTTTAAGCTGTGCACGCACATCCTCACGAAAAATAAACTGGTGGTACAGCTTATCAACCGCCTCCAGCCGTTCCTCGATCAGATGGCTGCTAAGCAGCGGCTTGTCGATCCAGCGTCGCAGCAACCGAGCTCCCATCGACGTCTCCGTCCGATCCAGCAACCACAGCAACGATCCCTTCTTGGAGCGCTCACGAACCGTCTCCACCAGTTCCAGATTACGGCGGGTAAATGGATCAAGAATCATAAAATGGTTTGGCTCATAAACGGAAATCTGGGTCAACTGGCCTAACGATCTTTTTTGCGTTTCATTCAAATAAGCAATCAGACGCGATACACACTGCCTACGTTCCTCGTTGAGCCTTGCCCACGTTGCTTCACCAAATTGACCACGCACAAGATCATCCTTAGACTTGTCCCAGGCTGTGTAGACAACACGACGCCCAACGGGTGACATTCGGGAGGTTACGAAATCGAGCAGATGACCATCCCCCAGCATTTCTGACGGCTCATAAATATTAATTTCATCCAACAGCCATTCTTTCGAATCAGGTACAGAGGTCACATACAGCTCACCTGTTGACAAATCGCAGGCCGCCAGTGCCAGCATCCCGTCCGTCTCGGTGACACATACCATGTAGTTGTTGGATTTGTCACCCAGCACCTTGCCTTCCATCACCGTACCCGGAGTGACGACACGGACAATATCTCGCCGTACCATCCCCTTCGTAGCCGAGGCTTCCTCCATCTGTTCGCAGATGGCAACCTTATAACCCTTTTCAATAAGGCGCTGTATGTAATTTTCCGCCGAATGATAAGGCACGCCGCACATTGGAATTTTTTCCGTGCCGCCACCCTCGCGTCCGGTAAGTGTAATCTCCAGCTCCTTGGATGCAAGAATCGCATCATCAAAAAACATCTCGTAAAAATCCCCTAGGCGGAAAAACAAAAACGCATCCTGCGCCTGGTCTTTTATGGATAAATATTGCTCAATCATCGGTGTATATTTGGCCATACCGTTTACTAACCCCCACACATTGTTCCGTTTAAACTTACATTACCTTTCATTATAGCAAAAATGACAGTCGATAACATGCAAGCATCGCAAACAACATCACAGATTTTACGAAAGCTTCCAAAACGGACGCAAATCCCGCGATTCATCCCATTGTTTCCCCTGACGCAGGCTGTCCAGCAAAGGCCCTACATAAGCTTTATATTGCGGATATACATCCAGTGAAACGATATCCAAAATAAGAGGCTCCATATATTCCCCCAGCACAATCCGATTTCCTTCATAAAAAGCTCTATGGGCCTCTTCCTCATCCAGTGGCCTACGCTCCAAGCGCGGATATTGAGACGCGATGAGAAAGGTCAATCCAATCACGCCTTTCGCGAGCTGCGGCGAAACAAGAAAGCTGGGTAGTGTACGGTATTCAAAACCTCCGTACGGTTGGCGGCGAAAATCGCCCAAATTGCCGTAATGCGGTCTGCGCCGGGCTGCGCGTTTGTCTTCTAACAACGCCAAAGGCAGCGCTAAATAATTGTCCAGCGCACGTAGCAGAGACCCGTTCAGCGGAATTCCGCTAAAATGCAGATGCCCTCCCAGCGGAAAACCGGACTGCGGCATCCCGCCTGCTTGCCAAATTAGCGTACGATCGGCAATGCGCCGGGCTGCTGCCGCAAAGGCACGGCGTAAATGGGTCAGCAAAAGAGCCGGATCGCCACTTGGTGCGGGTCGAAGCTCAGCGACCGGGTACAACGTCCGCCCCCGGCGCGTAACCGCATCGCATCCCGCCACGCCAAGGCGGCCCAAATATCGCGAAGCCGGTACAACCCGTCCTTCCGGCATGCGGACCAGTACAAATTCAGGGTCCATTCCGATTAGCAGCTGTTTATCCCCTTGTACCGCTGGAAGGCCCTGCTCCTGAACATCCACTTCGCGAGCTGCGGCTTCATATAGCGTGTCTAGGCGTCTATCATTAAGCCATGGCTGGGCCACGACTTCACGCACCTGACAGCTGCGCTCGCCCAGCAGTGTCAGCGTCACCTCGCCACTGTCGAGGCCAAGTGTGTACAAAGTACGTACAGCCAGTCGCTCCATTCGGACGGACAGCTGAGAGCTGCTATCCAACGCAGACGGATCATAAGCGCGGACTTTGGAGTGTCCTTCAATCGTACGTCTTCGAATTTCCAGCATTCGTAGCTGATGGATCTGCACCGCATAGCCTACCGCAAAATCTGCTGCGTTGTCGTCAATCCAGCGAACCGATATGCCGGAGCGTTCCAGCCTGCGCTGCTTTTCATCATCCGACATCTGTCTGAAGCGTCTGAGCGCCTGTCCCGCCTGCTGCATCATCTTCCCCTCCCTACCAGATTACGGACGATTGAACGACTTCCCTTCCCTACAACAACAAAAAGGAGGGCCTTTCCCCCCTGCGCAGTCTCAGCCGGCGCAAAAGAGTAAAGCGGCCCTCTTTTTGGTTACTTCCGTCAGAGCTCGTCGTCAATGAGGTCGGGGTCGAGCTCCTCATAGTCCCCTTCTTCCGCTCCAAAATCATAGTCCTTGTCAAAATCGTCACTGCTGCCATTCGGGAATACTTCTACAACAATCTTCGTTTCTGCCACCAGTTCCACCGCAAATTCCCGCTCGACCCGGATAATTACGCTGCCGCCCCCTGAAGACACACTGGCCTCAACGCAGCTTGGCTCCTGTGTCGCCTCGGCGGATACTTCCACTGTAGACGCCCGGTGTTTCGGATCAAGATACGAGAGCGGCACGTTTTCCACGTACGACACCGTTTCCTTAGCCACATCGGTCTGCGAGTTTTTATCGTATGAGTACCAGATATTGATATCATACGTCCCCACGACCTCAATGCCGTCTCCAGCCGCCACAGCCTCATACTGGTGGTTAATAATCCACGCCCCCAAAATGCTGGTCGGATTATTAGGCGGAGTTACGGTATGGGTTACGGTAGAGAATTTGCGACCTTTACCGCAGATCGCTTTTGTAATAATCTCTCTACGATTTTTATGACTTAATGCCATACTTGAACCTCCTCCATACAATCAATCATTCCATACATATGTATGCAGGTTGTGGGCGAATGTTGAGTGAATAGGCGAAAAGGAAAAAATATTATTTGTATAAGCTTATGCCCTAATGGCTTGAACTCATGCACGCCAATGTGTTACATGCTGCTCGACAATCCGTAAAAATTCGCTGAGCGCCGGGGATTTCCACTTTTTCGTGTGATAGGCGACCTGGGTAGCCACCTGCTGTTCGCTGTCATCCCAGCTTAAACGCGCCATCTTCCCTTCACGCAGCTCATTTTGCACCGTAACCAGCGGAAGCAGCGCAACGCCCAATCCGGCCATAACACATTGCTTGATCGCTTCAATACTCCAAAACTCCAGACTCGGGTCTGCAAAAATACCGTGTCTGTTCAAATACTGCTCAAAAAGGATACGATAGGTGCAGCCCGCCTCCGTGTGCAAAATGGTTTCGTCCTTCAAGTCAGCTGGCTCCACCTTATTATAGGAAGCCAGTGGATGCCCCAGTGGCGCAACCAATGCCATCGGCTCATGAATGAGCGTAGTGACATGCAGTTCTCTATCCTCTGTTTCCGGCTGAAGCAAAAAAGCCAAATCCAGCTCACCTGAACGGGTCATATCACGCAATTCCCAGCATTCACCGGGTTTAAGCACGATTTTTACCTTCGGATACCGCTCCCTGTACTCACGGATCAGGCTCGGCAGGCGGAAAGCCGCCAGCGACTCTGGCGCTCCGATTTTGAGCGTACCCGTCAGCACCGTTTCTGAACGTAGCGCATCCTTAGCAAGGGCGTGCATCTTGGAAATCTCCTGCGCATAGGGCAGCAGGCGTCGTCCGGCATCTGTGAGCATGATTTTCTTACCTATGCGGTCAAAAAGAGGTGTGCCCAGCTCTGTCTCCAGCGTCTGAATTTGAGCAGTTATACTTGATTGTGCATAGTCCAGTATACGCGCCGCCCGGGTAAAACTGCCTGCCTCAACCACATTTAAAAACGTAAACAAATGCCGTGATTCCATAAGTTGCTCCTTCAATCGTTTTTTTCGATGCGAGCCATCGTTATATTCCGTTTTTCCGATAGATTGATTATCTGATAAGCTGAAGGAAATGACAAGAGAAAGAAGGCTTACCTGCATGACAAATGAACATAAACTACAATCCACCATTGGTCTTCCACAGGCCATTGCGCTATATATCGGGGCGGTGCTGGGTTCGGGGATATTGATTGTGCCCGGTCTTGCCGCCGAAATGGCGGGTCCGGCATCACTACTGGCGTGGGGCTTTATGACCCTGCTCATTTTGCCAATGGCCCTGTCCATGGGACTGCTGTCCGCCAAATTCCCGAACGCTGGAGGGGTATCGCATTTTGTTACGCTGGCTTTTTCACCGCGTGCAGGCTCTTATATCGGGTGGTTTTTTCTGATGTCAGTTCCGATTGGGGCACCTGTTGCCGCACTCACCGGAGCTGGCTATATGACCGCCGCCATGGGCTGGGGAGAGGGATGCCGCATGGGATTGGCCGCCGCCATGCTGGCGGTTGGACTGATCATTAACTGGATCGGTATGAAGGTTGCGGGACGTATTCAGATCGCCGTTGTCATTGCTATCGTTGCTGTCCTTATCTTCGCCATTGTCGCAGCGCTGCCACAAATGAAATCGATACACTTCACACCGTTTGCTCCGCACGGTTGGCTTCCTGTCGGTCAGGCAGCCGCGATTCTGTTCTGGTGCTTCATCGGCTGGGAAGCCGTCTCCCATTTGTCGGAGGAATTCACCAATCCTCAGCGGGCGGCTGTTAAGGGTGTCACCGTTGCAGCCATCATCGTTGGCCTGCTTTATTTTCTTACTGCACTGGCTACAGTCGGGACACAAAGCTACCTTGCAGGTGGATCAGACGCTTCGCTCGTATGGGTGATTAGCCGGGCTATTGGTCCGTGGGGCGCAGTGATCGCGGGCTTGACGGGCATCTTTATTTGTACAGCTACGATTATCGCTTATGTAGGTGCTGCTTCACGTGTCGCGTATGCCTTATCCCGGCAAGGACACGCCTTCCGCTGGATGGGTCTATTGTCCCGGCGTTTTCATACGCCAATTGGGGGTATCGCGTTTCTTTCCCTTTGTTTCGTCATCATTATGTCCCTTTACGGTAGCGGTACTGTTTCACTCACCAACCTGATTCAGTTCCCCAACGCCACTTTTATCCTGACCTATCTGGGCGGGTGTGCTGCGGGTATCAAGCTGCTACGAGGTAATCGCTGGGGTGTAGCCATCAGTTGGGTGTCGTTCATCTCGACTGCGGTGGTGTTTCCTTTTGTCGGCTGGGCCATGCTTTATCCTTGCCTGATCACCGTTGCCTTATGGATCGCAGGTCGAATTCGGCACAAACGACCCCTTCCTGCTGCGTCCGTCATCACTGAACAAGAAAAAGCTACTGTCCATCGTTAGACAGTAGCTTTTTAGTTTGGGCCCTCGACTCTAAGCTTTGACTGGAGTGGGGGCCTTGTCCTTTTTGGCGATTTTCAAATACTGATGTAATTCATGTGTAAGCTGTAACAATGCCGAACGAATTTCGAATTCCTCCCGGGTTGAGGGGAGCTCCATTTTTTTGAATTCCTCACGTACCTGCTCCAGCAACTTCTCCGTCTGTCCCGTATAATGTCCGGCCAGAACGTCATTGCTGAGCTGATCGAATAGCTCGGCCAAAAGTTTGGCCTGCGGCATATGCTGGTACATCTGCGAGATCAGCTGCATCATATTTTGAATAGAATCCAGCTGTTCCCTGCGCATATAAAAATACACATTCCAGCCTTCTTGCGGACGAAGCATCTGATTTTCCAATGAACGCCCTGCCTCGGTCACCCCTCTGGCTATGACGCTGTTCGCTTCTATAACTTCCTTGCCATCCCATATGTATGCCGGACTGCGTAATGTATTGGCCATATTTCTGAATATAATGGAAAACGTCCGGTCTACTTCCTGCCGGATTTGCTGCATGGTGTTATCGGAGCGCGGCATGTAGGCCAAATTGACGACCATCGCGGACCCCAGTCCGATGACCAGCAGACACAGCTGGGTCAGCAGCACCTGCATATCAATCACACCACCGCTGAACACGCGGAAAACCACAACCGAACCCGTGACGATTCCTTCCTTAAAGCCCACCCGTACAATGACCGGAAACGCCGATAAAATATATAATGCCAGTACCCAATCATGGAATCCGAATACAACAAACAAAACACAAGCAAAAAGAAGCCCCACAACGGATGCAAAAAATCTCGCCGAAATGGTACGAAGGCTTCTCTTGCGCGTGACATCGACCCCCAAAATAGCCAAAAGCCCTGCCGAGGTGGCTCCATGAATGCCAAAACCATCCGCAATGAGTACGGCCATTAATGCGGCAATAGCCGTTTTAATCGTACGAAAGCCCATGAAAAAATTCTGTCCTCTCTGGATGAAATCTGTTTTCGTAAACTTTGAATCATTTTCATTTTCATGGTACTTTATTTTCACATTTTACACAAATGAGGAATTTGAAAAAATCCAGAAATGTATAGAAGTTTGATTCTTATCGCTGAGGACGATCAGACAGCAACAGTCGCTCCACATACACGACCGCCTGATACATCAGTGTCGCTACGACCGCAATGATAAGTAAACTGGACATCACCAGCGTGAAATTGAACACCTGAAAGCCGTAGATGATCAAGTAGCCCAACCCGTTTTTAGCTACCAGAAATTCACCGACGATCACGCCAACCCAGGCCATGCCGACATTCACCTTTAGTGTAGAGACGATAGCCGGAAAGGACGCAGGCAAAATCACCTTGCTAAACGTATCGCGCCGCGATCCACCAAATGTGCGAACCACCTTGATCAGATTCGAATCCACTTCCTGAAAGCTGTTATACACGACTAACGTCGTAATAATGACCGTAATCGAGAGGGTCGTCATTAGAATAGCGGTAAATCCGGCTCCGAACATGACAATAAAAATGGGCCCCAGCGCCACCTTGGGCATACTGTTGAAGACAACCATATAGGGATCCAGTACCTTCGACAGAAACGGCGACCACCAGATTAGCACAGCCAGTAATGTTCCCAGCAGCGTTCCCAGTAAAAAACCCGCCAACGTCTCTCCAACCGTGACACCGACATGCCCCCACAGCTCACCGCTGACCGCATCCTTGCCAATTTGGGTAAATATTTTGCTTGGATAGCTAAACAGTAGTACATCAATCCATTTCATCCGACCCGCAATTTCCCACAACACGAATAAAAACACTAAAATAGCTGTCTGTACACCCGTTACCAACCGCCGCTCCGAACGCCTTCTGCGTCGGTACTCCTGATACAGCCCTTGAATCCAGTGTTGTCCAAGCCGATCCGCTTCGCCCTTCATCCTTTGACTCACTCCTTTGCTCCCGAAGCCTCCAGTTCACCCCATATTTCATGAAAAAGCTCATTAAAGCCCGGCTGCTCGCGCGCATAAAAAGGCTGAACTTCCCGGATCGCATCCGGAATTGCAAAGGTACGCCGGATGTGGCCCGGATTTCGGCCCAGCACAATAATCCGGTCACTGACCGCAATCGCCTCGGCCAAATCGTGTGTGACCAATATAGCCGTCTTCCCCCGCTCACGCAAGGTTTCGGCAATCAGGTCTTCCAGTTGGAGCTTGGTCTGATAATCCAGCGCGGAGAACGGCTCATCCAGCAGCAGCAGCCCTGGATTAGTCGCCAGCGTCCGTACCAGCGCCACACGTTGGCGCATCCCCCCGGATAACTGGGACGGATGCAGATGCTCCTTCCCTCCCAGCCCCATGCCTTCCAGCAGCAGTCGGGTCCGTTCACGCGAGGCTTCATCTACCCGATTGCCCAGTTCCAGACCCAATAACGCATTATCCATGATCGTACGCCACGGAAACAGATAATCCTGCTGCAACATGTAGCCGACCTCGGGACTCGGACCGTTTACGGGCTGACCTTGCAGCAGCACCTGGCCCTTCGCCGGGCACAATAACCCGGCGATCATGGACAGGATTGTCGTTTTGCCGCAGCCGCTTGGGCCAACCAAACTGATAAATTCTCCTGTCCCTACAGCGAAGTCGATATCCTCAACCGCCAGTGAGGCCTCCCGGTCTGTTACATACACATGCGTCACTTGCTTCAGCGCCACCACCGGGACCGTTGCATCCGAAATAAGACAACTCCGTTCTTCTGTCATGGCGAGCCTCCGGCGTCTACACCTGTATCAGCGGCTCCATTTGTTCCCGCTTTTGCAGGCTGGTCGGCATTCCCCGATGAGCCTGCTGCAATCGCCTTCTCTGCAAAGCTTCGGTTCAACAGTTGATCCAGCGCAACCGGACTTTTCAGCTCGCCCGCCGAAGTCATAACATCCTGCAAATTCTTCCATTCTTTTTCCTCAATTATTGGATTCAGGGCATAGGTGCCTTGTTCCTTATACCGCTTGACACTACTGGTCAGAACCGCCAGATCTGTGTCCTTGAAATAGGGCATAATGGCTTCGGCAATCTGCTCAGGTGAATGCGTGGCAATCCACTGCTGTGCCTGGTATACAGCCTTCGTAAATTTTTGTACAGCCTCGCCATTTTCGTTCAGATAGCTTCGTTTAGCCATATATACGGTATAAGGCAGCTCGCCGCTCTCCACACCAATGGAGGCCACTACCCGTCCCCGGCCTTCTTTTTCGAAAATAGATGCCTGCGGCTCGAATAACTGCACATAATCCCCTGTACCGGAACCGAAAGCAGAGGCAACATTGGCAAAATCAATATTTTGAATCAGCTTCAAATCCTTGTGTGGATCAATGCCGTGTTTGCGCAGTGCAAATTCCAACGACATTTGTGGCATTCCGCCCTTGCGCTGTCCAAGAAAATTTTGCCCTTTCAGCTTTTCCCAGTCAAAGCTACCCTGCGTTTGCCGGGCAAATAGAAAGGTTCCGTCCGTCTGCGTCAGTTGGGCAAAATTAATGATGGGGTCCTCTGCCCCTTGCTGATACACATAAATAGATGTTTCTGCACCGATAAGCGCGATATCCGCCTGATTGGACAGCAACGCCGTCATCGTCTTGTCGCCACCGGGAATCGTCGCCAGTTGGACATTCAGTCCCTCCTGAGCAAACATCCCCTGGCTCAAGGCTACATACTGTGGCGCATAAAAGACCGTTCGAGCTACTTCGCCCAGTCTAATCTCAATCGTCTGCTCCCCTTTGGGTGCGCACCCGCCGAGCAGCAGCAACCCGAGCAGTGCCGCAGCCGCCACAGCTTTGAAACGAGCGCCGATGTTCATCCCTGTTCCCTCCCCACCTTTTTGCATTATAGACTTCATATATTGTTATGCGGCTGCCTACTCAATGGTTAATCGCACACAAAAACCCCACGTTCGCCCAGGGAACGCGGGGTAGATGCACAAATGATGATATGACAGCTAGTAAATCACAGCTTGTATATGGAGGTATATTTTTCTTCCAGATAATCAGCCAGATAGTCCGGGTTCAGATCCTCACCTGTAATGGCTACAATCAGCTCGGACGGCGTCCGGCTCTTACCGTAACGGTAGATTCGTTCAGTCAACCATTGCTTGATCGGCTCCAGCTCCCCAGCAGAAATCAGCTCATCCAGATTTGGCAACTCCTTGCGCAGTGTCGCCAAAATTTGCGCTGCATACATATTGCCAAGCGAGTAAGAGGCAAAATAACCAAAATCACCACCGGACCAGTGAACATCCTGTAGAACGCCATGCCCGTCATCCGGCGGGAGAAGTCCCAGATATTCCTTATATTTCGCGTTCCATACTTCTGGAAGGCGCTTCACATCCAGTTTTTCATTAAACAGCATTTTTTCAATTTCATAGCGGATAATGATATGTAAGTTATATGTCAGCTCATCCGCTTCAATACGAATCAGTGAATTTTCCACACGATTAACGGCCAGGTAGAACTGTTCCGCCGTGACCTTTGCCAGACGGTCTGGAAAATGCTTTTGCAAGTCAGCATAATATCGATCCCAAAAAGCACGGCTGCGCCCAATCATATTTTCCCACAAGCGAGACTGAGATTCATGTATCCCCATAGAGGTTCCTTCAGAAAGCAGCGATCCTGCCAGCTCAGGCGCAATATTTTGCTCATACAGCGCATGACCACCTTCATGCAATGAGCTGAAAATCGCGCTAGTCACATCATCTTGCAAATAATGTGTTGTTATGCGCACATCACCCGGATTTAATCCTGTCGCAAAAGGATGCACGCTCTCATCCAAACGACCTGCGTCGAAGTCATAACCCATCTGTCTCAAAATGAATAGGCCGAACTTCTCTTGCTGCTTCACATCAAACACACCATCCAGAAAGCTCTTGTCCGGCTGGTTTGGTGAAGCCTGAATTTTAGACAACAGCGGCACAAGGCGCTTTTTGAGACGATCAAACACAGCATCCAGCTTCTCTACCGTCATATCCGGTTCATATTGATCCAAAAGCGTGTCGTATTCCGTGTTCTTGATTCCCCAATAACCGATAAACTCACGCTTCATCTCTACGATTTTAGACAAATAAGGCTCGAATCCGGCAAAATCGCTATGTTCCTTGGCATCCTCCCACTTGCTCTCCGCCTGAGCAGCGAGTACGCTGTATTCCCGATAACGGTCAGCCGGAACCGAACGGTTCAGCTCATAATTTTTGCGACTTTCCTCCACCAGTCTGCGATCATTGTCCTCCAGTTGCTCCAGTTTGTCTTCTGCGGTAAAAAATTGCAGCAATTGTCCCATTTCATCCGAAATAATCAGCTTGAACATCTCAGTGGACAACATACCCAACGTTTCCGAACGAATATCAACGCCCTTGCGCGGAGCACCTGTCCGTAAGTCCCAGTGCATCAAGCCCACGGCCTCGCCATAACTTTTGATTTTGTGTGCTAATTCTTTTAAAGCTGCCAATTGATCCAACGTCTGTTGCGCCATAATTGAGGTCACCTCTTTATCTAAAAATGGATAAAACTTTATACTTCTTATACTTGATGATACTTATATTAAAAAGTATAATCAACACACAACATTTGCGACCAGCTCCTGAAGGCTTTGAAAAACCGTCAGATAGTACATATTTGTAAAGGGGTAAAGCCTGATTTCCGGCCTGCTAAAACCTGGATTAGGCTTTTCCATGCTGGTCTGCTGCAAAAAATAGTTCAACATTAAATAGCATACGGAGGGAACAATCGTGGATCACATCAAAGAGATTTTGGAATACAACCGCGTTTTCGTGGAAAACAAAGAATACGAAGCCTATCGTACAGGCAAGTTCCCTAATAAAAAAATGGTCATCATTACCTGTATGGATACGCGTCTGACCGAACTGCTACCCAAAGCCATGAACCTGCGCAATGGTGATGTCAAAATTATTAAAAATGCGGGTGCGATTATCTCCCAGCCTTTTGGAAGCGTTATGCGAAGCGTACTCGTTGCCCTGTATGAGCTGGGAGCGGATGAAGTGCTCGTCATAGGCCATTACGAATGCGGTATGGCCGCGCTGAATGCCGACCACATGGTCAATGAAATGCTGGAGCGCGGGATTTCACAAGAGGTACTAAGCACTTTGGAAAATTCAGGGATTAAACTAAACAAATGGCTGAAAGGTTTTGACAACATCGAGGAAGGGGTTAGAAGTACCGTAAAGCTTATTAAGAATCACCCCTTGCTCCCGCCTAATGCGCCTGTTCACGGTATGGTCATCCATCCAGACACCGGGGAGCTAACGCTGGTTGTTGATGGAAATAAGCAGTAAAATCCTATAATTAACGTTAAAAAGGGTATCTTTGGGTCATAAAATACGACCTAAAGATACCCTCTTTTTTATGAAAATAAGCACATATGAGTGTATGGTGATCGGAGTTAATTTTGGCTAACCTGTGAACGGCCTATCTGAAAGTTGTCAAACCATACAGTTTCAGTGTACACTTTTCATGAAGCGGCAGAACACCTGCCGTAGAGCCGTTATAACCGTTACTAAGATGGATGAAGGAGATAAAATCTATGAATTTACTATCTTATGGTCTGCTGGGCCTTCTCGCCAGAGAAGAATCCTCCGGCTATGATCTGATGCTGCGTATCCAGCCTTTTTGGCAGGCCAAGCACAGCCAGATCTATCCACTGCTAGCGCGTATGGAAAGCAAGGAATTGCTTGCTTCCCGCTGGATTCAGCAGTCCGACAAACCTGATAAAAAAATGTATACCATTACAGACAAGGGAATTCATATGCTTCAGCAATGGTCCCAGGAATCACTGGCCGCTCCGGTCACACGGGACGAATTAAGCCTGCGGCTGTTCTGTCTCTGGCTGACGGACAAAAGCAGTGCCAACCGTATGCTGGAGGAACGCAAGCGTCATTTTATTCAGCGAATACGGCACCTTGAGGATATTCTGAACGACATTCCTGACGAGGATCTGCATTTTGGCAGCAAAAACTTCGGTGATTACATTCTCGTGCAAAAAGGGCTTATGAATGCCAAAGCGGGTCTGGAGTGGTGCCAAATGGTACTGCGTATGCTGCTCGCCGGAGATGTAAGAGCGGACACTAATCCATTTTCACTTAAACCGTAAGACAGAATGCTTTAGTCCATTCAGGCATAGGATTTATATATCAATAAAATTTGAATGTTTTAATTTTTTTGAAACCCTTTTCTATCCGTTTCGTATTACTGGTAAGCGGCTGTTTGACCTATATCAAACCAACATACCAAGGGGGATATATTTAACATGAAAAAAACTTTTACTTTGAAAAATATGATGATGCTGATGATGGCTTTTACCCTGCTGATTGTTATGGTCGCACCATCTACAGCTGACGCGAGGCGAGGCGGCGGATTTAAATCCGGGCAAAAAACGTACCAATCTACACCGAGCAAGGCCACTAACAGCAACGGCGTCAATAAGTCTGATAGCGGAACCAAATCCAGTGCAACTGCGGGTAATGCAAGCAGAACGGGTGGATTCCTTGGCGGTGGCGGCGGGTTCCTGAAAGGAATGATGCTGGGTGGTTTGGCAGGTATGCTCTTCGGCGGACTGTTCGGTAATATGGGCGCACTGGGCAGCTTGCTTGGCCTTGCGGTCAACGTTCTCGCTATATACGTCCTGATCATGGTCGGAGTAGGTATCTACCGTGCTATTAAAAATCGTCGCAGACCTGATGATTCCCGTGGAGGACGTTACTAAGTTATGATTTTAAGTATGGATGAAATTGTAAATGCCATCTGTCTGCATATGGCTGAACGCAAAGGCGTCCAGCCCACTGATGTGACTGTAGAATTAAGCTGGGAAGAGGATACAGGATATTCGGCAGAAGTCCATGTACAAGGCCGCAGCCAGTATCTGGTGGAAGCCAACATGATTGAGGCCATCCTGAGATACCTGCATTCCGAGTACAATATCCGTGCCTATCGCGAGCAGGTCAGACTGGATCTGGACGAAGAAATTACGGCCATTGTCCAGACTTGATGGAATAACGCATAGAGTCACCTAACAGAATAAGCATTGAAACGGAAGAACCGACCTTCGCTTGATGCAAGGGTCGGTTCTTTTTTGCGTTCTATAGGACATTAGCTAAATGTGTGGAACTGACGATACCGTAACCTGGGGCGCCCTTTCGAGCAGACCACTGCCGTACATTTCCCGAAACGGTTGCTCCTCCATATGAATGTACCCGATATAACAGCCGCATTCCTTCATACGGCACGGACGCTTGGCACTTAGTCCTTCAAGGCCATCTCTGTACAAGTGACCAAGCACTCGCCGATCCTGGTAGCAATGTTTTACACGTCCGTCACCCTGTACGTAAAATACATCCTCCCCAGCACGACACGCCCGCCCCTGACTGCTGTAATCCTGCAAATTCCATTGGAAATAGGGATCTATAGCCGTTAATTCATCAATCTCGGCATCGGTATAATAATGTGGTCGATCCTTGTAAGCGTTGACCCACAAATAAACATCCTTCGGAAGCTGTGATCGCAAGGAATGAATAGCGGGAAAAGCCTGTCTCAGTCCCACGGTGCCGACACTGTAGGAAATACCAAGTTCATATAGCTTCATACCTTGAGATATAAAAGCCGGCTCCTTCGTCTCTCCCGGATGATACGTCGCCCACAGCGCAGCCGTCCTCGGGTTCAGTTCCCTGGCCCAATCCAGCTTAGTGGACAGATTCGTCTGTACAGCCACTTTATCCACATGCGTCATATGGGAAAACTCAATCATGGCCTTGCGGTACCAGGAATGAATGAGAGCTTCTCCATACGGATTAAAAAATATGGATAGTCGATGCCCCAAAGTTCCCTGTTCCCGTACCCAATCGGCAAAACGCTCCAGCTGCGCCCGATCCTTGTTCAATGTTTCACGGCTATCCACGTTTTTGCTGAACGGGCAGTAAGGGCAAGCATAGTTGCACGAAGTCAACGAGCCACGATAATATAGGGTTGCTCTCATGCGCCTACGTAGCCTTCCATCCGCTCCCGTACTGCCGTAGATATCATCCAGTCGCCAATCGCATCGGAATAAGCCATTCCTTCCTCGGTCAGTCGTAGTGTGTCGTCTACAACCACCGCCATACCAGATTCCAATAACAAGGACATTCCTGCAAAATCATCCGCCAGAGACGCATCGAAGCGCGCGGTGTAAGCAGATAGCTCCAGACCTTCACGATGGAGAAGTGCCTTCAGAATAAAACGCCGCTTGCTCTCCTCCACATTTAAAATAAAGCCGTAATCAGCCAGATCATGACGCTCGGCGGCGACATAATCAGCAATAATACCGCGCGTTGCGGCTGCACTAACACCGTATCGGCTGGCATAGTGGACATTACGCGTATAGGAGCGCGCACCGCAGCCCAGACCGGCCATGCCTTCCTCCTGACAGCTGTATGGCAGCAGCTCCTTGCCGGGTGCATCATCATTTTTGGCAAAACGGCGCATGGAATATTGTACATATCCCGCCTGTTTGAGTCTTTCACGTGCTACTTCGTACAAGCTGAGACGAATATCATGATCCAGCCCAGTATAGCCCGGCTTTAAAATCGTATTTTCCCGAATGTATAATGGGTAAATAAAAATTTCACCCGGTGCGTAAGATAATGCCTCTTCCAGAGAATACAGCCACGTTTCCGCCGTTTGACCGGGGAGACCATAGATCAGATCTACGTTCAACAGCGGAAAATCGTACTCCACCAGCCGCGCAAGCGCTTCACGCACAAGCTTGGGCTTCTGAGGGCGGTATATGGCCGCACTCTCCGACTCCACAAAGCTCTGAATCCCCATGCTGACACGGTCCGTTCGGCGGCGCTTGAGCACCTCCAGCCGATCTTCGGTTACCGTATCCGGCGACGTTTCCACCGAAATGGAAGCATGTTCAGGGTCTAAACCCATCAGATTTTCCGCAATGTCAAACAATCGTTCGACCAAAGGAGCCTCCAGCAAGGTTGGCGTACCGCCGCCGATGGCAAAGCGTGAAAACGGCCGACCACCCATGATTGGCGCCCATTGTCGGGCTTGTCTTTCAAGCGCATCCACATACTCCTTATGCACATCCAGCCGCTTGTCGGGCAAAGTGAACAGGTTACAGAATCCACAACGAGCCGCGCAAAACGGAATATGCATATACAAAAAATAGCTCTCCAGCTCCTCCTTCTCCCACAACTCTTGCAGTGAGAGCGGTGTATCAAAAGGCCGATAGGCCGTTTTATGCGGGTAAGAGTACAAATAGGAGCGGTAGGGAGCTTCACGGATCGTGCGTGCCCATTCAACAGGGTTCTCAGGCCATAGAGACCTTGATGTTGAGCCTGTGTCCAGCCCCGCAGGGGGATTGGCTCCTGCTCCCGTTAGAAGCGAGTGATTCAGATTCATGGCTTTCATTTCTGCTCCCTCCTCGCGCTGGATTGATTCTTTACATTTTACCAGTGCAATCTAAAATTTCTTGTACCCTACAACACAAATTCGCGGTAAGGCACATTCCATACTACCTCATGAGCTAGGCGATGCCCTTCGTAGCCATCTTCCCCATAAGCCGTACCATGATCGGAAAAGGCCATGCAAAATGTCTTCCCCCGGTTTCGTAAAGCGTCGAACAAACGCCCAAGCTGCCCATCCACATAACGCAAGGCTGCACGTTGGGACTCCACCGAATCCTTGGCTGAGCCCTCCAGAAAATAGTGATTAGGGCCATGAATAGCTGACACATTCAGGAACAAAAACAGCCGCTGCGCCGGGTCTGCCTTCTCCAGCAGCTTTAGGGCATGATTCACCTGATGCTCGGTTGAACGGTGATTCGTAACGCCGAAGGTCATACGCCAGTAGCTTTCCTGAAAATACCCCGGCAGCACCTTGGCAAGCTTGTTTTTTTTCGTGAAAAAAATAACACCGCCGATGCAAATAGTCCGGTAACCTTCACACGCCAGCCCGGATACAATATCCGGTGCATCAAACAGCCACGTATGCGGATGTGTACGCAGTCCCGTATCTTTAGTATGAAACAGCCGTATGTGAGAAGCCTTATCCGTATTAGCCGGTGTAGGCAAGAATCCGCCAAAAAACGCATGATGTGCAGCATAGGTAAAGCTGCCCGGCGTATGGCGTTTTTCCCACGGCCCGGAGCCACACAGGTTCGGACAGTTTTCTTCCTCCAGCTTGGCTACATCGTAACGCAGCGTGTCAAGCGTAATCATGACAATATCATGAGAACCGACAATCTGGTTCATATCGGTCATAATAAGCCTTTCCTTTCCAAAGTTGCAGTCCCATTGGCGAGATGCAGCATTTCCCATTCATATGGATTCCACCCCTGATGTTTCACCCGGTATAACAGATCGCCGAACGGATTTACATCCAGCACGTAGGGACGACCACCATGTGCAGGAACCAGCACATCCAGCCCGGCAACCATAGAGGCCGGAAAAGCGCTCATCGCGGCTTCCGCAATTTGCCGAACCGATTCTACCGTATCCTGCAGCAACCCGGCGTCCTCCAGCAACAGCCGTTCATTGCGCAAATGCAGATTCGTAATTGGGCTTCGGCTTAAACGTAAAACGGCATGACAAGCCTCTGATTCGCAAACAAGCTGGCGTACATCGTAAACACGTCCGTTCAGACTCGCTTTAGGTATCCAGCGTTCCACATGCACCCCTTCCGAGCATAGCCAGCCCAGGATGGCATGAATGTCCTGCTTGTCCGTATAACGGCGCAAGCGTCCGGCATTGTAATACACACGCTGTCCGTGTACGATTTCCGTTCCAATGGTGGTTACTGCCAGCTCTGCCCGTGTCCGCGGATGCATCTGATAGGCTATTACACCAGAAGCACCGGACCCGCAAAATATTTTCACAAACAGACGGTGAACCCCGCTCTCCTTCATCGCTGTGTGTAGATCAGCAACATCACGAAAGGTACCGTCTGGTGGTGCAAGCACAGGCGGAACCCTTATGCCCGCCTTGTCCAATACGGCGCTGCAACGCCGTTTGTCGAACATCACAGCCACTTCCGCCGGATCATTCATCCAGCGCGACGAGGGCCATAGCAGGGCTGCTTCTTGCCGTAGCCACGCCAGCAGACGGCAATAGCCCCGGAACCATTGTGCCGGGTGCCAAATACGACCGTGCTGCTCCAGCAGGCCTCGCGCTTCTGCCGCCAATATACCTGGGCCATGTGCTAATTCCGCCCACGGCAACAAAGAATCGTCTCCCTCCGTATCCGGGGCTCCCAAAGCAATCAATTCACGTTCTACCTCAAAGCGTTCACCCGGTGCATCCAGACGAAGCAGCGGACTAATGTCCGCCCGCCCCGTCTGTAACTGACGGATGCTCTCTTGCACATAAACACTAGCATTTACGCTGTCTGGCGCAGCCTGTGCAGCTATTCGGGCCAATAACTCCCCCAGACTTTGCTTCTCCCGGATGGCTTCCAGCACATTTTTATAGGAAATCTCAACAGCGGGCGGCAGCTTCAATCTGCTTCGCGCCTCCTGTAGTCCTGTGGTCCGCCGATTCCCCGGATTGCCGAACAAAATAAACGGCTCGCTGATATTGCTGTCTGATATCCCAACCATAAAGCCGCCTCACTTTAATTTTTGAATAAACTTGATCGTAAAGGATCCTTTTTATGGATTACTCGGTCAACGATGGATAACGCCAATCATCTTCCTCGTCCGCTTGCTGCTGATCTTCTACATTCACAGACAGTCCGAAGTTTTTCCAACGTTTTACCATTTCATCCGACATATAATGATAGCTCAAATCCAGATGCTTCAGCCCTTTGATACTTTCACTAGCGAGCAGTGCCTCAGCCCCTTTATCGGACAACGTGCCTTGAGACAGATCCAGTACCTCCAGTTGTCCAATCACAGGTGCGTTTGCCGCAGCAATCGCGATTTCATCCTGTATTTCACTATCCTTCAGCCCCAAATAGGTCAGCTTTGGAAAAAGATTGTCGTTCAGGAACGGTAATACATCCTTTAGGCCACCATCAAAGCCGTATTGATCCACGCCCAAATACAACTCCAGCTTGCGCAGCTCAGGCAGCTCGGCATTACGAATTTCCTGAAGGACACTCGCAGGCAAACCCCCGCAAATAATAACCAATTCCTGAAGGTTTTTATGCCGTAACGGCTCCAGGCTCAGGTCCTGACTTCCTTTGACATAAAAGGATTCCAAAGCTGGAAACGCCTCCAACAGCGGAGACAGATTCGTCTGGTTAATCCACGAAACCTCACACTCATCATATTCCATATCCCCGATAAACAGCTTACGCAGCTTCGGAAATTGATCTTTGTGCTTCACCAGCACCGGTATAAAATCCTCCGGCGATTGTTCATAGGCTCCGCCCCAGTCTCCAATAATCAAATCCGTTATTTCTGCGCTCTCTGGCTTGACTGCCAGTTCTTCAATAGAATTAGCCATCGTTTGACCCTTCTCATAAGCTTCATAATCCACAACCAGCTTTACTTCCATCTCGTAATACCTCCGATCACTGATCTGAAAATGTAATAAATCCCTATCTCGTAAACTATCTATTTCCAGTTTAGTCTATCCTATCATACCAATGTTCGTCAAAAATAGACCCCTGACGACATCAATCCTATGTAAAATGTAAGCGATGAAATTAAACAAGGCAGCCCGGTAAACTGCTCCGGTCTGCCCTGCGCTTATACTCCCTAATAAATCTCTACTATATAATACAAGAGATTTTGAAGCCGAATTATTGGCTAATGGTGATCGGTGAGTTATCAGACAGCAACGCCAGATTATTTACGATTACATTCTCTTCGTTGCTCAAGCCACTGGTAACCAGTGTTTGTGAGCCTGTCGTCTGAACCGTCTTCACTTCCTTGCGTTTCGCATGGTCACCATTCACAACGTATACATATTGCTTACCTTGATCCTTTTGAATCGCTGCGGTAGGAACGACAATACCTTCTTGTGCATTCGCAGCGACAAAGCTGATATCAGCCAGCATACCGGATTTCAGTTTCACGTCCGGATTAGCCACCGAAATTTTCACAGGATATCCTTTTCCACTTGCGTCCAACGGGCTTACATTTTTAACTGTACCTGTTGTCACAATATTCGAAGCTGCTACACGTACCTGTACCTTGTCGCCTGCTTTTACATTGTTGATCTGCTCAGCCGGTACATAGATCAGTGTATTAACTGTACTCAGGTTGGCAATGACTAGCGCAGGAGCCTGAGCGGATACCATTTCGCCTACTTCTGCATTTTTCGTACCTACAATACCGTTAATCGGTGATGTAATCACTGTATCGTCGAGTGCGTCCTGAGCGATGCTCACATTTAGCTGAGCCTGCTTGAGAGACTGTTGGCTGGACTCGATAACGGCTGTATTTTGAGATACCTTCAGTTGATTTTGCGCATTGCTGTAGCCGCTGTTGGCATTACTGTAGCTGTTTTTTGCTGAATCGTAGCTGTTACGGGCCGTAGTGAGCGCCTTCTGAGCAGCCACCAGTTGGTCCTGGGCATTAGCCTGTGCGTTCTGCGCATTGTTGTATGCCGCTTCTGCGTTCACAACGGCTGTTTTTGCTTGTTCCAGTTGTGCTTGAGTACTCGCACCCGCATCAAACAGGCTTTGAGTACGCGTTACATTTTTCTGAGCATCCGCCAGCGCTTGCTGCGTTTGCTTCACCGTATTGGCCGCCGAGGAGACGCCGTGTGTCGCCTGTTCTACGGCTGTAGTAGCCTGATTAATGGCTCCCTGCGCCTGATTGATTGCGCTTTGGGACTGAATCACGCCGCTTTTGGATTGTACTACGCCCGAGTTGGCTTGAACCATCGTCGATTCATGGGATGCCTGAGCAGAACTCACTCCTGCTGCTGCCGCACCTGCTGCGGCGCGGGCCTTCGCTACATTATTCCGCATGTCCTTGTCATCAAGCTTGAACAGCACTTGACCTTTTTTGACCTCTGAGCCAATATCCACAGGCAGTTCAACTACTTTACCGCCCACTTTTGGAACGATATTCACTGTCTCCGAAGGAGTTACCGTTCCTGTATAAATGTTCCCTTGCCCAATGATACCCTGCTGCGCTTGGCTGATCTTGACAGGAACGACCATATCCTGCGCCGCTCCACTATTACTGGAGCAGCCTGCCAGCACTGCGCCGCCGAGCACTAAGACCGCTAATGTACTTTCTACTCTCAATATTTTCATGATAATTTCCTTTCTTTCTGTCCGTGGAAATAATGTAAGCCATCCAGTCGATATTTTGTAGTTCTTTATAAAGCTTCCGGCTGTGTCTTTGCTTTCTTCCTCTGAATAAACAAAAAGATTAGTGGAATCGTGCAAAACAGCGGTATGGATGAAATGAGGAAGGTATCCGCAATTCCTCTTGATGTGGCATCCAGCGTGATTAAACCACTTATAGATGACACCCAAGAGCTGCCCAACGTCGCTTGCAGCGCATGAGCCGCGTCCGGTGTAACAGTCTCCGAAATTTGTTGGGCATGAGCTGCCGAACGGCTTTGCATAATCGCTGTCAACACTGCTATGGCCATAGATGCTGCAACGGTACGCACCAGATTGGATGCTGTAGACGCATTCGCTACCTTGCTCGGATGAACAGCGTTCATACCAACGGTAGACAATGGCATCATACAAATACCAATTCCCAGGCCCCGAAATGCCATTACGGTTTCCAGCCAAATATGCGGTGTGTCTGGCGTAAGTTGATGCAAATGATATGTCATGAAGCTGGTCAGCGTCAGGCCAACAAGTCCCAGGGGCACAATGCCGAATTTATCAAATAACCGCCCGGCAATCGGCATCATAGCCGCCATTGCAATCGCCTGTGGAATGAGGATGATTCCGGTATCAATCGGTGACACATGCTGAATATTTTGCAAAAATAACGGTGTCAAAAACGTTCCTCCATACATCCCCATCATGACCAGACTGGAGGCAATGACACTAATCGTATATTTTGAGTTTTTAAATAATGAAATTTCAATTACAGCATTGTCTTTTCCGCTTTCCACATAAATAAGAAAGACAAGCGCCCAGAAGGCGACGAACAGTAGAGATATAATTTTAAAAGAAGTCCAGCCATCATGCTGACCGTTTGTCAGTGCGTACAAGAGTGTTCCTGCGCAAGTTGCGGCCAGCAAAAAACCTGGCAAATCAAACGGCTTTGGTGTTGCTTTAGGCGGTTCCTTGATCAGAAGAATAACCATTAAAATTGCAAATAAAGCTACCGGCACACTGACAATAAACAAGAAACGCCAGTTAAACCATTCAATCAAGTACCCACTCAGTGTAGGTCCAACGGCTGGAGCCGCCATTGCGGCGATCCCCCATATCCCGAGGGACATACCGATTTGTTCACGCGGCATGATTTTGTAAATAATCGTCATACTCAGCGGCATAATGACACCGCCTCCCAGTCCAGCCAGTACCCGTGCTGCGATCAGGGAAGAATCACTCCATGCAAAAATACATATTCCCGTTCCCAGCGAGAACACGCTGAGCGCAAGTATTAAAAACTTTTTGTATCCAATGCGCTGCTCCATATATCCGGTAATCGGGACGATTACACCAGATGCAAGCGTGTAACCTGTAATAACCCACTGAATACGTGTCGTCGTTGATCCTAAGTCCGTCGTCAATCGAGGAATGGCGACATTGATCAGACTGTTGTTCAGAATGGCGACAAAGGCGCCTAAAACGATGGCAAAAAAAGCAAGCCAGCGTTCTTTGGAAGAATCTGTCGAAGGAGCAGCAGCAGTTTCATTGGCAGCCACATGGACCCCTCCTTTTTAAGGTGTATGGATTTTAACTTCCACGTTCGTTCCTGGAATGAGCTTCATATCCTTCGGCTTGTTAACAGCTATTTCTACAGGCACACGCTGGGTCACCTTGTTAAAGTTACCGCTTGTGTTTACCGCAGGAATGAGCGAGAACACCGCATTTGAGGCTTCGCCCACTTTGCGAACTTTGCCTTGAATCGTCTTGTCACCTGCTGCATCAAGCGTAATGTCAACAAGCTGTCCCGGTTTAATGCGGTCAATATCGGTTTCTTCAATATTCGTGGAGACATACAGACTGTTCATATCAACCATGGTCGCAACAGCACTGCCCGGAGAACCGATTTCATGCTCTTTCGAATAAATCTTAATAACGGTACCATTGATCGGCGCACGCAGTACGGACTTGCTGATCATGCTGGAATCCAGCCCCGATACATCCTGCTCTGCAATCGGTTCATTGCGCTGAAGAACATCGCCTTCCTCCACATCAATGTGTGTAATCTCTCCGGAAATTTGCGGCATTACCTTATATTGATCCGCTTGAATACGCGCATCGTCACTCTTAACAAAGTGTGTTGCCTGATACCAATAATAGTAGCCAATGGTTCCGCCGCTCAGAATGAGCAGTATGATGAGAATTGGCAGTACGGTTTTCTTACTCACTTCTTCCACCCCTGTTGTCCAAAAAATTTTATTATTCAACGCTAATATTTTAATTTTGAAATATTAGGCCATCAAACCAAACCGTGAACGTAAAATAAGCACATAGCAGGATACCATGCATAAAGAAAGAACATTATCTATGTACGTAGGTAATCCTTGTCTATGCTCACACACATCGTCTCCTTTTATATTTAAATATTTTCATATAAATATCGTACATTGAAGTATTATAGTTATATTTATCTATTCAGGCAATATAAATTTTCAGTTTTTCAAAAAAAATTTCATAAAAAAGAGCCTTGTTTTCCAAGGCTTCTTCAACGAAAAGGGATTATTCACATTTAAAGGGTTTAAAAAATGTACTAAGAGAAAAGCAAAGGTCCCAATAACCGTTCTTTACGGTTTTTGGCCTCCTGCTGTTCTTTTTTGTTCTTATCCATCCTGTTGCTATTGCCCTGTGATCGTTGTTCCCCTATGCAGGCTCCACAACGACATCGTTCTGTTGTCGCGTGTACATCCTCTCTGGAGTCCCGCAATAACCGAACGTAATCCAGAGATTGCTGTAAAGAAGCAGGACCCGGGATAAAGCGGACTTTTTTGCCTTCCAGCAAACAGTAGACCTCAGTAAGCTGCGGAAGAGCGCCAAATGCATAATAACAAAAAACATTCGTCAAATGTTGAAATGTATGAATAACGTTGGGATTATAATCCACGATGTACTTCTGAATCAGTAAGGAATCGGCTCCAGCTGACAGTTGCCAGGCAGCCTGCACAATAAGCGAAATGTCGACCTCAAGCTCAGGGACCGGCGTGCAAAATTGCTCGTACAACATCACTGGCACTGACAAGTCCCTATTTAACGCACAAATTTTAGACAGCTCGCCTGACACTTTATTTTTGACATCCCAGTAATGGAACAACGATTCGAAGCCGGTTGGCTGTGTGGGCCACCATTTCTCCAGCACATACTGGACGGGGATTTCCCGCCGCACCTCTACTTCCATTCCAAAGTATTCATTTAGCGCATGCCCTACCGCATATTGAACCCGTTGCCTCCAATTCCAGCCTTCACGCCCGCGTTTTCCCTGCGATTGACGGGTAGACTGCGGAGTTCTCCACATCTCCTCAAGCTGATAGTCGTGCAGAAGAGGAAAGCCGCTTAAGCTATCGCTGTTGCGCATACCTATCCCTCGCTCTCTTCTCAGGACACCCCAATACCAGCCTGTGCAAATTGTCTTCCGTAAGCCCGGCAATTTTCCTTCTCATCGTCCAGTGGGTTGAATTCGATCTTCAAGCTCTCCTGAATAACAGTTGCGCCACGTTCTTTGACTTTTTCCTCTACCAGGTCAACCGCGCCGCAGAATAGTGTATAGGATGTATCTCCGCTGCCAAATACAGCGGTCTTTTTACCGGATAGATCAAGCTCATCCAGTTCCTCGTAAAAATCTAAAAATTCATCAGGAAGCTCACCATCTCCCCATGTATATACACCCAACAGGAACCCGTCATAACCGAGCAGTTCCTGCGCGCTGCAATCATACGAAGCCTTCAACTCCGCCTCATGTCCTGCCTGGCGGACGCCTTCGGCGATCAATTCTGCGATTTCCTCTGTATTACCAGTCATACTGGCATAAGCAATCATGATTTTACCCAAGTTCATCCCTCACTTTTGTTTGACATATGGAATGCATTCATTCCCTATTACTCAAATAATATTTGATAATGATTCTCATTGTCAAATATTAATTTAAAATAAGTGTTTTACACATGGTGCAACATACGCAAAACAGCCGCATAGCATGCGGCTGTTCGCTGATAAACCCTATGAGTAAGCTGCTTCAACAAGCAACTTGTTTATTTATTGCATCCATTATTTATTACGCCAGTACAGTTCATTCCATTGCAGCTCCTGACGGAACTGACGGATGTTCGTGTTGTTGTCAATGACGACGGCTTCTATGCCTGTCAGCTCTGCGTAATCCAGCAATTGCTCAGTGGTTACAGCATAGGACAACACCGTATGATGCGCTCCACCCGCATGAATCCATGCTTCTGCGGACACTTCCAGCGAAGGCTCTGGTTTCCACAAAACGCTGGCTACAGGCAGTTTCGGCATTTGGTTTTTATTTTCCACAGCATGGATTTGGTTAATGATCAGACGGTAACGTCCTCCCAGCTCAATGATGGATGCTACGAGCGCCTTACCCGGTTTGCCTTCAAAAATAAGACGAGCCGGATCGGCTTTGCCGCCAATACCCAACGGTTGAACATCAATACGCGGTTTGTTCACAGCAATTGTCGGACATACCTCCAGCATATGAGAACCCAAATTCAGTTCATTGCCCGGCTCCAAATGATATGTGTAATCTTCCATAAAGGAGGTATCCACATTATTCGCCATCAGCTTCATCAGGCGCGTCAACGCTGCCGTTTTCCAGTCACCCTCGCCGCCGAATCCGTAACCTTGGGCCATCAAACGCTGCACCGCCAAACCAGGCAGTTGTTTCAGACCATGCAGGTCTTCAAACGTTGTCGTAAAGGCTCCAAATTCTCCGTCCTGCAAAAACTTTTTCAAGCCCAGCTCAATACGAGCCTGCTCCAAAATAGAATCACGTACTGCACCCGGTTGCTTGGCTTCTGCGGACAACTCATACAGGTCGTGATACTCCTCGAACAGAGAGTTGATATCCCCCTCTGACACGCTATTAACGACCTCAACCAGATCACCCACACCATAGCCGTTGATGGACCAGCCCAACTGGGCCTGAGCAGATACTTTGTTGCCGTCGGTTACAGCTACTTCACGCATATTGTCACCAAAACGGGCTACTTTGAGATTTTGGCTTTCGCTATAAGCAGCAGCCGTGGACATCCAGCCTCCGATGCGTTTCTGAACGCCTTCTTCCTCCCAATAGCCTACGACGACTTTGCGAGTTACACCCAGACGGGCACCGATAAAGCCAAATTCACGGTCACCATGCGCGGATTGGTTCAGGTTCATAAAGTCCATATCAATACTATCCCAAGGGATATCACGGTTAAATTGAGTATGCAGGTGCAACAAAGGCTTTGCCAAACGCGTCAAGCCAGCAATCCACATTTTCGCCGGAGAAAATGTATGCATCCAGGTAATAATCCCTGCACACAGGTCATCTCCGTTCGCATCAATAATGAGACGACGAATCGCGTCGGAATTTGTCAGAACCGGCTTGAGTACCACTTCAAACGGTAAATGACCACTACGGTTCAATCCCTCTACAATTTGACGAGAATGCTCTTGTACCTGATCGAGCGTCTCGGGTCCATACAAATGCTGACTTCCTGTAGCAAACCAAAATTTAAACGGTTTCATAATTAAAAATTCCTCCTGTCAGGAAATAAGTATAGTTGCAGCTGTATTCTTAGATAAACTATTATGTACGTACAATATAATATTTTTATCAATATTATGATGAAAAATGATTAGTTGTACGTACAAGTGGGATTGACTTCATTTTAATATGGAAGCGCTCTAATTACAAGTGTATTCGGCAAAAAAATATTTTTTATCTGGAAACTGAGCACTTCTCCTAGGTTAATGTCCTAAGCATCTTAGTAAACAAGCACGTAAGCCCTAATAGTCATGACATATCAAACAATGCCAAGCCCTATAATTAGGACTTGGCATTGTTGTGAGAAAATTCCCACACAAAGTTGATCATCTATTTTACATGAAAAACAGACATTAAAACTTTTAACTTACTTCATTTGTTGCATGAGGATGCCCCAACCCACCTGCCTTCTCTAATGGAATTTCAAACTGACGAACTGTCTTGATAAAGAACATGATTAGTCCAGACAATACGGTAATCAGGGCGCTGAAAAACAAGACCTCAGGCAGTGAGAATCGCAAAGCTAACGCGCCGCCAATCAGAGCTCCCAGCGGAAGGGCCGCATTCGAGAGGGTATTCGTAAAGGCGATCACACGTCCTAACAGCGGTAAGGGAGTAATAATTTGGATCAAAGACATTTGCAATACATTAATTATACCTGTAAAAGCACCTATTAGGAGAGCCGCCAGTAGTTTCATCCACATCTGGGGCATCACAGAAAACAGGAAAATGGCAAGTCCTGTAGCTACCCATGCAGCTGCAATGGTAAGACCGTTCCTTTTAAGCACATTTACCAGAAAAGAACCTACAAAAATGCCGATGAAATAAGAAATATACAGCAAACTGTAATAGATTGGCGAACCGTAATCGACAGCAATGGAGGGCATAGTAATAATCAGAAAAGCCATTGAAAAGTTGGCAAGAGCAAAGAATGGCAACATAATTCGCAAAAAGGTGTGGCGTTTTACAAAGGTATATCCTTCTTTCAGTTCTCTCCAATAGTGCCCTAATGTTAGCGAGCCCTCGCTATGTGTCCCTTCCGTTGAATGAGTGTCGAGCTGTTTGCTGAGTCTAATATATACGACACCTGCAAGGAACAGCATACCGCTGGCCAGTAAAAAGGTGTTTTGCATACCCATAGCGATAATGAGCGAAGCTCCAGCCAAATAACCAACGATATTAATGATCTGGTCCGACGATGAAATCATAGAGTTCGCCCTAATAATTAAATCTGGTACACGAACAAGTTGAGGCAGCATTTTACTGTTAGCAGGATAGAACAGCATGGAGAAGCAAGACGCTATAAAAACGATCGCGAGGATAATTATCAAATTGGTCATCCCGTCTCGAATAAGAAACGGGACAATCGAAATTAGAATCGCCTGCGCAAACAAAGCAATGCTGGCCAAGCGTGCGGGTGAATAGCGATCTACGAGTGGGCCAACAAAAAAGCTGAAAATAGATGCTGTAGATACCGCCGCATACGTGAAGCTGGTAAATGCCACTGACTGCGTCGATTGCTGAACAAAATATAACAACACAATGGAATAAATGCTATCCGCTATATTTGCCACCGTACGTGAAGCAAAAAAGCGGACAAACCGATTGTCTTTGAATAAATGATTCACGTTTTCAGCTCCCTACTGCCGTATGGCTAGGTCAGAAATAATCTTATCGTTAGCAGCTTGCAATATTCGATAGATATCCTCATGTTTCTCTTCATATGGTAGGCGCAGGAATATTTGAAGTACTGCTCCAGTATGGGCAGCTTCAAAGAAAATCACTTCTTCTCCGTCAACTAAGGTTGTACTTCTGTTTAAGGTGCTCAACATCTTCGAGGCCTCTTGCATTTCTCCCAGGTAATTGAACACGATTGGTAATTGTCCAAGTCCCTTTTTTAGCATACTGCTTGCTTGCGGATAGATAGGCTCCATTTCTTCATTAAAAATTAAATTAAAGAAGTTTAAATGATGATTTGCAGCAACGCTTAATTGTTTTTTGATCACCGCATGATAAGATGGCATTTCTTCCTTATGGAGTAACACGGGAATATGATCAATGTATTCTCCCACGGATTCAAAGTAATTCCGATCCCCATACTGTCTTCCATACTGCGTTAACCATAACGGAATTTCTGATTTTTGGAAATAAATACTAAAAAATCGGAATGCCATTTGGAGCGAAATCTCCCATAGGTTTACAGAATCATTCTGCATTGAAATACTCGGTAGTGTTATATCCCATTGATACGTTGTCATTTGTCCATATTTGAATTCCCGGGTCAGCTTATAAATTTGACTTGTATTCTCAACAAATGACTGGAGCTTATATTGCTCAACAATTTGCTGATCACTCATCCCCTGTGGTCCTTGACGGATATGTTTGACATAGTCCATATAATGGAATACCTCTGCTGTATGCTCCAGTTGTGGATCCTCATATTCTTCAAGTAACTGACTCTCCAAAATCATGCTACTCGTGCCATCGAAAATAATGTGTGAGCACGGCAGAAGCAATAAGTGTTCCCGCAAATTCAAGCGAATCAACGCAATTCGGTATTGCAAAGATTTCGTCTGCTCATACGGTTCAAAATAAAGATGCGACATGATAGACGAAAGGAGCTTGCGCTGGGTTGGTATCGGATATGCCGATAGATCCACCATAGGTAAAGATAAGTTCTCCGGGATTGATCGGACTTCCCAAGCCCAACCCCCATCCGATTGAATCAGTACGCTACGCAGTAATTCATGCCTGCGCATGAGCTGCTGAACAGCTGTGGACAGACGTTGCTTATCTACATAGTGATTCAGATGAATCACCGTGCCAGAAGAAGCAGGATGCTGCAAATGATAATGTTGAGCAGGTGCCGGTGGAAACTGTCCGATCGCCTCTGAGCTTAGCAAACTACCATTCCAAGTTGCATTCATTTCATCAATTATTGAAATAAATTCCATTGATTGAGAGTGAAGAACGTCTTCCTGTTCATCATCTGTTATTGTAATCATCGTGAGCAGAGCTTCAATCGACTGGCCTGCATCCTCTCCACCCATAGGCACAATGTAATGCGGATGCAGGTCAGGATGTACATGAGACGGAATGAAAGCAACGATCTTATCAACCTGATCTGCTCGAAATGGATGTACTTGTAGAAACAGATAGTCTTGCTCATCAACCGACACAAATTGAAGCAAAGCTTGTACATCAAAAGTGTTGCTAATCCACTGTTCAGCTTCCGTGATACTGGAAATCCATGATGTGTTATGGTGTGTGTCACAACGTTCAGCTTGCAACAAATCAGACAAACCACGAATAGTTTGATGTTGTAATACCTGATGGATTCCTAGATAGATACCTTTTTCCTGTGCTTTAGAGACAAGCAGTATAGCCTTTAGAGATTGACCTCCGAGTTCAAAAAAGTTATTGTCAATGCCTACCTTTTCCGCACCAAGCACCGTTTGCCAAAGCTCAACAAGTTGTTGTTCTAATGCATTTCTCGGGGCAACGTATTCTTCATTCCAACTACCTGTCCCTTTCGGTAAGGGTAGCGCTTTGCGGTCGATTTTCCCATTTGGGGTCAGGGGCATATACTGCAACTGCATAAGGTATGAAGGAACCATGTAATTGGGTAAATTTTTCAGCAACGTGTTGCGCAGTTCGCTTACACTTACTTCACGTTCTGCCACATAGTATGCGACCAGTTGGTCTGGCCCCTGTTCATCCGTACTTGCCAGCACAATGACCTCTTGTACAGACTCCATTTTCAAAATTTGCGCCTCGACCTCGCCCAATTCAATTCGATACCCTCGGATTTTTACCTGATGGTCGATCCGGCCCAAATACTCAATGTTGCCATCCGGCATCCATCTTGCCAAGTCACCCGTTCGGTACATCCGTTCATAACTTGCTTCTCCGCTACTAAACGGATTTTTCACGAATTTTTCAGCAGTCAACTCCGGACGATCCAGATAACCCCGCGCTAACCCCGGACCGGATACGCACAGTTCACCTGGTACACCCACCGGCGCTAGACGACCATGCGCATCCACCATGTACACGCGATGATTCGGTATAGGACGCCCGATTGTAATCAGATCCTCAGCTCGCGGATCTTCAGACACGGACCATACCGATGTCGCGACCGAGTTTTCTGTTGGACCGTAAGCATTGTAATACGCCACTTTCTCCTTCCACTTAAGCACCAGCTCTATTGAGGCTGCTGAGCCTGCTGTGACCAAAATGCGTAAGTCTGGCATACGTGCTGGTTCCAGATACACCGTATAGGTAGGTGGGAGTGTGGCCACTGTAATTCGATGTTCCGACATGTACTTCTCAAACCACTCATAATTCAAAATCGTCTCTTGTGTCGGTACGTACAATGTCGCTCCACTGAATAGCCCCTGGAAGATTTCCCAGCAGGATGCATCAAACGAATAGCTGGCGAATAACAACACATGATCTGATGAGATAATCTGTAGCGTTTGATCAAAATACGTTTTCAGATTGGACAATCCTCGGTGTTCCAGCATAACTCCTTTCGGCTGTCCCGTGGTTCCCGATGTATAAATAACATACGCGAGGTTATTTGAACCACTTACCGAATCTAGGTTTGAACCATCCTTGTGATATATGGATGTTTTCCCATTCAGGACCAGCACCTGACCCTCAAACATCCCTTTTTCCACCAGATGACTTTGCGTCAACAGCAGTTTTGTTCCGGAATCTTCCAGCATGTATTGGATTCGCTCCTGCGGATACGTCGGATCAATTGGCACATAAGCCCCACCAGCCTTGAGCACTGCCAATATGCTTACGATCATCTCAATAGAACGTTCAACAAGTAAACCAATTCGCTGATCTGACTGCACTCCATAAGATCGCAGCGTTCTTGCCAATTGATTGGCGCGCTTATTCAGCTCACGGTAGGTCAACTGCTCTCCTTCGAAATACAAGGCGATCTGCTCTGGCGTCTGCAACACTTGCGCTTCAAACAAACCGTGAATCGTCTGCTCGTGCGCGTACTCTGCTGCCGTATCTCCCCAAATCGCCAGAATTTGTTCGCGCTCCTGCTCCGTCACAATGTCCAACTCGCGCACTCGAATGTCCGGTTTCGCCACCACTTGCTCCAGCAGCTGTACTAGATGGCCCTGAATTTGTTCTACACTCGTACGGTCAAACACCAATGCATTGTAGCTAAAGCTCATTTGGATCGTTTTTCCTGGCAACACCGCCAGATTAAAGTCGTCGGTCGTTGACTTGGCTACCTTTGCTGTCCATAGGCTGAGGTCGAATTCTTCACCATCACTCATATGCTCCACTTCTTCCTCGACCAGAACATCTGCAAAAATCACGCTATGATTGATCCAATCCTGAATGAGCTCAGATAGCCCCTGATTCTCATGGGGTGGATATGTGGCATGCACACGTGCATACTTGAGTAACTTTTCGTTTTGCTTCATTAATTCTGTGAACAAACTGTTTTCTCCGCCTTGGATACGCACAGGCATCGTGTTTATAAATGCCCCCGTCACTGCTTCTGTATTTGCCATATCAGCCGCCTGACCTACTAAATGTACGCTGCCGAACACAACGTCCTCAGTTCCGTTATATCTTTGCAGTAAAATCCCCCATGCCGCCTGTAGTAACGTACTGACCGATACCTCTTCCTGCTCGGCGATTCGTCGTATTCCGGCGGTCAGCTCCATACCCAGATCCAGGTTTACATACTCCGCCTGATATGTTGTCTGATTCTGCTTTTTAGCCTGCGGTAAATGGGCTTGTTCCTCGTACCCGGCCAGATAGTTGCTCCAGTAGCGTAATGCTTTTTGGCGTTCTTGATGCTCTTTCAGAACAGGCACCGTTTCTTCCGTTGTGACCCATTCCAGCTCTCCAAGTGATAGATCCGGGTTCACCACAACAGTCTCCACCAATCGTACAAAGTGGCGCGTCATCTGCTCTACTGTTTCCCGCTGATATAGCGATGTCGCATACTCTAATCCGAACTGAATACCCGCTTCTCCCTCACTGGCTTCCAGCGTCAAATCAAACTTTGCCGGGGCTTGCTCCATCCCATATGGACGGAAGCTCAGGTCAGCCAGCTTCAACTCGTTTTGCTCCGTGTTTTGCAACACAAACATCGTATCAAACAGCGGATTGCGGCTCATGTCACGCTTCACCTTCAGCTTGTCCACCAGTTCCTCAAATGGATAGTCTTGATGCTCATACGCCTTCAATGCATGTTTCTTCACATTCTCCACATAGCTACGGAATGTTTGCCCTGCGGTTGGGTAATTACGCATAGCCAGCGTCCCAACGAACATTCCAATGACTGGCTCCAGATCCGCATGCGGTCGGCCGGCTATCGGGCTACCTACAATAATATCCTCCTGCCCGGTGTACTGATGCAGCAATGCTGTATAGGCTGCCAACAGCACCATGTACAGCGTCGAGCCTGTTTCGGCCGCCAGCTCTTTCAGGCGCTGGCTGACCTTCCCGTCCAATTCGAATTCCACTGTAGCCCCTGCTGTACTTCGCACCTCTGGACGAGCAAAATCAGTCGCCAGGTTCAAGACGGGTAACTCACCATCAAAGGTGTCTAGCCAATACGCTTCCTGACGTTTTATCCACGCTTGCTGCGCTTCATTCTGCTGCCATACAGCATAATCCTTGTATTGAATTCGTAGCGGAGACAGCTCCTCACCGCTGTACAGACGTACAAACTCGTCGGTCAGCACCCCTGCTGATACACCGTCCGAAATAATATGATGCATATCCAGCATTAAGAAATGCTGAGCTTCTTGCTTTGTTCCATGTTCCCCAAGGTCCAATAAAGCCACCCTCAGCAGCGGAGCCGTTTCTAAGTTGAATGAGCGCACAAAAGCTTGAATCCGCTCTTGGACTTTCTGGTTTACAGCCTGCGCGTGTGCTACATCGCGGGGGTCACCTTCTACCCGTATTTTCGCATATTCTACTTCGAACGACACCCCGTCCTCAATAAGCTGTACAGGCTCGTTCCCTATCATTTCAAAGCGGGTACGCAAGGATGCATGTCGTTCAATTAATTGACAAAACACCTCTTCCACACGCTCCACATTAAGCGGTCCACTTACCTGAAGCACAGCCGGCATATTATAGTTCACATTGTTCGATTCCAATTGTTGGAGCACATACATCCGTTTCTGTGCCGAGGACAGCGGATAGAACGAGCGCTCTTCTGCCAACGGAATGGACGCGTATGCCAGCTGATCCAAACCGTCCATCACTTCCGCCAACTGCTCAATTGTTGGAGCTTCAAAAATGCTGCGCAGTGGAAGCGACTTATTCAGTTCTTTATGAATTTTCGAAACCAGCGTCGTCGCTCGCAGAGAATGCCCACCTATTTCAAAGAAGTTATCTTTCACACTGACCTGCGCTAGATCTAAAATTTCCTTCCAGATCATCGCTAACTTCGATTCTACCCACGTCCTAGGTGCAATATGTTCTATTCCATCTTGCAATTTGCCCTCTGGTGCTGGCAGTGCCTTCCGATCAATTTTGCCGTTCGGGGTCAGCGGGATGTGCTCTAGTTGTACAAAGTACGTAGGCACCATGTAGTTTGGAAGCTCTTTAGCCAGCAAGCTACGTAATTCACTTGAGCTGACTTCCCGCTCCGCCACATAATAGGCGACCAGTTGGTTTTCTCCCTGCTTGTCCTCATGAGCCAGCACGACGGCCTTTTGCACATCTTCCATTTTCAAGATTTGTGATTCAACCTCGCCAAGCTCAATTCTGAACCCGCGAACCTTCACCTGATGATCAATACGTCCAATAAATTCCAGACTACCATCTGGATTCCAGCGAGCAAGATCCCCCGTTCTGTACATTCGTGTCCCCGGTGAAAACGGGTTGTTCACAAACTTCTCCGCTGTCAGATCCTCCCGATTCCAATACCCACGCGCGAGGCCTTCCCCTCCGATACATAATTCGCCAGGAATACCAACCGGCTGCAATCGACCCTGCGTATTAATGATGTATATTTGCGTGTTAGCGATGGGACGTCCAATATCAATCCGGTTCGCAGTCGTCAATTCTTGCACTGTCGACCAAACCGTCGTTTCCGTCGGACCATACATGTTATAAATACGCAGTCCGTTAATAGATTGCAGTCTGTTTAGAAGCTTCGGAGAAATTGCCTCTCCCCCGACTAAAACCTCCTGTACACCTTGTAGCGCATGAGCGCCTTCATCATGATCAAGTAGCATTTGCAGCCGGGACGGCGTCATTTGCAGCATATCGATATGATGAGTGGCGATCAACTCCCCAAGCTCCTGTGGGTCTGTCTGATGACGACGGTCACCAATTACAACTGTCATCCCACTAAGCAATGGCAGGATTGTTTCCAGCACGAAGATATCAAAGGAAATCGTCGTTAGCGATAAAATTGTTTTGTCTGCTGCGATGTCAAAGACTCCTTGCATCCCTGTTATAAAGTTCAGAACCGACCGATGCTGAAGCATGACCCCTTTCGGATTACCAGTCGAGCCTGACGTATAGATTACGTAAGCTAGGTGATCTGGCTGAGCGATTACTTCCAGATTCGTTGTTTCCCCTTGGTACAACTCTTCATCTTCAACAAAATAAGTGTTAGCACTATAGCTATGTCCTTCAACCAGATCACGGGAAGTTAAAAGTACAGTAGCTCCACTGTCTCCAAGCACATATTCAATTCTAGCTGACGGATATTCAGGATCAATCGGCACATAAGCACCGCCTGCTTTAAGTACAGCCAGCAGACCGATCATCATCTCTGCCGAGCGCTGTACCATCAAGCCTACCAATTTGTCGGGTCCCACCCCTTGCGTTCGAAGCACCCGTGCCAGCGAGTTGGCGCGCTCGTTCAGCTCGCGGTAGGTCAACTGCTCTCCTTCGAAATACAAGGCTACCTTCTCTGGCGTCTGTAGCACTTGCACTTCGAACAAATCGTGAACCGTCTGCTCGCGCGGAAACTCCATTGCCGTATTTCCCCATACCCTCAGGATTTGCTCGCGTTCCTGGGACGTCACGATATCCAGCTCATTGATCTGAATATTTGGGTTCGTCACCACTTGCTCAAGCAGTTGTACCAAGTGGCCTTGAATTTGCTTTACACTCGCGCGATCAAACGCTAGTGCATTGTATCCAAAGCTCATTTGGATCGTTTTACCTGATAACACCGCCAGATTAAAGTTGTCGTTCGTTGACTTGGCTACCTTTGCTGTCCATAGGCTGAGATCGAATTCTTCACCATCACTCATATGCTCCACTTCTTCCTCGACCAGAACATCTGCAAAAATGACGCTATGGTTGATCCAATCCTGAATGAGCTCAGATAGCCCCTGAATCTCATGGGATGGATACGTGGCATGCAAACGTGCATACTTGAGTAACTTTTCGTTTTGCTTCATTAATTCTGCGAACAAACTGTTTTCTCCGCCTTGGATACGCACAGGCATCGTGTTTATGAATGCCCCTGTCACTGCTTCTGTATTTGCCATATCAGCCGCCTGACCTACTAAATGTACGCTGCCGAACACGACGTCCTCAGTTCCGTTATATCTTTGCAGTAAAATCCCCCATGCCGTCTGTAGTAACGTACTGACCGATACCTCTTCCTGCTCGGCGATTCGTCGTATTCCGGCGGTCAGCTCCATACCCAGATCCAGGTTTACATACTCCGCCTGATATGTTGTCTGATTCTGCTTTTTAGCCTGCGGTAAATGGGCTTGTTCCTCGTACCCGGCCAGATAGTTGCTCCAGTAGCGTAATGCTTTTTGGCGTTCTTGATGCTCTTTCAGAACAGGCACCGTTTCTTCCGTTGTGACCCATTCCAGCTCTCCAAGTGATAGATCCGGGTTCACCACAACAGTCTCCACCAATCGTACAAAGTGGCGCGTCATCTGCTCTACTGTTTCCCGCTGATATAGCGATGTCGCATACTCTAATCCGAACTGAATACCCGCTTCTCCCTCACTGGCTTCCAGCGTCAAATCAAACTTTGCCGGGGCTTGCTCCATCCCATATGGACGGAAGCTCAGGTCAGCCAGCTTCAACTCGTTTTGCTCCGTGTTTTGCAACACAAACATCGTATCAAACAGCGGATTGCGGCTCATGTCACGCTTCACCTTCAGCTTGTCCACCAGTTCCTCAAATGGATAGTCTTGATGCTCATACGCCTTCAATGCATGTTTCTTCACATTCTCCACATAGCTACGGAATGTTTGCCCTGCGGTTGGGTAATTACGCATAGCCAGCGTCCCAACGAACATTCCAATGACTGGCTCCAGATCCGCATGCGGTCGGCCGGCTATCGGGCTACCTACAATAATATCCTCCTGCCCGGTGTACTGATGCAGCAATGCTGTATAGGCTGCCAACAGCACCATGTACAGCGTCGAGCCTGTTTCGGCCGCCAGCTCTTTCAGGCGCTGGCTGACCTTCCCGTCCAATTCGAATTCCACTGTAGCCCCTGCTGTACTTCGCACCTCTGGACGAGCAAAATCAGTCGCTAGGTTCAAAACGGGTATCTCACCATCAAAGGTGTTCAGCCAATACGCTTCCTGTTGCTTTAACCAGCCCTGCTGCACTCCATTTTGCTGCCATACGGCATAGTCTCTATATTGTATCCGTAATGGAGATAACTTTTCATCGTTGTACAAGCGGACTAATTCATTGGCCAAAATATTGGTTGATACGCCATCCGAAATAATATGGTGCATGTCCAGCATCAACAGATACTGCGGTACTTTTTTTTCTCCTTGTACGCCCAAATCCAATAATCCCACTCGTAGCAGCGGAGCGGATTGTAAATCAAACGGACGCACAAAAGAACGAATACGTTTTTTTATGTTCGCACCTACAGCAAGCAAATCCTTTAAGGCACGATTTTCTAGTAATTTGCTATATTCGACCTCGAACAATACAGTATCGTGAATCCGCTGCATCGGCTTGTTGTCCACCATTTCAAAACTAGTACGGAGGGTGGCATGACGTGAGATCAACTGATGAAACACTTCTTCTAACCTTTTAACATTGAGGGGTCCACTCACCTGGAACGCAGCGTACATATTGTAATTCACATCGTTAGGATCAAGTTGTTGCAGCACATACATCCGTTTTTGTGCCGAGGACAACGGATAAAAGTCACGTTCTTCCGTTACCGAAACCGACACATACGCCACCTGATTGAGATCTTTAAGCACTACCGCCAGTTGTTCAATTGTCGGCGCTTCAAAAATAACTCGTAATGAGATAGATTTGTTAAGTTCTTTGTGAATCTTTGAAACCAGCGTCATCGCACGTAGAGAATGTCCGCCGATCTCAAAAAAGTTATCTTTAACACCAATTTTATCCAATCCAAGCACATATTGCCATATTTTTACCAACTTCGATTCCGCCTCCGTACGCGGCTCAGCATAATCTGCTCCGCTTTGCAGGCTGTCTTCCGGTGCTGGCAGTGACTTCCGATCAATTTTTCCGTTCGAGGTCAGCGGAATATGCTCCAACTGTACGAAGTATGCAGGCACCATATAATTTGGAAGTTCCTTAGCTAGCAAGCTGCGCAATTCACCCGCATCCACATCTTGTTCAGCTACATAATAGGCAACCAGTTGGTTTTGTCCTTGATTGTCTTCATGGACTAATACGACGACCTCTTGCACATCAGCCACCTTCATCAGGTTGGTCTCAACTTCACCCAATTCAATCCGATAACCCCGAATTTTCACCTGATGATCAACCCGGCCCAAATACTCTATATTCCCATCTGGTAGCCAGCGTGCTAAATCGCCCGTCCGATACATCCGTTCATAGTTCGCTTCACCACCAGCAAACGGATTTGGCACAAATTTTTCAACCGTCAGCTCTGGTCGGTTCAGATACCCTCGGGCTACGCCAACACCGCTGATACATAGCTCACCGAGTACCCCTATTGGTTGAAGCTTCCCATGCTCGTTCAGAATATATGCGCGCGTATTGTGAATAGGTTTACCCAAATTTACTGCTATTTCTGGTTCACACACGGAAGCCAGTACATCAATGGTTGTTTCCGTCGGTCCATAATGATTATTCAGAATGTATCCTTTGCTCACTATTTTTTCCTTTAATGAATCTTCCAACCGTTCTCCACCGCAGATTAACGTATCTAAGCAAGGTATTTTGGCATCTTCAGATAAAAATGCTCTCATCAGAGCCGGTGGAATGTCTAGTACCCTGATATTATGAGTCTTAATATATTCGGTCAGTAGCTGCTTACTCAGCAGCGTTGCACGCCGGATACAATGCAGCTTGCCCCCATGCAGCAACGTCCCAAAGATCTGCTCAATACTTGGATCAAATGTATATTCTGCCGTCAGGATCATATCAAGTCCACCACTTATTGCGTAACGTTCCGAAAACCAGCTCACCGTATTAATTGCACTACGATGGTTGACCATGACCCCTTTCGGCTGTCCAGTCGTTCCTGAGGTATATAGTACGTATATCAGATGATCCACCCTGTCTGTGGACATCATCAAATTAGAGCCATCTGCACAATATATTCTGGAATCATCCAGTTCAAGAGTAATCCCGTTAAATGATATTCGTTCAGTAAATGCCCGTTGTGTCAGTACAATCTGCGCATCGAAGTCCTCCAACATATAATGGATACGTTCTGCTGGATATTCCGGGTCTATCGGTACATAAGCACCACCTGCTTTGAGAACTGCCAGTATACCAACGATCATCTCAATAGATCGTTCCACAAGTAGTCCAATTCGCTGCTCTGGCTGTACACCATAAGAACGGAGTGTTCTTGCCAATTGATTGGCGCGCTCATTCAACTCACGGTATGTCAGTTGTTCACCCTCAAAAAATAAGGCTACCTGTTCTGGCGTTTGCAAGACTTGCGCTTCGAACAAACCTTGAATTGTTTGCTCGCTTGGATATTCCACCGCCGTATTTCCCCAAACATCCAAAATTTGCTCGCGCTCCTGTTCCGTCACAATATCCAGTTCATTCACCAGGATATCCGGGTTTAGCACCACTTGCTTCAGCAGTTGCATCAAATGTCCCTGAATTTGCTCCATATGTTCGTGATCAAATACCAGGGCGTTATAAATAGCTCTCATTTGTATCGTTTTTCCCGGCACTACAACCAGATTAAAGTCATAATTTGTCTGCTTTATCCAATCGATTTCGTCAATACAATAGCGATCCTCATCGCTATCACCCAGTTGCTGAATTTCTTTCTCTACTGATACACGATCAAAAATAAGGATGTGATTAATTAAATCGTGATTTTGCTCTGACATCGCCTCAATTTCTTCGAGTGAATACACTTTATGGGCAAGGTTGGCCATAAAAAGCATTTGTTGTTGCTTGATCTCTTCCAAAAATCGACTATTATGACTAGTTCTAATGCGCACAGGTACAGTATTTATTTGCAGATCGAGGGCTTGCTCTTCATTCCGTACCACAGATGTGCTTTCTAAAGCCACACTACCAAACACTACATCATCCGTACTGTTATATTTTTGCAGCAGAAGTCCCCACACCGTTTGCACCAGTATTTGGATGGTTACCTCATATTCCTGAGCAATCCGTTGCAGCCCGCCCATCATGTCTGCATCCAAATGAAAGTCATGATGTTCGGTCTGACGACTCCATGTCTTATTCATTCGAGCCTGCGGTAAGCGAGATTGACCCTCGTACTCCTTCAAATACGCTCTCCAGTAATTCAAAGCGGCATTATGATCTTTGTAATCTGAATAATCAATATGTCTACTTTTGGCAAGTGTATTAAGTGTAGACATTTCATTTAACCTTGATAAAATCAACTGTTCTTCATTATCAGACAAAATATTCATGTCAGCCAGTCGTAATCTACTATCCTGGGTGATTGTCTCCAAAATCTTTATATAATGCTCTGCCAACTTCCTGATTGTCTCTGGCTTAAATAACTTAGTAGCATATTCCCAAACAAGGGTCACTCGATCTTGTTCTTCAGTCACAAGCAATGAAAAATCGACCTGGGCTACGCCAACATTATATTCCTCCGGTTTAAATTGGACCCCCTCGACCTCCAAAGTGTTCATCCCGACATTTTGCAAACTGAACATCGTATCGAACACAGGATTTCGGCTGACATCACGAACCAGTTCAAGTTGATCTACCAGTTCATCAAATGGATATTCCTGATGCTCCAGTGCCAACAATGTGCTTTGCTTGACCTCCTGTAAAAAGGACTGGAACGTCAGTGTCGAATGCGGGTAATTGCGGAGCGCCAGTGTATTGACGAACATCCCGATCATCGCTTGCGTATCCACATGTTCTCTTCCAGCCACAGGCGAACCTACAATGATATCTTCTTGACCCGAATACTTGGCCAGCAACACGTTATACGCTGCTAAAAGCACCATGAAAAGCGTTGATTCGGTATTTTGGGCTAGTTGGTATAAGGATTTTGCCAACTTTCCATCCAATGTGACCGTCAAACTATCCCCTTCAAAACTTTGTGTCTGCGGTCGCGAAAAGTCTGTAGGCATTTGCAGAACGGGAAGCTCTCCATTCAAAGCCCCTAACCAATAGGGTCTATGCTCCTTCCATTTACTGCTAGTGATTTGCTGCTGCTTCCAAGCCACAAAGTCCTTGTAATGAAGCTGAATGTCAGCAAGCTCTCTGCCCTGATAACGCCGGATGATCTCATCCATCATAATGGTCATAGAAAAACCGTCCGCAATGATGTGATGCATATCCATCAGGAGCATAAAACCGCCCTGAATAAATTCGAACAGTTTAATGCGGAGCAAAGGAGCTTTATCCAAGTAAAAGGGCCGAATAAACGAGATTCGTGCCTGCGCTGCCTCTTCTTGCGGAATCCGTGAGAACGGTATTTCAAACGTCATCGTGTCCCGGATTTTTTGTACAATCTCCCCAGCCTGCAGTTCAAAATATGTCCGGAAGGACTCATGTCTTAAAATAACTTCCCTAGCAGCTTCAATAAACTTTGAAACTACCAAGTCTCCTTCTATGAGGAGCTGACCTGAAATATGGTAGGCTGTTCCGCCACCCAATTGATCCAGTGCGTACATCCTTTTTTGGGCTGAAGACACCGGGTAAAAAGGCTCGGAAGTCACAGGAACAATCGATTCATATGTTTGCTGCTGCCCTCCGACAATAAATGCAGAAAGTTCGGCAATCGTTTGCAAATCGAAAATGCGGCTGAGCGGGATATGTACACCCAACTCCTTGTTCACTTTGGACAAGATGACGGTCGCTTTTAATGAATCCCCCCCCAATTGGAAAAAGGATTCATGACGGTTAACTTCGGACACATTCAAAACGTCCTTCCAAATAGTCGTCAGCTTCTCCTCAGCGGCATGTACCTCAGAACCAACATCCTTTGCTGCATTAACACTTGCATCTCCCACTTCTAGCAGCGCCTGCAGATCCGGCTCTCCATTTGCTAAGAGAGGAATACGATCCATCTTAATGCACCAACGAGGCCGCGTATAATCCGGAAGGAGTCTATTCACAGCTTGCTTCAGCTCGGATTCTTCCCAAGGCTTTGAAGCGGCTGCCACAACATAGGCGGTTAAATGCAATACTTCACCGGCTTCATTCGTTTGCGGGGTAATCAAGCAATCACTTAGTTGGAAAGTTTGCAGCAAGTGTTTCTCCAGTTGTTCCAAATTCACTTGATGTCCGCGGATGCAGATGCTTCGGTCCAAATGACCGATATGTAAAAGCTTCGCTCCACCTTCCACGTAAGCCCATTCCCGGGTCGTTCCCAAAATTCCGTTGACTGCCGATGCCTGATAGACCTCCCCTGCTGTTCCGACAGGTGCTGGTTGCTTGTATGCATCAAGCACGCAAGGATAAATACCGTTAGAATCGACGTAATCAGTCCATGTAGCCCGAAGCCGCTCCTGTCCCACAACATCAAGTAAAGAAATCGAGGATACACGAATTTCCTCATTCTCCACAATTAAATGCAGCAGGTGAAGGAAGTATTCTGACCACGTTTTAACGATATTTTCTTGAAAAATATCTGTATTATAGTCAAAGTCAAGACGCAACTGCTTCTGTATCTCCGTAACGTTCAAAAACAGCTCGTATTTACTGAAAGATATTTCGTTTTCAAGCACTTCTACATCCAATTGGTGGAAGTAAAAACGAGGAATCGGCCGATCCATATTAAACACAACGTTCATTACTGGCAAATATTTTAATCCTAATGGGGCCAGTCCGGCAAAGCTGTATTTCTGGTAGGCTTCCAACTCATTCATCCGGTGTTTGACCGTTTGGGCAAATGAATTAAATGAAACGTCAGAACACACTTCGCTAATGACCGGAAGCATATTCACACAGTTACCAATCAGCGAAAAAGCATCCATTTGCGCTTGTCCTGCTGTCGGTACGCTTACCATCACTTCTTTTTGGCCTGTCAGGCGATGCAGAAAAAGCTGAAATGCAGATAAAAGGGTGATGAATAAACTGTTTCCAAGTTTGATACTTACGTTTCTCAGCCGTTGAACTAACGGTGCCTCCAGAACCAAAGTATGTCTGCTTCCTTGGGAAGATGGCATCTGCAGCCCACGCACCGGAGAAGGTAAATCTAGCACAGGCAGAGACCTCTTTAGTACAGCCGACCAAAACGTAACAGCCTCCTCTCCTCCAGACCTCAACTGATCATGCTGCCAAACAGCATAGTTCCGAAATGATACCGGATCGGGTAGAGTAACAGCTTCATTGCGGACTAACGCGGAATAGATGTGCTCTAACTCCCGCATGAACACTCCCATCGACCAGCCGTCCGCAATCAAATGGTGGAAGGTAAATACACCAATGTGCTCTACGACTGATATTTTCAGCAATTGAACACGGAATAATGGCGTATAAGGTATTAATGGGAACGGAATTGTGCTATCCTTGGCCAGCCAATTTCGGACGTGATGTTCCTGTTCATCTGGCGAGTAGTCGCTAAAATCATGCAATGGAACGCTAATCTTCATTGCAGATGTAATCACTTGTGTCTCTCCATCATCATTCATAAAGGTACGCAAAGCTTCGTGGCGGTTCACGATGGTATGAACTGCCTCGGTAAAAGCTTCAGGCTGAAGCGGGCCACAAAAACGTAGCAAAGCGGTTTCATGTAAAGATTGTGAGTCATTTCGTTCTGAAACCGTAGCGAACCAAAGCTGCTTTTGATCCGGGGTCAGTGCAATAACAGTTTCCTGAGCGCCCAATGTCTCCGTTTCCGGAGGCATGGATACAGCTAAAGCTTGCTTTTCCAGACCTGGGCCGCTTCCGTTCGACGGCAGGTCGGGTAGGAAGGCTCCTTTACGAAGGTCACTTACGCTGTCCTTAACTGCTTGTACGATCTTTGCACTGTCTTCCTCGGGGTGATATACAGTGGTAGTGTTCACATGTGCTATGGTATGATCCCGCAGCACCTCAAGCTGATGTGACATTAAATGAAGCTGTTGCTCCAAAATGCGTTCTAAGCCCACAGGCGCAGACATCGAAAGGTTCTGTTTTTCATACGTTTGTAACACATAAGGGGCCGTATGTTCTATCTCATTACCTGGGATCTCCACAGGACTTTCTACCACCTTCTGATTCGTAGACTCAATGGGGATAACTACTCTTTCTCCCACATGATTTGTCAACAATTCCAACGTAGTTAGCGTATCAAAAAACTCATTCATAGGTATGTCAAATCCAAACGCATCCTTGATGCTATGACGGACTTGAGATAGAGTAATGGAATCCAGCCCTAGCTCTAAAAAATGCGTTTGTGGCTCTATTTCATCTTCGTTAAGTTGGGTCACATTTCCAATTATCTTGACTAGTTTTTGTCTAACATGGGCTTTGTGCTGGTTAAGGGCTGATTCTGTCGCGGAATACTTGTTCGCCATATTTATATACTCCTTTATCGCTGAGTTTTTAGAAGCTCGTCTGGCATCTCGTAAATAAATGAGACAATCTTGTATGCTCAATTGGACGTAAAAAATTTCATATCGCGAATTTTTCCCCCTATTCAAAGCATCCTACATACCTTCGATAAAATTCAGTAACACACCCGATCCGGCTTTCTGACAAGAAACACCCGTATTCGAAGCTTGCGCCTTGGAGAGTCCGATATATACGCCAACCTTCCAAATTGTGAACGTTCATCGGTCTATGAACACATGATAAAGCTCTGGCTAATTGAGCTCACCTCCATCCGAAATTATACGAACACTTGACAATTCATGGTTAGCTGCTGCTTAGAATTTAAAATATTCGAAAAAAATTTGTTAGACGAAGCGACCTCACTTTTTTACCAACCCCAAATACAACGGTCGTTCAAAGACTCCCCACGCCTGTTCAACTGTTATGAATGTTTTTTCTTTATCAAACACCTTTCATTCGACAAGAAGGTGGCAAAACAAAAATATTTTCACAATTCGAGCGTTAACGTGGATATGTACGGAAATCGTTATTACTGACAGTAGAAGAATCATTTTAATAAAAAACAAGCTTTAAAAAGGAATAGAATGATGGAATAGCATTTCGTGGTGTGAGTAAAATATTGTGTGATCTTGGAAGTGGGTAAAACTGGAAGTATAGTGAAACCTTATATTTACAGCTAAAGATTTCAGTATCATAGATAAAATTGATAACATAACGTCGAGGTAGGACAGGATGTTTTGTTTAATAAATAAACGTAACATATAACTATTTATTTACATGATAAAATATAAATTCGAAAAATGTCAATGATTTTTAAATTCCTTCAACATAAATAATTTGGAAAATAAACAATTCTGCTTCATAACACTTTTCGCATCTCAAAAGTCGCCATAAAGCGACAAAAAATGCTAGGATCTATAACGCTCAATGCCAACGTCTCCATGGAATCATTCGATTGTTGCTAAGGTTTGTTGTACAATAGACTCCATATGGGGATTTTTGCGCAGAGGACTGCCGGAATCCTGAATTGACTGCTGAAGGATGGATTGTACATGTATGTAGCACAAGAATGGAAAGATTATGAAGTAGTAGATACAGGCGGCGGTGAAAAGCTGGAGCGTTGGGGCGATATTGTCCTGCGGCGGCCTGATCCGCAAATTATATGGCCGTTGTCCCAGGAAACAGCCGAGTGGCGCGATGTTCATGGACATTACCACCGCAGTTCCTCTGGGGGCGGTAGCTGGGATATGAAAAAGCCTACTCCCGAGCGTTGGACGATCAGCTACGGGCCGCTTAAATTCCACATTAAACCGACCAGCTTCAAGCATACTGGTCTTTTTCCGGAGCAAGCAGCGAACTGGAGCTGGATGATGGATAAAATTAAAGGCGCTGGCAGACCGATTTCGGTACTGAACCTGTTCGCCTACACTGGGGGAGCCACTACTGCCGCTGCGTATGCCGGGGCCAGTGTAGTTCACGTGGACGCCGCCAAGGGCATGGTACAGTGGGCGAAGGAGAACGTGCAATTGTCCGGCTTGGCCGACCGTCCGGTACGCTTCATTACGGACGATGTGTTCAAATTCGTGCAACGTGAACAACGCCGGGGAAACCGATATGATGCGATCATTATGGACCCTCCTTCCTACGGGCGCGGACCAAACGGTGAAACGTGGAAGCTGGAAGAAAGCCTGTATCCGTTTCTGGAATCCTGCATGAGCATCATTTCCGATCAACCATTGTTCATGCTAATTAACTCCTATACCACAGGGATTTCGCCTACCGTACTGCGCAACATGCTGAGTATGACGATGCAACAAAAGTACGGCGGTCAAATCAGCGCTGGTGAAATCGGATTGCCGATTACCCGCTCGGGGCTGAATCTGCCTTGTGGTATTCTCGGACGCTGGGAGGCTTAATTCCCCCTATGACTCCAGATGAACTTACCCAGCACGGGCATGCCCAGCCGAATATCCCTGTTCTATATGAGGACAACCATGTTCTGGCTGTTGTAAAGCCTGTCAACGTTCCGACCCAAGAGGACGCCAGCGGTGATCCTGATCTGCTGTCTTTACTCAAGGAAGACCTCAAAATCAGACACGATAAGCCTGGTAATGTCTTTTTAGGACTGGTTCACAGACTGGATCGGCCTGTAGGCGGTGCCATGATCTTTGCCAAGACGTCCAAAGCTGCTTCCCGGCTGTCTGAGTCGGTTCGAGGTCGTAGTTTCCGCAAGATGTATGTAGCGGTTCTAAACGGTGTCCCCACGGCCTTACAAGGCCGTCTGACCCATCACCTGCTAAAGGACAGCCGCACTAACACTGTTCAGGTGGTTCGTCCCGGCACAGCTGGCTCCAAGGAGGCTATTTTGGAGTACCGCGTGCTTGGACAAGCAGATGGGCTCAGTCTTGTACAAATTGAGCTACACACCGGACGCTCGCATCAGATTCGTGTACAAATGCAGGCTATCAGCTGTCCTCTATACGGGGATCAAAAATACGGTGGCAGCCTGAGCCGCCCAGGTCAACAATTGGCGCTCTGGTCCCTGCTTGCCGGAGCACCGCATCCGGTTAGCAAGGAGAACATGAGCTTCCACTCGTTCCCTCCAGCCCAATTCCCATGGAGTGAGTGGCCTAAATCGCTTTATGAAAGCATGATCGAAGCTGAGAATTGAGCAGGCATATACAAAAAGAACCCGTAACGCATGTAATCAAACAAACATGCATTACGGGCTTTTTTTTGTTAAAAATCTGAAAGTCCTCCCGTCCCTTATGACGAGGAGACCACAGACTGCCCTTTCTTACTGTTCACCAACTGCTGACGGGGCCGAGCGTTTTGAGCATTCGTATTCTTGATGAAAAACGCCAAAATCAGGGCCGTCACACTCAACAGCGTCGCAATGATAAAGGCTGAGTTGATACCGTAAATCGTAGCCTGATTGCCTGCTGCCAGCATCTCTGCTTTATCTGTAACAGATAATCCCTCAGATGCAACAATATTCGTCAGACGGTTGCTGCTTTGAGTCGACATCACCGTCACCAGAATTGCCGTCCCGATTGAACCGGAAATCATACGCAGTGTATTACTCATTGCCGTACCATGCGCATTCAATCGTTGTGGAAGCTGGTTCAACCCGGCCGTTTGGATCGGCATCATCAGCAATGACATCCCGAACATCCGAACCGTATAATTAGCCAGCAGTGTCATATAGGTCGTTGTTTCGGTCAAGCGTGTGAACTCCCAAGTGGTCACAGCCATGATCAACAATCCAATCACAGACAACCAGCGCGCTCCGATCCGGTCAAAAATAGCCCCGGTTACAGGAGACATGAACCCCATCAGAATTGCCCCCGGCAACATCAGCATACCGGACTCAATCGGTGAAAAGCCGCGAATATTTTGCAAATAAATCGGCAGTAATATCATACCGGCGTACAAAGCCATCGTCACAATGACATTAATGATTGTCGTCAAGCTATACACATCATATTTGAAGATACGGAACTCCAGCATAGGTTCATCAACCTTCAGCTGGCGAACAATAAACAGAATCAGCGCGATCGTCCCAACAATAAGCGTAGACAGGACCGGAATACTTCCCCAGCCCGATGTTCCTGCATCACTAAAGCCATATAACAGACCACCGAAACCAAGCGTAGACAAAATGATGCCGGGAATGTCCAACTTAGGCTTGGACTGCTCCGTTACATTTTTCAGAAAAATAAATCCGATCGCAATCGAAATCACTGAAATCGGCAGGATGATCCAGAACAGTACCCGCCAGTCGTAATGCTGGACTATATAACCGGATAAGGTTGGTCCAATGGCTGGAGCAAAACCCATCGCAATCCCCAGTGTTCCCATTGCGCGGCCACGACGCTCAATTGGGTAGATGTTCAAGATAACGACCATCATTAAAGGCATCATAATCCCCGCACCCGCGGCCTGAATGAGACGTCCGATCAGCAATATGCTAAAACTCGGCGCAATAGCGCACAACAGCGTGCCGATTGAAAAGATAATCATTGCACTAATAAACAATTTACGAGTGGAAAAACGCGCAATCAAAAATGCGGTCACCGGGATCAATACCCCGTTCACGAGCATAAAGCCCGTACTAAGCCACTGAGCCACATTGGTATCTACATTCAGATCATTCATCATTTTCGGTAAAGCCACACTTATCAACGTCTGGTTTAAAATCGCAACAAACGCGCCAATCAACAGAGCGGCCACAATGGGTGCTCTGCGTACATTACCTGGTAGTGTCATTTGAGGACTGCTCAAGTTGATTCATTCCCTTCGGTGTCAATTTCATTATCATTTGTTTATGGATATCCAGGACCATGTCCAGATGCTCCTTCGGGATGTCCAGAATGGGCAAGACGCGCTCCATCCACATGGCGTCTACTTTTTGCATGATGTCTTTTCCTTCCGGCGTAAGCGTCAGCACTAAGGATCTGCGATCATGCTCATGCCGTCCACGAGCGATATATCCTGCCTTGGTCAAGCGGTCAACCACCCCGCTCATGGAGCTACACCCCATATGGGCTATGTCTGCCAGCTCAGTTAACCCGATATTGGGTCGTTTATTCAGAATCGCCAAAGCCATATGCTGAACGGCTGTCAGATCCAAATGCTGCTCCTCATTCCAGAAGGCATAAAATATCGTTTTGTTAACCTCCCTTATCGACTGAATAATCCGGTACACCTCAAGTTTGTCTTCCTCTCTGTCACTCACTGAGCCATCCTTCTTCCCATTACCCAATTCACATTCCATATACATAATCAAGCAACTATTCGCATACGAAATGTTATTTATGTATAACTAATTTTATCATGTTATATGTAAATGTCAACATTAACCCCTGTAACAGATATTAGGTATTGAAAAGGGCAGCTGAAACTTGCAGGATACAACAAGTCATTTAAAAAGGTGACAACAGCTACAGTATGTGTTTTTTCAGCACAAAAAACGCGGACATGTGTGGCCCTTTTGGGCAGCATTATCCGCGCATTTTTATTTAGAATATGAAAGAGGAGATGCTTACTCCGCTCGCTCTATTTGTTCCTTTACTCCCTTTGCCTCGTTTGCCGATGCAGAAGTTTTCGTTTTTGTGGTGATTTTACCTAACAAATAAACCAGCAGATTTTGATTATGCTGCGAAATGCGGTTTAGTGCAGAGCCCAGAAAATCATCCCTTATTTGCAATCCCCGTTCCGCTTCTTCTCTTCCTTGATCCGAAATGACAATCCATACGATTCTGCGATCCTTTACGTCTCTAAAGCGGGTGACCAGGCGATTCCGCTCCATCCGGTCTAGCAGCATCGTAACCGCCGCAGGTGTGGTTGCGAGATACGGGATCAGTTGAGACGGTTTCATGCGGCCGTATTCGTTCAGAACCTCCAGCACCGTAAGCTGGGCCTCAGTCAATGATGGAGCCAACTGCTGCTCCATATGAACCTTGTAATCCTTAGCCATTCTGGACCAGATTTTCGCAAATTCGGTCGTTTGCATTTTGCCTCACTCCTTTGAATAACAGGGTCAGTAAAAGCATCAAAGTTACCGTATGGGCCACCGTCCGGATTGTATTTCATCACATTAAATTTTCGCCATTCAGCCCCGGTTTCCTGCCGTTTTTGGAGCATCAATTGAAAAGGGGAAGGAAGTCTCACTTCGGTTTTGGAGGCTGGTCAAGGTTCGACAGCATGACGGCAAAAAGGTCCTCATTCGTGCCGGAATGGCACGAGAAGACCTCTCTTTTTCGAGCTAAAAAGCGCTTGACTTTCCTGTTATTCTATGGACTGGGAAGCCTGCGGCTCACTACGCGGCAGCACATTCACAATTTCGTCCTTCTTCTCCACAGGAGCCAGCAGCTTGCCTGTATCCTTGCGGTCGGTCAAAGGAGCTTTTTCCGAAAGGAAGGACATCGTCTGTCCATCTGCAGTGATCGCAAACAATTGAATAGCTTCACGGCAATAGAAGGCAGCCACAATCCGAGTTCCGTTCGAACGTACCCGTTTGCCTTCCTTGAATTCGAAGGTGGTGATTCCTTTACCGCCTCGTCCCTGAGCAGGATAATCCAGCAGAAGCGTACGCTTACCATAACCGGATTCGGTCAGCACCAGCACTTCTCCTTCATCCTCTTCCACCCACAGCGCTGCAACAATTTCATCGCCTTCCGCCAGCTGTATACCTTTGACACCAGCCGAGACGCGACCCATCGCATTAACCTCTTGCTCCTTGAAGCGTATGCTCATCCCAGCACGGGTAATCAACATAATATCCCGGGTGCCATCGCTTAGCGTTACCGATAATACTTCATCATCCCCTGCTACCTTGCAGGCTGCTACGGCACTGGAACGTTTCGTAGCATAGTCTTTCAGCTCTGTTCGCTTCACTTGACCCTTCTTCGTTACAAACACCAGACTTTTGCCGATTTCCTCCATGTTTTTGATAGGAATGACACTCACGATCCGATCATCCTTGGTTAGAGGAATGACGTTAACAATCGGAGTTCCTGGCTCTTTCCACTTATACTCTGGCACCTGATGCACAGGCAATAAGAAATATTGTCCGCGCTGAGTGAAGACGAGCAACACATCAAGTGTGTTGACATCAAGCAACTGAGTGACATAATCTCCTTCCTTAACGCCAGAAGCTGAGCGCGCCCCACCGGAACGGGTGAAGGACAGCATACCTGTACGCTTCACATAGCCGTCTTTGGAAAGAGTCAGCAATACATCCTCTGCCCCAACCATGACTTCCAGATTTACTTTAATCTCTTCAACCTCACCCTGTATGTCCGAACGGCGATCAATGCCGTACTTTTCACGAATTTCCAGCAGTTCCTTGCGAATCAAACTGATCAGCTTGCGATCACTTTCCAAAATAGAACGGTACTGTGTAATTTTTTTCTGGATTTCACTTAATTCCTTTTCCAGCGTAGTAATTTCCAAATTCGTGAGACGGTACAGCTGCAAGGTCAAAATAGAATCGGCCTGACGTTCGCTAAAGCCAAACATCCATTGCAAATTATTTTGCGCGTCCTGGCGGTTTTTGGAAGCTTTAATGGCCGCAATGACCTCATCCAGAATGTTCAGCGCCTTGACCAAACCTTCCAGCACATGGGCGCGATCCTCCGCCTTTTCCAGCTCAAACTGGATACGGTGTGTGACAACTTCACGTTGATGGGCGATATATGCTTCCAAAATGGACTTCAATCCAAGCTGATGCGGCGCTTTGTTCACAATGGCTACCATGTTGAAGTTGTATGCCACCTGAAGGTCGGTTTTTTTCAGCAAATAGGCCAAAATCCCTTCCGCATCGGCTTCCTTCTTCAGTTCCACCACAATTCGCAGACCGTTCCGACCACTCTCGTCACGAACCTCGGCAATCCCTTCCACTTTTTTCTCCAGACGGATATTCTCCATGGCGGTTACGAGCCTTGATTTAACAATCTGGTATGGAATCTCCGTAATGACCAGTTGCTGCTTACCTCCGCGCAAAGACTGAATTTCCGTTTTGGAACGGATATAAATACGCCCTTTACCTGTGCGATAAGCGTCTTTAATGCCTTCGCCACCCATAATTAGTCCGCCAGTCGGGAAATCAGGACCTTTAATAAAGGTCATAATCTCTTCCAGCTCAATATCCGGCTTTTCCATCACAGCAATGCTGGCGTCAATGACCTCGCGTAAGCTGTGCGTCGGAATTTCAGTCGCAAATCCGGCCGAAATTCCGCTGGAGCCGTTTACTAGCAGATTCGGATAGCGGGAAGGTAGCACAACCGGCTCCTTTGCCGAGTTATCAAAGTTATCCTTGAACATAACCGTGCGTTTTTCGATATCACGCAGCATTTCCATCGCGATAGGAGACAGACGTGCCTCCGTGTACCGCATAGCGGCTGCCGGGTCATCGTCCTGGGAACCCCAGTTGCCGTGACCGTCCACCAGTACGTGACTCATTTTCCAAGGCTGCGCCATCCGCACCATACCATCGTAAATCGACGAGTCACCGTGGGGGTGATAATTACCCATCACATCCCCGACGGTTTTGGCAGATTTCCGATAAGCCTTATCCGGTGTGTTGCCGGAATCGTACATGGAGTACAGAATCCGGCGCTGTACTGGCTTTAACCCATCCCGCACATCGGGTATTGCCCGATCCTGAATAATATATTTGGAATATCGGCCGAAGCGGTCACCGACCACTTCCTCCAGAAAAGCTGGCAAAAATTGCTCCGATAAGCTCATGTATACACCTCATTTGATAGCACTACTCTACATACTCCGTAAAATCTACGTTTTCCACAATCCAGCGCTTGCGCGGATCAACCTTGTCGCCCATCAACGTGGACACACGGCGTTCAGCCTTGGCTGCATCCTCAATCTGGACGCGCAGCAAGGTACGTGACTCGGGATTCATCGTTGTTTCCCATAACTGATCAGGGTTCATCTCCCCGAGTCCTTTATAGCGTTGAAGCTCAAAATTCCGTCCAAACTCCTTTAAGTAATTGTCAAGCTGCTCGTCAGTCCAGGCATAACGTACCGTTTCGAGCTTACCTGACTTACGGGTTATTTTATACAATGGCGGTTGAGCAATAAATATGCGTCCCGCATCAATCAGCTCTTTCATATACCGATAAAAGAACGTCAGCAGCAACACTTGAATGTGCGCGCCGTCTGTATCCGCATCCGTCATAATGATGATTTTGGAATAATTGCTGTCTTCCAGCGTAAATTCTGTTCCTACCCCTGCCCCGATTGCTGCTGTAATCGCGCGGTACTCATCATTTTTCATAACATCCGCCAGCTTGGATTTCTCCGGGTTCATCGGCTTGCCCTTCAATGGCAAAATAGCCTGAATTTTGGAATCCCGTCCCTGCTTCGCCGATCCTCCAGCCGAATCACCTTCCACGATAAACAGCTCGTTTCGTGTAAAATCCTTGGACTGCGCAGGCGATAGCTTGCCATTCAGATTAGAGCTTTCACTGCGTTTCTTGCCGGAACGCATTTCGTCACGAGCCTTACGTGCTGCTTCACGCGCTCTGGACGCCTGAACTGCCTTTTTGATTAACGTTTGCGCGACCTGCGGATTTTCCTCCAGAAAACGCTGCATCTGCTCCGATACAATTGCATCCACCGTACTGCGTGCGGAAGCGCTACCCAGCTGATCCTTCGTCTGACCGACGAATTCAACCTCGGCCATCTTGACACTGATTACGGCCATCATTCCCTCACGTAAATCATTGCCTTCCAGATTCTTATCCTTTTCCTTCAGCATTACCGTGCGTCGCGCATAGTCGTTCATGACACGGGTGTAAGCGGTTTTGAAGCCCGTTTCATGCGTACCCCCGCCGCGTGTCGGAATGGAGTTGACAAACGAAGCAATCGTTTCGGTATAACCTGCGTTGTACTGAATGGCAATTTCCACCTCAACGTCTTCCTTCTCCGCGTTGAAGTGAATGACGTCATGCAGCACGTCCTTGCCTTCATTCAGAAAAGCGACAAACTGACTTGCTCCGCCCTCATAAAAATACTCATCCGACTTCCCGCTGCGTTCATCTTTAAGTTGGATACGAAGACCCGAGTTCAGAAAAGCAATTTCCTGAAGCCGTTCGGCCAGCGTATCGTAGTTGAAATGAATGCCTGCCTGGAATACGCGAATATCCGGTTTAAAAGTAATTTTGGTGCCCGTCTTGTTGGTATTGCCCAGCACTTCAAGGCCTGTGGTCGGTTCCCCAACATGCTCCACGCCCTTCTTGTCCTGCCAATATTCAAACCGCTGACGGTGAATCTTGCCGTCCCGGTAAATTTCCACTTCAAGCCATTCCGAAAGAGCGTTCGTTACGGACGCGCCCACACCGTGTAGACCCCCGGACTTTTTATATCCCGAACCGCCGAACTTACCTCCGGCGTGCAAAATGGTAAATACTACCTGCGGTGTAGGAATTCCCGTTTTGTGCATTCCCGTAGGAATACCACGTCCGTTGTCTGTAACTGTAACGGAACCGTCCTTATGCATTGCAATGTCAATGCGGGAGCAAAACTTGGCAAGATGCTCATCCACCGCGTTGTCCACAATTTCCCATACCAAATGATGTAGTCCCGAAGAACTGGTGCTCCCAATATACATGCCCGGCCGTTTGCGAACTGCCACAAGCCCTTCGAGCACTTGAATGTCGTCCACGCCATATTCCGAAGCTCCGTTCTGAGTGCCGGTCGCTCCCGCAGACAAGTCGATTTTGTCGACCATTCATGCTCCCCCTTTGTCTAATCGTAACCGTGTTTTGCCTTATTCTTGATGATTTTCACCAAAAATGCAAACAGATGTTTTCTTTTACCTTGTCCATTTTAATTCAATATATCCCGTTTCGTAAAGACGGCGAATGAAACAATCAGCGCCGCAGCCCCCCAAATGCCCAATACAGCTAAAGAAAACGGCAAGGTCATCCCCTCAATCGGGGCGGGGCTTCCTGATAAATAATCGGTCAATTCGAGGTTAACCATAAATAAATATTTGGCGCTCTGCCAGGATGAGGCCATGTTCGTTAAAATTGTGCCCGAAATGAGCGCAGCCATCATCACCACAATGCTTGCCGCCGTACTACGTACCAGCACCGAAACCATAAAGGCAAGCGAAGCCACCACGAGGCTGACGAACCAGATCAACCCGGCTTGCAGCATCAGATAGTGCCATTGCGGGATCGCATGTACCGCTGACACATCCACCGTGGAGCCAACAATTTGGAAGCCCGTAAATACCGGAACGTTAAAGCCTTTAAAACCAAAAAACAGTCCCGATATAAGATAACTGATCACAAACACAGCCAAAATGATGAGCGAAACGAACATATACAGCGTTAGCAGCTTGCTCAGCAGCACCTTCCACCGCCTGACAGGACGAGTCAGCAGCATTTTTATCGTACCCGTCGTCCGTTCTCCTGAAACCAGATCGGAGGCAATCGCCATAATGAGCAATGGAACGAACAAATTAATGGAATTGTCCATAAACTCTCTGGTAAAGGTTACACCACTTGGTTCATTCGGGTTCACGTCATTTTCCAGATAATATTGCATTTGTTGAACAAATACTCGCCTGTAGGTCTTCCATTCCTCCGGAACCCGGTCGCTGCCCAGCGAATTTTGGTTATCCGTAATGGCCTGACGCAACTCCAGCCGCCAGTCATTGCCGAATTTTTCGCGGTTATTTTCCGCCACCTTCATCTGAGCGTACGTAAAAATCGGCACAAGCACAAGCAAAACAAGTAAAATGACATAAAATCGTTTCTTCTTGATGATTTTGAGTGTTTCATTTTGTACGAGCGGTAAAATGTTATTCAAGAATCTCACCTTCCGTCATTTTCAGGAATAGCTGCTCCAGTGTAGGGTTGATTTTGGTTACACCTTTAACGGAAATGCCGGAAGCCGTCATTTGTACGACCAGCTCCGCGATATGCTCTTCGTCCATTTCTGTAAAAATAGCATCCGCTCCGCTGCCTGCAACAATGCTGTCATCAATCAGTTCATCGGCGTTCGTAATGATTTGTACATGCGGAGAGCCTTCCAACTGGGCAAGACCCTGATCATGGGGCTCCAGTTGCCATACGGCCATACGCGAATGCGTTTCAACCAATTCCCTCACACCGCCAACAGCAAGCACCCGTCCTCGACTGATAATAGCGACACGATCACACAGCAACTGGATTTCACTAAGCAAATGACTGGAAACAAATACAGCCATACCCTCTGCCGCTAACAGACGGATAAAAGCTCTCATTTCCTTGATCCCTTTGGGGTCCAGCCCGTTCGTTGGTTCATCCAGAATAAGCAGCTTGGGTTTGCCAAGCAAGGCCTGGGCAATACCGAGACGCTGGCGCATCCCGAGAGAATACGTACTTACTTTATCATGAATACGGCGATCCAGCCGCACCAGCTCCACCACTTCACGAATACGCTGTTCATCCACACCCGGCTGCATCCGGGCAAAATGCTCCAGATTTTCCCACCCTGTCAGATAGCTGTATACCTCCGGATTTTCCACAATAGAACCGATATGCTGCAATGCCTGCTCTGGATCACGGTTTACATTATGACCACATACGGTAATGGTGCCCTCGGTAGGCTTGATCAGATCGACCAGCATCCGGATGGTCGTTGTTTTTCCAGCTCCATTGGGACCAAGAAAGCCAAAAATTTCGCCCGCACGCACATCGAATGTTACATCGTGAATGATCATTTTTCGTCCGATACGCTTTTTGACGTGCTGAACAGAGAGAACGGTTTCGTTGTTGCTTCTGCTTCCGTCTGCACTGCCGAACTGATTGTCGGAATGATAGCCGGATGCTCCATCTGTGGTTGTCGAAGTCCTTGCTACATCGGTCTCGGTCTTGTCAGCAGATTGGATACCCATCACTTGTTCCCTCCCTTCTTCACATCAGCAGGTTGGCTGCTCGTGGACTTTTGTCCATCCTCCGTATTGTCGCCTTCCTTAGTCGCTGCTGCTACCGCAAACCCTTGAGCGATACGCTCAGCAATTGCCTGATAGCCCTGTCCGTTAGGATGAAAATGATCGGAGGATAAATAAACCGGCAAATTTTGCTGAAATAAATCGAAGGTTGGAATCAGCGTCATATTACTGTTTTGATTGGTAATCGCCATAGCAGCCAGATTCCATTCCGTCACGACGAGATTTCCCGGAATTTTCATTTCCGGCAGGTCACTGAATGGATTATATAGTCCAACGTATATAATTTTAGCCTTCGGATTGATTTTTCCGACTTTTATCAGCACTTTTTGCAAACGCTTGGCTGCATCAGGCAGAGCCTTGCGCAAGCCATTAAGCGTAGGTGGCTCTTTGCCGGTTTGGGCAGCTTGTGCCCCCTGAAACAAATCATTTCCGCCAATGGACACAATAATAACATTGGCCTTTTTCAACACATAGGCCACGCCAGGCTCATCCAGTTTGGTCAAAAGTCCCTGAGTCGTCAGCCCGTTAATGCCCAGATTGTTAATGAGCTGAGCCTTATGGCCTTCCTGATCATTTAACAAGGTCACCGACCGTCGTACAAAACCGCTGCCTGAGTCATCGCCAGTTCCTTTCGCCAGCGAATCTCCAATGGCAGCTACCCGAAACTCCCCCGTCTGAGTTGCAGCGGATGGCGCATTTTGTATCTGCGATGAACCCGAATTTACAGGTTTGGTGCTAACGAGCGGCTCTGGAGCCGTAATGCTTCGTACTGCGGTAATAAATCCGTACAATAATAGCAGTGTGGCGGCGATGGACACGGAACCGACAGACCGCCAGATCCATTTTGATGAATTCACTCGTGTTCCCTCCTGATAACTTGGTGAAATAAACATAAAGCTTCTCATATCATTTTGCAAATAAACCGTTCTGAGTGTTATGAAGCATACATAGCATTTTGCATAAATCCCAAGAGCGATTTCAAATCAGCAAGATAGAGATCGAAACGGTTTAGTTCGTCTATCTATTGTACTTTCGAGCGTTGGGAATCGAATGATGCAAAATGCTGAAGTATGCTAAAAAGGATGGCATATCGCCATCCTTTTTATTACGACTTTTTGGTTCGTACAGCTCATCCTTTACCTCTGCATAGATGAAAACCTCACTTGCTATCGGGTATAAAGCTTTTGATCCATTGTCCGAAGCTGCCCGGATTTCTGGTTTGGATCAATACCGTCCCCTCGCCGCGAAAACGGCATACAAGTGCTTCTCCGCTCGTTACACTGGACAACCAGCCTTTGGACGCTTTTTCAATTTTGTAATCCATATAGTCCGGCCATGCCACCAGATGAGCGTTATCAATAATACGCTCCTCTCCGGGTGCAACATAAATCGGATGAATGGCTCCGTAAGAGGATAAAAACACTGTTCCGCGACCGCTGATTTCAACGATAAAAAAACCTTCGCCCGAGAACAATCCTTTCATCAGATTCTGCATTTTAGTGCTGACCTCAATGCCCTCCGTACACGCCAAGAAGCCATCCTTTTGCACCAAAAGTCTATACGTACCGTCCAATTCTACTGCTTGTACATCGCCTATACTTGCCGGAGCAAGCAGCACTTCAGCTGGCCCTCGAGATGCTCTCAGCTCCTGAAAAAAGAATTTCTCCCCGCTCAGCATCCGGCCTAAACCGCGCAACAATCCACCATCCACAGTCCCCTTTATATCCACGCTGGAAGACATGGAAACCATAGCTCCCATCTCCGCTTTAATCGTTTCTCCGGGGTTCATCTGTACCTTGAGCATAGCAAAAGCACCTTCATGCACAATTTCGTAGCTCATTCGTTCACCTGACTTTCCCATAAGTTATTAGTTATCAATATAGCTTTGTGTTATCATACTATACTTGCCGTACTTATGCCTGTTCTTGCATATAAGTAAAAGTGATAGATAAGCACACCCGTAGAGGGGCAAACAGCATAAAAAGCCCGCTGAACGTGTCAGCAGGCCTTGAATTTAGCGTTAGGTTGTCAGTATAATGTCATAACATAATGACGTTTGAAACGCTTTTTTATGATCGACTTTTAGTTACGTGTAAATTCCTGTACCCAGTATCCATTATAGTAAGCTACACCGATTTGTGTATATTCTGCCTTCAAAATATTTTCACGGTGTCCCTGACTGTTCATCCAGGCTTTCATAACTTCTTGCGGCGTTTGTTGTCCCATCGCAATATTTTCACCCGCATACGTATAAGTTACGCCGAATTTCTTCATCATATCAAATGGTGAGCCGTAAGTCGGTGATGTATGGGAAAAGTAATTATTTGTACTCATATCCTTCGCCTTGGCCAAAGCTACTTCGGTAAGCTTCGCGTTAGAAGCGAGTGGGCTCAAACCTTTTTGGCTACGCTCGTTATTCACCAGTTTTACTACTTCTGCTGCAAATTGAGACTTACTGAGCTGTGCATCCGAACCGGCGGACTGACCTGCTCCTGAATTCGTATTTTGAGCTTTCGACTGTTTGTTGGTAGCAGGCTGTGAACCTTTTTGGTTAGCCGGCTTTGCCACTTGCTTGTCGGAAGAAGGATTCGTCGTCTTTGTTTTCGCTTGATCCTGTCCGGACAAATCCTGAATTACGGTCTTCGTAATCGTAGTCGTTCCATTAGAGGTATTCACCGTAAATCCGTTATCCTTGAACCATTGTTGTAATTGGGCAGACAAATCGTCAGCTGGTGAAGCTGATGCCGGAACGATGAATCCTGCGGATAACATAGCGGTTAAACTTCCCATCACCAGTGTTTTTTTCAACATATTCTTCATTTCGTCATCTCCTTGTTGTATAGTGCCTTGTTGTGAACCTGCCTGGTTACAACTTTGTAATCTTTACTCTAGCAGTATAACATGTTTCATAGCAGGATCAATGGTATAAAAGTTGGAAAAAAAATAGCCCCGCTCGGCAATGGCCTAAACGGGACTGATCTATGGTAATGAGGCTCTGAATATAATCCGGGCTTGTACAGGGCTGTTATTTAAGCTTTTTGCTAAAACGGTAGCCTTGCTTTTCAAAGCCGATTCGGTTGTAGAAAGCTTGGGCCTCTATTTGTTTGATGCGGTTATTCGCTCCGGTAATGAACAAATGAAAGCTTCCTTGTGCACGTCCCCACTCCTCACCGCAGGCCACCAAGCGCTTGCCGATGCCCTCGCCGCGATACTCCTTGCTCACGACCAGCATGGTGATTTGTACGGCAGGATCAGGATAAGCCAGGCTTTGAGCCGTATGCATGCCGATTACGCCGACAACACGACCATCCATTTCTGCGACCATCATATTTGCTTGGCAGTCCTCCTGCGTAGTTCCCATAACTTCTTTCATCACACCACAAGTCATCGGATATCCGACTTCTCTTAGCAGTCCTGTTACGGCTTCGCAATCGCCAAGCTCTACGGAACGAATTGTCAGTACTGGAAACATCACATTGTTAGACATGATTTACCTCCACTTTCAGCATATTGGCAGCTTCTTTGGCCGTCTTCCGTGCTGTTTCCACATCTCCCGCAGCGCTAAGCGCTACAGCCATCCGGCGTCCCGGCTTGGTTTCAGGCTTCCCGAACACTCGCACCTGTGTCCGGGGTAGCAATAATGCATCATACAGACCACCGATTACAAAATCCCGCGTAGCTTGTTTTGCCTTCAAGGTAGCCGAAGCCCCAGGGGTTAGCAGTGTAACCGACAGTATCGGGAATCCGAGAATGGCCCGTACGTGAAGCGCAAATTCCGACAAATCCTGCGTAATCATCGTTACCATTCCCGTATCATGCGGACGGGGGGATACTTCACTGAATACGACGCCATCAGCCGTTAAAAACAGCTCTACGCCAAACAATCCGTAACCACCCAGTTCATCCGTAATCGTACGGGCAATGTCCTCCGCGTCCGAAAGTTGCTTGTCCGTCATGCCATGAGGTTGCCAAGATTCGACATAATCCCCATCCTTTTGAATGTGGCCAATCGGTGGGCAAAAAGTCGTACCCGATACCGATCTGACAGTCAATAACGTAATTTCACTTTCAAACGGAACAAAAGCTTCAACAATGACACGTGTTGTTTTGGCACGTGCGCCTTCCAACGCCGTATTCCAGCAGGATTCCGCTTCCTCGGGTGTCCGGCATACAGACTGCCCTTTACCCGACGAACTCATCAAGGGCTTGACCACGCATGGCGTGCCCAGCTCATGAACCGCTGACCGCAACTGCTCAAAATGATCTGCAAAGCGGTAGGCGGCGGTCGGAAGTTGCAACTTCTCGGCAGCAAGCCTGCGAATGCCCTCCCGGTCCATCGTAAGACGGGCGGCCCGGGCCGTTGGAACTACGTAAAATCCCTCTTGCTCCAATTCTTCCAAAGCACCCGTAGCAATAGCTTCGATTTCAGGTACAATTATGTCGGGCTTTTCCTTGCGAATCAGTGCCTTCAATGCCTCAGCATCCTGCATATCCAAACAATAAGAACGATGAGCCACCTGCATTGCTGGAGCCAGTTCATAGCGGTCTACAGCAATACATTCCACGCCAAGCCGCTGAGCTTCAATAATGACTTCTTTTCCCAATTCGCCGCTACCCAGCAGCAGCATCTTTTTAGCCCCAGCAGAAAAAGGAGCACCCCACATCTTGAACTCTTCCCCCTCTGAAGATATTGCTCTGATCTCTTTTCATCTTTATTTTCAGGGTTTAGCTCCAAGAATGCAATAGCGCTCCGCATTTAAATTTACAAAAATCGCGATTTTTTGATCTTTTTTTTACAAAAATCTGAACTGTGCTTCCACCAGCCCCCGATAAATTCCATGTTTTTTCATCAATTGTTCATGATTCCCACTTTCTTGGATCTGCCCATGATCCAGCACGACGATATGATCGGCATTCCGAATGGTGGACAAACGATGAGCAACCATGAAGGAGGTTCTGCCTTCCAGCAGCACCTGAAGAGCCTCCTGAATTTTCAGTTCTGTTTCCGTATCTATACTGGCTGTGGCTTCATCCAATATGAGAATTCGTGGATTAGCCAGTAAAGCGCGGGCAAAAGATAGCAGCTGGCGCTGGCCCATGGACAGCATACCGCCCCGCTCCTCTACCTCTGTTTCATAGCCGCCCGGCAAATGAACGATGAATTCATGAGCATTGACTGCCTTCGCAGCCGCTTCAATTTCCTCATCCGTTGCATCCAGTCGACCGAATCGAATATTATCGCGAATCGTACCTGAAAAAATAAATGTATCCTGAAGTACGATGCTAATTTGGCTACGCAAGCTCTCCACCGTTACATCACGCACATCATGGCCGTCAATCATAAGTCGCCCTGATGTAATGTCATAAAACCGGCTGAGCAGGTTAATGATTGTGCTTTTACCAGATCCGGTATGCCCGACAAGCGCAATGGACTGACCCGCCTCGACAGAGAGATTAATGCCTTTAAGCGCCTGACGTCCCTTTTCATATTCAAAAACAACTTCTTCAAAATGGATATCGCCGCGAATGGACGGTAGGTCTTTGGCTCCCGGCTTATTCGCAATATTCGGCTGTTCATCCATAAACTCAAAAATTCTTTCAGACGAAGCCATCGCAACCAGCAACTGGTTGTACATTTGGCCCAGTCGATTAATCGGGTCCCAAAAGTTCCCCACATAGTTGGCAAACGCAACCAGCAGACCTACCGTAAGCTGATCCGTCTGAATCAGATGTGCCCCGAACCAGAACAGCACAAGCGTACCCAAGCCTCCGGTAATATCAATGAGCGGGCCGAAGATCTGATTCATGGCCGATGCTTTATCCCAAGATCGTTTGCTGGAGCTGTTCATGTTATCGAAATAAGCCATGTTTTCCTGCTCCTGCGTGTACGCCTGCGTCACACGGATACCCTGAATGGATTCATTCAGATGAGAGTTGATACGGGAATTCTTCATGCGTACTTCCTGCCAGGCACGGCGGATGCGCACACGCAGCTTGGTAGAGATTAAAAACATGATCGGAACAGTCACGATGACCGCCAGACCAAGCTTCCAGTTAATCAGCAGCAAAATGACGATGATTCCAGTGAGCTGTACACAGTCAATCAGGACATTCACCGCACCATTCGTAAATAGATCCTGAAGCGAGTTGATGTCATTCGTAACGCGTACCAATACAGATCCAGCCGGTCTTTTATCAAAAAAGTTGAAGGAAAGCTTCTGAATATGCTTGAACAGATCCTCACGCAGATCGTAAATGACACGTTGACCGATAATATTTGTGAATTTAATGCGGTACGTACTGGCTGCCCATTGAATTAAATATAGCAACAGCACTGCTCCAGTTATAAGCAGCAGCAATTTTACACTCGGCAGTGCAGGCCCTACGGGAGCAATCGCCTTGTCAATGGCCAGACTGATCAGATAGGGAACGGTCAACTTGGTGATGGTACCAAGAATCATCATGACCAGTAGTATCGGCAGGATCTGCCGGGCGTAAGGCTTCATGTATGCGAGCAACCGTTTGAATTCGGACCAGTTAAACGGTTTGTCGATGATATCATCATCCTGGTACACAAATCGCTCATTCATTGGTTTTTGAAGCGTTTTGGCTTTTTCAGCGGGTACATTCATGGTCTCACCTGCCTTTCGGATGCACCGTCAGGAGTCTGGGCTATGTAGTCAGCGTATTGAATATGATACACATCCTGATACGGACCTGGAGTAGCAATGAGCTGTTCATGCGTTCCTCGCTGGGCTATCTGCCCTTCCTCCAGCACTACAATTTCATCAGCATGACGAAGTGAAGAAATACGGTGAGCAATAATAAAGGTCGTCCGTCCTCGCATAACCTCTTGAAAACCGGTCTGGATTTCATGCTCCGTCTCCATATCGACCGCGCTGGTCGCATCATCAAGCACCAAAATTTTCGGATTTTTGAGTAGTGCGCGTGCGATGGCAATCCGTTGCTTTTGCCCACCAGACAGCCCCAGTCCCCGTTCACCGACAACTGTGTCATAGCCCAATGGCAGCTCGGTAATAAATTCATGCGCCTGAGCCAGCTTGGATACGCGTATAATGTCATCCATACTGACATGGCTTAGTCCATAAGCAATGTTGTTACGGATGGAAGATGAGAACAGGAACGTCTCCTGGAACACGGAAGATATTTGAGCACGTAAATCACGGATTTTCAAATGGCGTATTTCCGTTCCATCCAGCTTGATGCTGCCTGCGTTCACATTGTAAGCTCGCATAAGCAGTTGAATAATGGTGGATTTACCTGAGCCGGTTCCGCCCAAAATACCGATGACTGATCCCGGGGGCGCATCCAGGTTGATGTCAACGACAGCGGGTAGCTTATTCCCGTAAGCAAAAGTGACATGCTCAAATGTGACATGGCCCTCCACCTCGTCAGCATCGAGCGACAGAGCATCAGCTTCATCGGTGACATCCACCGATTGATTCAATAGCTCCAAGACCCGTTCACCAGAAGCTTTGGACTGGGTATAGTTATTGATATGGAAGCCAATGTTCCAGATGGGGCCGATAATATACCAAATTAAGCTAAAAAAGGCGACAAGCTGACCCAGGGTCAGCGACTTTTCAATAACCAGATAGCCCCCCATGCCCAGCAGAAGAACCACACTGACAGAAGCAATCAGCTCCATGGCGGGGAAGAAACGGCTCCACAGGGAAGCAGCTTGAATTTGATTACTTTTGTATTGCTCATTTCGCACTGAAAATTTTTCAACCTCATATGATTCGCGGGCAAATGATTTGACGGTGCGCACGCCTGTTATATTTTCCTGCACCGCTGTCGTCAAGGCGCTGAGCGCAATCCGCATTTCCTGAAAGGTGGGGTGAATTCGTGATTCGAACTTAAACGTGACGAAGAGCAGCAAAGGCATGCTGATCATCGTAAAGAGGGTGAGTTGCCAGTTGATATACAGCATCATCATAGATCCGAATACGACCATCAGTACCACATTGAGGATTTGGGCAAAACCAAACCCGATGAAGTTGCGAATCGCCTCCAGATCACCCGTCAAACGGGACATGAGATCCCCCGTTTTGGCAGTGTCATAATATCTGAAGGACAAAAATTGCAGTTTTTCATAACAAGCATTGCGGAGTCGGTATGCCAGATAGTTACCCAGCCGTCCACCAAAAAAACCGTGTAAAAATTGCATAAAGCCTTTGACGATCACTACTCCCAGCACAGTTAGAGCCAGCGCCGGGACTTTCCCGAAGTCACCGGGGATGATAGCGTTATCAATTAGCCTTTGGAGCAGGTTTGGATACACCAGTCCCAGGGCCGTCGCTATCGCAAGGCATAGAATGGAAAGAAACAGATAATGTCTCCTCTCACGAAAAAAGCCCTGCAATTGCCTGAGCACTTCCATGTCAATGTCCCTCCATTAGTTGCACGACGTTGTTATATGGCTTAGTGAAGTTTACCATTCGCATTCCAAGGGGGCAAAGAGGATAACTGGCCGTTTTCAGGCAGGTTCGCAATTGGCGGGTGATTAGACAAATTAAATCGCTTTCTTATCATTGAATATGGCTAATTACTCGTTATTGCTGTCTTTTTGAAGCATGCTTAAAACACCGGGTTGTCCCGCAACCCGGTGTCCTGATGAAAGATATGCTTGTCCATGAAGCGACGGTAGCCCGCAATCTATGGATGGAATACTTATTAGGCAGCTGATTAGGTTATTTGAAAAAATGAACTTAGGCAATGTGTGGCAAGAATTACGTTAGCGATTCTTCCTGCTCCAAGGCGACAATCCGACTGGCAAGCTCTTCCCAAACCTGTGGCTGCTCACCACCCGTAAGTGCATGCTCCATACCGCGAATCGTCTCCAGCATCTGCTCCCGAAGCTGAGTCGTCTGCCACATTTGTTCCTCCTGTACCAGCATAATGTAAAAAGAGGACATTCGTTCTCGCTGTTGCTCTACAGCTTCCCCGATTCTCTCGCGCAGCACTGGCTCCAGTTTGGTTTGCAGACCCGCACGGCCAGATCCTTCAAAAAATAGCTTTGGATTTTTAAAGCTGCCCCAATATTCTTTCCAATGGACGGACTCCTGTAAGGAAATTTCAATCAGTTCGGGAACAGCCCATTCTCTGGGTTCAGGAACCGTGCAATCCAGTCCTTCCAGCTGATGGTTCATGTCCTCTACACACCGCTGTATAGCCTTGCGTACCAAGCTTTGTCCCGTTTTTTCCAGCCTCAGCGTGGTTGCCAGCAATTCTTGTGACAGTTCCAGTTCGATCAGGCGCATCAGCTCACGGCCACAGGAAGCAAATGCTGAACGAAGATCGCCCACACCTTCCCGCAGGACAGACGGATGAAACGCCTCCGCGATAAACTCTCCAGTCCGATAAGCCAGCCGTTGACGTACGTGAAACAGCAGTTCATCGGTTTCCCCAGACAACACGGCTGCACCACTGCTATCAGACAGGCTCAGTAGTGTTTGCTCCAGTCCCTCGCGGATATGGTTTATTCGCTCCAACCGCCCTTCGCGTTCCTCCACGCTATATCTGGCATCTGCGGCGTGTTGCACTATCCGGCTTCGCAACCGCCCCAGCTCCTGCATGGCGGAAGCAATGGACAATCCGGCCAGCTCTTCGGCTGCAAATGCTGAAAAATCATCTTCAAACGCATCAAAACCTGAAGCCGCACGCAGCGAAGCCTCTCCTTGCTCGGCTGCTTCCAGCGCCAGCATACTAGACAGCGGATAAATACGCGGCTTACGAATCCCGTTCGCTTGCAGTTGCTCCTGCACATGCCGGGTTACGGATTGCAGCTCTTCTTCGGACGAAGCGAGGTCTGCTGCATTGACGATAAAAAAGGTCTGATCCAGCGCCAACGTCTCTTTCACCCGGCCCAATTGGTTCAAAAATTGACGGTCTCCTTGGGTAAACGCGTGATTATAGTACGTGACAAATACAAGAGCGTCCGCATGCTTCATATAATTGAAGGTCACACCTGTGTGACGCGCATTGACTGAATCCGCTCCAGGCGTATCCACAAGCACGATCCCCTGACGGGTCAGAGGGCAGTCATAATAAAGGTCAATATGCTCCACAAAGCATGACTTATGCTCGGATGCAACAAAATCCCGATATTGCTCCAGATTTACTTGAAGCTGCTGGCCCAGCAAGCTTTCAGCTTCTTCCCATCCAGCGGCGGCAGCCTTCAAAAAGCTGTAATGGGGCCGCCCGGCAGGGTGAATGCCTTCGGGGGATAACGCATGTACGGTATCCTGCCATCCCTCTGCACCCGGTTCTCCCAGCCCTAACAGCCGAAACGAGTATTTAAGGTCTTCCCGCAAAGCGTCCACTGATTTCATATGGACGTCTGCGGTAGCATGGCGCTCCTTGCTTGCGGGCGCCATAATCCGGTTAATCGCCGCTGTCGTCGGATGCGGCGATACAGGCAACACCGCTTCGCCCAGCAAAGCGTTGGCGAAGCTGGACTTCCCGGCGCTGAACGCTCCGAACAGCGCCAGCGTGAACCGCCCGCCTTCCAGCGCAGCGGCGCGGGCGTGCAAATCCCGTACTGCAGCTTGCATGGCAGGGTACGGGCTCAACAATGCAGCGGCGGCCTCCAATCGGGACGCTGCTGCATCCAGCCGCGTGCGGCGGCCTCCGGCGGCGGGCTGTGCTGCCGTCGTGCCTGCAAGCGGCTGCGCCGCTGCGGCGTGTGCGCCAGCGGCGGCAGTACGCGCAGCGCCCGCTGGCGCGGCCGAAGCCGCAGCGGTGGTTTCCGCCGCAGGCGCTGGCGCGGCCGCCTGGGGCAACGCGTCAGGCGCGGCTGCTTGCGGAAGCAGGCTGCGCAGCACGGTGGCGTGCGCAGCCGAGGCGCTTAGGCGGGCGCGATAACGGCCTGCCGCGTCCGCCTGCGCCAGCAGCTCGGTGCGCGCGGACGCAAGCGCCGCGCGGCGTGCTTCGGCCTGCGCAGCTAGCTGCGCCAGCATGCGATCTGCCAGCGCCAGCGCCTTGCGGCGGCAATCTGCCGTAACGGCGCTGCGCAGATCCTTGCAATAGTTCAGCGTATACTCCGGCGACAACGCGGTTTCCTTCACCGTCTGCTCAATCAGACTCCGATCCGTCACAGGACGAATTTCGTCCAGCTCCTGCTCCATCGCAGCCGACCACAAACCATGCCCATCCCCCCAGGAACGCAGCAGCTCTCGCACATGAGGAAGCAACTGCCCCTCCACCTGATCAGCCAGCATACCAGTCAGTCGTTCCAAACGGTTTTCCTTCTCCCGCTCCGTCTTTGCTCCGGCAAACCATAGCCCGGCCTTGAAGCCCGGCTTGCGACTCTCCAAATATTCACTCGCCGCCTCACGCAGCTCTGCTGGTGTCAAATGTACATGCTCCAGTAGATGATCCAGCTCCTGCCGCAGCCGTTTATGCTCCTGCTCCGCCAGCATCTGCCAGCGTTCATCCTCTTGCTGAAAAACTTCCAGCTCCATAGCCAGACGCGAAATGACTTCCTCCCCGCCTGCCTCTTCCAGCAACGTGTTCAGTTCCTCTTCCTCCGCAGCCTGTACAGCCTCCACATGTTGATCCGCCAAATGGCGCATGGAGGAAACCAAACTGTACGACAATAGCTCTGTTTTTCGCTCCAACAGTGCTTTGATTAGCAACGGCAGCTCTTTCCATTGGTTCCAAGGATGGTTTTGCTCTTTCAAGGAGGTGAACAGTATATCCGTGTAATGAACCTGCCAAGCATGAAAGCTAGCCTCCACCTCACTACGATAACGTGTAAATGAAAGCTCTCGCTCTCGATGCTTATCTATTTGGTTAATAATCAAATATAACGGCTTGCCCCAATCCGACAGACTTTTGGCAAAGGACAAGTTATTTTCCGATTGAACATGATTATAATCCATCACATAAAAAACAATATCCGCCCAGTGCAAAGCAGAATGTGTCGCCAGCGCATGGCCATGGTCCGTAGAATCGACACCGGGTGTATCCAGCAGTACCCCTCCGCCAGCTAACATCGGGACATCCTCCCATACCTGAACCGATTCGTAAGCTCCGCCATTTTTACAATATTCAGCCAGCTCGGACAGAGAGGTTTCCAGCACCTCCGGCTCCGGGTTTTCTGATGTTTTGGCCGGATGAATTAGCGCTCTCGAACGTCCGTAACGGATGGACACCACATTAGCGCTCGTAGGAACCGGCCCGGAAGGCAGCACTGTTTTGCCGCACAGACTGTTGATCAAGCTCGATTTCCCAGCGGAAAAATGCCCGCAAAATGCAATGGTCAGTTCCTCTGCATCCGCCTTCTCCAGCAAGTCAGCTACGGCTTTCGCTCCTTCCTCATCCCCAGCTGTGCGCAAAAAATTCCGTAACTGTTCTATCGTATTCATTTCTTCCCGAGCATTCCCTGTAATCGTTTGCATCATAAGCTATAGTTCCACTCCTTGTCCCTTAACTGCCTCAAATAGCTTTATTGTAGCATTCCTTAGGCGCTGTGAGAATCATCACAGTTGAGGTTTTTGCAAAAATCCACAAAGCGACGTGTAACCAGCAATATATAGATCGAAATGATTTTATTCGTCTATATATTGCACCTTGGAGCGACTGGAATCGAATTTTGCAAAATCCTGAATTAAAAAAGATGTTAAAAAAAGGCGCTCCCCGTCATGTACATGACTTTGGGAAACCGCCTTTTTATCAATAGTACCAATAAGTTCATCTCATTCTGTCCAAAACTGATCTTTACAGCAAAGCTTCAATATCCTCTTCCATATCCAGGGGATCCGTCGTCGCCTCAAAGCGTTTGACCACTTTCCCGTTCCGATCAATCAGGAATTTTGTAAAATTCCATTTGATCGAATCTCCAGCTAAGTATTCAGGATGACGCTCATGAATTAAAGGAATAAGTATTTTGGCAACCGAATGCGTTTCATCAAAGCCCTCAAAGGGCAACGACGAAGAAAGATATGTAAACAACGGGTGAGCCTGCTTATCACGTACATCCACCTTTTGGAACATGGGGAACGCAACGCCATAATTCAGGGTACAAAATGCATGCACGCTGTCATTGGAATCCGGCTCCTGATCGGCAAACTGATTACACGGAAAGCCGAGAATCACCAAACCTCTATCCTTATAGTGATCATACAAACGCTGCAAATCCTGATATTGAAATGTAAAACCGCACTGGCTGGCTGTATTTACAATTAATACCACTTTATCTTTAAAATCACTAAGGGAGATTTCCTTACCGTTCATTGCAACGGCTGAATAATCATAAATGCTCATTTAAGAATAACTCCTCTGTAAGTTATACACCATGCGCCCCGAGGCTGGTTAGACCAGCCGAGCCGCTTACGGCGGAGCATGCAAGCATGTCCGCTAATTGAACTTAATTTGTTGCCGTCTCAAGCACTGGCAGCAAAATTTCGAATACTTGACCATGCTGCAAAATTGTAATTCCGCGGGATTTGTCCTTCATTACGACTACTTCCGGCTTTTGAGACATACGCTCCAGATAATACTCAGGTACATCACCAGAATGGCTAACTGTGATTCCTTCAAGCTCGCGCTCTTCGTTTTCAGCAAACTCCGATGTTACGATTTGCTCAAAAATATCGGAAAAAGCCTCAAAATTGTCTGTATATACCGAAATGCATTTCATACTCTTCATCCTTTTCTACACTTAAATGGTTAAACCCTCGTAATCTCTGCGGGGTCTTTAAGCTCTACGTTCCTTATCTTTCCTGATCAGGGACGTTTTCATACGTTTCTTGCCTTCCCTGCATACATCGAGCAACGGACATACCTGACATTGAGGGTTTTGCGCTTTGCAGTGATAGCGGCCGAAAAAAATGAGCCTGTGATGGGTCAAGGACCATTCGTCCCTAGGTACCCTTTTCATCAGCTTTTTTTCCACCTCTAGCACTGAATCGTCCCATCCCGCAAAGCCCAGTCGTTTGGAAACACGCTCTACATGCGTATCTACCGCAATAGCTGGTACATTAAAAGCGGTGGACACAACGACATTAGCCGTCTTGCGCCCAACACCGGGAAGCTTGACCAACTCATCATGCTCAGACGGTATTTCTCCCCCGTACTGGTCTATCAATAAACGGCACAGGTTTTGAATATGCTTAGCCTTGTTCCGGTACAAGCCGATTCTGCGGATATCCTGCTCCAGTTCTTCAATGGGAACAGCCAAATAATCCTCGGGTGTCTTGTATTTTTGAAACAGGTCTGCCGTTACTTTATTCACCATCTGATCGGAGCATTGAGCAGACAATAACACAGCAATCGTTAATTCAAAAGCATTGTCATGGTTCAACTCACAATGGGCATCCGGAAACATCGTACCGATGGTGTCCAATATATGACGTGCGGTTGCTGCATTCACGGAATCCTACCTCCTACCAAAAAAAACGTCTTGATACGGGATAGCCCGCATCAAGACGGTCACTCTAAATAATCATCCGAAAAGAAACGAATACTATTTGTGCATGACTGCCTGCATAGGCGAGAAATACACTCCTATATTAACATTAACTGTCACAGATTGCACGAGAAAAGTGTGTAATTCCCAAGAAATTTTCATACAGTCTGATCTGTTAACGGTTCATCGGATGATCCAGGTCTACATGTCCCATTAAGGATTCCAGGGATTGACCATCTACAAGCAAATCCAGCGTTTTGACTTCCTTGAACTGGAACATCGTTTTCTTCAAAGCGTCAATAGCCAATTCCTCGCCGCCTGCACCCAGACGAGCCTCGTCCGGCAGGGAAATATCAAACGTCAATGCTCCATTGTCCAATTTGATTTTATGCACGGAAATTTTCTCGGACCATAACGGTATCAGAGTAGAATTCCCACTCTTTTGCAGAGCTTCAAACGCCTTTTGGAATTTTTCCAGCTCGCTTGGGTAGGTAATTTCCTTTTTCTGTTCCTTCAAACCTGTCTCTTGTGTATCGGTGTAGTACACCGTGATCTGTTGAGTTTGGCGGTCTCCTGATTTTACCGTATCCGTCTTGGTGTTTGTAGGCTCGGTTGACGAGGATGCAGGTGTTTGACTCGCTCCGTTATTTTCAGCAGACTGAGTCGATGAATCAGGGATCGTTTGTTCTGGTGTGCTATTTTGCGCCGCAGACGTTTTTGTTTCCTGAGATGGAGCAGCAGGAGCGGCTGTCTCCTTGGAGGCGCAGCCTGCACCTGCAATAGCAAACAGTGCCAGCAGACCTGCGATTACGATTTTCTTGTTCATATGTCCCCCTCCTTGCTTGACGTTGGCAAGCGATTTGTTGAAGATTTATTTTACACCAAGATACTCTGTGATGCCATCTGCAATCCCTTGAGCTACCCGGTTTTGGAAATCTTCATCAAACAGTGTGGCTTCCTCTTTCGCATTACTGAGATATCCTACCTCAAGCAAAACAGCAGGCATCGTCGTTTCCCGAATGACATGGAAATTGCCATAACGAATGCCCCGGTCTGTTAAACCTGTCGCTGGTGCAAAGTACTTATGCATGACGTCCGCGAACGCTTTGCTTGCACTACGCTGGTAATACGTCTCTGTACCGTTGGAAGCCGAGCTGCCGCTGCTGTTGGCGTGAATGGACACGAATACGTTGGCATTGAGATTTTCAGCCACTTTTACGCGTTGTTTAAGCTCCAAAAACGTATCATCGCTGCGTGTCAACACAACCTCAAGATTAGGGTTCTGCTTCAAAATGCTTTCTACCTTCAGAGCCATAGCCAAGTTGAAGGTCTTTTCGTAATTTTTTCTAGAAATCCCAACGGCTCCGGAATCCTTCGCTCCATGACCGGCATCAATAACAACGACTTTTTTGCCATTGCTGTTAACTGGTGAGGTCTGTGTACCATCCGGCTGTGAACCATCTGGTAAGGTAGCGTCAGGTGTTGTATTCACTGAATCCTTCGATGCCAGATCGACGATAACACGACTCGAGCCGTCATTGTATGCGGTATAATTCATGACATGCTTCAGATCAATAACAACACGAACCGTTGAAGGTTCCTTTTGGAATAAAGCATAACGGATACCGGATACATCCGCTTCATCCTGAATATCCAGTGAACCATTCTGGCTGCTGTCCAGCTTTTGCTGGGCCCCAAAGTTGTCAGCAAAAGCCGTAGCCGGCAAATCCACAACTACTCGATCAGGGGCAGTCATTGTAAATGCTTTTGGCTTCACTGCACCCGTAGTCGTAATGGTTAAGCGGTTTTGACTGAAACTGATTCCCTGTACCTGCATTACACCTGAACTGGCATTATTCGTTGGTAAAGTTACACTTCCAGTATCTGTGCTGCTATTCCCGGATTTAGGAGGAGTAAATTCCCCGTTTCCCGACCCGCTGCTGCGGGTATATAATTTTACGGACTTGGAGCTACTGTCCCATTTTACGTCCAGTCCCATTTGCTCGCCGATAAAGCGAAGCGGTACAAGGGCATAATTGGAACGCAGCAGAGGCGAAGCATCCAGACTAATGTCGCTTCCATTGACAGTCGCCGTCTTGCTTCCGATTATCATTCGGATCGAGGTACTGTCCTTCTCAATCGTTATGGTTCGCGCCTGCTGCTTCCATGTCACGTCATAACCTAAATTTTCAGAAATTACGCGTAGCGGAACCATTGTACTTCCACCAATCACTTGTGCCTTAGCACCGCTCGGGACACTTAACTGTTGATCGTCGAGATAGATTTGTGTTCCACTCGAAGCCGCATGTCCATAACCCGGAACCGCCCACATGAAGACAAATAATAACAACAAAAAACCAAATTTCTTCATTCGTCACCCTTCCATTCATAATTTTTTTGCCACATGCTCCGGTGCGGCGACCTGATATACGCGCTTATGTAATATCAGACAACCTTTTAGACGTTATTCCACACCAAAAGTTGCGAATATATTCCATCATAACAGAAATATACGTGCCAAAGAACTAGTTTTGTCGAATTTTAGCTAAAAATATAGTTCATTCGCTTTGCGGCTAAGGTCATTGATCGGATTACAAAAAAAAGCTGCTTTCTCCCTAAACATGGATAGGGATAAAAAGCAGCTTTGGGATGAGTTTCATACGATCTCATTTAAAATTTTCAAAATTATGAGTTGATAGAATCACTCGTGTCGTTGACCGTCACAGTCCCCAGATATTCCTTTAGACCGTCCACAATCCCTTCCGCAATCCTTTCCTGTGTTTCTTCCGAGAACATGGCTGCTTCATCAGACAGATTGCTAAGGTAGCCACATTCCAGCAACACGGCTGGCATTTGGGCCTTTCTCGTCACGATATGATTCGCCACCTTAATCCCGTTATCCTTAAATCCGGTTGCTGCCACAAGATGCTTATGCATCGTCGTTGCTAGCCCCAGACTTCCCTGACGTGCATAGTAGGTTTCAGAACCGTTGGCTTTTCCTTTATTGGAGGGGAGCATACTGTTTCCATGGATCGAAACAAATACGCTTGCATTCTGATCGTTTGCAAGCTGGGGGCGTTCATCCAGTGTAGGATACGTATCTCCATCCCGGGTCATGACTACCTGAATATCAGGATCGTTTTGCAAGAGCTGCTTGACCTTTAACCCTACAGCCAGTGCAAACTCCTTTTCATGTCTTCCAGTGATACTGCCTGCTCCGGGATCTCTGCCACCATGCCCTGGATCAATGACGACTATTTTCCGTCCGCCGCTGTTGGTTGGTGTCACAGCCTGATCAACACTGCGTTCACGCAATTGGAGTGTGATTTCACCTGTGCCGTTAGTTGAAAGCTCGTAATCACGTACCTGGTTTAAAGCAATTACAATGCGGACGCCGCCCTTTTGTCCATCGGCGGGAGCAAACCTGACTTCCTGCACATCCTCGCTGTCAATATTCGTCAGCACTCGTAATCCATCGCTACGAAGCGGAAACTGCTGAGAAATTTCCGACGTAAGCACAGCTTCTGCCAGATCTACAACAATGCGATCAGGTCCCGTCATCTTGGTCACTTTGGGCGTTACATCCCTGTTCAATGAAATCTGTAATGCCTCATCTTGAAAGGTAATGTTTTGTACTAGTAGTGTATTTGCTTGTAGCTGTTCTGTATCCTGCTGCTTGGATGATGCGAGTTCGTCCTGTGTAAGCTTGTCTGATCCAGTCAGCTTTGTAGTCGTTGTTGTTAACGAAGACGTTTTTTGTGTACTCGTGATCTGTGTCTGCGTTTGTGATGTTTTTTGGGATGGAGACTGTTTTTCTGTCTGCTGGTCTGTCACCTTTTGACTGAGATTTACGGATTTATTTTTATTATTCCAATCTACCTTCAGCCCCATTTGCTCCCCGACAAAACGTAACGGAACCATGGTGGAGTTGCCACGCAGCACAGGAGGTGCGTCCAAATTGACCGTTTGTCCATTCACATCAGCCGATGTACGGCCCACATACATGGACATATCCGTGCTGTTTTTTTGGATTGAGATTTTATAGGCTTGTGGTTCCCATTTAAATTGATATCCAAGTTGTTCACCAACCACTCGAAGCGGAACCATGACTTTTCCATTGACCATCTCAGGCTTGGCATCTGCGGGCGCTTCTATCCTTTTTCCATCTAAAAACAACTCTGCTCCAGCCGCATTCACATGAGAGGAGGACGGCCACAACCAAATTAAGATAGCCGCCAGTATCAACCAACTATATTTCTTCATCCTCATTCCCCTAACTTAGATATGTATTTTTTTGTGCTACTGCATAGGCATAGTCCTTCAGGCATTTTACATTTACCATACCATGCTGAGTCGAACCGTCAACCCCTTATTTACCAATTTATCTTATGAACATGACAAAAGCCCGCAGGCAAAAGGATTGCCAGTACGGGCTTTTTGTCCAACAAACCAGTTCACTTTATCGCTACAAACTCATACTGAGCTGGAATTATGCGCCTTGCTTCGCAGCACGCTTCTGTTCATAAGCCAGAATTTCAGCCTCATGCTGGAGCGTCAAGCCAATGTCATCCAAACCTTGCAGCAAAAATTGACGGCGATGCTCATCCAGATCAAAATCAATATGCAGACCATAATCGTCGGTAATTGTTTTTTCGTTCAGGTCTACGTTCAATTGGTAGTTATCATGCTTCGCTGTGCGTTGAAACAAATCCTCTACTTGCTCCTCAGACAACTTGATCGGTAAAATAGCATTTTTAAAACAGTTATTATAGAAGATATCCGCATAAGACGGTGCAATTACGCAGCGAAATCCATAGTCCATGATCGCCCACGGCGCATGCTCACGGGAGGAGCCGCAGCCAAAGTTGGCACGAGAGATCAGAACAGATGCTCCTGCATAGCGAGGTTTATTCGGTTCAAAATCAGGATTTATATTTCCTTCCTCATCAAAACGCCACTCGTAAAACAGAAACTGTCCAAAACCTGTGCGCTCGATTCGTTTCAAAAACTGCTTGGGGATAATAGCATCTGTATCTACGTTCACCCGATCCACAGGTGCTACAATCCCTTTTAAAGTTGTGAATGCTTCCATTGTAAATTCCTCCTCCGTATCCTAGTGGACTACTGCTTCCTGCTTGAACTTCCAGTCCCGTACATCGACAAAATGTCCATGAATCGCCGCAGCGGCTGCCATTGCCGGAGATACGAGGTGAGTACGCCCTCCACGTCCTTGACGACCTTCAAAGTTACGGTTAGAAGTCGACGCACAGCGCTGTCCCGGTTGAAGTACATCCGGATTCATGGCAAGACACATACTGCATCCCGCTTCACGCCACTCAAATCCTGCTTCCTTGAAAATGACGTCCAGTCCTTCTTCCTCGGCCTGAATTTTCACACGTCCTGAGCCCGGTACGACGATTGCCGTTACTTTGTCAGATACCTGGTAGCCCTTGGCAACCTCGGCAGCAGCGCGCAAGTCTTCAATCCGCCCGTTTGTGCATGAACCGATAAACACATAATCAATCGCAATATCCGTGATCGGTGTGCCTGGCTTCAAATCCATATATTCAAGCGCTTTTTCAGCAGCTTTACGTTCGTTTTCTGTCGGCAATTCTGCCGGAATCGGTACTGTGGCAGAGATATCTGTACCCATGCCCGGGCTAGTCCCCCAGGTTACTTGTGGAATCAAAGCATCCACATCAAACTCTAGCACGACATCAAACTCAGCGCCTTCATCTGTAACAAGCTCTTTCCACTCAGCAACCGCCTGCTCGAAAGCAGCTCCTTGCGCTACATGTTGACGTCCACGCAAGTAGTTAAAGGTTGTTTCATCCGGCGCAATCATACCCGCTCTGGCTCCGCCTTCAATGGACATGTTGCACACGGTCATGCGCTCTTCCATGCTCAATTCGCGGATGGATTCACCTGTATACTCAATAACATAACCGGTAGCGAAATCCGTGCCGTATTTGGCGATGACACCCAAAATCATATCCTTTGCTGTCACACCCGGCTTGCGGCGGCCCACAAAGCGGACTTCCATTGTTTTTGCTTTAGCTTGCTGGAGACATTGCGTTGCCATTACGTGCTCTACTTCGCTGGTTCCGATACCAAAAGCGAGCGCTCCGAACGCGCCATGTGTGGAGGTGTGACTGTCACCACAAACAATTGTTTTACCCGGGTGAGTCAGACCGAGCTCCGGCCCCATAACGTGAACGACACCTTGATCAATCGTATCCAGATCATACAGTGTGACACCGAAATCACGGCAATTTTGAGTCAAAGTATCAATCTGCTGCTTGGAAATCGGGTCCGTAATATTGTAACGATCCTTCGTCGGTACGTTATGATCCATCGTCGCAAACGTAAGCTCTGGACGACGCACCTTGCGTCCGCTCAGACGAAGCCCCTCAAACGCCTGCGGCGAGGTCACCTCATGTACTAGATGAAGGTCAATGTACAAAATACTCGGCTTTCCCTCTTCCTGATAGATGACATGGTTATCCCAAATTTTCTCGAACATGGTCTTTTTGCTCATCATAATTCACCCCTGTGTTTTTCGAACCTATTGTAGAGAAGTCTGTACGGCTTTCTCTTGGATGTCAACAATATACCACGGCATGCTTGATTGATCCAAGATATGATATCTATAGAAGTGATAGGTTAAGGCTATAAGGCGGGTTAAGGCAACATGGGATAGATATTGGTATAAATACGCCATGAACATTTCCCAACGAGACAGCTTTACTTCACATCTGCTCTGCTTGTGTTTATTGAGGTAACAACGTGTACAAATCATAAACAGAACATATGTTCTGTTCAAGAAATTTACAGATAGAAAAATATTCCTAGGTCTGATAGACTACTTGTAAAATGGGAGTTTGCAAAATCCTGAAATATTAAAAGAGGAGATTATTATGAAGCGCCTTCTTACTTTATTGTTAATTTTTGTTGTCTATTTTGGAACGATTCCAACAATACATGCGAATCCGTCGAATTATCGTATTTTTTTGGATGGAAAGATTGTGACACTTCAATCTGCCCCTCGCATTGAAAGTAACACCCTTATGGTTCCAGTTGTCCCGTTGTTAAAAAAATTAGGCTATACAGCTGCTGTAGATCCCGATATTCCTGATCGTGTAAAAATAACAAATTCGAATAATTCGATTACCTTTGTGATTGGTGCTAAAAATATTTATATCAACGGAAAAGAAATTCGTATGCCTATTAGCTCTAAATCATACAATGGAGTAACTTACCTTCCTATGCGCGCAATTTCGCAAGCGCTCAGGAAACCATTTGGCAGTAACCCTACAGAACAGTACGCCTGGATTGGAGCTGCACCTAGTAAAAACCAAAACATTCCCCCAGAATTGCAAGGGAAAGATTTTAGAAATGCTGTATGGGGTATGACAGTTCAGCAAATTAAAAGGTCCGAGACACTGCCTCTCATCAATGCTGTCACTGAATTGGATGATTACGGCATGAGTAATATGTACTATACTTATTTGGACTACAAAGGTGAATACAACGGGTACAAAGCAGTTTACACTTATATCCTATCCGGGAAGAATAAAAACAGCACTAAACTGATTGACGGACAGATTTTATTTCCTGAAAAATTTAGTAACATGCAAAACTATATAGATCGTTTCTTTAAAATTAGTTCTAAAATGCAATTGGCATACGGTGCACCCGTTGAAACGGAGCGACCACGAGGAAGAGATCAGAGTAAATGGGCGGAAGACCTGTCTTTAGGTAATCTCTCATTAACCGATTACTACAATGTCGGTCGAAATTCTTATTATATCCGATTGTACAAAAGTATGAATTCTGAATATCCTCAATTGGATATTTTGGTGTCTCAAAGATAATATTAAATTTTTTTCTGAGAATCAGTACGACAGTGTAATTGATTTTATCAAATACTTCGAAGATCGCTATAGAACTGACTAAACAAAAAGCTCTGCCGACCCATTAAGGTCAGCAGAGCTTTTACTATTTCACTATAAACCTTACCTTTTTTCCATCAGCATAATAACTTGTACCGAGAAAATAGTTGCCAGCAAAAATACGATGTTAACTTCTGGGTTCGTAGACCATTTCGTCAACAGATCGGCCGATTTTCAATGCACTGCGTAGTAAAAAAATCGCTTGACTTGGAGTTAACTCCAAATGTAATAATATCGGATGTAAGTAGGTGAAGAGTAATCGGAGTAAGCTACATTTGAAGGAAACAATACCTAGGAAAGTGAGGAACAATCAAATGGAATATGTGAAACTTGGAAATACCGGCTTGGATGTATCCCGGCTTTGTCTTGGCTGTATGGGCTTTGGTGTTGCAGAGCGGTGGATTCATCCTTGGATACTTGATGAAGAACGCAGTCGTCCAATTATAAAAAAAGCCCTGGAGCTTGGTATCAATTTTTTTGATACTGCGAATGTATATTCAGACGGAACAAGCGAGGAAATTGTTGGGCGGGCTTTAAAGGATTATGCGAATCGAGATGAAATTGTCCTCGCGACGAAGGTTCATTTCCGTATGCATCAAGGTCCAAACGGTGCGGGACTTTCCCGAAAGGCAATCATGAGTGAAATAGATAAAAGCCTTAAGAGACTGGGAACAGATTATGTGGATCTGTACCAAATTCACCGCTGGGATTATAATACTCCCATCGAAGAGACGATGGAAGCATTACATGATGTTGTGAAGGCCGGGAAGGCAAGATATATTGGTGCTTCTGCCATGTACGCATGGCAATTTCTGAAGGCGTTACATGTAGCTGAGAAAAATGGATGGACCCGGTTTGTATCGATGCAGAATCATTTAAACCTCTTATATCGTGAAGAGGAGCGGGAGATGCTGCCACTTTGTAAGGAAGAAAAAATCGGTGTGGTTCCATACAGCCCTCTTGCAGGAGGAAGATTGACGCGTGATGCGCAGGAAACAACACATCGTTCCGAAACCGATCAAGTTGCGAAATCTAAATATGATGCGACTGCACATACCGATCGATTGATCGTGGATCAGGTTGCGGCAATCGCAGAACAACGTAGAGTTCCCCGTGTCCAAATCGCACTTGCCTGGTTGCTGCAGAAAGAACCGGTAACAGCTCCCATTATCGGTGCTACGAAAACGTCTCATCTCGAAGATGCGGTAGCTGCGCTCTCGATTACGTTAACACCTGAAGAAATTGCGTTGCTGGAAGAGCCGTATGTTCCTCATCCGGTAATTGGAGCCCAGTAAATTTTGATGCGATGACAGTTTTGATATAAGAAACGACAAGAACGCCCTATCCATTTACTTGGGGCGTTCTTGTGCTAAAATCGGGAGGTGAAATCTGCATGTTGATAGCAGAAGTAAGTAAAAAATTTGATCTATCACAGGATACACTCCGCTATTATGAACGCATCGGACTTATTCCACGTGTGAACCGCAATAAAAGCGGAATCAGGGATTATACGGAAGAAGACTGCAGGTGGGTTGAATACATCAAATGTATGCGAGCCGTAGGTCTTCCAGTTGAAATTTTGATTGAGTATGTTGGGTTGTTTCAACAGGGTGATGAAACCATGGATGCTAGAAAAGAACTCCTAATCGAGCAACGTAAGCAGCTCATAACAAGAATGGAAGACATGAAGAACGTGTTGGAACGCATGGATTATAAAATTGCAAGATATGAACAGACAATATTTGAAAAAGAAAAAACACTAAATAGACCACAAGATTAGTTTTGTGAATGACAATGGGGGAATCATACCACAAGTCAGCTCTGTCTATAGTAGTAATATTGGCGTCTGGTTCAGTAAAGAAACTTGTGCCTATAGTAAGGATTAGGATCATCGAGTTGGGTAATTACTTATACAAAGGAGTGAAAAATCAATGATTAGTAAAGTCGGTCAAATTATGTTGTATGTAAATAACCAAGATGAGTCACTGGATTTTTGGACAGGAAAAGTAGGATTTAATGTAATTTCAGAAGAAAATAATGGTCAAGGAATGAGATGGATTGAAATTGCTCCTGAAAAGGGTGAAGAAACAAGTATCATTCTCCATAATAAGGAATTCGTTGCTAAAATGTCACCTGAATTAAATCTCGGTACACCTTCTTTAATGTTTTTTTCGGAAAATCTCGATCAATTACATGGCGACTTATCCAATAAAAATGTCAAAGTCGGAGAAATTGTAAATATGCCTTCCGGCAGAGTATTTAACTTTGCAGACAATGAAGAAAATTACTTTGCTGTAATGGAAAAAAAGTAAATTACGATAAAAATGGGATAACGATCAGTCATCCCACCTTTATAAAAGAGTAAAAGCCCTCCGTTTAAGAGGGCTTTTTCATATATGCTGGCCGCAAACTAAAGTCATTCGATTGACCTCACTAACCTCCAATCAAGTCCACTCCAACCTCATCTATGTAAAATTATGGCTTAGTGTAATGAATTTCACATCTTTCCGGGTCAACCTGTTCTACCATAGAAGAGTGATACGCCGTGCTGGGCAGACCACTTTGGGCGGGACGGGTGCGTTCTGCTGTAAATCAGCTACACAGGCTGTCTGGCATGTGCGGCAAGCACGCTTTTATTTTGATTCGAAGCGGAGTGTCCAGATGTTGAATATCGAATGGGAATACCGTGAGCGCATCAGGAAGCTGGCCGTATGCATTGTCAAGCATTACCGAGGAAAAGGACCGGACAATGTCAAGGTTTCACTGGATTCGCCGCTCCGGATTACGGTAGAAATTTGGGGCACCTTGTCCAATCTCTCCGAAATTTTGGTTCATGAAGGGGCTGGCGAAAAGGTCAAAGAATATTGGAACGTCCTTCGTCCTTATCTGGAAAAGGAATTTATGAGCGAAGCTGAAAAAACACTTGGCAGTCCCTTCACTTACACTTGGGAAGTCTACCCCTCCGTCCATGGAGACGGACATATTATCATTACTCTTGAATTACAACACATACACCGGTTGGATTAGCGGGAAGGAGCTTGTCTCCTCGCCTGCGGATAAGCCAGTACAGGATGCAGCGTGAAGCGGCATTTTTGTATTGGCTTTTTTTTATGTTACGAGCTTCATCTATTTCATATAAAAAGAGGTGCTGCACACATGGCAGACAAGGTATTGACCGTATGTCCCTACTGCGGAAGCGGTTGTCAGCTTCATTTGCTGGTGGACAAGGGACAGGTAATTGGCGCAGAGCCGGCTGGTGGTCGTACAAACGAAGGAACACTGTGTCTGAAAGGACATTATGGATGGGATTTTCTGAATGACCCGCAAATCCTAACCGCACGCTTGCGCAAGCCCCTGATTCGAAAAAATGGAGTCATGGAGGAAGTGGAGTGGGAAGAAGCCATTCAATATACCGCTGAACGCCTTTTAGCAATCAGGGAAAAATACGGACCCGATTCCATTATGGGAACAGGCTCCGCACGTGGTCCGGGAAACGAAGCGAATTATGTCATGCAAAAGTTCATGCGGGCGGTCATTGGCACGAACAATATTGACCATTGCGCTCGTGTATGCCATGGCCCTTCTGTGGCTGGTTTGACATACTCACTCGGGGACGGAGCCATGTCCAACTCCATTCCTGAAATTGAACACTCTGATCTTATTTTCGTGTTTGGGTATAATGCACCCGAAACACATCCGATCGTCGCAAGACGCATTGTAGCTGCCAAGCAAAGAGGTGCCAAAATTATTGTATGCGATCCGCGCATGACTGAAACTGGACGCATTTCAGATATGTGGCTACCTCTAAAAGGCGGTTCGAACATGGCTTTGGTGAATGCTTTTGGTCATGTGCTTGTACATGAAGGACTGTACGACAAACGATATGTGGAAGCAAACACAGAAGGCTTTGCCGAATACGTAGAAAGCATTAAAAAATATACGCCTGAATATGCAGAAGGCATTACGGGGGTCAAGGCGGCTGACATTCGAGCAGCTATGAGGGAATATGCAAAGGCCCCTACCGCTACAATTCTGTATGGAATGGGCGTATGTCAATTTTCACAGGCCGTTGACGTGGTAAAGGGACTCGCTTCTCTTGCACTGTTGACCGGAAATCTGGGCAAGCCGAATGTGGGGATTGGGCCTGTGCGGGGGCAAAACAATGTCCAGGGCTCCTGCGACATGGGCGCATTGCCGAATGTATATCCTGGTTATCAGGATGTAACGGATAGCACGGTTCGTAAAAAGTTTGAAAAAGCATACGGTGTTGAGCTGCCGCGTAAAAAAGGATATCCCCTTACGGAGGTGCCACACCTCATCCTGAAGGAGAACAAGCTGAAAGCTTATTATATTTTCGGCGAGGACCCTGTACAAAGCGATCCGAACGCCGCCGAGTTACGTGAAGCGCTAGACCAATTGGAATTTGTCGTGGTGCAGGATATTTTCATGAATAAAACGGCGCTGCACGCCGATGTCATCCTCCCTTCTACCTCCTGGGGCGAACATGATGGTGTGTATTCCTCGGCAGACCGCGGCTTTCAGCGCATTCGCAAAGCGGTCGAGCCACAAGGTGACGTAAAGCCGGACTGGGCCATTATTAGCGAAGTTTCTACCGCCATGGGCTACCCTATGTCCTATGCAAACACAGAGGAAATTTGGGATGAAATGCGTAGCCTCTGCCCGTTATTCGCTGGTGCCAGCTACCAAAAAATGGAGGAACAAGGTGGCGTACAGTGGCCCTGCCCTACAGAGGATCATCCAGGCACACCGTATTTGTACAAAGGTAATCAATTTTCCACTCCTAATGGCAAAGGCCGATTATTTGCCTGCGAATGGCGTCCGCCGCAAGAACAGCCGGATGCGAAATTCCCGCTTGTCTTATCTACAGTCCGTGAAGTGGGGCATTATTCCGTACGCACCATGACCGGTAACTGCCGTGCGCTGCGCCAGTTAGCTGATGAACCGGGCTTTATACAAATTAGTCCGGAAGATGGAATCGATCTGAATATTCTCGATGGCGAAATTGTCGCCATATCCTCCCGTCGTGGACGCATTATGGCACGAGCGCAGATTAGTGACCGTGTGCAACAAGGCGCGACCTATATGACCTATCACTGGTGGGTTGGAGCATGTAACGAGCTGACCGCTGATTTTCTCGATCCGGTATCTAAGACCCCGGAATTAAAATACTGCGCCATTCGGCTGGAACGGATCGCCGACCAAACACAGGCCGAGCGTGATGTACATGAATCGTACCAACGGATTCGCAGACAGATGAACGTCCAGGAAGCTGTTTTGGCGGATAAGGTGACGAGATGAGCGGGACACGAAACGCGCTGAGTCGTCCGATGAGTAGAATGGGAGCAGCCGATAGAACAAGCGCTGTCGCCTCTTCCTTTGTGGTCGCAGATGCCGGGCACTGTATCGGCTGCAAAGCCTGCGAGCTGGCGTGCTTCGCCGTTCACAGTCAAACTAACGGCATAGGCGCTTCGGTCGGAACCGTCAGCGTGCCTGTCGTACCTAAGGTGTATGTTGTACGCGCCGGGGATACGTATGTGCCTGTGCAATGCCGGCATTGTGAGAATGCGCCCTGCGCACATGCCTGTCCGGTTCAGGCCATTCGACAGGAGAACGGTGTGGTTATGATTGATGAGGAGCTGTGCATCAGCTGTACCTCTTGTGTTTTGGCCTGTCCCTTCGGGGCCATTGAGGTATCTATCGTCTACCGGGAAGGACGCGTCATGACGCAGCCCGGCTTGACTGATCGTGCCGCTCACAAGGCTCTCCCCCGGACTGCCGCAGGCAAATGCGACCTCTGCGCAGACACAAACGGAGGACATCCTGCCTGTGTAGAAGCCTGTCCAAACGATGTACTACGGCTGGCTATAGTCGAGTCCGATCCGCTTCCCGAGCGTCGGCGGGAAGTCTTCTTCCCTCGCCTGTAAGGCCAAAATCAGCCGCAGAAAGGTAGAAAAAAGATGTCCATAACAACTAACAATGCCTCTTCGGCTCCTTGTATGGAGACGACGGATTACACCAACCCCATTATTCATATTGATCCCAGTATGTGTACCGGGTGCAGACGCTGTGCAGGGGTTTGTCCGGTAGATGCCATAGAAGGACAGCCCGGAGAGCCGCAAACCGTGAACGCAGACCGCTGCGTGATCTGTGGCCAATGTGTACAAATATGCAGCGTATACGCATCCGATTGGGCAGGTTCATCCCCACAGGAAGCCGCCAGCAGACGACAGGAGCGCTTGCGTGAGCGCGATATGCCTGCTGACATCGGAGAACCGCTATTCGCTGCCTATTATAGCGGTAGCCTGAATAAGGTAACCGACATGATGACGAAACCGGGACAGTTTCGGATCGTCCAATGTGCTCCAGCCATTCGCGTTTCAATCGCAGAGGAATTTGGTATGCCATTTGGCACGCTCACACCAGGTAAAATGGCTGCGGCCCTGCGCCGTCTTGGCTTTGATCGGGTATATGACACCAACTTTGGAGCTGATGTCACCATTATGGAGGAAGGCACCGAGCTGATTCGTCGTGTAACCGAAGGTGGGCCGCTACCGATGTTTACCTCCTGCTGTCCGGCATGGGTTCGATTCGCCGAGATTGAATATCCCGATCTTTTGGACCATCTATCCAGCTGCAAATCCCCTATGCAAATGCTAGGCTCGCTGGTCAAAACCTATGGTGCCCAACTGGACGAGGTGGAACCTGCGAACATTTATAGCGTCGCAATCATGCCTTGTACCTGCAAGCAATTCGAATGTGATCGTCCTGAAATGGAATCCGACGGGTACCGTGACGTGGATGAGGTACTGACAACGCGTGAACTGGCATACTGGATCAAGAAAAGCGGCATTGATTTTATGAATCTGCCAGATGAAGAATTCGATTCACCGCTAGGACGTTATTCAGGAGCAGGGTCCATTTTTGGTGTAACCGGAGGCGTTATGGAAGCCGCCATCCGTACAGGCTACGAGCTGCTGACGAATGAAAAGCTACCGAAGCTCCAACTGGATTTTGTACGCGGTGAGGAAGGCATTCGAGTCGCTGAGGTTCAGGTGGGTGAGCTGGAACTCAAGGTAGCGGTCGTCGCGGGGCTGCAACATGCCTATGGGCTGCTGGATCGTGTGCAGGCAGGCGAATGTGATTATCATTTTATTGAGGTAATGGGCTGTCCTGCCGGATGTATTAGCGGAGGCGGTCAACCCAAGCTCATGCTGGAAAAACACCGGATTGAAGCTTACCGGGCACGCAAATCCTCTATTTATGGACATGATGCGGGGCTTCAGGTGCGAAAATCACATGAAAACCCTCACATTATTAAGCTGTACGATGAATTTTTAGGTGAGCCGCTTGGTCATGTTTCGCATCATCTGCTGCACACGACCTTCCAAAAGCGCGGACCAGGCAAGCAAAGTCGTAGCTGTGATGCTCCCGCTAAAGAGACAGGTAGCTCCATTCATTAGCACGTTAAGTTAAAAGGGTGAACCATTGCGGCATCCTGCCTCTCCATGCTTAAAAAGAAGCTGCTGAGTCTTATCTGTGTTCATCCTATGCTCATCATGTTCTGCACCAACAAATTGCATTTTTAAACTTTTTCATACTGTACCCATTGTATTTTGTCGTTAGTTAGAAAGGAGTCGAGTTGTATGAACCGCTTTGTTTTAGCTGATCCCGATCAGTGTATCGGTTGTCGTACCTGTGAAATCGCATGTGTCATCGCACATTCAGCAGGTAACCCTTTTATCTCGCCGGATGATGAGTTTCATTTTCATCCGCGTCTAAAGGTCATCAAATCTATTGGGGTCACTGCCCCTGTCCAATGCCGTCACTGTGAGGATGCCCCCTGCGCCAACGCTTGTCCGAACGGTTCCATTACGAACGCGGACGGCTGCATTCTCATTAACAGCGAGAGCTGCATAGGCTGTAAAACCTGTATGATCGCCTGCCCATACGGCGCTATTACCATGGTACCTGAATATCGGGACGGGCGGCCTGTAGTACAGGATGGACTGTACAGCAATGTGTCAGGACGTTTGCAACCCAAAGAGCGAATGATTGCCAGCAAATGTGATCTGTGTGAAGGTGTAGAGGGTGGTCCCGCCTGCATTGGAAAATGCCCAACACGTGCCCTCAAGCTGGTTGAGCCTGATCTGGTTCACGCCCGTATTGAGGAAAAACGTGCTGCGAGCGCACGCCAGTTACTGCATATGACGCGCATTCCGGCAACGGGTCTATGACATGACTGAAGCCTTTCCTCTGCAAAAGGATACGCGAACCGAGCGGGATGCGCTAGGGGAAATGGAGATTCCCGCCAATGCCTGTTACGGCATTCATACCGCACGTGCAATGAACAACTTTGCGGTCAGCGGCAGACCTGTAAATCAAAAACTGATTCACGCGCTAGTACTGGTGAAGAAAGCAGCCGCTCAGGTGAACTGTGAGCAAAATCGACTCCCTCCCCACCGGGCGGCTGTAATTATAGACGCCTGCGATGAATTGCTCGCCGGGCGGCATCTGGATATGTTCACAGTCGATGCCCTGCAAGGCGGTGCAGGTACCAGCACCAACATGAACGTCAACGAGGTCATTGCTAATTTGGCGATTATGCGGCTTGGTGGAAAACCCGGACAGTATGAGCTAGTACATCCTCTGGATGATGTGAACTGCTGTCAGTCCACGAACGATGTTTATCCGACAGCATTACGAATTGCTGCCATTCGACTGCTTCGTCCTTTATGTGACGCGATGGCTTCGTTACAAGAGTCTTTACAGCACAAAGAAACGGAATATGCCGATCTGCTCAAGCTAGGTCGCACACAGCTAATGGATGCCCTGCCCATGATGGCGGGGCAAGGCTTTGGTGCTTACGCAAAGGCCGTGGCACGTGACCGCTGGCGTCTCTACAAAGCCGAGGAACGGCTGCGGGAAATCCCTATTGGTGGTACGGCGATCGGCACAGGCATGAATGCGCCTCGTGCTTACAGCTATCGGATGGTTGAGAAACTGGCGGACGAGACTGGCTTTGGGCTATGCCGAAGTGACCACCCGATGGACCCGATTCAGAATATGGATGTCTTTGTGGAGGTATCCGGTCTGCTCAAATCCGCTGCTGTGAACCTGTTCAAAATATCAGGCGATTTTCGCCTGCTGGCCTCTGGTCCTCTCGGCGGTATTGGCGAGTTCACTCTACCTCCAGTTCAGGCCGGATCATCCATTATGCCTGGCAAGGTTAATCCGGTGATGGCTGAACTGGCCGGACTAACGGCGTTGCGCGTGATAGCCGAAGATGCAGCGATTACTATGGCGGCTGCCTCCGGGCAGCTAGAGCTAAACGCGTTCCTGCCGCTGATTGCCGAATCGCTGCTGGCATCGCTACATATTCTGGACGGCGCGGTTCGGCTGTTCGATGAACGATGTGTACGCGGTCTGATCGTATGCGAGGACCGCTGTTCAGCTAATCTGCGTAACTCCGCTGTGATGGCTTCTGCGCTGGTCGCGGAGCTTGGCTATGATGAAGCTGCCTTCATTACCTCAGCAGCCATTGCGCAGGGCCGCACACCGGAGGATATTACCGAAGAACGCGGCCTGCTGACACGCTCGCGCATTGAGCAATTGTGCCATCCCTATACAGTAACCAAGCCCGGTATTCCGGGGCAGGAAGAAGGAATTCACGATGGGAATGAATGATACTCCCCGTAGCAACCGACCGCACATCACCCTGCTCGGTCGCCGTAACGCTGGCAAATCCAGCATTCTGAACACCCTGACCGGCCAGCCCGCCGCCGTGGTATCTCCCGTAGGAGGAACGACCACGGACCCCGTTTTCAAGCCGATGGAGCTGCTCCCTGTTGGCCCCATTGTTCTGGTGGATACCGCCGGACTGGACGATGAGGGTGAGATCGGAGCACTGCGCCGCAACAAAACGCTAGAAATATTAAATAGCACGGATCTGGCGCTGCTAATCATCGATGCTACTACTGGGGTTAGCGCATTCGAACATGGATTACTCGAAAAGCTGCGTGCCAAGAAGATTCCCGTCATTGGTGTATTAAACAAGACGGACATCCTTGCAGAAACAGAGAAAATAACCGCAACGCTGGGGGCTGAACTGGATTTATCCCTGATTCCTTTCAGTGCCTCTAAGCAATGGGGAGACGCGGAAGTGAAAAAGGCCATCATGGATGCCCTTCCGCAAAACGAGGATCGTTTCCGTATCGTCGGTGACCTGCTATCGCCCGGCGATTTTGTCGTGCTGGTCGTTCCAATCGACAAAGCTGCGCCAAAGGGCCGACTGATTCTGCCACAGCAGCAGACGATCCGCGATACATTGGAGAGCGATGCCATTGCCGTAGTGACTAAAGAGCATGAGCTACGGCTGACGTTGGAGCGCCTGGGGCGCAAGCCCCGCTTGGTCATTACCGATTCACAGGCTTTTATGAAGGTAGCCGCAGATACTCCCAAGGATGTGCCCCTGACCTCCTTTTCCATCCTGTTCGCCCGTCATAAAGGTGACCTTGATGAACTCGTACGAGGTGCAAGAGCCATTGACCGTCTCAAGGATGGCGACCGCGTACTCATTGCCGAAGCCTGTACGCATCAATGTCAGTCTGACGATATCGGTCGTGTGAAAATCCCCCGTTGGCTCCGTCAAACGATAGGCAAACGTCTCATCATCGAGCATGCATCCGGTTCCAGCTTTCCTGATGATCTAAGCGAATATGCGCTGGTTATTCACTGCGGGGCATGCATGCTCAATCGACGTACCATGCTGCACCGGATGGCAGAAACGGAAGCCGCCGGGGTACCCATTGTGAACTATGGTATTTTCATCGCCTTCGTGCAGGGGGTCTTCCCCCGTGCCATCGAATGCTTCCCATCCGCTATGCTGGCATGGGAGCAAGCCGTTGGTGCTGGCAGCCATTCCTGAATGAGACGAATCATTGAAGCAACCAATTCCGCCCCATACACGCAAAAGCAGCCGCGCTGACTCTCACGCGGCTGCTTTTTATTTGCCAAATTCCAAAGAAAAGATCGATATTCTAAAAATACAAATCCCGCTCGCCCGCTTCCAAGCGTTCCAGCTTTCCCAGTGTCAAACGACGTGACGATTCATGCGGAATACGCTCCAAATTATCACGCAGGGCGGCAGCTCCCAGCTCACGTGCCTCTTCATCTCCATAATCCAACAGGTACTCCTGAAAGGTCAGCAGCGAATTGGGCTGGCATACGTTGTGAATCTGGCCTGATTTGGCCAGCTCCATGAACCGATCTCCGGTTCTTCCTTCGCGATAGCAGGCTGTGCAATAGCTTGGCATATATCCGCCACGACACAGACTTTTGATGATTTCCACCGGCGAACGATGATCCCCGACCTCGAACTGGGGTTTATCTTCCGTATCCTGTTTTGCATAAGCCCCTACACCCGTAGCTGAACCTGCACTAATTTGTGACACACCCAGACCAATAACACGGTCTCTGTATTCCGGTTCTTCACGTGTAGACAAAATCATACCTGCATAAGGCACAGCCAGTCGGAGAACGGACACAATTTTCATAAAATCCTCGTCGTTGACCAAATACGGATAGCGCTCCAGATCCACATTTTCAGCCGGACGTAACCGTGGAACCGAAACCGTGTGAGGACCACAGCCAAACACTTCCTCCAGATGCTCAGCATGCTTAAGCATAGCTATCGTCTCATAACGGAAATCGTATAAACCATACAGCACACCAATACCCACATCGTCTATCCCTGCTCGCATAGCGCGGTCCATGGCAGTCGTGTGCCAGTCATAATTCCGTTTTGGCCCTTGAAGATGATATTTGCGGTAGCTTTCGCGATGATACGTTTCCTGGAACAAAATATACGTACCAATTCCTACCTCTGCCAGCTTCCGATAGTCTTCTTCGGTTGTGGAAGCAATATTGACGTTGATTCGGCGTATGCTGCCATTGTCCACTTTAACCTCATAAATCTGACGCAGACAATCTACGATATAATCAATCGGACAATTGAGCGGATCTTCCCCCGCTTCCAGTACGAGGCGCTTATGCCCCAACTCCTGAAGCACTCTGACCTCCTCGACCAGTTCCTCCGGTGTCAAACGGCTGCGGGTAAAGCTGTCATTGGTATGCTTATAGCCGCAGTATTCGCAGTTATTGACACAGTGGTTACTTACATATAGGGGGGCAAACAGTACAATCCGATTGCCGTAAATCTGCTCTTTCACCGCCCGTGAGGATCTAAACATTTCCTCCAGCAGTTCAGGATCATCCACATGCAAAAGAGCCGCCGCTTCAGTCGCACTCAATCCCCGGCAAGCTCTTCCCTTCTCCAAAATGTCTAAAATACGGTTTCGATCTGTTGCTTCCTGCTTTCCCTGCTCCACCGCTGCCATAATCTCTGCCTCATTAATGAAATCCGCCGACACTTTCTCCCGTACTTCACTCACGTAGATCCATCTCCCTTATTTTGGTGAGGATTTCGCAAAATCCTATGGTTACCTACTATTTTTTAGTTCAGCCCCATCATTGACTTAGGAGCTGTCGCTGCACCCTCAAACTATCACCACGCCCCATATCGACTTCAAACCCCGCTCCACGGATGCGCAGCTCCAGGCAATGTCGACATTGGGCAGATTCATCACCCAAGCATATTTTATTTTCATAAATGGCATACTTCGGCCTCACTGCAAGTGGCGACAAATTGGGCATAACTACATTCGCTCCCGCCTGTAGCGCCTTCTCCCGACCTTGGGGATGGATAGTTCCCATCGCTGTCGAAGCAGGAATAAGCGCATCTGGAACGACCAACCGGGACAACGAAACAATATCCAGCGCCTTTTCCATGCTTCCCTGACTGGCATCCCGGAGCGGCGTGTTGCTATGCGGTAAAAACGGTCCAATCCCGATCATATCCGGCGACAAGCTGTGCAAATAGACCAAATCGTCTGCCAAATCACTGTTCGTTTGTCCCGGTAAACCAACCATACATCCAGCCCCGATCTGAAATCCGATTCGCTGCAAGGCCAGCAGACGACTGCGCCTGCTTTCTATCGTCATCGTCGGATGCAGCTTGGCGTACAAACGCGGTGAAGCCGTCTCATGCCGCAGCAAAAAGCGGTCCGCCCCCGCCTCGTATAATAGCGCATAGGTTTCATCATCCCGCTCACCAATGGACAGTGTAACGGCCACGTCGGTAAAACGGCTTTTGATCTCCCGAATCAGTTTCGCCAGCCGGGCTGCCGTGAACCAGTAATCTTCGCCGCTTTGCAGGACAAAGGTCCGATATCCCAGCTCATACCCCTCCGCACAACAGGCCAAAATTTCTTCCGGTCGTAAACGGTAGCGATCCGCCTGTTTATTCGAGGCACGCAGCCCGCAATACATGCAGTCCTGACGACATATGCTGGAGAACTCAATTAATCCACGTAAAAAAACACCTTTACCGTAACGCTCCATTTTGATGCGAGCTGCCAATTTTCGCAACTGTGCCCGCACCGTCGGCTCTTCCTCCAGACGTGCCAACAGCTCCATCATTTCCGTATGCGTCCATTCCTTGCCGTCAGCCAGACGCAGTAATAATTCGTCCGTGACTCATCCCTTCTTCCCTCGTCCATCTGGACTCCACGTCGTCAGCAGCTTGTACCGTACATGTATTATTCTAGCAACATCAGAGGGAATAGAACGTGACTAGCTTCACAAAAAATCCCATTTTCTGAATATAAACTCCAGCTTCTGCCGCAAAAAATACATATTTACCGCAACAAAAAAAGCTGTTTCTCCTTTATATGGAAGAAACAGCTTCTGATCAAGCTTATTATTGAATTAAATCAACCGCCTGCTGTTCCAGTCCGAGTACACGTGTCATGTATTTATTGACATCCGTGTTGTCGATCACGCCGGACGGACGATCTCCGTTCGGCGTATAAGTGTACAGCACAACATCACCACCCGTATGACCACCTGTAGTCCAGCCAATATTTGCGCCTTTGCTAATGATCGGTCCGACTGCATAGTTCACGCTGCCTTCTTTGGCATCTTTGATCGTTTTTACTTCCTCATCCGTCAGATCCGTAATACCAAAATACGTGGACAGCACTTCTTTAATGTTGCTGCGATCTGCATCCAGCTTGGCTTCCAAGCCTTCACCTGCTGGAGCGGAATCTGCAATCGGAGCATCCGCAGAATGCGTGCGCACCATACCACTTGCCATGCTGTCTAACGTTAAGGAAGAACCTTTATACCATCTAGCCAGTGCAGTGGCATCATTAGCCATACCGTCTGGAATGAGAATAATTACATACTGCTAACATCATGGTTGCTACGAGTGCAGCCACCGATTTTTTCGTATGTATCCCCCAACACTTTAACATTCAATTTCCCCCCCAGACACTTTATTGTACAATCAGAACTAAGTTTAATCATACTTTGTCAGGAGAATGTTAAGGGGATTGTCTAACTATATTAAAGGTGCTCTCTGGAGTATTGGTCTCACTCAAATTCCCCCTGAATTACCGATACGATACTTTCACGCAGTGCTTTGGCGTTTTGTGACTTATATGGATCAGCATTAAAAAGGATTGTATCTGCTGTGTAGTTTTCTTTTATACGTCCCAATCTGTCCCCATATCCCAAAATTTCAGCGGCGAATTCCGTGGCAGCCTGCCAGGCCTCTTTTCGAGTTAATCCACAGTCTATGAGTGTATCTAATTCCTCAAGGTTGCGTCCATGTAACGAAGGTGTGGCAAAATCTGTACCGAACGCAATTCGTACGCCTGCTCTTTTGGCATAGCTGACAGCTTTAGGATGGGCTTCGGCGGCGCGGGCGGCGCGATCACAAATTTCCCTGTCGAGTGAAAGAACTCCAGACGGGTCTGCAGCAATACGATAGATGGAAGCAGTAGGCACAAAGGCTGTCCTGGATTGCGCAAGCCGGTTGGCTTGATCCTCGGTCAAATACATTCCATGCTCTATAGATTCCACGCCAGCGTCGATAGACCAGTCCACAGTAGGTCCGCCCCAGGTATGAACCATGACTTTTATGTTACGTGCACGGGCGCTACGGACAATAAAAGAGAATTCTTCCTCAGAAAAAATCGGGTTCAGCACTGTATCTGGCGACGATCCTAGCCCCCCCGTTGCAAGAATTTTAATCCAGCTTGCCCCGGAATCAATAATTTCTGTTACCCGCCGTTCCAAATGCTTAAGACCCCGTGCATCTCCGGCTCCAAGCATATCACCACAGGTATAAACCCTTAAAGCCTGGCTGTAATGCTGACCTATATGCTTCACCGTACTTGGCAAAAGCCCACCTGCATCACGCACCGAAGTCACTCCAGCCCGGAAAGTAGCCTCAAAGGCTTGCGCCTGCATCACTTCGATCTCCAGTTCATCGCGCTTCTCCTGGTCAGTATGATTAAAATCCGTCCATGCCAAATGCGTATGAAGGTCAATTACGCCGGGGCTAATCCATAAGTCGCCATCTGGACTATTTTGTTGCGCGTACGGAGATACGGACTCTGCAATGGACGAAAAACGACCATTGCTGATCGTAATATCGAATCGTTTCCCATCAATCCCCGCCACAAATATATTATGATATGTTAGCTCTTTTTGAATGTTATTTCCCATCTTTATTCCCCCAGATTGGCCTTTGGGCCGTCAGCGCATGATCAGGATCTTGATGCATAAGCTCTGCAAGCGTCAGGATGGCTTCTTCAACGCTTTGCTGATTTGCCTTCGCTCCAAAATGGTTAATTCGTAAGAGTTTATGATGCAATTCTCCGTCCCCGGGAGCGACAATACCTATGGGCTGTTCGATATTGAAATGGCTGCCTTGAGGAATCCGAACCGTTGTAGTCAACGTTGAGTAGCTGTCTTTGTTCCGCTGCCACGGCTCAAGGCCCAAGGCTGTAATGCCGGCAATTGCAGCGGATGTAGTTAAGCAATGGCGGCGGTTGACCGCTTCCAGTCCTTCTTCTTCAATAAGCTTTAATGCCTCTATCAGCGCCCGGGCTTCCAAAACAGGGATGTTGGCAGGAACTCGCACGGGCGTCACATGATTAGGGGAGCGCTTTAAGTCAAGCAAAGACAGAATGGAATTGCGCGGCGCATTTTCGTTGGAGGCCAGAAACTCCCAACCACGGGGAGAAATCCCCACAGCGCTGATCCCGTTAGGGCCGGCTAATGCTTTTTGCGCGCCCACAGCTACAAAATCGATTCCCCACTCGTCCATAAGCACCGGTTCGCCCCCGATTGCCGAAACTGAATCTATCACGGTTATAATATTTGACCGACGCGCAAGCTCCAATATTTCCCTTGTTGGATTGGAGCCTCCTGTGACCACTTCTGCCTGCACGAAAGAAAGCGCACATGGGTTATATCGCTCAATCGCTGCGGCGACTTCATCTACAGTTACCACTTCATCAAAAGATGTTTTGAGCTCGATGACTTCTGCTCCGCCGCGCGCAAGCCAGTTCCCGAAGATCGTTCCATAGGGACCTGTCACAATGTTTAGAATTGTACGGTCGGGCGCAGCTATGCCTGCTGCTATGGCTTCAATTCCCAGGATCGCCTCGCCCGGTATGATTACCGGAGATTCCTGGGTGGACAGGAGTTTGGAGAGCAAGTTAGTTAGCGTATCAAACTCCGATATTGTAAGAGGTACAAATCCTTTATTATTTTGACTCATAAATACCTCCTGCAGAATGGGATATTGGCATTTTGGGAACAGCGGACAAAAGCTCACGGCTATAAGGCGTTTCAGGACGAGAAAAGAATTTCTCCTTGGGGTTGATCTCAACCAGCTTCCCCTGCCGCATTACAGCAACAATATCGCTTATGGCATTTATAACTCCCAGGTCATGAGAGATAAAAAGCATCGTAAGATTAAGCTCCGATTTGAGTGTGCTCAACAGTTCAAGCATACTCCGTTGTACCGAAACATCCAGTGCGCTCGTTGGTTCATCTGCGATAAGTATGCTTGGCTCAACGCTCAATGCGCGGGCAATTGCTATCCGCTGACGCTGACCGCCGGAAAATTCGTGAGGGAATCTGCCAAGGGCGCTTTCATCGATGTGAACACGTGTAAGCAGTTCCCTACATCTCTTGTCCACTTGAGCGCGGTCAACAATCTTGTGAAAAAGCAAGGCTTCGGCAAGGATTTGCCTGATCGTATGCTTTGGATTTAGCGAGGAATCCGGGTTTTGGAAAACCATTTGTATTCTTTTATGCTGCTCCCGGCTCCGTCGCTTGCCCAGTACCTGAGAACCCAGCATGATCTGGCCCTCATCCGGGGCGATCAGCCCGGCTATTACCCGCGCGAGGGTAGACTTTCCTGAACCCGATTCTCCCACAAGACCAAGCGTGGTACGCTCCTGCAGCTCCAGGCTTACTTGATCAAGTGCGGTGAACTTACCATAAGCAACCGTTATATTTTCTATCCGCAAGGCTGTTTTCATCAATCGGCGCTCCTTTCAAGATCCGGGAGAGGAAGCACTGAGCTTATCAGCAACTGTGTATACGGATTTTGCGGGTTTTGTAAAAGGGGCAAAGTGTCTCCCCGCTCTATGATTCTTCCCTCTTTCATAACGCAAAGCTTTGAGCACATCGAAGCAGCTACGGCAAGATTGTGCGTAACAAACACCATGGCAAAACCCAACTCCTTTTGAAGACGTGAAATAACGTCAAGTATTTGCCGTTGAACCGTTACGTCAAGCGCCGTTGTTGGCTCATCACAAAGAAGGATGCCCGGCTTGCACGCCAAAGCCATCGCAATAACAATACGTTGACACTGGCCGCCTGAAAGCTGGCGGGGGTAACGGTCAGTATGCTTTAAGGAATCGGGAAGACCGAGCATTTCAAGCAGTTCCAAAGCTATTGTACGCGCCACCTTCCGGCTCACCTTCTGCCTGTAGTACACAACCTCGGCAAGCTGCCGGGCCACCGGGCAGAGAGGGTCAAGTGCCCTTATCGGGTCTTGAAAAATCATTGCGCATCTGCCATGGCTCCTGATATTCCCGCCAACCTGTTCAATCCCGGAGGGAAGCAACCCTATGATGGAGCGCAGCGTGAGCGATTTTCCAGATCCGGATTCCCCCACCAGTCCTATGCTTTCGCCCGCTTCAACTTTAAGACTCACATCGGTGACCAATTTATGATTCGATCGCGTCGCGAGCGACAAATTTTCCACTTCTAAAATTGGATTCATAGCATTCATTTTCTTCTCCATATATCTGCTAGCCCATCGCCCACAAGGGATAAGGCTATTCCCGTATATACCACCGCAAAGCCCGGGATTGCTGAAAGCCACCACTTTGTAGATATAAAGGGCTGCCCATCAGAAATCATCGTTCCCCAATCCGGAGTTGGCGGCGCAATGCCGATACCGAGATAGCCTAGCGTAACAATGGCCACAAGCAGAACAGCCATATCCGTCATAAGCACTACCACTGCTTGCGGTAGCACATTCGGCAGGAGATGGCGCAGTATGATTTTAATATTCGGGATTCCCAGTGTCTTGGCTGCGGCTATCCATTCCTGCTTGCGAAAGGATGCGCTAAGACCCTTGACCACACGAGCGTATACGATCCAGCCAACGAGAGCAAACGTAATATATATCCCCTGTTCACCCGTACCGCTTGCAAACGCCACTATAATGACAATCAAATAAAAAGGGAACGCAATCAACGTATCGGTCAAAAGCGTGATAACCGTGTCTACCCATTTACCATAATACCCGGCAAGCATTCCCAGAAACACCCCCATACAAAAAGGGATGATCTCCGCCAGCACCATAATCTTCAAATCAGTCCGTGCGGCATAGATCAGCCGTGTAAACAAATCACGCCCCAGTTGATCGGTTCCCAGCCAGTGTTCGAAGGACGGGGGTTGTAAAGTTGCCGAAATATTTTGATCAGAAGGCTGGTAGGGGCTAATAACCGGTGCGAACACTGCAATACCTATGAGTAACGCAAACATAATACTGCCCCATAAAAGAGATGGAGTATTTAGTATTTTTCCCCAAGAGCGGTTGCTATGACCCGCCTTCTGATTCTGAATATCTAATTGCGTGCGTTTCATTGTTCTCCTTTCGTCCTGGGATCAAGATACCCAGAAGCAACCTCAATCACGAAGCCGATGATGACCACAGATAGCGCACAATAAAGAGCAATCCCCTGTATAACAGGAAAATCCCGGTTTGAAATGGCTGAAAATAACAGGCTTCCGATACCCTTTAGACCAAAAACCTGTTCAATTACCAACGTGCCGCCCATCAGGTAGGCAATGTTTACGCCAAGCAGCATAAGCGCGGGAAGAGCGGAATTGCGCAGGACATGCTTTATCAGTATAACCCGGCCGGGGATTCCCGCTGCCTTCAAGGTTACAACAAAATCAGATTCCAGCACTTCCAGCATCTGCGCTCTTAAAGAACGAACGAGCGAAGGAATTTGCGACAATCCGACAGTTATCGCAGGAAGGGCGAGACTGTACAAGATTCCAAGCCAGCCCTCGCCGACTCCCCCAACGGGAAACCAGCGAAGCCGAACGCTAAATACCAGAATCAGTAGCAGTCCAACCCAAAAAATCGGCATACCGAGCGTTACAGCAGGCAAGATGCGTATCATATGGTCAAGCAGTCCGTCTTTATGTGTTGCCGCAAGGGTGGCCAGCACCAGCGAAACAATGATGGCAAAAAGACAGGTCATTGCAATGAGCAGCAGCGTCACGGGGGCCCGCTCTGCAATCAATTCTCTTGAAGAAGTCTCAAAAACAATCGAAACGCCGGTATCACCGTGTGTAAAGAAATTGTGCACAAAGCCTATAAACTGCTCCCAAAGAGAACGATCCAGCCCCAACCTATGACGCATACTCTCAATAGCCTCAGCTGTGGCGTATTCCCCCAGAATCATTTTGGCGGGGTCTCCCGGCACCAGCCTTATGATGAAGAAGACTGCCACCACCACACAGATGACTACTGATGCCGCTCTTATCATAGCGCGTACGAGCCATTTGTGTGGGGAAGTAGGATTTGCACGTAATCCGGCAGACTTTTTAAATAAATTGTGGGCCGTCAAGGATCTAATTACCTTTCACACGTACATCTTCAAAACGAACGCTGTTATTAGGAAGCACGATCAGGCCATCAATGGAAGAACGAACACCTTTCAGAATATCCGGATAATAGAGCGGGATGTAAGGCACCTCATCTGCAAGGATTTGTTGAAGCTTGGCGTAAATTCCCGCACGTTCTTCCCCATCAGGTGTTTTTTGCCCCTCGTGCAGGAGCTTGGTAACTTCATTGTTCGTGTAATGAGTCCAATACGACTTGCTAAAGCCTTCCGGGTCTGTCTGGAAAGCGAGGATCGAGTTGGCTTCTGGAGAATCCGCCTGTCCGCTGTTGATCATTGCCGAAAAATCATAGGCAAAGAAACGCTCGCGGAATGAGGCCAACTCAACAGATTCGATTTGAATGTCTATGCCGATCGTTTTGGCGGCCGCCTGAATAATCTGTGCCTCCTGAGTTCTTGAGTTGTTTCCAGAGGCAATAAGCAATTTTGTAGAAAACCCATTAGGGAACTTTGATTTTGCAAGCTCTGCTTTGGCAGCGTTCGTATCAAAGCTGAGCGCTTTAATTGTATCGTTCGTGTTGTAGGGAATGGCTGGCGGCAAAAGCGAATTGGCTGGCTTTGCGAAACCAAAGGTAACCGCATTGGTCAATCCATTACGGTCAAGTGCCAACGCCAGCGCACGGCGAACGTGCACATCCGAAAAATGTTTGTCCAGGGTATTGAAGAACAATTGCTCTGTCACCCAGCTTCCATTGGTCGCCACCTTGGTATCCGTACCTTGTTTTAATTCATTTACATTTTCAAGAGCTACAGACTCAATAGCATCAATCGCGCCAGCCTTCAGCTGGTTAATCGCTTGGCTGTCATCTTCAATGAGCTTGTAGACAAGCTCATCGATATATGGCTTGCCTTTCTGCCAATAGTATTTATTTTTGCTGAAAGTAAGATCACCGGCAGAATCCCATTTCTTAACGACGAAGGGACCGGTACCGACCGGATTCTTGAAGAATTCTTTTTCCGAGACGCCGCCGAAACCCTTTGGAAGGATACCATTGGAAAAGTTTGAGAGTTCAGAAATAAACGGCGTATACGGCGCTTTAAGCTTAATTACGAGTGTTTTTTCATCTTTAGCCGAAAGCGAAGCCACCTTTGCAGCTATTGCAAGAGGACCTCCTACATTCAAATGACGCTGAATTGAAAAAACTGCGTCCTTGGCAGTAACTCCGGTTCCGTTTGAAAACTTCAAGCCATCGCGCAAAACAAAAGTATAGGTTAAACCATCTGCGCTTATACTGTGCGACTCTGCAAGCCAATCCACAATCTTTCCATCACTGTTAAAGGCGACCAGCGGCTCAAATACTTTGTCGATAGCAAAAGCATTATTTGATGTAATCTGATTGTGCAAATCAAACGAGGTTACGGAAGCCGGGCGACCATATGTAAAGGTTCCCCCTTCTGCGGGTTGATCAGCGGTTGTGCTTGGGTTAGTTGCGTTTGTATTTTTACCTGCATCATTTTTGGAGCCAGAGCATCCTGCCACGAGAACCAGTAAAAGAAATACTAAAGATCCAACCAAAAACGGCTTCCTAAAAGATACAATAAGTTTGGACATCTCATTTTCCCCTTTTCCCCAATAAAACATATTGTTTTAATATGAATAGTATTATGGATGAACCCATTTGCCATGTCAAACAGAATTAAATACCATAATTTAAAAAATCAAAGATAAAAGTAAACATAGGGATTTTCCAGCTTGTGAACACATGGAGTTCATTTGGGATTGGGATTTTGATCTAAATATTGTATAATAAGCACATGGTGTAATAGATAAATCTTATAAGCCGACAACCATTATAAAAGTGTATAAAAGGGGTCTATAACTCGATGGAATTCAGACAGCTTCAATACACCCTGCAAATTGCAGCGGAAAAAAACTTCTCACGCGCAGCGGAAAAGCTGCACATTGCCCAGCCTTCCCTGAGCCAGCAATTGTCCAAACTGGAAAAAGAGCTTGGGGTGCTGTTATTTCAACGCAATACAAGCGCGGTGGAATTAACGCATGCAGGAGCAAGCTTTGTGGAAAAAGCGAAAAAGATCGTCGACGCCGTCGAGCAACTCCGACAGGAAATGGACGATATTTCTCAGTTGCGTAAAGGGAAGGTTGTCGTCGGTAGTATGCCTATCACGGGTTCCCATTTGCTGCCGCATGTGCTGCCTGTGTTTAAGAAAGCTCACCCTGACATTGAAATTGTTTTGGTCGAGGATTCATCCATGAATCTGGAGAAAAAAACAGCCAGCGGCGATACCGACCTCAGCCTGCTTTCTCTCCCATTGGTAGAACCGACACTTTCCTATGTGCCCATCGGTGAAGAATGGATTGATCTTGCTGTTCCCCCGGGTCACCCGCTGGCTCTGCGCAAAAACGGCGACCAGCCGCAGCCTGTGCATCTGGAAGAGCTGAAAGACGAACCTTTTGTCGTCCTGAAAAAAGGGCAAGGCTTCCGCAAGCTGACGATGGACTTGTGCCATCAAGCGGGCTTTGAGCCGAATGTGGTGTTTGAAAGCACCAATATGGAAACCCTCCAATCGCTCGTAGCAACAGGGATGGGGGTAACACTCGTACCTCGTTTTATCGCCCGGGCTGCCAGTAGCGAATTTGTTCCGGCATTGCTGCCACTGGCTGAACCGACGCCAAGCCGCACGCTGGCTATTGCATATCGGAATGGACGTTATTTGTCCAAAGCCGCCGAGGCTTTTATTGAAACTTTCCGTGAAACGGTCAAACAGCTTTCCGAAAAGTAGTCTCACGTAAAAAGACCGTCTTCCTCCCCAGCCAAAGCCAGAGAAGAAGACGGTCCTGGGGCTACACCCCTATACATTCCAAATTTAATGTTCAGTTCCATTAGGTTCGATTACAATGTTGCTATGCTGCTCCACCTGGTTTCAACGAACCTTATTTCAAGTTCACTTGAATTCCATGTCAGCCTCGCCTGATTACCTTACACTTGCTCGGAAACTCCACTTTATCCACCCCGCATCACTTCTTTCCTTAAGGTCTCATGCCCTGGTTTCCCAAGAATGTCCTACCTCAGTTCCAATGTGCTGTGTGATCCCAAAGTGTCTGTCCTCGCCTTGTAGTGATCAGGGTCGCCCTGAATCTGGTGGACTTTTATCCTGATCATAGCCCATTTCGTGATTATTGCCGACAACCTGCCTATTTAAGCCTCTCGGCCGTGACAGGCCATCCCTATTCGCCAGTTCGGATCTACTTTGGTTATCCATCGTTATCAACCTCCTGGTGTCGGGATACTATTATAATACACCTATGGGCTGTATCTGAAACAGGAACGGGGTAATATTTTTTATCAGGAAGAACCAAACGCTTGCTGTACGTCCGCTATAATGTTTCCCTGTTGTAACTTGGATAGTTGGGAAGAGAAAACATCCTTTTGTATGGTTACCTTAAACGTGTCGCCATTGCTTTTTGGGTCAGGCTGTGATCAAACCCATATAAATCAGCTCGGATGGATTAGCCGGATTGCTGCCCAGGCCGACCGTATCACCTGTACGTGGAATTTGCAGTTTGGATACGAGCGTTTCCAGTGTCTTTTGGTATCTGTTGCCGTTGGCTTCCGTCACATCCAGCATGAGTACCACAATCGGGTCAAAATTCACAAGCTTCCCGGTATCTGTCACGGAAATGACAACCGCAGTCGCCGCCATCGCCAAGCCTCCGTTAGCTGCCATTTGAGCCTGCTTTGCCGAATTTAGACTTTGATTGATCTGCTCACGATGCTCTTTGGGTACAAAACCCTTCATAAACAATCCCGACAAGCCTTTATTCATCAATTGATCTGCTTGCTCCAAAGCATCCTTTTGTTTTTTCTTTTTACCGAAAAAGTTCATCATGTGGTTGCACCTCGTTTTTTTGTATTGTCGATCCTTATGTATTCAGTATATGAGGCCCTATCCGGCATCACAATACGTTTTGGAGCATACAAACAAACCGGAAAAACAGGAGCTTTAACCTGTATTTTTCCGGTTGATTTTTGAACAATGGGGCGTTTCACACAAAACTTTGCGCGATTTGAAGCATTCTTTCGGCCGATCAGCCAACTGGTTTGTGAAAAATGAGTGATTTCAGACTATTTTTTGCGTAAAAGATAGACCAATTTCCGATAATACGCCGAGGATTCCTTATAGCGACGACTGTCCTCGGATACAACCGCGAGCGTCTCATACAATTGTTCAAGCCGACCCTGATGCTGTAAAGCTTCAAAATAAGGCAAGCATTGCAGCGCATGCGTCCAAAAAGCGTCCTGATCTCCTTTGGCAAGCGCCAACTGACTTTCATAGAAATAAAGCCCCATCTGCTGATCCGTCGTCAGGCTGGTTTGGCGCAGTTGGTCCAGATGCTGTGACAGCAGGCCCCAGTTTTTGCGGGTAAACGCAATTTCGCAGCGGTACACCAGTGTCACGGGCCGCATCAGCTGCTGCATTTCCTCCCGCTCCCGGCTAACCAACGCTTCAAAATGCGCCACTTCCTCCAAGGCCTTATCCAGCTCGCCAATCGACGTCAGCATAATAATCCGATTGTTCAAGATGGTTGTAAGCATATCCGCCGCATTTTCCAAATAGACCAGATTGGCCTCCGCCATAGACAGCGTTAACAACGCTTCCTGTACGGAACCCATAGCAAAGCAATACCCGCTGTAAGCCACATATAGGCCCGTCAAACGGTGAAAAAGCCGATCATCGTACACCCTTCTCATCGTCTGCTCGAATACCTGCTTCGCCTGATCAAATTGCTTGACCTGAATGCAGGCCTCCATCGTTATATTTTGCGCGTTAAGCCAGTTTTCCGTGCCCTCTTCTACCAGATGACTTAGCTGTGTAACGTTATTCAGTACATCATGATAATGATTTTTGGATCTGAAATACTGGATTTTATAAAATAAAATTGCTTTTTTCAGCGGTGCGGGCAGCTCCACCTCATCCGAACGCCCAAACTTTTCCAAATAAAAATTCAAATAGGACTGGTGCAAGTATTCATAAGCCGTCGGATCATTTAACTGCTGAAAATAGACCGCCTTCATCAAGTAGGTTGTCATCTCCACCACAAGCGAGTCGTTGCGATCCTCCAACTGATCCACAAAGCTTTCCGTGGCGGGATTAGCCAGCTTGGACAGCTCCGTAAAAATCATTTCCGCTGTAACCAGCGTCTCCTCATCCTCTGCGTCTACACGCAGCAGGTAGGACGGATTTACACCCAGACGCTCAGCGATTTGCTCGGCCAAATCCTCGGCCAACGGATAACGGTCAGCCAGAATATTCGCAAAATGTGCCGGGGTCACCAGCCCGTCCACCAGCTCCTTGCGGGACAGGTTTTTCTTTTTACACAAAAATTCAATTCGTTCCTTGAGCATGGACGTTTCCTTTCTGATTAAAGGTTGCCAAATTACAGATCATACAGAGAAGGACGACGGTCCTCGAATACTGGAATACGCCCACGTACGTCCTGCACCAAGGCTGACTCAATCGTTCCTGTGATGATGCCCTCCTGCTCCCCGCCCTCGGCAATAATTTCCCCCCACGGATCAATAATAAGGGAATGCCCGAAGAAATCCGTATCCCCGCTGCGACCTACCCGGTTACAGGCGATGACGTACATTTGATTTTCAATAGCCCGTGCAGTCAGCAACGTGCGCCAGTGATGAAGACGGGGATGTGGCCATTCCGCAGGTACGATAAGCAGATTTGCGCCAGACAGGGCCAAACTGCGCGCTAGCTCGGGAAAACGGATGTCGTAGCAGATCGACGCACCCGCCTGAATCCCTCCATCCAGCGTGAATACAACCTTTTCCTCGCCAGGCTGCAAATATTTTTCTTCATCCATAAGGCGGAACAAATGAATCTTGGAATATGAAGCAACCTCTGCGCCTGTCCGATCAAAAACGAGCATGGTATTGTACACATGACCGTCGCTTTTCTTCTCCGCTATAGACCCAGCTACCACGTTCACCTGATGAGCAGCAGCGAATGCCGATATCCATTCCCGGGTTTCCGCTCCTTCCTGATCCGCCAGCTCATGAATGCGATCCAGCGCATACCCCGTGTTCCACATTTCCGGCAGTACAATCAGGTCCGGCTTCAATTTGGCTGTCACCGCTTGTTCCATTAACGAACGAATATGACTGCGGTTTTCCGGTGGATTGCCCAGCTCAATATGAGCTTGTATGAGTGCAACATTGAACGGCTGAGCTTCATGATATGTCAAAATCGTTCATCCTCCCTGTGAACCGGAGCTTCCGGTGAGCGCTTGTCCGGCATTTTCTCCCATCATAGCCCGACCAGCCTCTACCACGCAACCGCATAGGTTTAATCCCCTCTATACAACTTGGTTAAATCGTGATAAATTAATCCTCAAACTATTCCAAAAGGTCGTGTGAAATGATGAGTAATTTTTCCATTCCTTCCGCTGATGTGATGAAGCAGTTACCGACTCAATTTTTTGCCACACTCGTACAAAATGTAAATCGTGAAATTGCGGAAGGGCATGATGTCATTAATCTTGGACAGGGGAACCCGGATACACCTACCCCACCTCATATTGTAAAAGCCTTGCAGGAATCAGCGGATAACCCGCTGTATCATAAATATTCGCCTTTTCGCGGTTACGGCTTTCTCAAGGAAGCCGTTGCCCAGCGCTATCAGGAGGATTACGGTGTGACGCTCGACCCGGAAACCGAGGTCGCCATCCTGTTTGGCGGAAAAACAGGCTTGGTGCAGCTACCGCAAGTCTTACTCAATCCCGGTGATGTATGTCTCGTTCCAGATCCCGGCTACCCGGATTACTGGTCTGGAGTAGTCTTGGCTAAAGCGGAAATGTCCTTTCTCCCATTAAAGGAAGAGAACCGTTTTCTGCCCGATTATGAGGCTATTTCCGAGGAAGACCGCCGTCGCGCCAAGCTGATGTTCCTCAATTATCCAAATAATCCGACCTCGGCCACCGCGCCTCTTTCCTTCTATGAGGAAACGGTTGAATTTGCGAAGCGTAACGGCATTGTGGTAGCCAGTGATTTTGCCTATGGCGCTATCGGCTTTGACGGCGAACGTCCAGTGAGCTTCCTTCAGGCCGAAGGTGCCAGGGACGTAGGGATTGAGTTTTATACCCTGTCCAAAACGTACAATATGGCGGGCTGGCGCGTCGGTTTCGCGCTCGGTAATGCCGAAATTATCTCGATGATTAATCTGCTACAGGATCATATTTATGTAAGCCTGTTTGGCGGCATTCAGGCAGCGGCGGCGACCGCTCTCACGTCCTCGCAGGAATGCGTGGGCGAGCTGGTTGCACGCTATGAATCGCGCCGCAACGCTTTTTATGATGCGCTTGGGCAAATTGGCTGGAAGGCGACGCGTCCAAGCGGCTCCTTTTTTAGCTGGTTGCCCGTGCCGCAGGGCTATACCTCAGCTTCCTTTGCCGATCTGCTGCTGCGGGAAGCCAAGGTGGCTGTCGCTCCAGGGATCGGCTTCGGTAACGGCGGCGAAGGATATGTGCGGGCGGGGCTGCTAAGCTCGGAAGCTCGACTGACCGAGGCGGTTGAACGAATTGGCAAGCTGAACCTGTTTGGTTAAGCCGTATTTTCCAGCTACAACTTCTTTGCCAAACCCGACCTTTTCATGGTATTCTGTTACCAATATCATTAAGCGCGTTGAAGGGACTATTAAGAGAGACCCGTCCTGTTCAGAGAGTAAATTCCGATAGGCTGCAAGAATTTACCTGGACCCTCTCCCAACTCCTATCCCCGAGCGTCCTGCGCAGTCAGGCGGTTCCTGCCGTTAACAGGTTTCAAGTGGGATGATCATGAATCATCAATGAAGGTGGTACCGCGGAAGCACAAACTTTCGTCCTTTGCATACAAAGGATGAAAGTTTTTTTGTATATTCAGGATTTTGCAAAATCCTCATATTAAAAAGAGTACAAATTAAGGAAGTGGACGTCTTGTCAACACGAATCGTCATTAAAATCGGAAGCAGCTCCTTAACCGGAGTCGAGGGGGGCTTGAATCGGGAAGCCATTGCTTATTTTGCACGCGAAATCGCCGGACTTCGTTCGAAGGGCCATGAAGTGCTGCTGGTCACATCAGGGGCAGTCGCCGCCGGGTTTCGGGAGATCGGGTACCCGTTTCGCCCCAAGCTGCTGCATGAGAAACAAGCGGCGGCAGCCGTAGGTCAGGCGCTGCTTATGCAAGCCTATCAACAGGCTTTTAGGGATTTTGGCTTGGTGAGCGCGCAGATCCTGCTGACACGCAGTGACTTTTTGAGCCGCAAACGGATGAACAATGCTGGAATGACCGTAGAAGAACTGCTGCGCCAGCAGGTCATTCCGATTTTTAACGAAAATGATACTGTGTCGATTGACGAATTGAAATTTGGTGATAACGATATGCTGTCTGCGCTGGTTGCCAATCTGGTCAAAGCACAGCATTTGATCATTATCACAGATACCGATGGCGTATATACGGCAGACCCGCGCAAGCATCCGAACGCCGTACGTTTTGAACGCATCGACGAGATTACCGAGGAAATTTATGCATTTGCTGGAGGTTCCGGGTCAGCCGTAGGGACTGGCGGTATGCGATCCAAGATCGAAGCAGCCAAAGTCGCCACACGCGGTGGTGTACCTGTGTTTGTGGGACGTGTCAACGCAGACGGAGATCTGGATGCCGCCGTGGAGGGACACGGGCCGGGGACTTATTTTGACACCCACCTTTCTTCCCTGCCGATGAAAAAACAATGGCTTGGCTTCATGTCGACGCCGCTCGGTACGGTGCATGTAGACCAGGGAGCTGAGGAAGCGCTGGTGAACGGTGGTCATAGCCTGCTTCCCGTTGGCGTACGGCGTGTGGAAGGCAGCTTTCATGCCGGAGATGTCGTTGAGGTGCTGGGGCCGGAAAATAAGGTATTGGGGCGCGGCATCGTCAATTATGACGATGGACAGCTTCGAAGCGTACAAGGATTACCAAGCGGCGAGGTTGTGGGCAAAATCGGTCCCATTCACCGCCTTGAGGTGATTCACAGGGATGAATGGATTACATTATAAATGCGGGGAGGCCGTAACATGAGTGAATTAACGACGAACACAGCCACAACAGATGAAAGCCAGTTCAGTGAAGTACGCGCCAAAGCGACTCTGGCCAAAAAAAGCGCCGGGGTCATGAACCGACTGACGACAGCACAAAAAAATGAAGCGCTGCTCGCCATGGCTGAAGCACTGGTAAATCATACGGAAGAGCTGATTGCAGCGAACAAAAACGACTTAGAGCGTGGACGCGAACTGGGAACGTCGGAATCGCTGCTCGACCGCCTCAAGCTGACCGAGGACCGTATCGGGGCCATCGCCGAAGGCTTACGCCAAATTGTGGAGCTGCCTGATCCGGTCGGTGACATGCTGGAGCATATCGAACGTCCAAACGGTCTGCGTATTGAGAAAATACGTGTGCCGCTAGGTGTCATCGGCATCATCTATGAAGCGCGTCCTAATGTGACGGTAGATGCTGCGGGCCTGTGTCTGAAAACAGGAAATCCGGTTGTACTTCGTGGTGGCTCGGCTGCCCTGTTTTCCAACCGCAAAATCATTGAAGTTCTCCAACAGGCGTTGGACACAACTGCTGTACCGCGCGATGCGCTTCAGCTCATTGAAGATTCAGATCGTGCCTCTGTCAACGAAATGCTCACGCTGAACGGTTTGCTGGATGTGATCATTCCACGCGGCGGGCGCTCGCTTATTCAAAATGTTGTTCAAAATTCCACTGTGCCTGTTATTGAAACCGGAGCTGGCGTGTGCCACACCTATTTGGATGCTACGGCAGATACACAGATGGCTGAGGCGATTACGCTGAACGCCAAGGTGCAAAGACCGTCGGTATGTAACTCCATGGAAACACTGCTCGTTCACTCGGATTATGCACAAGCACACTTGACGAGTTTGGCAGAACGTTTTCGTGAAGCTGGGGTCGAGCTGCGCGGCTGCGCACGGACACGGGAACTGGCTCCCTGGGCTGTTCCAGCCACGGAAGAGGATTATGGCACCGAGTATAATGATTACATTATGAACATCAAGGTAGTAGACAATTTGGACGAAGTGCTGGAGCATATTGCCCGGTACGGTACGATGCACTCGGAGTGTATTGTGACCGCAGATAAAGCCCATGCCGAACGTTTTCTGCAAGAAGTGGACGCGGCAGCCGTGTATCACAATGCCTCCACCCGCTTCACGGATGGCTTTGAGTTTGGATTTGGTGCCGAGATCGGGATCAGTACACAAAAATTACATGCCCGCGGTCCAATGGGACTGCCTGCGCTGACTTCAACCAAATATCGTGTGTACGGTACTGGACAAATCAGGGAATAATATCATTTATCAATCCGTATCCTTGGAGGTTATGAAACCATGTGTGAATCACAAACAAAGGCTTTAATTCAAGAGCAAATTACGTTTTTCGGAGCAGGCTCGATGGCAGAGGCTATTATCCGCGGGATGATGGCCCGTTCCGTTGTGAAACGTGGCGGGATTACGGTCATCAACCGCAGCAATCAGGCACGCCTGGAGGAACTTCAACAGCAATATGGGGTGTTGTTCCAAACCGAGGATGCCGCCAAAATCGATCTGCTGCGCCGTTCTCCCGTGATTGTGCTTGCCATGAAGCCCAAGGATGCTGCACAAGCCCTTGGACAGCTCGGTCCGCTCCTGTCAGATGGGCAGTTGATCATTTCGGTGATCGCTGGACTATCCATTCGTACGATGCAGACGTTGCTTGGCCGCAAGCAGCCCATCGCCCGGACGATGCCGAACACATCCAGTTCGATTGGACTGGGAGCAACAGGCATCAGCTTTTCCAAGGAGATTAGTGAAGACCAGCGTAAAAACGTACTTACGATATTCGAATCTGTAGGTACGGTAACAGTTATAGAAGAAGAGAAAATGGATGTTTTGACCGGGATTTCCGGAAGCGGCCCTGCCTATGTCTACTACTTGATGGAAGCCATGATTGCTGGGGGAATCCGTGGTGGCTTGACTCCTGAGCAAGCGCACGAACTGACAGTGCAAACGGCACTTGGAGCGGCACGCATGGTACAACAAACCGGGGAGGAGCCTTCTGCCCTGCGCCACAAAATCATGTCGCCCAACGGCTCGACGGTAGCCGCGTTGGAAAGGCTGGACAAAGGCGATTTCTACGAAACGGTCATTGCGGCGGTACAACGTTGTGCTGAACGATCCCGTGAGATGGGAGCTGTACTAAAGGAGGGAATTGAATGAGCTATTGCTTGGCGACCTACCGGGTATACGATGACAAAGCCGACTTTAACACAAAGGCCCAATCCATTGCCATCGGCATGACGGTGGGCAGCTGGACCGAGCTTCCCCAAGCCAAGCGGGACGCAATGCAAAAGCATCTCGGCTCAGTTCAAGCTGTGGACGTTCACGATGGAGGGCCAGGTGAACGATATGCCGACCTGACCATTGCTTACCCGGATGTGAATTTCAGCCGGGACATTCCTGCACTGCTGGTGACGGTCTTCGGCAAAATTTCGATGGACGGCCGTATCAAGCTGACGAAGCTGGGCTTCTCGGAAGCATTCCGTTCTGCTTTTCCAGGGCCGAAATTTGGCATCAGCGGCTTGCGTGAGCAGCTCGGGGTATATGACCGTCCACTATTAATGAGCATTTTCAAGTCGGTGATTGGCCTTAATCTGGACGAGCTGAGAGAGCAGTTTACCCGACAAGCCCTGGGCGGCGTCGATCTGATCAAGGACGACGAGATTTTGTTTGAAAATGCGCTGACGCCGATTGAAAAACGCGTCGAAGCCTGCATCAAAGCCGCCGAAGCGGCTGAGCGTGAAACCGGTAAAAAGCTGCTATATGCAGCTAATTTAACTGGACCAACCTCTCAGCTCAAAGCGCAAGCCCTCAAGGCCATCGACGCAGGCGCAAATGCCCTGCTGTTCAACGTGCTGGCCTATGGCTATGATGTGCTGCATGAACTAAGCAGCGATCCCGCTATCTCGGTGCCGATTGCAGCCCACCCTTCGTTGGCGGGTGCTGCTTATCCGTCACCGCATTATGGTATTTCGGCGTCGGTGCTGCTCGGTCAGCTCATGCGACTGGCAGGAGCCGACCTCGTGCTCTTCCCTTCTCCTTACGGCTCGGTTACGATGCCGCGTGAGGAAAACATGGCGATCCGCGATGAGCTGATCACCCCTGAGCTGCCGCTAAAGGCCAGCATGCCTGTGCCATCCGCAGGGATTCACCCCGGCCTGGTGCCGTTAATTGTGCGTGATTTTGGCACAGATGTTGTCGTGAACGCCGGGGGCGGCATTCACGGCCATCCGCTCGGCACCGAAGCAGGCGGACGCGCCTTTGTGCAGGCGATTGAAGCTGTGCGTCAGGCTGTGCCGCTGGCGGAATACGCCCGCACGCACCCCGAACTGCAATCCGCGCTCGACATGTGGGGAGGTGAACGATGAGTACAGCGAAGAAGCCCGTCATTTTTTGCGATTTTGACGGGACGATTACGAACAGCGACAATATTGTCGCCATTATGAAGCATTTTCAGCCTGCGGGCTGTGAGGCCATCATACATGATATCGTGAACGGACAGACGTCCATTCGTGAAGGCGTGGGTGCGATGTTCGCTCTGATGCCCTCGACGCAAAAAGATGAAATCATCTCTTATGTACTTGGACAAGCTGGTATACGCGAGGGCTTTGCCCGTTTTTTGGACTATGTACGGGAACAGGATATTGAATTTTTTGTCACCAGCGGTGGTATTGATTTCTTTATTGATCCACTGCTGAAGCCTTTCGACATTCCACAGGATCACGTTTACTGCAATGGAGCCGATTTTTCCGGCGATCATATTGAAATTACGTGGCCTCATCCCTGTCAGGAGTCGTGTACAAACGATTGCGGTATGTGCAAAACAACTGTAATTCGTCAGTACCCTGCCGAACAGTACGAACGAATTTTGATCGGGGACAGCCTGACGGATTTTGAAGGAGCCAAAATTGCTGACCTCGTGTACTCCCGTTCGCACCTGACTTTAAAGTGTCAGGAGCTGGGCGTACCACATGTGCCCTTTGAAACATTTGACGACATTATTAAGGATTTAAAGCAAAAACAGGAGCAAGGGGTGCTGTAAATGAGCTATAGCTTGGCAGACATTACGTTGGAAGAAAAACGCCGCGCACTGGAAGAACTCGCTGATGTCAAGGAGCTATTCGCATCTCGCAACTGGTTCCCCGGCACGAGCGGCAATTTGTCGATACGGATCGGGGATTTTCATCCTGAACAATTTTATTTTGCAGTTACTGCCAGCGGCAAGGATAAAACCAAGCGGACACCGGAAGATTTTCTGTTCGTGGACCAGCACGGAAAAGCGGCAGAAGCCACAAACCTCAAGCCAAGCGCCGAAACGCTGATTCATTGCGAAATTTACCGTCTGACAGGCTGCGGAGCCGTTTTCCATGTGCATACGGTGTTCAACAATCTCATTTCTGAATACTACGGGGAACAAGGCTCTGTACCTGTGCAAGGCATTGAACTCATTAAGGCTTTTAACATTTGGGAGGAAAATGCTGCGATTGACATTCCTGTGCTGCCGAATTACGCGGATATTGCTTCGATTGCCAAGCTGGTGCCGGGTGTGCTGAATGATCAGGTGCCAGGAATTTTGCTGCGTAACCACGGCATTTATGCGTGGGGGCGTGATGTGTTTGAGGCTAAAAAGCATCTGGAGGCGTTTGAATTTTTGTTTGAAGTGACGTACCGCTCGCTGCTGCTGAGACCTTAGTTATGAAGAGCGACTTGCTACATGTGCGCCTGCTTTAATTGAAAAGTGCAAATTGAATGCAGAGAACGTAGCCCCAGCGAAAGCAGGGGAGCGTTCTCTTTTTATTAATAGAAAAGCAGCCTTGGACGTGAAGCAAAAGTCCCGACTGCCTTTGTATCATTATTGAATTCATTTGATCATTTCAGGATGCTTCTCAGACTTTGTGCAGCTTCACGTGGGGCTTCTGCCCATGAGATGGCTGAAATGACCGCTATGCCATCTGCTCCTGCCTGTAGGACGTTTGTTGCGTTGTCCGCTGTAATGCCGCCAATGCCTACCAGCGGAAGGCTTGCACCACCTGCACGTAGCCTGCGGACCATTTCCGGTCCCTGCACAGGATGTGCATCCAGCTTGGAACGAGTCGGGAACATCGGCCCTGCGCCCGCATAATCAGCGCCAGCGCGTACCGCCTGCTCTGCTTCCGTTAGGCTGTGTACCGATACGCCGATGATTTTGTCGCCCATTCGGGAGCGCACGCGGCCTGCAGGCTCGTCATCTTGTCCGAGATGGACGCCGTCTGCATCCACTGCCAAGGCAAGCTCGACATCATCATTGACGAGAAATGGAACATCATACTGATGGCATAGCCTCCTTGCTGCTTGAGCAAACTCGTGCAAGCGACTTCCCGTTAGACAGTCCGCACCCTTTTCACGCAATTGAAAAAGGGTCACACCTCCCTGCAACGCTTCCTCCAAAACCATCAGCGGATCACGGCCGCAATTCACACTGCCCATGACCAAATAAAGACGCAGATGCTCCCGCATACACCCTATATCAACTCTTGGCATCGCTTCGTTCCTCCCTCATTGCCCTGCTCCACACAAACGCTCCTTCTCCTGTCCAGCGTGCGTTCCATGCCCAATGGTTCGTCGGCCCATGCCCACTTCCGATACCCAAGCCCTGCTCAATCGCCGCCTGTATAAAAGCCTTGGCCGTCTGCGCCGCCTCGGGTACACTTCGTCCTGCCGCCAATCCAGCCACCAGCGCCGCTGAAAAGGTGCAGCCCGTTCCATGGGTATGCGGGGTATGAATTCTTGGTCCGTCCAGTTCAGTAAAATCGCGCCCATCGAACAACAAATCCATGGACCGTTCCTCTTCCGCGCTATGCCCTCCCTTGATGATTACGTAGCTGGTCCCCAAATCAGCCAGCATTCGAGCCGCTTCCTTCGCATCCTCACGACTGGAGAGGGTTAAGCCTGTCAACGCCTCTGTTTCCGGAAAATTTGGGGTGACTACCTTCGCCAACGGCAACAAATACGATTTTAGCGTTTCCACTGCCTCATCTTGAAGTAGAGAAGTTCCGCCCTTAGCGATCATTACCGGGTCTACGACAACATTAGGCCATCGGAACTGGCGAATTTGCGCGGCTACCTGACGAATGACCTCAGCCCCTACGAGCATACCCGTTTTAACGGCATCAGGCGATAAATCCGTACCTATGGACTGTAATTGAGCCTCTACCATGGCAACAGGGACAGGATGAACAGCTTGTACACCGCGTGTATTTTGAGCAGTAACTCCCGTCAGGGCAGACATGCCGTACACGCCCAGCTCCTGAAAGGTTTTTAAATCAGCCTGTATGCCTGCACCCCCTCCGCTGTCCGAGCCTGCAATGGTCAATGCTTTGTACACCGTATGGGTCATAGTTGTGGCCCCCTGACAACGTCTTGCCGCTTCCAATTCTGCCGCTCATCCTGAATCTGATTTTTGGTATAAAGTAAAATGAATTTCAATATCAAGCGAACCCTGCTCCTTTGATGACAGGAGCCTGCGCTTCTTTCCAGCCGAGAGCTATGGTTTTCAGCATGCACATGCTCAAGTGTATAAAACAACAAAAAAAACACTATGCAAAAGCAGAGTGTTCCTACACTAAGGTCCCTGCGCTGGCATTATCCAACAGGTTCATACGGTCTACGACAGATTAGTCGTACTCTCAGCTTGCTTCCGCAGGCTCCCGTGCTATTTTTTTATAATCGTAACCCTTTATGCTGTAAAAAGCAACGTCCCCTATTGGGGACGCTCCAGCCTGAATTGCTCTCCCAGCTTTGCATAATCATTTCCGGCCAAACGACTCACCGGACGCAGCTCCTTGGCGATTATGTATGTATTTTGATACGCTTCCTCGGACAAATGATACTGCACCACGCGCCCGATCAGCAGATCGCAGGCAGGTGCGCCCTCTGTGCCCCCCAGCGGTATCGCCTGCTCCAGGACACATTCCATGCGTATTTTCGCTTCAACCACGCCAGGAACCACAATTTTTGTGCTTTTTATCGGCGTAAGTCCGGCTAGTGTGATTTCACTTTCCTCCGGCGACAGACGGGAAGCCGTCACATTCACCGCGCCCACATTGTCCTCATCCGTAATATGAACGACAAAGGCCTTTTGCTCCATCGCATTACGTGCTGTATCCTTGGACACCCCATCGACACGTTGCACGGACACAGACAGAAGCGGCGGCTCGGAAGCTACGATGGAAAAATAACTGAACGGCGCACCATTAAGTACCCCTTCACTGCTCAGTGTCGTCACAAAGGCTACTGGTCTTGGGATAATGCTTCCGGTTAACAGCTTATAATTTTCACGCCCTGTAAGTGTATCAGGATTTAGTGATATCATTGTTTTCCCCTCCTATTTTTCAATTACATTTCCCTGATTATCGCGCAAGGTAACCGTAATCCCTTCGGGTACAGCAATCGTAACGTCGAGCTGATGCTGGGGCTGCATATAACGTGTCGGGATTTGGCTCAGTAGCACATACAGCGTATCTCCGATATGCTTTGTCTGATACAGCTCCTGTCCTTTTGATTCATCCTCGTTGCCTGTATAGACATAACTTCCGAACACATGCACCTCTGGTGAGGTAGTTGCGTCAATTTTGACCGCATAGGGATTCTCACCCTGCACGATCACCTTGGTCACTCCGGCAGGCAATTTTTCATGCCAATCAGGAAGGACCCTTGTTTCCTGAACCGAGCTCATCATATCCCTGACTTGCGAAGTAAGTCCCAGTGAACTGACCAAAGCAAATCCGATACAACAAAAAACCAGGACTGCTGTAATAAACATACTGAACAAATCATAACGGATGCGCTCACGTGTCCCTTTCCACGCCGTATACATTAAAATTTCGAGTCCCAGCAAAACAAAAACGACAGGCCACCACGTCAACGCCTGATCCAATATGCCCGCTCCCCAAAACTTGGAGGCAAACGTTACTCCTCCCAACAAGACCAGAAAAAGTCCCATCGACAGTCTTCCGACCTTCCAAACCCCTGCCGGGGCGTTTGGTGTTTTGGAGGAGCTGCTATTGTTGGTTGATGTACCCAATATACCTGTAGAGCCTCCTGTATCGCTATGAGGATGATGGACTCCCTTAAAGGGAGCCTCACTCTTTGAAAACTCAGTATCCATCCTATTGTTTCTCCTTTACCCGTTTAGATTTGGAATTACCGATCATCATCCAAATACCACCGCCAATCAACAATAAGGATACGATAATCGTCCGTAGATACATGTCAACCAAATTATAAATCTCTCCGTTCGGAAACAGACGATCCAGAGTAGGAACAAGTACGTTGATCAAGATGTAATAGGCACCCAGCAATAGCAACCCCAAACCTACCCAGCGGTCATATTGTGCAAACATACCGATCACAGGCTTGTCAATCAACGGTTCCCGTCCATAACGGCTTACTTGCTGCAATGCATCAAAAAAGCTGTAAAACCAGACCACCGGGATCAGGAACAAAAAGAGGGACAAATACAGTACATCCAGCATGTAAATGCCGCCTAAGAACAGAAGCATCAGCTGAAGACCACGTTTTTGCAGACCGATATACATATGTCCCGCCCCGGGAAATACCGATAGAATGGTAGCCAGCATTTTGCTACGCCGCCCCTCGACTCTTCCATGCTCCAGTTCTTCAAATAAAGTCCGATCCTGAAGAATTTCTCCCGCTTGTTTACGATGTACATGCTGCACCGCATCAAACATACAATACAGCCATATGATCGGCAGCACGCCCGCAAACGCCATAAATCCCGATTCGTTTGTAATGCTGGAAATAAAAACGAGAATCGCTCCAAAGCCAAAGAAGGACATCAGGAAAGACAAACCACGCTGCATCAGCCCCAAATGAAGGTGTCCCAATCCTGGGATGAACGACAGCAATATGGTGAAAAAACGTTCATTGTCCGATCCTTTTTGAAAAGCAGGCGATCCTGCCACACCGTAGTGTCCTTGTTCATAATAGTTATAGCCTGCACCATAACCCATCTCTGCTCTCGGTGCATCCGTATCTGCGTCTGTTGCACCCTCCGGTACCTCTCCCGTTAAACCTGCATCTCCATAAGGCCTACTTTGAGAGTAAAAGCCATATGGATTGGGGCCTGCATGAGGGGGATATGGAGCAGCGACTGCACGAGGATCATAACGCAACAAGCTAATAATGATATGCAGCATACTGAGCCCCCAAAAAAGAGCGGCAACAAACATACTGGCCAATAAAGGCATTTCGTCGCTTGAAACCACCGAAAAAAATATTCCTCCCGCCAGACATCCGAAAAACAAAATGGTGTATACAAACGCATTGGCTTTTCTGGTCCAGTAATAGTGTCCCACACCGGGAATGATGTTCAACAGAAATGCCAGAAGCTTGCTTCGTTCCGTATAAGGCACCGATACACTTCCTCTCTAATCTTGGGATTTTGATTAAATCCTCATCTGAAGGTTTGAATTAAACCTTTTTATCTGTCACTTTAATTTATTTTAGGGCTTTAATTTGTCCAGCCAGCTTGTCGTAGCCCGCATGACCTCTTCACTGTAAGAGACGCGTTCTTTCGGAGGAACGGGCCTACCACCGGTTTGCGGCATCATTTTGTCAAAAGCACCACTGGACAGCAGAATTAGCGTCAGGCTTGCTGCAATTACATAGTGAAACACAGGTTTTTCAAACCAGCGGCGTTTATTGAGGGTAGCTTGACTTGCTTCTGCTTCCTTATCGGGAAGAGCAGCCATTACCTGATCTGTGAAGCGTTCCGTATCCATCCAGGCAAAACAATCTTCCAATGTCGACTCCAGCTGCTCCATTGCAACAAGATATAAGGCCAGCGCCTGCTCATCTTCCAGCAGAAGCTTTTCCAGCCGTTCAGATTCCTCTGTCGTGCAAGTTCCTGTAATATAAGCGTGCCAGTCATTCATCTGCCCTTTAGTCCACAGTTTATCATGTTGGTCAGTCATTGCCATTCCTCCTCCTTCCAGTGATTTCGAATCCACTGCCGTGCCCGGTAGAGTCTGGACTCTACTGTTTTTAAGGCTACTTGCGTCTCTTCTGCAATTTGATCGTAGGTTTTGCCCTGCATATAATAGTCTTGGATAATATCCCGATGCTGCTGGGGCAGCTGGGCGATTTTTTGCGATAGTTCCACATTTCGTTCCTCGCGGATCAGACGGACCAGCACATCCTCATCCCGGGAAGGGAGTTGAACGAGGGTTTCTGCCACATCTATCAGCTCTGCGGGCCGCCTGTCCTGTTTGCGCTTGATATCCAGCGCTTTGTGGAGCGCAATTCGGGTCAGCCACGTTTTAAAACCTTCGTTCCGGTACTGGGGGAGAGACTTATACACCTGAACGAACGCTTCCTGCGCGGCATCTTCCGCTTCTTTGCTATCATGCAGCACCGAATAGGCCACATGATACACATGCTTGCTATACAGCTCTACCATCTCACGGAACGCCTGCCGGTCACCAGACCGTATTCGTTCAATGATTCTCTCTATATCAATGACGCTCTCCCCCTTCCCAATACTATAGACGCCGGAGAATTTACTCCCCCTGCATATTTCGAAAAAAAATATTTAAAAAAGGACACACCCTCCTCACGGAGTAGCGTGTCCTCTATCGCTAAGCTGCTGTTTGCTCAAATATTTTACTTGTATTCATTTAACTTTTTAGTCACTTTAAGCAAGCATTTAATGTAAGCCTTGCTGCTGCCTGAAAACCTCAGTCTATCGCTTTAGCTGCGTCCGCTCCCACGGAAACGCTGAGCGTATTCCTTTGCATCCTGTGCATTACGGACACGGTTTCGGCTCCATTCCAGCAAAATGCGGTCAATATACCGGAAATGCACCTTCCCTGCAAACACCGCTTCCTTCAAGGCCAGCAAAATCAGCTCCTCAAGATACCGATCCTGATCCACCCAACTGGTGATCGTCTCGTATTCCATCGGTGACAACGGTCGGCCGAATTCCTTCTCGAAAATCGTAAACAAATTCCGTTCCTCCAAAGGCGGAGACTCTGATATCCCATTCAGCACATCCGGTTTTCCAGCAAACAAAATATCATCATCATCGCTTTGCTCCGTGCGCTCGGGTATCATACATTCCGCCAGCTTACGGTACAGCCCCGTTAGATTGTAGCGTTCAAATTGCACGGACGAGTTGCGGTCTTCCACAGTATCAATCCGCAGAAAACCCTCCTTCATCAGCTTGCTGAAATAGAGCCCGATTTCGTTCGCTGTACATCCGATACGGGCCTGCAATTGCTCCCAGGTTGGAAATTCATTACGTTCGGCTTGTTTAAAAGCAAGCAACTGCATAAGCAGAAGCATTTCGCCATCTGTCAGCCGAAGCGTCCGGTAATGCTTGAGCAGGGAGTAGGGAATCTGGACCATTCCGGCTTCCATAGCAAAGGCTACTCCCTCCGCCCACTCTGCCGCTGATGTCTTGTCGAATGATCCGGTCATCGGTTACGGATACAAACGATACAGCATACGTGGGAACGGAATCGTTTCACGCACATGATCTAGTCCACAAATCCATGCTACCGTACGCTCCAGTCCCAGTCCAAAGCCGGAATGCGGAACGGTGCCGTAGGTGCGCAGATCCATGTACCATTGGTAAGCTTCACGCGCCAGGTTATGCTCGTTAAAACGTTCTTCCATCAAGGCCGGATCATCAATCCGTTGGGAACCCCCGATAATTTCGCCGTAGCCTTCTGGAGCGATCATATCAGCGCACAGGACAACCTCCGGACGAGTTGGATCAGGCTTCATATAAAATGCCTTAATGTGAGTCGGCCAATGTGTAATGAACACTGGCTTGTTGTATCTCTCAGCAATAGCCGTTTCATGCGGAGCGCCAAAGTCCTCGCCCCAAGGGATATCGAATCCTTCTCCTTGAAGGAAAGCAATCGCCTCATCATACGTAATGCGCGGGAATTCTCCCTGAATTGGCTCCAGCTTCGAAACATCGCGTCCGATCGTTTCAAGCTCTTTTGCACAATTTTTCAGCACTGATTGTACGATATGACTCACAAACTGCTCCTGTACGCGCAAAGATTCCTCATGATCTACAAAAACCATCTCCGGCTCGATCATCCAGAACTCAATCAGGTGACGACGTGTTTTAGACTTTTCCGCACGGAAGGTTGGACCAAACGAGTATACCTTGCCAAGCGCCATGGCTGCCGCTTCCATATACAACTGTCCGCTTTGTGTCAGATAAGCATCCTCGTCAAAATATTTGATATGGAACAGCTCTGTTGTGCCTTCTGCGGAAGAAGGAGTCAAAATTGGCGGGTCCACCTTTGTAAAGCCATTGCCGTTAAAAAATTCCTGTACCGCACGGATAATTTCCGCCCGTACGATCAGAACCGCGCGTTGCTTGGCGGAACGCAACCACAGGTGACGGTGATCCATCAGGAAATCTACACCGTGTTCTTTTGGCGTGATCGGGTAGTTTTCTGTCAAATGAATGATTTCAATGCCCGTTACCGTTAATTCAAAGCCGGATTGGCTACGCGGTTCTTCGCGCACAACTCCGGTAACATACAAAGAGCTTTCTTGTGTCAAGGATTTGGCATCATTCCAAATGTCCTCGGACACCTCGCTTTTCACGATAACCCCTTGAATATATCCGGTACCATCGCGCAGTTGCAGGAACTGGATTTTACCACTAGATCGTTTATTATTTACCCAAGCGCCGATTGTAACCGTTTCCCCTACATGGCGGCCCACTAGGGCAATCGTACTTTTATTCGTCATGACCGTCTCTCTCCTCTTAACCGAAAATCAAACAGCCCTTCCCCCTGGGTCAGGCTGTTTGCTCTCGCTGTTTGGTACATACGGAACCTATTTAAGTGATAGCCCGTATGCATAAAGTTTAAACTTCGGGTCGAACTACTGAACCAGACGGTACGTGTCGCGGGCAATAACCAGCTCTTCGTTCGTCGGAACGATCAATACATCAACCTTCGAATTTGCTGTTGTAATCCGGCGAGGCTCGCCAGAACGAATAGCGTTCAACGATTCATCCAGCTCGATACCGAGGAATGTCAGTTGCTCCAACACTCTCTTACGCAGAACGACGGAGTTTTCGCCTACACCTGCCGTGAATACGATCACGTCTACCCCATTCATTGCCGCGGCATACGAACCAATGTATTTGCGCAGACGGTATTCATACATTTCAAATGCCAATGTAGAATTAGCTTCGCCTTTTTCCATACCTTCCGTGATTTCACGCATATCACTGCTGATACCGGAGATAGCCAAAAGTCCACTGTGCTTGTTCAGCATGGAGTTGACTTCATTGACGGTCAATTCTTGCTTGTTCATCACATAAGGCACGATTGCCGGGTCCAAATCACCACTACGTGTCCCCATCATAAGTCCTTCCAGTGGAGTCATACCCATGGAAGTATCTACGGACAAACCGCCTTGAACCGCTGTTACACTACCGCCGTTACCGATATGACAAGTGATGATTTTCAACTCTTCCAAAGGACGACCGACGAATTTGGCGGCTTCCTTGCTTACATAATCATGGGAAGTACCGTGTGCGCCGTAGCGACGGACCTTGTACTTATTGTACAACACTCTTGGAATGGCGTACATATAAGCTTTTTCAGGCATCGTTTGATGGAATGAGGTATCAAATACAACAACCTGCGGTACATCCGGCATATTCAATTCAGCCGCTTTAATACCCATCATGGAAGCCGGGTTATGCAATGGAGCAAGGTCGAACAAGCGGCGGATTTCACTCTTCGCTTCAGGCGTTACAACCGCTGACTGCTTGAAGATTTCGCCTCCATGAACAACGCGGTGTCCCACAGCCTCAATTTCGCTAGTGCTGGAGATTACACCATGTTCCGCATCTGTGAGTGCATTCAGCACTTTACGGATCGCTGTAGTATGCTCCAGAATTTCGCTAACCTCAGTGTATTCTTCTTTGTTGGTTGGCTTATGCGTCAGGATGGATGAATCCATACCGATGCGCTCGACCAATCCTTTTGCCAGAACGGACTCGTCCGACATATCATACAGCTGGTATTTCAGGGAAGAACTCCCTGCATTAATTACGAGAATTTTCATACCCGGTCACCATCCTTGTCGTACTTAAAGAAGCCTTCTCCTGATTTCACGCCCAGATTACCTGCACGCACCATTTTCTTCAGGACGATGGACGGACGATATTTCAATTCACCGAATTCACGGAACATGCGCTCCAGAGCAGCCAAAACGGAATCCAGACCAAAGCGGTCAGCCATTTCCAAAGGACCGCTTTGGAAGCTGTAGCCGATTCGCATAGCATCGTCGATATCTTCAGCGGAAGCTACGCCCTCTTGAAGAACGTGAGCTGCTTCATTAATCAGCAGGCAAATGATACGGCTTGTTACAAAGCCCGGGGATTCATAAATCATAACCCCTTTTTTCTCCACTACTTCTTCAACAAACATTTTTGTGTTTTCAAACGTATCGTCCGAAGTTTTCAAGCCACGAATAATTTCCACAAGATCAATGCGGGATACTGGATAGATAAAGTGCATACCAATAACACGCTCAGGATACTTGGTCGAGCTGGCAAGCTCGGTCAGGCTCAGCGTGGATGTATTACTTGCAAGAATAATGTTGTTTGGACACACATAGTCCAGTTCTTGGAAAACAGCTTTCTTCTCGTCCAGATTTTCTGTAATGGTTTCAATGACCATGTCACAGCTTCCAAGCTCAGCCAAATGAGAAACTTTCTGGATGCGGGATAAAATCAATTTTTTCTCCGCTTGTGTGATTGCCCATTTTTCCAGTTGCTTGTCCAGACTCGTTTCAATCATATTGTAGGCGTAGTCTAGTTTCTCTGGTGTCTGCTCTACCAACAGCACATCAATTCCTTTGGACGCGAGCATTTCAGAGATACCCTGTCCCATGGTGCCGCCGCCGATGACGCCGATTTTTTTAAATTGCATGGTTCTTTACTCCACCCTTTCCTGGTCACTCTCTTATATTGTATCCTTCTTTGTCGAAAAATACATGTTTATGTCCCAATAGCTAATAATATCTTAGCACGGACTAAAAGTAAAAAAAAATAACCAGCATAAAAAATTATGCTGGTAATAGAGCATTTTCACTAAATTGACATCTAAATTGATCCCCGGACAGGGTTTCTTCCTTCATAAGGATGTCAAGAGAGTTGTCGAACACTGGACGATGCTTTTCGAGCAGCTCCAAAGTACGGTTATGAAGGTCGTCCATAATCTCACCATTTTCGCGCATGAGTTCTTCTTTCGTTACCATTTCCATGTTAATAATGCCAAGTGAAGTCAAACCGGAAGTCATCATCGTATGAACAATGTTCAGCGCCTGCTCAAAATCGTTGCTAGAGCCTGTACTGCGACCGCCATAGTACATTTCTTCCGCCGTAGCTCCTGCGAGCGAGATCATGATCTGCTCCTCCAGGAACTGCTTAGTATACAAATAATGCTCTTGCTGTGGATTGTGCCGCACATAGCCGAGCGCTTTCCCACGCGGGCTGAGCGCTACCTGGCTGACACTGCCCGGACGAACGATTTCAGCCATAATAGCATGTCCCAGTTCATGAATCGCTACACGTTTTTTCTCTTCCAACGTTGATTCACGATCCGTTTTCTCACCCATCATCACCTTGTCAATCGCCATCGACAGATGCTTTTGCGCAATCGTTTCCTGTTCCTGTCTCATCGCATAGATTGCCGCTTCGTTCATGACACTTTCCAGCTGTGCACCGGAAAACCCGTAGGATTCCTCAGCAATTTTGTCCAGATTCGCCTCTTCCTGAATCGGTTTGTTTTTGGCATGGATTTTAAGAATATGAAGACGGCCCTTCTTATCAGGCAAGTCCACTTGAATATGACGGTCAAAACGCCCCGGACGCGTTAAGGCGCTGTCCAGCATTTCTTTACGGTTTGTAGCCGCAATGATCAAAATGCGCGGAGTATCTGCTGAATAGATGCCATCCATTTCAGTCAGCAACTGATTCAAGGTTTGGTCATATTCACGTTGCTGTCCACCCTCACGCTTGCCGCCAATCACGTCGATCTCGTCAATAAAAATAATAGCATTTTCCTTCTTTTCCTTGGCTGCACGAGTGCGGGCCTCCCGAAACAGCTCGCGGACACGGCCTGCACCAACACCTACGTACATTTCAACAAACTCACTGCCTGAAGCGGCAACAAATATAGAATTGGTATAGTGCGCAGCTGCCTTCGCCATCAGTGTTTTCCCGGTTCCCGGAGGGCCTGTAAGCAAAACACCTTTTAATGGACGAATGCCAAACTTGGAAATTTCATCATGCCGATTCAAAAAATCCAGCGCTTCACGCAGCTCCTGCTTGGCGCTTTCTTGCCCGCCGATTTCCTCAAAAGTCAGCTTGTCCGGGCCATTCTTTTTACGTTTACGTTCTTGCCCGGCCCCTACAGCCAAACCTCCACGTGCATGCATGAGCATTAACAAGCCGCTGAGCATCAAACCTGCGATAAGAAAAGGGATAATATTCACCCCGATAAAAATGAGAAATATAATGGTCACCGGCACAATGCCGATTAGTGCTTCCTTGATCCATCTAGGCATTAGGCCATACCCCCATTTGCTGAGATTGACGTGGCAAAACGATAAACTTGGTCGCTTTGCCTTCGCTGAGTCGGATATAGACGTTGTTTGAATCCATATCGGTATCGGCCTCGATACCGGTTTTTTTCTTTTTCATCTGCTCGACGGTAGATGAAATTTGGGTGTATTTTTTATTTTCCATCGCTTCCGCTACCGGAAACATGGCCTCAGACCACCACTGGTTCAACGCTGGATTGGAATGATCCGCAATTTCCAGCTTAACTGTACGGCTGCCAATGATGGACTGTCCTTTTTGCTTAACTACATTGACCAATCCGGCGACATCTGCCTGCGGTTTGAGATCCAGATTCAAAACAACCTGATCCGGTTTAATATCTATTTGAGCGCTTGTGACGCCGGGATATTGGGAAACCAGTTTTTCCAGAGGACTCTGCATTGTAAACTGACGGTAAATAAACCATCCTCCAAACAACAGCGATGCTGCCAGAACCGCCGCAACAACGATAGGAACTGCACGTAATTTCAAATAACATCCTCCTCTCAAAATGTAAAACACAGAAGAAACGGGACGAATGTCAACACATAAACCAGACTGCATGATCTACAGTGATCAGCAAGTCTTTTTCTATCATTTTTGTCTATCACTTATAAATTATATTATATCATAACGTATATCTAATATCGAAGGCAATGTGTGGGGGAGTTGCGGTTGGGCAAAATCATTGGTTATGGTGGTGGGGAGGGGAGGCGCTATGTGGAGGATTTGATCTTACGATCGCTGTTGCCGCCGGATTTTTTTCGATTAGATTTTTATGGGGAAAATCCGGCGGCAAAGGCGAACGCTATCGCTTCTCCAGATTCAAATCCTCCACTCCGCTACTGCACAGCCATAAAGATGAATTTGCCTTAGGAGAGAAGTTGGGTAGATAAAGATGCTTTGCTGGCTTTCAGCCAAGCTTCGCGGAGTGAGTTAAAAAGACGTAAATACGAATTTTATCGTATTTACGTCTTTTTTTTGTTGTGATGTCTACTTCTTTTTATGTGTAAGAAAAGATTCTCATACAGCATTTTAGCTCTCATATTGCAACCTTACACTATATCTAAAAAGGATTCATAATTGCGTCATAATACAACCTTTAAATCTTTTAAAGGAACATCATGCCACCGTCGATCAGTGGGGATTGTCCTGTCATGTAATCGGAATCAGGGCCTGCCAGGAAGGATACGAAGGCAGATACGTCTTCCGGTGTAGAAAGACGGCCCAGGGCAATTTTACTGCCGAATTCCTTGGTCGCATCGCCAGTAGCTTCACCTTTGGATGCCGTAATTTCTTTATCAATGCCACTCCACATTGGCGTTTGTACAATGCCGGGGCAGTAGGCGTTAGCTGTAATACCGTATTGGGCATATTCCTGAGCGGCGGTTTGTGTTAGGGCACGAACTGCAAATTTGGTGGCGGAGTAAATACCCAGGTTGGCATTACCGACATGGCCTGCCTGAGAAGAGGCATTGATGATTTTACCACCATGACCCAGTTCCTTGAACTTGGCGGCTGCTGCCTGAATGCCCCATAATACACTGGTCACATTGATGTGGAACAGCTTGTCAAAATCAGCCAGCGTGACATCCTCCAATAGCTTGGCGGGAGCAATCCCCGCGTTATTTACAATGACATCAAAGCCACCGAGTTTTTCAGATGCTTCCTTTACAGCCGCAAAAACCTGATCCCGGTTGGAAACATCGACTTTAAGCGCAAGCGAGCGCCCTCCTGCCTTTGTAATCTCACCAGCAACACTTTGGGCCGTTTCTTCATTCAAATCCACGATTGCCACTGCGAAGCCATCTTGACTGAGGCGTAAAGCAATAGCCCGTCCAATCCCTTGACCTCCACCCGTTACTAATGCAACTTTCCCATTCACTTTACCCATGTTCATGAATCTCCTTTTTGTATAAGTAGTCATGATAACATAGCCACAAAATTATGGGTTACGTTAGTCTGCACCTATAATTAAACCATTTTAAGGAAAAAAATATTATGATATATGTAATAGACTTCATGTTTAACCTGTTTAAGGGAAATTCAAGTGATACTATAATAAACACTTACCCAAACAAAAAAACTAAAAGACGCAAATGCGAGAAATATCGCTTTACGTCTTTTTAGTCTTCAATGATTCAAAACTACACATTCTTTTATAAGACAATGTCTTCTAATTTCACATATCTTTTTTAGTAAAAACGATTTTCCAGTTCGTACAGAATTAGTTTGGTGTAAAACCCAAAACGGAGACAAGCGCAGCGGCGTCCGTGCCCCCTACCCCCCAACTCCCATAGAAAGAGTGGTGTTTGGAGTAACTCCATCGCGATCAGCCAGCGGAGTGGGCCATTTGAATCTGAAGAAGCGAAGCGTTCGCCTGAAAGCTTTCTGAAAGAAAGCTCGGTTCGGAAGCATATGCTTGCCGACGGATTTTCCCCATAAGAATCTAATCGAAAAAAATCCGTCGGCAACAGCGATCGTAAGCTCAAATGGACCACGCAGCGCTCTCACACCACCATCAGCCACTCTTCACCCAGCTCAATTATTAGGCAAAGTATACTTTACCCCCATCGATCCCCCATCCGAGAAGCGATAAAAGGTATAGTAATGATGACTGCCGTCATCGTAAAACAACTGCCACACATATTGACCGTTAAACACACTCGGCTCAAGCCTTACAATATCTATACCCGGAAGCTGCTGCTGGATCATGGCTGTCATTTTTTGCTCGTCGACTCCGTTTTTAAGTAGCTCGGTATGAACACCACTATTATCTGCCACAGGCACATTAGGTTGACCCTCCACCTTTTGAAAAGGGACCCACACCATAATATTTTCATTCTGAGCATTTTTCCCTTGTACCACCCAGTATACCTGATCCCACACCGACTTCCACGTCTGAGTCGTGGTAACCAGACCACCCGATTGCTTGGCCTTTACGATAGCGGCATTTCTCTCAGTCACCTGATCTTGAGTAACATAGGAATAATACCAGAAAATGCTGACCAGGACCAGTATGACGGCCAGAATGGCGACCACTATCCATTTTTTCTTATTTTTCAAACCTGTGCTTCCTCTCTAAGGGGATGTGACACCTGAATTAGCGCGACAGCAGCCCTTCAAAGGCGGCTTGTGCCTCATGCTTGATACGTTCCTCATCCATAGTCAGGCACTCACCGTTTTTCACAACCTGACGACCGTCAACCCATACATGGGCCACGTCTTTGGCGCTTGCAGAGTATACGGCATGAGAAATGAGATCCGTATGCGGCAAGAAATGAGCCTGATTGAGATCGAGCGCGATAAAGTCAGCCTTGTTGCCTGCTGCCAGCGCCCCTACCTCATTCAAGCCAATCGACTTCGCTCCGTACTCCGTTGCCAGACGCAACGCCTCACCCGCAGGAACTGCGGTTGGGTCCCCAGATACTCCCTTGTGAATGAGTGCAGCCAGACGCATTTCCTCAAACATATCCAGGTTATTGTTACTGGCGGGACCGTCTGTTCCGAGAGAGACGGTAACGCCTGCACGGAGCAGATCAGGCACTCTTGCCACACCGCTCGCCAGCTTCAAGTTGCTACCCGGATTATGCGAAACCGCTACACCACGTTCAGCCAGCAAAGCTATTTCTTCGTCATTCAAATGAACAGCATGGGCAACAAGCGATGGACGGGAGAAAAAGCCGAGCTTATCCAAATGCGCAACCGGGCGCAAGCCGTAGTCGCGTACGTTTTGCTCTACTTCGGCAATGGTTTCGGACATATGCGTATGCAACGGTAAGTCCAGATCATGCGCAGCCTGCACGAATTTTTCGATAAACGCAGGCGGACACGTATACGGCGCATGTGGAGACATCATAGTCGTAATGCGACCGTCTGCTTTTCCATGCCAATTACGCGCAAAATTCACAGCCTCAGCCAGCTTGATCCGCTGCTCTTCCTCCGAACATAATCCAATCGCTCCACGCATCAGACTGGCACGGATGCCGGACTCTTCAGCTACACGAGCCACCTCGTCCATATGATCATACATGTCCAAAAAGGTGGTTGTACCGCCTTTCAGCATTTCCAGCACGGACAAGGACGTACCCCAGTACACATCCGTAGACGTAAACTTGGCTTCCATCGGCCACATTTTTTCCTGAAGCCATACTTGAAGAGCCAGATCGTCCCCATACCCGCGCAGCAGGGACATCGCCGCATGACCATGTGTATTAATCAGGCCAGGTAAAAACAGCAGCCCGTTACCATCAATCGCTTCCGTCTCTTCCTCACCCGCTGGCAAAGTCTCGCCAATATAGGCAATGCGGCTGTCCTCCACGATCATATAGCCGTGGATTACCCCCGCTTCCGATCTGTTCACGGCAAAAGAGCCGTTTTTAATCATCCATTTATTCACCGTCATGTTGCATATCTTCCTTTCCGTCTTCCAAATAATAAGCGAGGCTTAACAAATCTGTTGTAAAATCTGTGGCATGTATTCGAATATTTGCTGGTGCCTTGAGAGTGGTCGGCGCAAAGTTCAAAATCGCTCCAATCCCGCTATTTATGAGCCTGTCAGCCACGTTCTGCGCTTCAAAATCCGGTACGGTAATAATCCCGATCCGAATGTTTTGTTCCTTCACGGTCGCTTCCAGTTCATCCATTGGCTGTACGACCAGCGTATTGATCCTGGTTCCGACCTTATCTGGCACAGCATCAAATACTGCTACAATTTTCATATTGTCTTTTAAATAAGCATTATAATTCGAAAGGGCTTGCCCCAGATTACCTGCTCCGACCAATACCACGTTAATTTGCTGGTCGATTTTCAGGATATGGCGTATTTTCTCGATAAGATAAGTAACATCATAGCCGATACCCTTACGGCCAAAATCTCCAAAATACGCGAGATCCTTACGAATTTGAGCCGGATTCAAATCCAGTCTTTGTCCTAACTCCTGGGAAGAGACCGTAGCCACCTCCCGTTTGTGCAGTGCATTCAGATAACGTAAATATACGGGTAACCTCCGTACGACAGCCTCTGAAATTTTATCTGATTTCATACATGCTCCCCCTAATTGTAACGGACATGTTAAGATGTCCGTCCGTTATGCCTCTGTCTCCGGGGCGGATTGGAGCCACTCGGCGATACGGGGCACCATTTGCTCCGTCGGCATATGCTCCATTTTTGGTCCCGGTAACGAGTACAAAAAGTGCTTCCCGTAATAGGATTCAATCACACGCGTATCGTAAACGATAACAACCCCGTGGTCGCTCGCGGTACGTACTAGACGTCCAAATCCCTGTTTGAAGCGAATGACAGCCTGTGGAACAGACAGCTTCATAAAAGGATTTTTCTTCTGCTGCTGGAGCAGCTCACTTTTAGCCTCCAGCAGCGGGTGATTGGGCGGTTGGAACGGCAAGCGGACGATAGCCAGACACGTCAGCGCCTTGCCCGGAATATCGACGCCTTCCCAAAAGCTGCTGGTTCCCAGCAACACAGAAGCTTTGGCTTCCTGAAAACGTCGGGTCAGCTTGCTGCGGCTCCCACTGTCCACGCCCTGCCCCAGCACGGTGATGTCGCTGGATGCTAACGCCTCCTTAAGCGGCTCATACACCTGCCGGAGCATGCGATAGGAGGTAAAGAGAACGAGCATTCTCCCCCGCGTCGCTTGGGCAGTCGAACCTAGCGAGCTGACGAGCATATCTACAAAATGCTCATCTCCTACACTGCCCTTCACGCTCGGAAAATCCCTTGGAATGACTAGCAACACCTGATCCCTGTAGTTAAAGGGTGAAGGGAGCTGCGTAGTCATCAGCCGCCCTTGATCTGCGGCCTCCTGCAAGCCGAGCTGATCGGTCATGTACTGAAACGACTTATCCACCGACAAGGTAGCAGACGTCAGAATAATGCTCCTTTTTTTGTCAAAAAACATTTCTTTCAGCTGGCGGCTCACATCGACGGGCACCGCATAAAATTGTAGCGACTTGCTGCGGAATTGCCCGCTCGCTTCGAGCCAATATACGGTCGTCTCATCATCCATCCGCATGAAAAAGCGCAAGCTTTCCCTAATGCCTGCCAAATCCTTAAGCAGCCCCGTAATATCTGTAATGAGGCTGTCAGCCGCATAATCGTCATGTTCTTCTTTCACGTCGAGCATCAGCTTGTCGCCCTTGCGCAAAATTTCGCTCAACGTTACATAAACCTGATTTTCCAGCGCAGCAGCCTGATCCCACTTGGCAGGCTTGGCCGACGGCTTGAGACGGGAAGAAAACTGCCCTGTTTCGCCCGGTGTCGCATCACTTCGCTCCGGCAGCATACCAAACAGCTTGTCGCTCAGCAGATCCCAAGTCTCCTTGACCTCCAGCACGAGTGGATATATCTGGTCGATGGTAGAAGCCCAATCCGTCGATTTCTCATGCCCCGACTTTGCCAACTGCTGACGCAGCGAAGGCAATTGTCCGTTCTTGCTGTCCTTGAACAACCGGGTCAGCGTATGCACGAGTGTGAAATATTTCATATGCATTCCCAGGTGCTTACCAGCGACTTCCTCCAGATGATGCGCTTCATCAATCACCAGATGCTCATAGCTCGGCAACAGCTGATGACTCGCTTTTACGTCCGTGAACAGCTTCGAATGATTCGTAATGACCACATCGGCTATTCCCGCCTCGTGGCGCGCACGATGATAAAAGCATTTGCGGAACCATGGACAAGAACGCCCAAGACAGGACTCCGAATCACTGGCCACCGTTTCCCAAAAATCTCCGCCACGATTGCTCAGATTCAGTTCTTCATCATCACCGGTTTCCGTCAATGTCAGCCAGACGATCATCTGGGCCGCTGTAATTAAATCTTCCTTCGGCGTTGCGAAGTCTCTTCTGTTTATTTTATGTTCAAACTTACGCAGACACAAATAATGTCCCCGGCCCTTAAAAATGGCAGCCCGGAACGGGAACGGGATCACCTTGGTCAGCATCGGAATATCACGCTCGCGTAATTGCTCCTGTAGGTTGATCGTATGCGTACTAACCATGACTCGCTGTCCATTTTTCACACTGTGATATAGCGAAGGGAGCAAATAACCGAGGGACTTGCCTGTCCCCGTACCCGCCTCGATCAACAGGTGCTTGTCCTCACTCAGCGCCTGATTGACACCCTCAATCATTTGCGTCTGCGCTTCGCGTTCCTCATATTGGCTCAAGGATGAACGTAAATTGTCTCGCACATCATCCATGTATTCCTCAAAGGAAACGCCTGCCAGCGGATTGGGGTCGTCCTCTCTGCGAGGGGCATTTAGCTCCGTCCAATCCTCTACCTTCAGCGCAAGCTGACGAAAAAACTGATGACCCTCCAAATCCTGAATAGGATCATGCTCTTTGTCTTCACGCACCCCGTCCAAAAACCATCCGAGGTCACTGTCTTCCTCCGCGAACAAATCGCTGAGCCGCTGTATCGTAATCAAAGGCAGCGCGTGAAGCTCATCCAGACATTTTAAAAACACCTCAGCCGTAGCCAACGCGTCGCTGTCTGCCTGATGAGGTCGGTCATGCGCCAGCCCGAACTCAGAAGAAACAAAACCCAGCTGATAGGAAGATAGCGATGGAAACATGATTTTCAGAAAATCCATCGTATCCAAAATTCTGCCAGTAAACGGCAAGTACCCGCACCGATCCAAAGCGTTTTGCAAAAAATTAAAATCAAACGCCACATTATGACCGACCAGCACGACATCGTCCAGCATAGGCACTAGCTCCATCATCATCTCTTCGAGGGCAGGAGCATCCTTGACGTCATCGTCTGTAATCCCGGTCAACCCGGTAATAAAAGGCGGAATGGATCTGCCAGGGTTCACATAAGAACCGTAAATACGGGAAATGCTGTTATCATGATCTATAATTGCAAGTCCGACTTGAATGATGTCATCCGCGGACTGGGTGCCTGTCGTTTCAAAATCCAATACCGCAAATTTCATTCAACTTAATCCTTTCTTTTGACACATACAAAAATAATAACTCTGTATAACAGCATAGCAGAAGATCGCCTGTTTGGAAATTAAGACAGCCAAAAAAGACGATGCACACACCGCCTGGGAAGGTGGGCATGCCTCGTCTCGATCGGTGTCTGACAACTATAGCCAGGTCATCATGGAGCTGTCGTACCGAAGCATTTCGGCACCGGACAAACAGGCTTCCATATTGTGCAGCGGCTCGGGTAACGCAGGATCGAACTGATGCGCGAGAGCAAAACATTTTTGCGCCTCCTCTACATCAGCCTGCTTCGCCATAAGACAGCCCAAAGCATTATAGATGACCGCTTTCAGCCCGGTCTGCTCTGTCAGGTGCAGCACCTTCTGAAAATGGCTCACAGCCTCCGCTGTATCCTCCAGTTGAAAATACGCCATCCCCATATACATACGGCTCTGCCAGCTGTTTGGAAAATGCTGTAGCACCTGTTCAAACTGACGGATGGCCTCAGGATACATAAGCAGTCGGTAATACCCTTGACCCCGATTAAAGGCTGGCAACTCCTTTTCAGGCAGTTCCTTTTCAGATAGCTCCGTGTCAGACATACCGGACTCAGCGGAAAAACCAGCAGTCCGCAGTCGAACCATTTTTTCCTCAAAGGCCAGCCATTCATCCATAATTCCGTCACTCATTCTCCGCAGCAAACTCCAGTGCTGTAGCAACTCCTGCCTGCGGGAGCCCTGGGCTGATGGGTAATGCTTCACGATATCATCTAACATGCTGTTCATTTCTGCGAATACATGCTGGAACATGTGCATCCCGCCCTTACGAAAGATGGATTAATACACTCACATTTTTCGCTTAAAGGGCGGGTTTCATCCGCACTCCCATTCATTACATGATCGTGGCGTGTACTTCCTTGTTGGCCGTTTGGGCCGGTTTATTATGTTCATCGACGAATACAACGGTCGGTTTGTATGTTTTGGCCTCTTCATTCGACATAGAAGCGTAGGAAATAATAATGACTGTATCCCCAGGCTGCACCAGACGCGCTGCTGCGCCGTTGAGACAAATTACGCCGCTACCACGCGGTCCGGGAATAACGTAAGTTTCCAGTCGAGCTCCATTGTTATTGTTCACAATTTGAACCTTTTCATTCTCCAGCAGATCAGAGGTCTCCATCAAATCCTCATCAATGGTAATACTACCCACATAGTTAAGGTTGGCTTCAGTAACCGTCGCCCGGTGAATTTTGGATTTCATCATCGTTCTAAACATGGGAAAGCACCTCCGCCTTCTGTATTCTCATATTATCAATCAGTCGGGTTTTCCCAAACTTTACAGCCAGCGCTACAATGATGTCTTCTTCAACATCGCTTAGCCGCTGCTTGGGAGGAAGGGGATCCAGACCGGGAAAGGTTAAGATTTCAATGTAGTCAATGTCTGCCAAAGGTGAAGAAGTAATGGTGGACTCCACCATCTGGTATAACTGAAGGATCGTAAACGTGTTCTGCACAACATCTTCGCTCACTTCACGCACCTTACGCAGTGAATGTGACAGTACCAACGCCTGCTCCCGCTGTTCCGCGCTCAAATACACATTACGCGAGCTGAGGGCCAAACCGTCGGCCTCTCTGACGATGGGGCAAGGAACGATGGTGACATTCATATTGAGGTCGGTCACCATCTGCTGGAGCACCGCTACCTGCTGCGCGTCCTTCATGCCGAAGAAGGCCAGATCAGGACCTACCATATTAAAAAGCTTGGCAACCACGGTGGTCACACCGTCAAAATGCCCTGGACGTGAAGCACCACATAACCGATCCGTTAAAGAGGATACGCGAATTTTCGTACGGGTTGGCTGCGGATACATTTCTGCTACAGTTGGCAAAAATACGATATCCACACCTTCACGCCGCGCCACCTCCAAATCACGCTCTTCATCGCGGGGGTAGCTGTCGAGATCTTCATTAGGCCCGAATTGAATCGGGTTTACAAAAATGCTGAGTACCACCGTATCTGCCATTTCACGCGCTTTGTGCATTAGACTCGCATGGCCTTCATGCAAATACCCCATCGTCGGCACAAAGCCGACTTTATGTTGCTGTGTAGTAGCAGAACCGTATTCCGCTTTTTCTCCGTTTGCACCAAGCTGCCGACGTTCAGCAACTGCCTGTCGAAGCTGAGCCACTTCTCTTACGATAATCATGACCGAGATTCCACCTTTTCCTTAGCCTGTTCCTCTTGTTCCTGCACCTTTGCCTGCTCTTTCTTGTGTCCGTAGAGAGCCTCTACAACGCTGTCGTCGGCGCTGAACACATGCTCTTTAGCCGGGAAGGCTCGTCCCTTCACATCGCTCACATACTGCTCAATGCTGCTACGAATCAAGCCGCCGACATCGGCATAGGTTTTGACAAAACGTTTGTTGTAATAAGGCGAAGCATATTGAATCAGATCGTGATAAACAAGCACCTGACCGTCACATCCGCGTCCTGCACCAATTCCGATGGTCGGAATAGACAGTTCTTTGGAAATAGCCGCTGCCACTTCCTCAGTCACCAGCTCCAGCACGATGCCAAAGGCACCCGCCTGCTCCAGCGCCTTGGCGTCTGCCATCAGCCGCCGTGCGTCCGCTTCGTCCTTGCCTTGAATGCGGTAGCCGCCAAGCTGATTGACCGACTGTGGTGTAAGACCGATATGACCAAGTACAGGTACGCCTGCCTGAACAGTCGCTTTTACGACGTCGGCAATCTCTGCACCGCCCTCCAATTTGACAGCATGCGCGTGTCCTTCCTGCATCAGCCGGCGGATCCCCTGAAGGCTTTCCGATACGCTGCTGTGATATGTCATAAACGGCATATCCGCTACGATAAACGTATGCTCCGCGCCTCTGGCTACCGCTCGGGAATGATATACGATGTCATCCAGTGTTACGGGAATGGTCGAATCATAGCCGAGAACGACGTTGCCCAGCGAGTCGCCCACGAGAATCATGTCAATTCCCGCCTCTTCGGCTATTTTAGCCGAGGGATAATCATAGGCGGTCAGCATACTGAGCGGAATGCCCTCCTGCTTCATTTTTTTCACTTTCACAATATTCAGTGCTTGCTTGCCTGCCATGGTATATGGCTCCCTTCCATCTTTTTTTGGCACAAAAAATAACCTTTTATGAACGCCTGTACAATTGCGTCATCAAAAGGTCCGAACAGCCAAAAAAGACACTCATTTTGAGATCGTCCCTTCTGTCTCGGTCCTGTTCGGCTCAGAGCAGAATCCAACGTAACCTTCAAATGAAGTTATGATGGTCTAACTTGCTTGCAATGGTGGAGCACATGCCCCGGAGTGCAGCTCGGACCGTCCGATGCCGCCTCCTGCACAGTATAACAAAAAACATCCGCTTTTTCACGTGAAGTTTTGCATAGGAGCATTTTGCAACAATCCCAAGAGCGATTTCAAATCAGCAATATATAGATCGAAAACGGTTTAGTTCGTCTATCTATTGTACTTTCGAGCGTTGGGAATCGAATGATGCAAAATGCTGATAGAAATAAAGAACAATTGCAGGTGCTATTCACAGCTAGGGTTACACCTGCAATTGTATATCACCGGAAACGACCTGAATTCGCTCTCCTTGCTCCGTTTCAACCACCAGCGCTCCCGAAGGGTCCAAACCGACGGCTGTACCTTCCACCGCTTTTCCTTGTCCGGTATGCGCCCGCACGAAGCGATTCATCGTCACGGATAGCGCCTCCCACAGCATAGCTACAGGCTGAAAGCCCTGATCCGCATATAACGCACATAGCTGCTCCATCTCTTCCAGCACGGCGGCAATCAGTGCAGTACGATCGATTTCGCGACCAGCCTCTATTTTCAGGGATGTCCCCAACCGTGACAGCTCTTCCGGGTAATCCTCTGTATTTAAATTAACATCAATGCCGATACCTGCAATACAGTAGCGGACCCGTTGATCCTCTGTTGCAGATTCCAGCAGAATACCGCACACTTTGCGACCATGAACAAGCAGATCATTCGGCCACTTGATGCCAGCTTCCACACCCGTCAACCGACGAATGGCTCTGCATACCGCTACGCCTGTAAGCAGCGTTAACTGTGGAGTGAAGGCCAAGGGCTGGCTTGGTCGCAACACAATGCTCATCCAGATGCCTTTGCCCCGAGGTGAAAACCACTTTCGGCCCAAACGTCCCCGGCCCGCCGTCTGTTCCTCCGCCAGAACTACCGTCCCCTGCTGTGCACCCTCTTCTGCCAGACGCATCGCATCCTGCTGGGTAGAGACCGTCGAGTCCAGCACAACTATACGTTGTCCGAACGATTGGGTATTTAGCATATATGCCAGTTTAGAGACTTCCAGTCGATCAGGGCGGGACACAATCCGATAACCCCTACGCGAGGAAGCTTCAATGTTGTAGCCCAGCTCACGCAGCTTGTTGATCTGCTTCCATACGGCTGTACGGCTCACCGAGAGGCGGCGGCTGATTTCCTCCCCGGATACATAATCTGATGTATCTTCCTCCAGTATGCCTAACAGTCTTTCATGATTATTCACTACTCATCACCCGTTTCGCTTCTTGAAGCAATGCTTCTGTTTCATTTGGAATATCTCCACAGGCGGTAGCCAGCAAAAGTCGTTCCATCGTCTGACCCAGCCAAGGACCACCCGGTCGATTCATCACCTGAACCAGTTCATTTCCTGTAATATTTAAATCTTTGATACGAACGACTGCGGTTTGCTTCGTCCACGCCTCTGCCAGTTCAGCCATTCTCGCTACATGCTTTTCTGCCTGTGGCGGTAATTCGCGGAACGAAGAAGGCAGTGTCTTGTAAAGCTCAAGCCAATCTGACGAGGTATCCCGTCCCCATTTAATTAACAGTCGAATCCAACTACGGCGTAGCGCCTCATCATTGATTCCTTCACCTTCCACTGAAGTGGAACTATCTGCTATCCCAACGACACTGTCCGTTAGCTCACGCTCCCATTCTAACAGATGTACCAGCCGCAAACGTACAGCGTTGGAGAAAGTCCATGCTCTTAACAGCTCGTCCGCTCCCTCTGAGGTAAGTCTGCAAGACAGCAGCAGCAAACCCCATCGCAGTTCTTCAGGCAGTTGTACCATCCCGCTGAGCGCCTGTGCTTCACATTGTTCCCAGGGAACGGGAACCTTCGTACGCGCGAGCAAGCCGCTGCGACCCAGCATTTCCAGTCCAAGCAACGGGTCCGGTCCTGCCAGCATCTTTTCCAGCTCAGCCCGCACACGTTCCATCGCAATGTAACGAAGTCCCTCTTTACGACGGATCATGCCTTTCCATGTGTTGTAGGCTATACGGAACCGGAATACGGAGGCAAAACGAATGCAACGCAGCATTCGCAGCCCATCCTCTTCGAAACGTTCCTCGGCTCGTCCCACACAGCGAACAATAGCGGCCCGTAAATCGGCTTCCCCTCCGAACGGGTCCACCCTTTTCCCATGTTCATCCATTGCAATTGCGTTCATCGTGAAATCCCGCCGCATCAGATCTTCGCGGATATCCTTCACGAAAGCGACTTCTGTCGGACGGCGATGATCGGTATAACCGCTCTCTGTTCGAAAAGTGGTCACCTCGAACGGATGCCCGCCCTGCATCACCGTAACCGTCCCATGCTGAATTCCAGTCGGAATGACATGGGGGAACAGTGCTATGACCTGTTCCGGTTCAGCCGATGTGGTCATATCCATATCATGAATAGCGCGTCCTAATAGTTCATCCCGCACACAACCGCCGACCCAGTAAGCCTCGTAGCCGGCTGTGGTTAGCGTATGAATGACTTCCTTTCCATGAAGAGCCATTTCCGGATCAGCATATTGCCAAGTGTTTATTTTCACAGGGTTTCCCCCTTTGCTTATAAAGTTTTCAAAAGACTTATCATACAAAAAAACGGACGCAAGTCCGCCTTCTTAAACGCTGATCGGTTTAAGATCCGGCACCTCGCGTCCCAACACACGGAAATATATTTCTTCATATTGACGGGTAATCAGCGTATCACAGAATACGGTACGAGCCCGCACCAGACAGGCTTCACGAAAACGCTCTGCCATCGCTTCGTCCGATAACAGCTGCACCGCATATTCCGCCATCCTCTCGGTATTGCCGATTTCAGCAAGATAACCTGTACTTCCGTGAACAACCAGCTCAGGCACTCCTCCTGCCTCGGAACCAATCGTTGGTACTCCACAAGCCATCGCTTCCAGTGCAACCAGTCCAAAGCTTTCTTTTTCCGATGGAAGCAGCAGCACATCCGCCATGGAAATCACTTCAGCAATCTGATCCTGCTTGCCCAAAAAGAAAACCTTATCCTGCAAGCCCAAGCTTTCGATTTTGCAGCGAATTTTTGGAAGGTCGGGTCCTTCCCCAACCAGCAGCAGCTTTGCAGGTACTTTTCGTTGCACTCTTTCAAATATATCCAGCACGTCTCCCACTCTTTTGACCGGACGGAAGTTTGAAATGTGCATCATAATCTTTTCATTAGGCTGGGCAAAATCTCTCCGTAGCGCAGCTGCATCCCGCGGATAATACACTCGTTTATCCACAAAATTGTAGGTCAAATCAATAGGGCGTGTAATCTCCAGCGCATCTATCGTCTCCCGAATCAAATCTTTCGAAACCGCTGTTACCGCGTCACTTTTGTTGATCGCTAGCCGGATTAGATCCTTCAACGATTCATCCTGCGCCAACACCGTAATGTCCGTGCCGTGAAGCGTGGTTACCACTTTGAGATGGTCGCCCACCATTTCTTTGGCCAAATAAGCACATACCGCATGCGGTACGGCATAGTGAACATGAAGTACATCCAAATTTTTCATTTGTGCGACCTGAGCCATTTTGGTCGCCAGCGACAGATCATAAGGCGGATATCTGAATACGTAATAGTCGTTAACCTCAACCTCATGATAAAAAATATTTTTTTGGAATTCCCCGCCTAATCTAAACGGAATACTGTTGGCAATAAAATGGACCTCATGCCCTTTTTCGGCAAGCAGCTTGCCCAGCTCTGTAGCCACTACGCCGGAACCGCCCAACGACGGATAGCAGGTAATTCCGATTTTCAATTTGTCATTCAAGTTAAGCTGCCTCCTTCCGTCCACCGGTGATGACTTTTCAATGTTGGTGCCACACCAATCAGTGCGCATATATAACCGCTACACGAACGGATTCTATTTATTGTTTATGTGTCTGGATTTTTATAATCCCTTATGTGAATAGCTTAACCAGATGAGGCGTTTTGGACGCAAAGCCCTCTGCATACGAAATCAGCTTACGCTGACCCAACAGCGAATCCCGGGCTTTTACACGCTCAACATACCCCTGGTTTAATGGCGTGGATACCGTGTCTTTACCCGTTGCAGCCTGAAATTGGGAAGCATAGCTTAGTAATGCCTGCTCCTTGGCTTCAACATGCTCCGTGATGTCCACAATCAGATCCGTTCTGCCGATATCATTAATGAAATAAAAATATAACTGCTCGACCAGTACCGCAGGCTGTTCCGGATTAAATCGACGTAACTTGGCGTTAAACACCGCTTCTTCTACCAGCTTGCTGCACATGACATGATCCGGGTGTCGATCCTCCCAGTAGGGAGCAAATACGATTTTCGGCGCATGACGCCGAATTTCCGCGGTCACTGCGGCTACATTCTCAGGTGTCACGTACAAACCTCGATCAGGCAGTCCCAGATTCGTCCGCCCAGCAAGGCCCAGCACTTTTGAAGCCTCCTCGGCTTCTGCCATGCGGGTATCTACATCGCCATTGGATGACATTTCCGCACGCGTCAAATCACATACGCCCACCCTTATACCAGCGGCTGTATGCTTGGCAATCGTGCCTCCCATACCAATTTCAGCATCATCAGCATGAGCTCCAAAAATCAATATGTCCAGTGTCATTTTATATCATCCTGCTGATCAATGCCCGGTTTATATTTATGTACCAGCTCACGCCAAGCAAAATCGCCCCGATCCAGCGCCTTGACCAATATTTCAGCAGTCGCAACATTGGTCGCCAAAGGAATACCCTGCACGTCACACAGACGCAGCAGTGCACTAATATCCGGCTCATGCGGCTGTGCCATTAGCGGATCACGCAGGAAGATGATCAGATCCATATCATTTTGCGCGACCATGGCCCCGATTTGCTGGTCCCCTCCGAGCGGTCCTGACATGTAACGGTGAATTTGAAGCTTCGTTTGCTCCATAATGCGCAGACCCGTTGTACCTGTTGAATACAATTGATGTCCTGTAAAAACATGCTCATACGCGGTTATAAAGTTAACCATTTCATCTTTTTTGCGGTCATGCGCTATAAATGCAATCTTGAACATTCGAAATTCCCCCTGCCTCATTCTGTAATCACCGTTCGTCCATTCATTCGCGTTATTCTTAATCAATGTAATGCTCAAATCCATATACAAGTCCAGGTTGCTCCATTACCTTTTGAATACCGATCTTGACTCCGGGCATGTAGCCTGCCCGTTCGTAGGAGTCCTGACGAATTTTGAGGGATTGTCCAAATCCTCCGAAAATAACTTCCTGTTGTGCGAATACACCCGGAAGACGGACACTGTGGATACGGAACCCTTGGTAGTAGCCGCCGCGTGATCCTTCGAGTGTTTCCTCCTCCTCCGGGCTCCCTTGACGCAACTCCTGCCGCTGCTCAGCGATCAGTTCTGCGGTCTTAATTGCCGTTCCCGATGGCGCGTCCAATTTCTGATCGCCGTGATATTCGATAATCTCCAAATGAGGGAAGTATTTAGCAGCTTGAGCCGCAAACCGCATCATCAAAATAACGCCTATTGAAAAGTTAGGCGCAATCAGACCGCCAATTTGCTGTTCCCGACACTGCTTGTCCAGTTCATCAATTTGCTCCGGTGTAAATCCCGTTGTCCCGATAACAGGACGAACGCCATGCTTGATGGCAAGCGCTGTATGTGCGTACGCAAAACGAGGACCTGTAAAATCGACCATGACATCCGGACGACTATCCAGCAAAGCCTGCTCCACATCCTCCATAATAGCGACGCCCGCTTCCGGAAGTCCGACGAGAAGGCCGGCATCACTGCCGGCATGCGTTCTGTTTACTGCAGCTACCAGCCGAAGTTCTTCATCCTGGAGAACCAATTTTATAACCTCACGGCCCATACGACCGGCTGCTCCAACGACAGCCACTTTTATTTGCTCTGGCATTTTACAACTCCTTATGCATCAATTCATGCTAGATCTGTTCATTCATTTGCTGGCATAACTTCTTCATGAGATTGGCAAGCTGTTCATTGTGAGGAAACAACGCAGCCGCCTCACGAGCAGCCTGCACGGCCAGCTTATATTCGTTCATTTCATCATAAACCAATGCAAGTAGCATAAAAGCGTCACCACATAGCGGATCAAGGGCAATCGCCCGTTCAAGCAGCAGGATTGCATCTCTGCGCACCTGTGGCGTAGCTCTGTCGACATCCAGCATTTTTCTGGCTTTCTCCGTCTGCTGTCTGGCCTCCAGCGTATGCAAATGCAACACATATTCATCCTGCTGCGGAGCCAGACGAACTGCATCGCCCGCATAAGCAAGCGCTTGCTCTATCCGCCCACTGCGGGCGTAGGTGACCGAACAGCGGAAATAATGCTCCGCATGATCAGGCTGGGCGGAAATCGCTTTTTCAAACCATTCCACGGCCCGCTCAAAATCGTTCTGTAAAATACACTGATAAGCTTTCTGAACGTATTCCTCCGCCTTCATGACACTGCACCTCCGGGTAACCGGTTTGGTACAGCATATGTACAAAACGCCTAAACGGTGTCCTTTTTGGTCCAGCGATTTGCATCACGTGTGTTAAATTTATGCATGACCTTATCATGTGCATCGGTCAAATTAATACCAAGCGAGTTTGCAAAGCAGACCGTGATGAACAAAATGTCTCCCAATTCCAGCTCAATCGAATTGTCGGCCTCATCCGTTTTTTTCGGTTTCTCGCCAAAGGAATGATTGACTTCTCTGGCCAGCTCCCCGACTTCCTCGGACATCCGGGCCAGCATTGCCAGCGGGCTGAAATATCCTTCTTTGAATTGTGAAATATATTGGTCTACCTCACGTTGAATTTCATCAAGCGATTTTTCCATGAAACACAATCCCCTCTAATGTGCAGGTTTATTCATATGTTATCGTAAAGCACATTTGAAAACAAATATTTTTTAATGTGAATTTACTCACATCATGCAATCGTCAGTATTTTAAAGCTACTGTAAAAAGGTATACTAAACTTAAGGATCTACGATCTATCCATATCAAGTCGTTCATCACCAATTTGCTACTGCGAGGGATTATATGAAAACATCCAAGTCTATTGAACAGCTTAAAATCATTTTACCCATTGTGCTCGGCACTGCTATTTATGCATTCGGCCTGCTTTATTTCATTATACCCAGCAAACTGATGGAAGGCGGCATCACAGGCATCACCCTCCTGCTGAACTATGCTTTCTCGATATCTCCATCCCTCTCCACATTGCTCCTGAACATTCCTCTATTTTTAATTGGATGGAAAATGCTTGGCGGCAAGCAAATTATTTATACCGGAGTCGGTATCGGGGCGCTCACTTTTTTTCTGTGGTTGTTTGAAAAAATGATTCACCTCGGGTGGATGGGCACATTTCAGACTGAGCACGATTTTATACTTTCTTCATTATATGCCGGGGTTACGCTCGGGGCAGGATTGGGCATCGTATTCCGGTTTGGCGGTACCACCGGCGGGTCGGACATTATTGCCCGTATTTTAAACCGGAAGTTTGGCTGGAGTATGGGAAGAATTTTGCTGGTAATTGATATCGTCATTATCGGCGCATCGCTGCTGTACATACCCAAGGAAAAAATCCTGTATACGCTGGTCGCTGTGTTTATCGCGTCCAAGATTATTGATTTTATACAGGAAGGAGCCTATTCAGCCAGAGCCTTCATGATTATCAGTGACCATACGATGGATATTGCGGATATCATTACACAGGATATGGATCGCGGTGTTACTATCATTCCGGCTATAGGGGCATTTTCCAGGCAGACCAAGCATGTTGCATACTGTGTCGTGTCCCGTCAGGAAATACGGCGTTTGCATCAAATTGTGAAGTCGGTTGATCCACGAGCGTTCATCATCATTCAGGATGTGCATGATGTACACGGGGAGGGCTTCAAAGAGGAATAGCCCGGAATTCCGGGCAAGTGGTCAGGCGTATATTCATTGGATCAATGACAGCGAAGTTCGTTGCAGCATTTCAGTCTTAACTGGAGAAACCGGATCGATATTTACGGTAACCCACATAAGCAAGTGTCAGCAGGATCATCAGGCCGATTGCCAGTTCTGCTCGTCGCTCGCTTTCATATGGGATGAATGGAGCCAGCGCGGTAGCGTCTTTTTCACGTCCAAACAAGGCATTAAACGTCGGGTTTCCCTGCTCTAGTGCCCCTCTAATCGCTGAAGCATCCACATTTTTCTGATTTCCCAATCCTTTAACGTAAGAAATCCATGAATCTGCTCGAACAACCTCTGTTGTTTTACCGCTGATCAACGCCGCCGTCCGGATCGTCTCGTAATGATCCTCCAGCACTGTTGCTCCAGCAGCGAAACCTTTCATATTTCCTTTAGCAAACTGGCTATTTAAGCCGCTGATATCTTCTTTTAAAATTTTATAATACTGCTGCCATAAAGGCTGGCGCGGATGTGCAATCGCATCTGCCGCAAGTCGCAAATTGGCAGCGGCCTTCACCCATTCATCCGGCGATGCTTGCACGGATTGTGTAGCTTGCTGTACCTCAAGAATGCTGCCGGATAAAACATGAATGGCCTCCACAGACAGTGCAGCCTGTACCTGACCCGTGCTGAACCATCGGCTTACCTCCGCTACATCGGCGCGTGCTTTTTCAATATTCCCATCCATTACATCCCGGTACAACATCGCAGCCGCACGATCCAGTTCCTCTATTTCCTTTGCATTACTGGTGGACTTGGGCTGATCCCGCGCTTCCGCAATGCCCGGAGGGAAACAAACGGAAATCGACAAGACCATAGATAACACAACTCCCGAAACGACACGCAGCACACCACGAAACGCCTGACTCCAAACCATGGGACATCCCTCCTCACCTTACTGTATGGCAGGGTTACAGGGACTAGAACTTGGCTTTAGCGTGCTGCTATCTGCCAGGGCAGGTTATGCCCGTGACAAAATAGGAAACATCAGTTTATTTTCTGTACATATACTTTCATTATTAGATCTATAAAATAGTGTGGTATCTTCTTGATTCAGAAGAGAAATTTCGCAACCGTCCATCGGCTCTGGCGTAAAGCCGAAAACAATTTTCTTCGTTTCTTTTTCCATGACTACAGATAAAATCAATTCTATAGGAATATCCCCCGTTCCAAAAATATCGTAACAATTCATGATATTTTCTTCAAAATCCATAATGACAATCGTGTCATACAGAGGGATATAGAACACCTTATCTTTAAAAAAAGAGGTGCAATAGAACAGAATCAACCATTCACTGCTTTCCATAGAAAAATATGAATAAGGATTTAAAGAGGAACATTTTCTTTTCAATAGCTGTAAATCTGACGTCGCCTCCATGTTCAATTTTTTAACTGGAGCGTCCATGCTTTTAATTGGTGCTTTCCGGGTACATTGATACTCTTGTGCAGCAGCAAAACCAAATTTAGGATAAAACTCCTTCACATCATCATTCGCAAAAAGATACATTGCATCACAATTCCCATGCCAATCCTGTAGCACACGTCCTATCAAAAAGCGACTCAGCCCTTGATTCCTATAGTTAGGATCTGTCATTACGGTTCCAATTTGAATAAATTTCTTCTGTTCACCTGACAAACTAAAATCCATCAGACTCACAGATACATTAGCCACCACGCAATCCCCATCTAACAGTACATAAGGAATATATTTTTCATCCCAGAATCCTAATTGATGCCAAACTTCAAAATTCAGATCAAAACTTTGTTTTGCTAATTGGTTAAAGCTCTTTCTTATTTTAAGATCATCACGAATTCCCTTTTTTAATCTATATTCTTTTTTATTTATAACGATATCCATCAATAATTCTCCAATTCGTAAAAATTAAATCATAAAATTAATATTAGACTATTCCAATGATTTGGCCTTATTATGTGAGGAAGCCATTCGATCACGCACGTACATGGCAAGCCATGAGGCTGCGATACTGAAAAGGGTCAGCATATAGGTAAAAGTACGCACTTGTGGTACATCATCCGTTAGCGTCCTCGGAAGATACGGATATATGCCGAATGTATAATCGACCGTATCATTTAACAGTGTCCACAAAGCTGCTACGCACAGAGCCGTCCATTTGCAGGTGAAAAAACGAACGAACAGTAAGGATTCGACTGCCATTGCCGTATGAGATGCTACCAGCATCCAATCCTGCCATATCATATGCCCTCCCTGCGCGACACCCAAAAAAATAATAGCTGAGGCCCAAATGCCATATTTTACACTCGTAACCACAGCTAACGCCTCCATCAGCTGGCGAATGACCTTCAAGCCCTTCAGGCGCGGTGGATAAAGCAGGAAAAATACAGAAATCGTAAAAAACAGGCTGGCCGTCGGACTATCAGGCACAAATACAATCTGCCATATCGGGTGATAGCTTAGCGTATATTCTAATTGCCCTCCATACCATATGTACCCATACACGGTTCCGATCAGGTTACACCAGAACAGCAACCATAAAAAAGGCCGGCTCGTCAAGAACGACCGGCTCCATAAATAAGACAACAACACGTCCTCATCCTCCGTTCATACGATAGATGCCCCATACAGGCTCCATCCTACAAAGACTATATCATATAAAGGCGTATCAAAAAAACCTGGCCGCTGCTACGGTCAGGCTTGATGATTATGGTCTTGTATTGCCAATTAGTCTGTTACCCAAGGCCAGATCTCCTGAAACGGCTCAATTGATCGCTTTCAGTTCATCCGTAAGATGACGAAAAGCTACTTCATCTCCGGAGGCCAGCGCCTCATCAATATCCTTGTAGAGCTTTTCACTCCGGTGTTTACGTAATGCCTCGTCCAAAACCATTTCAGCAGACAGGCCCAACATTACTTCATAAGTAACCTTCATTTTATCCATAGGATGCACCTCCAACATGAGTTTAAGAGATCCTATATTCTTTTCCTTTCGCCACATAGCTGAGTGCCGTCCGTGACATCCGCTGCAAATCTGCGTCTGTCAATTCTCGCACCACTTTGGCAGGTGTACCGAGAGAAAGAGTATAGGGTGGTATTTTGGTATTTTCCGTAACGACCGACCCTGCTCCTATTAAAGCATATTCACCAAGCTCAGCTCCGTTGAGTACAATGGCCCCCATACCGATTAAAGTGCCTTTGCCTACCGTACAGCCATGGATAATCGCAGCATGTCCCACCGAAATATCATCCGCAAGCACCAGGGGCTGGTCCGTGTTCACATGTCCCACGACACCGTCCTGGATATTGCAGCGTTCACCGATGATGACAGGCGCCATATCCCCGCGCAGTACGGCATTGAACCAAACTGAGGAATCTTGGCCGATCGTTACCTTTCCGACAATTTTTGCTCCTTCTGCCACATAGACAGATGAATGGAGCTGTGGCATGTTCCCGTTATAGTGAATCAGCATCAACTTCACCCTCTCATTTTGGGTGAATTCTATCAACATGTATGCTGCTTGTCAATGGAGCCGCATACCCGGGTCGTTCCGCCCAATGCGGTACTCCCCTGCCAGCTTCAGCCCCCAGGCGGTCATCTGTACAGATGGCCCCGTCGAATGCTCACCCAGACGAAGCATACCCAAGTGGAGCATCATTCGTATAATTCTCTGATCAAAGACCGAACGGGGCGTATCATAATAAAACGGTCTGATCAGCGGGCCGATATGTACAAAAAGTGACTCCGAGGACGTCCAGGGCCTGGCACATTCTCCTATCCAGTAGACCAGAGAAAGTAGATTGGGAACGGCTCCTTTATACAATCTTAACCAAAACCTGAATAGCTGCATCATCTCATCCTCGATCGCGTGCTCCCTGCGTGCCTCCCCCTTTGCCGTCAGCACAACACGATCCCCCTTCTCCTCAATAAACCTGGAGTGACGGGCATAATCATATAGCAATGCCATTCGGTCGGGATAAAACTTAAAGGAGGAGCCATATCCAAAACGCCAGCCCCCTTTGCCCAAAAGCGGCTCCGCAATATGCAAATGCTCCATCAACTGCTGCTGATTGCGACGATACCATGCCCCCTCCGGGTTAAGCGGAACTTCATGCTGCTCCATGTACTGAAGGAAAAGTCGTAAATCCTCCGCCAAAAGATGTCCCTCATCCCGGTATGACGTTGGCTCACTTACCCGGATCATTCCGTTTTGCAAGTCTTGCACCATGACACGGCGGAAACGCTCCTTCATGTCCAACGGAATTTGATACAAATACCGCGTATTGTGCGTCGAACCGTTGAACAGCCAGCCACTGTTGCGTAAACGGGCCACAATGTCGCGCGGTCGCTCACCGGAATCCCCATCCTCCTCGGCAGATTGTTTAGCAATCGCAATCAATTCCTCCATACTGAAATAAGGCCGGTCATCGAATAGCAGTGCGTTCAAAAACCTTACCTCTGACAACTTCAGCTCCCTGACCTGCATCTCAAAAAAACTGCTGCTGCCGAGCTTTGTCAAAATGCCCTGGATCAGCTCATGTTTGGAATTGGGCTTACAGTCACATTCGTAATACACCGCGATTCTGTTCAAATGCACAATATCCGCAAATGTCAGCATATCCGCCAGATTCATCGTTCCATCGCCTCGTCACTGGACTGTCATCCGGAATTGATTCTTACCTGTTGTACCCACAGCTTTGACGGAATGTTCAGACTCTAAACCTCTTTTTTACAAAGCTATAATTAAAAAATAAAAAGACCACGGCTTCTACGCTGAGTAGAAATTCGTGGTCTTTCGTCAACCTTTTGAGTTACAATCGCTTTTTTCCTGTAAATGTCTGGTGCAATTATACAACAGCGGCGTCCAATCCGTATCCTCACGCTGGAGAACACTCAGTGACAGATTGCCAATTCGTTCCGTAAACTTTTCCTGATACAAAGCCTTATACAAATTAGCCAAAAAACCGCCATGAGAAACGACCAGCAGGTTCTTGTCCCGGTTTTCCGACCAAATGGCCTCCATAAAAGCCAATCCGCGGAGTTGAAGAGCTTCATCGCTCTCCTGTCCCAGATCCAGCAGATGCCAGTCGCTCCCCCACTTCTTCTCACGCTCGACCTGCGTCATGCCCTCGACCTGACCATAAGCACGTTCTCTCAGCCGATCGTCTGGCTCCAGCAAAGGAAGATGAAGAGCAGATGCAATAATCTCTCCCGTCTCCTTGGCTCTCGAAAGGCTGCTTGTAATAAGTCCATCCCAATGATAGGGCTCATCTTTTAAACGTTCTGCCAACAAGCGTGCCTGCTGGCGCCCTTCCTCATTCAACGGAATATCACTGTGGCCCTGGATTTTACCTACCGCATTCCAATCCGTTAATCCATGTCTGATCAAGCCAATACGCATCGTGTTGTTTCCTCCGCTATTTAGTTATTCAGGCATTGTTATGAATCCGTATTGGACCCAGCTGTGCTGCTAATTTCTAACCCGTCTCGCACGATGAATCCAGCCCAGAGAAAATAAGGCAAGCGCAAGTGCCAACACAGACAGCAACATCCAATATTGCGGGTAAGTAGGAACAATGCTTGCAACCAGCGGGTCCATAATGCCACTATTCACATCTTTAATGTGGTATTGATATTGTGGAGATGTACTTGTAGTTTCTAGCAAGCCTGTCGGTAAAATACCCGTATCCATGACAGGTGCCGCTTGAGGAGGGTTTTCTTGAGAGGAGCTTCCATTCCAGTTCAAAAACAAAAAGCTACACAAAAATACCGCCAAAAATCCGGCGATCCACACGGACATATACTTACGAGATGCCGGGTTCACACGCGCACGCCGATGCTCGCCGGGAACAAGCCACGGTGACTCTTCATAAATCCGATCCATGACCCTGCGATTCATTGCTTCCGCCTGCTCATCTGTTATCTCAAAGGAAATATCGCGAATAGCGGATCCACTTTCTTTTGACAAATTCCACTCATTTTCTTTCGAACCATGCTCCCATCCGGCAGACGAGCTTTTGGCCCGTCTGTGCTCCGAGTCTTGTTTCGATACATTTTTGCCTGTAGCGAACAAATCCTCAGCGTCCCTGGATTTCATTGGCTGCTCATCCCTTCGTTTTCCTCATAGAGAGGCTCAAAAAAATAAGGCTCCAACTGCGTCTTCACACTGGTTCTGGCCCGGAAAAGCAACGATTTCACCGCACTGACCGTCTGCCCCAAAATCGTAGCAATCTCCTGATAGTCCAATTGCTCGTATTCGCGCAAAATCAGCGCAGACCGCTGCTTCTCTGGCAATCTGTTGATCGCTTCACGAACCATCTCTACCTTCTCGCCGCGAAGGACGGCCTGCTCTGGAATCACATCCAATGGAGCAACCGGCACATAACCGCTCTCCTCCAATGGAACCTGACCGCTACGATGCTTGCGAAGCTCGCTCAGCACCGTATTACGTGCAATCGTATATAACCATGTGGAGAACGATGCATCTACCTCGCGAAAAGAGTGAAGGCTCCGGTACGCTTTATAAAACGTCTCCGAGCATAAGTCCTCAGCAATCATTTCCAGGTTCGAACTTTTTAGCATATGATAAACAAAAGCTAAAATTTTACGTTGGTGCCGCCTCATTAATTCTGAATAAACCTCAACATTTCCTTGTTTGATTTCCTGAATCATCTGGGAATCTGTCATCATCCGAGTGAGACCCTCCTCGCCCATACATGTGCTGTTCTCCCATCCGATTCTGTCTATATATACCGAACAGGCCAAAAAAAGTTGCGCACTCTGCGCAAATGGATGAAACAGCATCATGGAACATTTGTTTTTTTCTTACCCTATGTAGTGCCAACAATAACGGTGCTATCCCAACATTTCTCAACATCCACAATGGACTTACCCATTGTACCACAAAATAGTCGTCAGTAAAAAAGTCCAAAATCCCCGTGATTTCCATCACGAGCTACATAACGCTAGCAACCGTTTACGATATGCGGCATTTCCAACCTATTTTAAGTTTTTCAAGATAAAGTCACATAACCTTGAATCTGTCCCTTTTGAATACGCTGGTAAGAATAATTACCCAAAAGAAAACGCTTTAAAAAATCATTGACAAAATGAAAACGTATACATATAATAAAAGTACAGTATGGTTTCTCTCCACTCCTATCCTACTCAGCTACTCCATAAGAGCAGCTACCACCCGGGGCTTTACCCGGGTGGTCTTTTTTTGCTTTCAAGAAAACATAAGCCGTGAAGGTTGTAAGGTTCCCGCCTCTTTGCATTCAGCCTTGAAACCTGAACTAAAAACTAAAAATCCCCTTGCTCCGATGCAAGGGGATTATTTGTCCTACTGGATTATAACTGTGCCAAATTAACAGCTTCAATAATGAAAGGAGTATTTGCAGATATTGGTCCTGCGCTTCCGGTATTGATGGTCAGAGCTGATGTTGAAACCGAAAATGTGCCTTGTTCTTGCAGCACGCCATTGATGTAAAAATTGTAATAACCATTCGGTACTGTCGGGAACGCAGTTGCCGCTGTACCTGTATCATCTACAAAACTAGTTGCGGGAGTGTTTAGTCCCGGCGAAATCGGAGTTGTCGTCGGCCAAGTGTAGAAAAATCTGCTTGAAGTAACAGCCGCACTAATAACAACATTGAAAATAGAAAGAGCCATATTACTTTCACCTCCTTCCTATAATTTCAGTAAATGCATGAAATTATAGAAAGGAAGTGCCATAGTCTACGGTAACAAATTAGTTGGCCGAATACTGCGCAACGAAGCCCACTGATTCTATAATTATAGGAGTACCAGATATAATCGTTTGCCCTGTAGGTTGGATGGTCAAATTTTGGGGGCTAATGTTATATAGCTCTCCTTCTTGTAAGACGGCATTAATAAATAAATTAGTGTATCCGCTTGCTCCAAAGCTGATGAGCTCGTTAGCGGATTCACCAGCATCGTTTACAAATTGATGAGCTTGAATAACTAGCTCGCTCTCCAATTTGATATTAGAGTCGGCTACCCAAAAAAACCGTTTCACTGTTGGTAAAATGGTGATTGGCGAGCGTAAAAGCTTTTTGTTTTCAGGAGATGCCGTTTTTGGAATTAGCATGCGAAATTTTAAGGGACGACGTTTATAATTGCGTTTAGAGTAATTAGCTGTACTCCATTTTTTAAGACACAAACGGAATATCCGTCTCTTACCGATTGCGATTTTTTTCTTCGAACGGAATGCCCGACAAGCAGACAATGAACCCAAACTTGTTTTTCTATATGGATGATGTCTATGTTTTCTTTTAGGATAATAGGCGACCTTAATGCTGTCACGGCTCAATTTAACTTTCGTTTTCAGATTAACCATGTGAATCGCCTCCTGTTTATAAATACTATGCTATTTATGAACAGGAGAATGGACTTATAACCAAACAAAACTTAGACAATGGTCTATTTTCACCCAAATTTAGGCCAATTCACCACCATATATTGTTCTGTGGAAGATGATCTATACACTAATTCGGTCAATTTAGGAATATATATTTTATTATGCAAAAGGCGAATGAAGATGTTCTCCATTCGCCTGCCAAATCATTTTTTTAAATTTCCAATAAAGGAGATGGTCATACCACCACTTTATAACTCATCGAATCCAGCAACGCCTTCGCCCGCTCCCAATCCTGCTCCTGACGGAAGGAAAGCCGCATAATACCGGGAACATCCTCCCGGCTTTCGATGATTTGCATATTGCTCAGGTTAATGCTGTTGTCCCCCAGCTCTGTTGCAATTCGACCGATAATCCCCGGGGTATCCGGTACATCAATATACAGATCAAACGTTGAGACGATGACACCTTTGCGGCGTTCCGGCAGCTCACTGCGGAAATGTCCCGCCGTCAAAAACTCGTCAGCAATTCCCTCTCCGTCTTGTATTCTCAGTAAATGGGTAAAACGCTCAATCTGCCCGTTCCACTCTTCCAGCAGACCTAGCAAAACATCACGATTGCTCAGCAAAATGTCCCGCCACACAATAGGATCACTGGAAGCAATTCGCGTAATATCGCGAAATCCGCCAGCAGCCAGCGTACGGTACAACGGATTTTCGTCATTGTGCTTGCGCACCTGATTCACCAGCGCCGCTGCAATAATATGCGGAAGATGGCTGATCGCCCCGACAATGTCATCGTGCATATCAGGCTGGACACGCACAACCTGAGCTCCTGTATATTTCAACAGACGCTCCAGCGAACTGTATGCTTCCTCAGGCACACCTTCTGCGGGGGAAAGTACATAGTAGGCATTCTCAAACAGTAACGCAGAAGCAGCCTTCACACCGGAACGCTCCGAGCCGGCCATCGGATGGCCACCAATAAAATAAGCATGACGCAAAGAGATTTCCGACGCTTTATTGGCAATCGACGATTTTGTACTGCCTACATCGGTAATAATACAACCCTCTTTAAGCGGCAACCTGCTTAACAGCTCCAGATAATGCTCCAGTAAGCCGACAGGTACGCATAAAAAAATAAAATCGGCATCCTCTGCCGCCTCTTCAACCGAAAGAGTCGCAGTGTCCACGACACCACGGCTCAACATCGGCTCCATGAGCTCGGGGAGATGAGCATGACCAACAACGGTAATGCCCGGCTTCCCTTTAAAACAAAGCGCAAGGGACCCACCGATCAGTCCCACGCCGAAAATGGCAATCTTCATCAATTATCAAATCCCATCTGCGGAAATTATAGACGCGCTTTCGCCGCTTCCGCCCCCAGGACCTGTTCCAGCGCACGGATAAACCACTCATTTTGCGGCTGTGATCCAACCGACACCCTAATGTATGTCGGATATTTGTGATGACCAGCGCGAATAATCACGCCTTTACGAAGCAGCTCCTGAAATACCTCACCCGACGGGCGACGTACATCCAGCATAATGAAATTACCATGTGCCGGAAAATATTCCAGTCCAAGGCGCTTTAATTCATTTTGCAAATAGGCTCTGCCCTCTGCGTTGCGGTCACGGCATTCCTGCACAAAATCCTGATCTTCCAACGCCGCAACCGCCGCAGCCTGTGCTACCCGCGAAGTATTGAACGGCTCACGAACCTGATTAATCAGGCGAATCGTTGCCACAGCTCCCATACCGTATCCGATGCGAAGCGATGCCAGACCGTAGATTTTGGAGAAAGTGCGCAATACAACCAGATTTTCATAGGCTGGCAATAAACGAATACCGTCTGGATAAGTGCTATCCGTCACAAACTCGAAATACGCCTCATCCAGCACAACCATAACATGCTTCGGCACCCGATCCAAAAATGCGATCAATTCTGCTTCAGGTACAATCGTGCCTGTCGGGTTGTTCGGATTACAGATCCAGATCATTTTCGTACGGTCGTTAATCTGAGACAACATGGCTTCCAGATCATGCACCCCGTCACGCAAAGGCACCTCAACAGCAACCGCTCCCTCAATTTCCACATTGCTCTTGTATACGGAGAAGGTCTGATCGGCCATGATACTTTCTTCTCCGGGAAGAAGAAAAGCGCGCGTAATCAACGCAATAATCTCGTCAGAGCCACAGCCATAAATAAACTGATCCTCTTTCAAGCCCGTATGTTTAGACAGCGCCTGTGTTAAAGCTACCGCGCTGCCGTCAGGATATACACTAATATTCGCAAATTCCTCCTGAATGGCCTGCAATACTTTAGGAGAGCTGCCATACGGATTTTCATTCGAGGCGAGCTTGATCACTTCATCAAGTCCCAGCTCACGCTTCACATCTTCAATCGGTTTACCGGGCTGATATACCGGCAAATGTACAATATGCGGTTTAGGTTGCATGCCCCTACCTCCTCTAATCCATTCAGAACTAAATTTGCTGCTTTCTATATTGATGCCAGCTACTGCTTTAATTGTGCCACAAAATTACGAATTTGCAAAAGTCCTTCTTCTCTGCGCGCAGAATCGTCCAGCAGCGGGATCGCTTCCTCCACCTGACGCACAATAGCACTTCCGACGACAACTCCATCACAGATGTCTGAAAAACGGGCTACCTGCTCCCTAGTAGAGATACCGAACCCAACCGCCACCGGAATATCCGTATGCCGCTTGACCTGCGTGATGAAGCCCTCTATACCCTCAAAAAAGGAAGCTCTTTCTCCGGTCACCCCAAGAGAGGATACACAGTATACAAATCCGCGTGATTGACGGACAATTCGTTCAATCCGTTGTTCAGAAGTTGGAGCCACCAACGGAATCAGATGTACACCAACCTCTGCCGCCCGTCCTCCCAGCTCTTCTGCTTCCTCAAGCGGAAGGTCGGGAATAATCAGGCCACTGATGCCATGCTCCTGCAAGCCTGCAAAGAAAGCATCCATGCCCATCTGCAACACAGGATTATAATATGTGAACAAAATAAAAGGCAGGCTTGATCCCGCCGCCCGGGCCAAAGAAGCCGTCTCCATACACGTGCGGATCGAGATCTGCCGTTTCAACGCACGCTCAGACGCACGCTGAATGACAGGTCCGTCAGCCAGCGGGTCCGAATATGGAACCCCCAGCTCTAATATATCGGCTCCAGCCAACTCCAGTTGCCGAATGATTTCTACCGTCGTGTCCACATCCGGATCGCCTACCGTCAGGAAAGGAATTAATGCTGTTTTGCCTTCATTTTTGAGACGTCCAAACACCTGATCAATTAAATTCATGACGGATTTCCTCCCAAATGCTTAATAATGGAGTCCACATCTTTGTCACCGCGACCCGACAAACAGATAACAATAATATCATCCGCCTTCAAGGTAGGTGCCAGTTTAACGACCTGTGCAACTGCATGTGCCGACTCCAACGCCGGAAGAATACCTTCCGTACGGCATAACAATTGGAGGGCATCCAGGGCTTCCTGATCGGAAATCGGAACATACTTGGCCCGCTCAATATCCTTCAAATACGAATGCTCCGGCCCAACCCCCGGATAGTCCAATCCCGCCGAGATGGAATGCGCTGGCTGTACCTGTCCGTATTCATCCTGAAGCAGATAACTCATAGAGCCTTGGAAGACACCTTGCGTTCCCTTGCTCATAGTTGCTGCATGAAATTCCGTTTCCACGCCTTTTCCAGCCGCCTCGACGCCAAGCAAAGCTACCTCGTGATCCTCGATAAAAGGATAGAACATACCGATGGCATTACTTCCTCCACCGATCGCCGCTACCACGACATCTGGAAGTCTGCCTTCTTTTTCGAGAATTTGACGGCGGGTTTCATCGCCAATGACACGCTGGAAGTTGCGCACCATCATTGGATACGGATGTGGTCCGACCGCCGAGCCCAAAATATAGAACGTATCATGGACATGGCTCACCCAATACCGCAAAGCTTCATTCCCTGCATCCTTGAGTGTACGTGTGCCCGATGTAACCGGAATGACCTCTGCACCCAATAGTTGCATACGGAATACATTTAGTTGCTGGCGTACGGTATCCTCTTCCCCCATAAACACCTTGCACTCCAGTCCGAGCAATGCCGCGACGGTCGCCGTCGCAACACCATGCTGGCCTGCGCCTGTTTCGGCAATGACCTTCTGCTTGCCCATACGCTTCGCCAGCAGTCCCTGCGCCAGCGCATTATTAATTTTGTGGGCTCCGGTATGGTTCAGATCTTCGCGTTTCAAGTAAATTTTAGCCTTGCCCAAATGCTGACTCAGACGCTCCGCATAATAGAGCGGCGTTTCCCGGCCCGAATAATCCTTTAGCAGTCCGTTCAGCTCTGCGTTAAAATCAGGATCATCCGCATACTTCCGGTAGGATTCCTCCAATTCAATCAGTGCGTTCATCAACGTTTCCGGTACAAAACGTCCGCCAAATGTTCCAAAACGTCCGTTATTATCAGGTAATTGTGTCATGCCTGCTTCACCCTTTCTACGAATGCTGTGATTTTTGCAATGTCCTTGACTCCATCCGTCTCTACACCGCTGGACACATCCAGCCCTTCGGGATGATACTCGGTAACCAGCTTTTCCGCATTATCGGCAGTCAGCCCGCCGGCTACAAACAAAGGAATTTCATTTTGTTGGGTCCAAGCTTGATAGGTAGGAATCCGATCCCACGCAAACGTTTTGCCGGAGCCGCCACCATATAGGGGATCATATGTATCCAGCAGTAAAGCGTCAATCGTTCCGGCATAGGCATCCAATTCGTCCGTCAGGCATTCTGTCTGACCCTTCACCGTCTGTCCTTTACTGTCCACAGACCATGCCTTGAATACCTGTACACCAAAATGCTCCCTGATCTCCCGGCAGCGCTGCGGACTCTCCTGCCCGTGCAGTTGAATGACATCCAATGGTGCTTTTTCCATGACATCATTTAACAGTGCGTCATCAGGGTTCACAAATACGCCCACGCTGCGCGGTCTGCTGCCTGGGGTCCATTCATCCAATACGCGAAGCAGCTCTCCAGCCTGTGCGCCGTCAATCCGGCGCTTGCTGTCGGCAAACACAAAACCTATATAATCGACCGGTAAGTTTACCATAGATTTTAGCACTTCAACGCTTTGAAGTCCACAAATTTTTATGCCCGTTTTGTTCATGCTTTAACCCCGTCCATCAAATCGGCTACAGCCTGTCCTACATCATCCTTGCGCATCAGATGCTCCCCTACCAGGATGCCGTGTGCGCCTACTGAATGTAAATACTTCACATCTTCGGGTCCGGCAATGCCGCTTTCGCTGATAAACGTAACTCCTTTAGGAATCAGTAAGATCAGCTCCTCTGTCGTCTGGAGGCGGGTCTCAAATGTCCGCAGATTTCGGTTGTTCACGCCAATCAAGGTAGCTGTCCCCAGATCCAGCACAGCTTTAAGCTCCTCACTGTCATGCACCTCTACCAATGCGTCCAGCCCCAGGTCCTTGGCAATTTGTAAAAACGACCCCAAAACACGTGGCTCCAGTATAGCCGCAATCAACAGCACTGCATCCGCTCCCAGCAGACGAGCTTCATAAATTTGCCGTTCATCAATGATAAAATCCTTGCGCAGCAACGGAATTTTTACCTGTTCACGAATTTGGTGCAAATATTCAGGACTCCCCTGAAAGTACGTCACATCCGTCAGGACAGAAATGCAATCAGCTCCAGCTCCCTCATATGCCCGTGCAATGTCCACCGGATGAAAATCCGGTCGGATCAACCCCTTGGAGGGGGAAGCCTTCTTCACTTCGGCAATCAGTCCGAGCGGACGATTACGGCGCAGAGCTATAGCATCCTCGAATCCTCTCGTCGCAGGTAAATCGGCAACCAATCGTTCGGCTTTACTGATTTGAAAATGCTCCTTAAGCTGCTCTACTTCCTGTCGCTTCGTCACTACAATTCGATCAAGATACATATTGATATTCCCCCGTTGCCTGTATTAATTGATCCAGCTTGGACAGCGCCAGCCCCGAGTCAATAGCTTCAGCCGCCCGCGCTACTCCATCTGTCAAGGTAGCTACTGCGCCCGATACATAGATGCACGCACCGGCATTCGCTAACACGACATCACGATAAGCTCCGCGCTCCCCGTTCAAAATCCGACCTATAATGTCGGCGTTAACCTGCGCGTCTCCACCCAGCACTTCATCGAGACGGTGCGTCTGCAAACCCAGATCCGACGGGTTAAGTTCAAACGTATGAACCTGACCATCCTTCAGCTCAGATACCCGTGTCGGTGCCGAAATGCTGATTTCATCCAATCCGTCCAGACTGCTGACGACCATGGCCCGCTTGGAACCGAGTCGATTCAGCACCTCAGCGATCACTTCCGTTTTTCCCGCATCATAAATGCCCAGCAACTGCCGATCCGCACCTGCTGGATTCGTCAAGGGACCGAGCATATTAAACACCGTTCGTACTCCAAGCTCCCGGCGTGGAGCGGCAGCATGCTTCATAGATGGATGATACAACTGCGCAAATAAAAAGCAGATGCCGATACGATCCAGACATGACCGCGCCTGATCACTCGTCAAATGGATATTGACCCCTAGGGCCTCCAGCACATCGGCGCTCCCGGCACGTCCGCTTGCAGAGCGATTGCCATGCTTCGCTACCCGTACAGATACCGAAGCCGCAATAATAGCGGATATCGTGGAAATATTAAACTTGTGAATACCCGAACCCCCGGTTCCGCATGTGTCCAGCAAATGGGTATCACCTTCTCCGGTTTGCACCGGACTGGCATAGCTGCGCATAGCTTCGGCAAATCCGGTGATTTCCTCCACTGTCTCCCCCTTGATGCGCAGAGCCGTCAGCAGCCCGCCAATTTGCGCCTGCGTGGCACTCCCACTCATAATCTGTTCCATCACGCCGCGGGCCTCCGTACGTGAAAGATGCTGTCCCTCAATGACCCGGCTTAACCCCACTTGCATAATGTCATGTCGTTCCATCGTCGTCTCCTCCTCAAAATCAGATTTTTGTATGTTACGGAGTGTACAAATAATCCTGGTTGATGACGCTGTTGTAGGGCTGTACCGTCGCCGGGAACATCGCTTCAGCCGTGCGGATCGCTTTCAGCATCGCCTTGGCCTTGTTCACCGTTTCCTGATACTCGCTTTCTGGAACCGAGTCCCACACAATCCCTGCACCCGCCTGAACATAGGCCCGGTTCTTTTTAAACACAATCGTACGAATCGTGATGCAAGCATCCATATTGCCCGAGAAGCCTAAATATCCGATGGCTCCTGCATACGGCCCACGCGCTTCCCGCTCCAGCTCGGCAATAATCTCCATCGCCCGCAGCTTCGGAGCCCCTGATACCGTGCCCGCTGGCAAGCAGGACAGGAAAGCATCGAAGAAATCTTTATCCTCCCGTAGCTCCCCCGATACATTGGAAACAATGTGCATCACGTGGGAATAGCGTTCAATTTCCATAAACGTATCGCATTTGACCGTACCAAACTGAGATACACGTCCCAGATCATTTCTTCCCAAATCGACCAGCATCAGATGCTCGGCACGTTCTTTTTCATCCTTCAGCAGTTCTTCAGCGAGCGCTATATCTTCTGCTTCCGTCACGCCACGCGGCCTCGTTCCGGCAATAGGACGGGTTTCCACCCGACCGTTTTCCACCTTGACGAGTGCCTCCGGCGAAGTGCCTACGATGATCTCGTCATCCATTTTCAAATAATACATATAAGGAGACGGGTTCATCGTGCGCAACACGCGGTATACCTGTAAAGGAGAGGCATCTGTGTCAATGTGAAAGCGCTGGGACAGCACGACCTGAAAAATATCACCTGAGCGAATATATTCCTTCGCCTGCTCCACGTTTGAAATAAACTGCTCCTTCGTTACATTCGACTGAATCTCACCCAACTCCACATCGTCAGGAATAGAGGCTGCTCCCATCGTCTCTGGCGGTGTCTGCTTACGCAGGTACTGCGCCGTTGCTTCCAGCTTCCGTTCCACCTCGGCATAAGCAGCGCGGATGTCCTCATCGCGGAAGCCTTCGCCTACATGAACATTGCCGACCAGCAAAATTTGCTGTTTCACATGATCAAAGACAATAACTTGATCGCAGAACATAAAACGAATATCATCCATATTCAAATCATCTACTGAATGCTCTGGCAGTTTTTCATAGTATTGCAGCAGATCATATCCAAAAAATCCGATAGCCCCGCCTGTAAATGGAGGCATTTCTTTCAGCTTCGGGCTACGGTACTTGCGAAGCAACGCCTTGAGCTCTTCAAGCGGCTTGTCGTTTAATATTTGTCGCTTACCATGCTGCTCCAGGATCAAACGGCCTTTTTTGCCGGAAACCATCAGGAACGGGTCCGTCCCGATGAATGAATGTCGCGCCCACTGCTCGCCTCCTTCTACACTCTCCAGCAGAAAGGCCCGGTCCCGCTCAGCGTACCGACGGAAAATCCGGATCGGCGTCTCCATATCGGCCAGCACTTTTTTGTACACAGGAATCAGGTTAAATTCATTCGCCATTGTTATCACTTGCTCCACATGCGGCGTTAACATGAGATCACTTCCTTTCCAAATTGGCGCAGAACCCAAAGGAGAGAATATAAAAAAGCCTCCACCCGGAAGGTAGAGGCTGTCAGTTATTGAAATTATAAGAATGCTACCATATACAAAATGACTACAGCAAATATACAAAGTATACACTCATCCCTTTGTATAACCTGGGTTACTTCAAATAAGCACTTCCCCCAGAAACATTCTCCGTGGACAAAGGCTTACCCGCTACCGCTGGTCTCTGTAATCTTCATATGGAATTGGCTCAACTGCACTCTTCTCATCTCAACTGGCTCTGGCTAACTCTACTCAACTCTGCTACACACACTATATCTCATACGATGTTACTTTGGCAACCATCAACTTTAAAAACAGGCGATTACTTTCCTTGGGAAGCCAAATCCGGTCTTAGCGCCTGCGCTCCGTTCAAATAAACATGTTTGATTTCCCGCTGTGTTTTAACGGTATTCACCTGTACCATCAAACGGATGCATTTTGGCAAGCTGCCCTCTACGGGAATTTCCAACGAACACATAAGCGGAACCATATCCCAGCCGTCAAGCTGGCGGATCGCCTTTGCCGGGAAAGTAGCATTCAGATCATGGGTCACTGTAATCCATACGTTGCTAATATCCTCCGGCTGCACTTCATTGTAGGACACAATTTCCGCTAACAGTAGGCATGTGGCTTCCAAAATTTCGTTTTCTTCATTGTTCGCTACGGTCGTCGCCCCACGAATTCCACGATTGTACATCGTTACGCCTCCTCTTTTAGCTGTTCAATTACTTGTCGGATGTAAGAGACGGAAATATCCTTCACTACCTCCACACGCCCGATGCTGCGTGGGACGACAAAAGTAATACTGCCTTCCTTAAACTTTTTGTCATGCATCATCGCATCCAGCAGACGATCCGTTTCGAGATGAGCGGGAAGAGAAGTTGGTAGACGAAGCGAAGCCAGCATATCCCTCGTTTCTGTTACCAAAGAAGGATCTGCCCCCAGCTTCACACCCAGAAGTGCAGAGCCAACCATACCAATAGAAATCGCTTCCCCGTGTAAAAACTCACCATACCCCGCAATCGCCTCTATCGCATGACCAATAGTGTGACCGAGGTTTAGAATAGCACGTAAATCGTTTTCACGTTCATCGCGCGACACCACTTCGGCTTTCACGGAGCATCCCTTTTCCAGACCGTACTCCAGAGCTGCCGCATCCAAAGCCAGCAAGTCAGGCGCATGATCGCGGCACCAGTGGGCAAAATCAGCATCCCAGATCAAGCCATGCTTGATCATTTCAGCAAGCCCGGCGGATACCTCTCGCGGAGGTAATGTAGACAACGTATCCACGTCATACAATACCAATTCCGGCTGATGGAAAGCTCCAATCATATTTTTAGCCAAAGGATGATTGATGCCGACCTTGCCGCCCACGCTACTGTCATGCGCAAGGATTGTAGTTGGAATCTGTACGAACTTGACGCCTCTCATAAAAGAAGCCGCCACAAATCCTGCCAGATCGCCCACTACACCACCACCAAGTGCGATAACAGCTGAATTGCGGTCCAAACCGCCCTCGATAGCTGCTGTAATCACCTGCTCATACACAGCAAGCGATTTGGACTTTTCACCCGGTTTGACGACGTTGGAAACCGTCTTGTACCCTGCTGCCTGAAGGTTGCTCTCCAGTGTCGCTAAATAGAATCGCGCTGTGTGTTCGTCAGAAACAATCAACAGCGGACTTTTTTGTGCAATTCCTCGTTCGCTCAACAACTCTCCTGCCCGATGTAACAGTCCACGTCCGATATGAATGGGATAGGAACGTTCCCCAAGCTGTACCGTCAGCGTACTCATCTTAGTACCGTCCCAGTTGTTCTTCATAGGATGTAATGTTCGCACGGATTTCTTCAATGGAATCCCCGCCGAATTTTTCAAGCAAAGCCTTGGCAATCTCCCATGCTACAACATGCTCCATAACCACACTTGCCGCTGGTACGGCACATGCATCCGAACGCTCAACCTGAGCGGTGAACGCTTCCTTCGTATCAATATCGACGCTTTGCAGCGGCTTGTACAGCGTCGGGATCGGCTTCATCACGCCGCGAACCACGACAGGCATTCCGTTGGTCATGCCACCCTCAAAACCGCCCAAACGATTGGTACGGCGGTGATATCCACGTTCGTCATCATGCAAAATCTCATCATGCACCTGCGAACCACGCAGTTCTCCAGCTTCAAAGCCAATACCGATTTCCACGCCTTTGAACGCATTAATGGACATGACTCCTTGGGCAATGCGTGCATCCAGCTTCCGATCATACTGAACATGACTGCCCAGACCGATTGGAACACCTTCCACAATACATTCCACTACGCCACCAACGGAATCGCCTTCTTGCTTGATTTGATCAATGTAGGCTTCCATTTTCTTTTCGGTTTCCGGATCGGTTACTCTCACTGAAGAAGCTTCTGTCACGGCAATCAGCTCGTCAATCGGCAATTCGCGGTGAGGTGCCTCGATTTCTCCAATGCGGATAACCTGACCAGCGACCTTGATTCCAAACTCTTCCAGCAATTGACGGGCCAAACCGCCGCAGGCAACACGAATTGCCGTCTCACGGGCACTGGAACGTTCCAGCACGTTGCGCAGATCCTTCAGATTGTATTTCAATCCGCCGTTCAAATCTGCATGACCCGGACGCGGACGGTGAACCCGGCGCTTTTCCTCGTCACTGCCTTCGATGGGCTCAATATTCATAATGTTCTGCCAATGCTTCCAATCGTTGTTTTCCACAATCAGAGCAATCGGTGCACCTGTGGTATACCCGTGACGAACGCCTCCGGCAATGTTGGCCGTATCCTTTTCAATCTGCATACGCCGACCCCGTCCATACCCCTTCTGACGACGGTGTAGCTGAAAATTCAATTCTTCAAAATCCAATTTTAAATTGCTCGGCATGCCCTCTACAATCGCAGTAAGCTGGGGACCATGCGTTTCCCCCGCGGTTAAGTAACGTAAACTCATGACGCGTTCCCCCTTTAAACTGTTAAACTGTGCATCGCTAAAATCTTTAACTGTGCTTCATTATAGTATACGCACCTTTCTTTGACAAGAAAAGCCACGAGAGTGCAGATAAACAAAAAAACACGCCCTTTGGTCAAAGCCAAAGGACGTGCGCTTCTGATAAGACAACAGCCAACGTACTCGTTGTTAGGCACAGCTAGCTACAAAACAATGGACTATATGTCCAGGCTTATGCTTTTTTACGATAAAAAAAGGTTTCCGTTGATTCCAGACCATATTGGTTTGGAGAAAAAATTTGCTCTGTACTGCCGACAAACAGCACACCGCCGGGACGAAGACTGGCAGCAAACTTCTGGTACAGCTTATGCTTGGCCTCTTCCGTAAAATAAATCATGACATTACGGCAGATAATGAGATCGTAGCCGTCCTCAAACCGATCCAGAAGTAAATTTTGCTTTTGAAATTTCACAGCCTGCTTCAAACGGTCGTCAATTCGATACATCGCACCATCCGGCTTGAAATACTTACTAGCTACCTGTTCAGGCACATCCTTGAGCGAACGCTCCAAATATCTGCCTTCCTTGGCTTTAGCCAGTGCGCCGTCATCAATGTCAGAGGCCGTAATGGAGCAATTCCCCAAAATTCCCTTGCCGTCCAGTACCATAGCCAAGCTGTACGGCTCCTCGCCAGTCGAGCAGGCCGCACTCCACAGCTTGAGCTTCTGCTTACCTGCAAGCAGCTGTGGCAAAATCGTATCCCGCAGTACTTCCCACCGATTGGGATTACGCCAAAACTCTGAAACATTGATCGTCATCCGATCCAGAAATTCATAGAACAGGGGCTTTTCTTTCATCATGGCATCATAAAAAGAAACAAAACTGGGAAACCCGTTTTTGTTGCGAAGCGTCGTTAACCGCCTTTTCATCTGTGCTTCCTTGTATTGTGCAAGATCAATACCTGTGCTGTCCTTGATTTTGCGGATAAACGCTGTGTAATCGGGGTCCGTCTGACCCAGTTCCATATCCGTCATGCTACCATCCTTCTTCATTCGAAATTAAACTTACACCCAGGTCGCCACACTTTTTTCATACCGAACGGTTTCCTCCGGCGTGAAAAAATTCGCAATCTCGCGCTCCGCGCTCTCCGGTGAATCTGAACCGTGAATGAGGTTAAACGGTGTATGTGCAGCAAAGTCTCCCCGGATTGTGCCCGGAAGAGCCTCTGTCACTTGTGTTTTACCAATCAGCAGGCGGGACAGGGTAACGATGTTATCCCCTTCCCAAACCATGGCGAATACAGGGCCAGAAGTGATAAAGCCTACAAGCTCTTCAAAAAAGGGCTTGCCCACATGCTCCGCATAATGCCGTTCCGCCTGTTCTCTAGATACCTGCACAAGTTTACCAGCCGTCATTTTGAAGCCTTTGTCTTCCAGACGACTAATAATACGTCCAATTAGTCCGCGTTGTACTCCATCCGGTTTAACCATCAAAAACGTACGATCCATCGACTCACTCCCAATCCAATCTAATGTATTTATACAGTACTAATCTGTATTATAACAGAAAGCTTGGAAACGGTTAAAGTATTTTGTCACAGCAGTTCCAAAACACAACTTTAGTAGGAGCGGCGGGTAACAAAATGAGCAATATCGCGCAGCGTCTTTTTCGTTTTGACATCTGGCAGTAAGTCCAGCGCGTGTAGCGCTTTTTTTATATATCGGTCGGCGAGAATTTCTGCTTTAGCGATTCCTTCACTTTTTTTAATCATATCCACCGCTTTGCGAGCATCTCCCTGCCCGTCCCCAGCCTGAATACGACCGATTTCAGCCAATAGATCGTCACGCAGCTCAGGCTGTCCTAGCGCATAAATAACCGGAAGCGTAATATTCCCCTGCCTCATATCACTGCCCGGCGGCTTGCCAATCTTTTTTTCCGTGCCACACAGATCGAGCAAATCATCCTGAATTTGAAAAGCCATACCTACATTATAGCCATAGGTATACAAGAGAGAATTTACTCTTTCCCTCGCACCCGCAGCCATAGCTCCCAATTGGCAGCTGACCGCAATCAACAATGCCGTTTTGCGACGTATGCGAAGCAAGTAATTACGTACACTCTGATCCACATTAAAAAAATCGCGGATTTGTTCCATTTCACCGATGGACATTTGCACCAGCGCCTTGGACAGCACCCGATGAATGTCCGGATTCGGCAGGCCCGCGACTATCGAAAGCGCACGCGCGTATATGTAGTCTCCGGTGTACATGGCCACCCGATTGTCCCATTTGGACTTCACAGTTGGCTGGCCGCGCCTCATCTCCGCATCGTCAATCACATCATCGTGAACAAGGGAAGCAGAATGAATCAGTTCCAGCGGTACCGCTATGCGTTTGAGCTTGTCCAGATCGTATTCCCCAAACTTGCCTCCCAGCAGTACAAATACCGGCCGCAAACGCTTGCCTCCCGCTTTGAGCAGATGAAGCGACGTATCATTAATCAACGGCTCTGTGCTGTCGATGCTGCGGTACAGCTCTTCTTCTATGAAGTTCATATCCTTCTTTAATAAACCGAACAAATCCAATCGTTTCATTCTTTCACCCGTGTCAGCGTATTGTCACTCCAGAGAAGCGGCTTCACTCGTCGGTCAAGCAGCCCCAGTTCATGCGCATACTGAAAATAAAGCTCTAAACCCTTTTGTTCCTTCTCTCCAAAATCATAACACAGATTAGTAAAGTAGCGCTCCCAATAATCCCGCAGGCCTCCAATTTCCTTGCAGGCTTCGGAAATAACAGACGTCAGATCAGACAGGCTGCGCTGCTTGCTTGCACGAAATGCATTCGCTACTTCAGTCACCGCATCAGGATTCTGTGTAGCAAAAACACGGCGTACTGCCCATACGGCAAAGGTCATACTGTACCCCGTCCAGCGTTTCCACTCTTCTCCGAGGTCCGTAACGTACAGACCATCACGCCGCCAAGATGCCTTGATCGCGTGATCTCCAATCAACAGCCCCGCATCCGCCTGCTCCAGCATCAAATCCAAATCCGGCTCGCAGTCGAAATAGGAAGGTTGGCCTTCCCATGCCTTCTGCATCAAAATTTTCAACAAATTCACGGATGTAGCAGACGTATTCGTCAACGCAATTGTTCCGTTTTTAATCTCATCCAGCGGCTTGCGTGAGAACAGCAAAATGGATTGCACAGGACCGTCTGCGCTGACAGACAGATCCGGCAACAGCAGCATATCCTCGGCACCGGATGCATAAGCAAAGGAGGACATCGCGCTGATGTCCAGATTTCCTTTCAGCATACTGCGGTTCAATTCAGCCGGGACTCTGGAAACCAGCTCCGCCGGATGGAGGAGGTGTGAAGGATTAAAATAATGAAAAATGGGCCAAGCATTTGTATATTTAATTTTTCCGATTGTGATTGTCTTGGTGTCCGGTGTCGGCATCGGAATCCCCCCATCTCGTAAACAGTTGATGTTCGATACGCAAGCTGTCCAATACTTTGCCTACGAGGAACAGTACGATATCATCCAGCGTCTTCGGATGAAAGTAAAAAGCCGGCATAGCAGGAATCATTTTGACCCCGAGCCTTGCAAGCTTAAGCATATTTTCCAAATGAATAGCATGCAGCGGCGTCTCACGCGGCACTAGAATTAGTGGACGGCCTTCCTTCAACATCACGTCTGCTGCACGCGCCATGAGATTATCGGACGAGCCATGCGCCACTGCAGACAATGTTCCCATCGAGCAGGGCATGATAACCATCGCGTCCACCAAATAAGAGCCACTCGCAATCGAAGCGCCAATATCCGTGAACGGATGGTATACAAGAGAACCGGGACGGCCTCCGAATTTGTCATTCAGAGCCCCTTCCCGGTCAGTCACGTTCCAGCCTGATTCCTCTTTGAGTACCCGCCAGCCAGCATTGGAAACAATCAGGTGAACTGTGTATTGCAAATCCAGCAGTATCTCTACCAGCCGTATCCCATAAATGCTTCCGCTCGCGCCTGTAATGCCAATAACGATTCGTTTGCCTTGATGGTTGCTCACCTGATTATGATTCATAAGTATTGACGCACCACCAAATCAACCAGTGTAAAAGCAAATACGACAATGCTAAGCACACTGTTCATCGTAAAGAACGCTGTCTGCAAACGACTCAGGTCCTTCGGAGTTACGATATAATGCTGATAAAATAACATCATATAAGAAATAATCATGCCCGCCAGATACCACCAGCTTAAATCAGCAATAAAGAACATCACAATAAACCCGATCGCCGTAATCACATGAAATGCACGAGCAATTTTAAGCGCACCTGCTATACCAAAACGGGCAGGAATGGAGTAAACCCCCTCGTTCTGGTCAAAATCAATATCCTGACAAGCATAAATAATATCAAAGCCAGCCGTCCAGAATGCAACAGTGAGATAAAAAACAATAGCCGTCATATCTATTTGCCCAGTCACAGCTACCCAGCTACCCAGTGGCGCCAAGCCAATCGTCAAGCCAAGCACAATATGGCAGAGCCAGGTGAAACGTTTGGTATAGGAATAAAAAACAAGCATAAAAAAGGCCAGTGGAAACAGCTTGAACGCCAGTGCACTTAAATTGAACGATGCCCAAAATAGTAGCGCCAAGCTAACAATAATAAAAAGAACCACTTCGCTGGACTTGAGCAGCCCCGCCGGGATGGCACGTCCTGCCGTACGCGGATTTTTCCCATCAATAACACGGTCGATCATACGATTGAAACCGAAAGCCGCGCTACGTGCGCCGACCATAGCCAGCAAGATCCATCCGATCTGTGACCACGAAGGAAGCGTGCCTGTCACGACAACTGACCCCAATACAGCCCCCATAAATGCAAATGGGAGCGCAAATAACGTATGTTCAATTTTAATCATTTCCAAAAAAATAGCAATTTTCTTAAACATGCTGACTCTCCTTGATTCCAATATGCAATGCCGCAATGCCTCCAGTGAGAGAATGAGCCTGTACATCCTTTAATCCGACTTCACGGAAGATGCCAGCCAGCTCATCCCTTCCCGGAAAAAGCGCCAACGAATCAGGGAGCCATTTGTATTGCTCATAACGTTTGGCGAACAATTTGCCGAGCATGGGCAAGATGTGTTTAAAGTATGCATAGTAAATTCCCTTGAACGGCTGCCATGTAGGCTTGGATAGTTCCAGACATACGACCTGCCCGCCAGGTTTGACGACACGCTGCATTTCCTGTAATACGCGGCGCAAATCAGGCACATTACGCAGACCAAAGCCAATCGTTGCGTAGTCAAAAGAATTGTCTTCAAAAGGCAGCTCCATCGCGTTGCCCTGAACAAGCTTGATCTGCTTTTCACGGGCTTCTGATGTAATCTTGCGCTCGCCTACATTCAGCATGTTCTGGCTAAAATCCAGTCCTACGATGTGACCACTTTCACTTGCACGCGCCATCGCGAGCGTCCAGTCACACGTACCACAGCAAAGGTCGATTGCCGTATCCCCGTGGTGCATGTTCATTTTTTTCATCGTAAATTTACGCCAAGCCTTATGTCTGCGAAAGCTCAGTATATCGTTCATCAAATCGTATTTACCCGCGATGCTTTCAAACACGCCATGAACGAATTGCTCTTTCGGCTTGGTGTCGCTTGATCCCATGACGTTCACCTAACCTTCCCTCACAACCGGGTGTGGACTATTCAGCAGCTTCAGGAAAGGCTCCAGCATGCGTTCGAATTCCTCGATCCCCGTATTTTGATCATCTGACAGGATCTGCCGGATGTGTGTAACAGTCGTCTGGAGTTTGTTCAGTATCGCGTCCTCGGCTTTGTACTTCAGAACAAGCTTGTACCATACATCAGTGTCTGAACCACTCTCAGACAGCAGTTCCCGTTCGTTCTGGTCAGCATTACTATAAACATGCCAGAACATATATCCGAAACGGGACTTGTCCGATTCTGTACGCTTGTGCCATTCCTCTGCCAGCGTATCACAGAGGGCAAATTCGTTGAGAAGCGGCTCCCAGACTTCCCGATCCTGCTCTGCCACAAGGGAAGTAAAGGATAGAAAAAGCTCCTTTTTAAAACGAACCACCTGAGTTAAATACTGTGCCGCATTCAGACGGAGATGCTTCATCTCCCAATACAGGCTCATTTTACCAGCGTTTACTTCACATACAGCATCACTCAGCTTCGAAATGGTCGTGATGTGGCCTGCCAGTGCAAGCAGCTGATAAAAGCGGCTGCTAAAATAGTCCCCGGCCAACACTTTCAACTGTCTGGAACGCATTTCCTCCGGACTTCGTATACCGGATAAAGTATCAATCATATCATGCGTATCCAGCCCCATCTGCAAAAGCGAGGTGACCAATGCGTATAGCTCTTCCTCGCTGGCATGTAGCTCCTGCGCATTCCGGTTCAAAAACATAAACAACAGGCGGGTACGACTGTCAGGAAAAGCCGGCATTTCCGTATGTTGTTGAATCATGTCGTATTCCACATATTTCCTTGCTAATTGGGGTACGCGATACGGTTTCATCCTAAGCCTCCGAGCCATGACTTTCTGGTGTACTCAAATAATTGCAATGCCTTATATTATATCACAATTTAAAATGATTCGCGACTAAAGTACTGTAGGTCCAACGACAGAAACATCTAATCTGTATATACACCGTTAAACCTGCTTTGCCACATTGGAGTTACCGTAATACGGAAGCGGGCTTTCAGTTCCTCCGGCAAGTCCGCACCTTCCCGGCTTCTCAGCTGATCCAGTGCTTCAATCGTCCATTCGTTCCGGCGTATATCGGATGCCAGCAGAAGACGCCGTTCTCCTGACCATTCGTCCTGCGTCACTACCCGAAGCAGTAATTGCCGTACGTTCGTTGTTCCATAAAAACTAAAGGCGGCAATCTCCGCCATATTTTGATAGATTTCAAGCGGGGCGGTTTCTTCCTTGGAAAGCTTTACATCCAGAGTCAGGACTGAATGTTCCCAGCTTACGCTGGCAATTGGTGTCGTCAAAGAAAGCTCCTTCAGCGTATCCACCAGATTGTCATCGGTCAGCAGCACCCGCTGCTGCGACGATATCGTCGCCTGTGTCTCACGAACAGCTGCGGTTCCCGAATCCAGCGCCTGTAAGGATGGTAGCAGTACAGCAGCAGCGGTGGTTATGAGAATCGAGCCGCATAGCACAATCCAAGGTTTCATCAGAGCCTCCCCTGACCCCTACCCTGTTATGGGTTTGCTACGGTAAAGGTCCTCACTCTCATTGTACAACAAAAAAAAGCAGGCTATGCCTGCATTTTAATCCTCTGTATCCACGACCCCGTGCTTGGTCATCACAACGGCCTTGCCGCGAATTTTAATAGCAGAGGTATGATCGGTAAATTGGACGATCAGCACCTCACCCTTGTCCAATTTTTCTGAATGATGCAGGCGTGTATCCTGGCCTCTTGTTAAACCAAAAACCTGACATCCGTTGCTTTTTGCTTTAATCACAACGTACTCATTACTACCCGTCACGTTATCTTCCATATCCATTTCCCCCCTGAGAGCCGAAGCTATACTTTTTATGATGGAGATTCGAGCTTGTTTTGTCAACCATATGCTTCGGCGCTAACTGCAACAATTGCTGCGTCCCGAGCCATACTATCTATGCAGCCCCATCTGCTAACGAAAGGAGCGAATTGGATGAAAAACTATCGTCCCGCTAATCTGAGTCCTGCCCAAGTAGAGCGGCTTCAGCAGCTGGAGCATGAATTTGCCGAGCTGACGGGTGAACCATTGGTGCTGATCGCCTATGCCTCACGGGATGACAGAAGCGCTTCCCCTTCTTCGTCCCGCATCGCATCTGCTACGGAATAACAGGACAAAAAGAAAAGGCCGTGAATCAAATTCACGGTCTTTCCAGCGCAATGGGAATATGTAAGAAATCTTATTTAATTCCGTCCTTGAGCGCTTTACCCGGTTTAAATGCCGGAATTTTGCTCGCAGGGATTTCGATTTCTTCTCCTGTTTGCGGGTTACGTCCTTTACGTGCAGAACGTTCACGAACCTCAAAGTTCCCGAAACCTACCAGTTGCACCTTGTCTCCGTTTTGCAGCGCTCCGGAGATCGCTTCGAATACAGCGTCAACGGCTTTAGTTACGTCCTTTTTGGACAATTCAGTGCTTTCGGAAACCTGATTGATCAAATCCGTTTTATTCATAATATTCACCTCCCAATTCAAGTGTAGTCCAGCATTAAGGTTATCGGCGTTGTAGAACCGATATAAAGTCGCCTGTATAAAATAACCCGGGCGGCATATGCCTTCCATAATGTTATCATCTGTTTCCGTTTCGCCGTTAAATATACATAGAATATACCTAACCTCCGCAATATAGAGACAATATCGCCGAAACTGGCGTTTTATGGCACCCTTCTTGCGTGGAACAAGGTTTATAGTAATACAGTCCACAGACAATTTCAAGTACGGCGACGGTTTAGCACATAAAAAGTGATGGCCAGCGCGAGCACCAGCACAACTCCCTTGACGATATCATGAGCAAAATACTGCACGTTCATCATCGTCAGACCGTTCACCAATACCCCGATCAAAACCGCACCGATAAACGTGCCAATGACATTCGGTTTACCCGCTCCAAAGACCGAAAAGCCGACAAAAACCGCAGCTACCGCTTCCATCAGCAAGGGAGATCCTGCATCAATTTGGCCCGATCCTACTCGCGAAGCATACAAAATACCAGCAATGGCCGCAAATACGCCTGAAGCGACATAGGCCAGTGTGCGGACTTTTTTTACCCGTATGCCTGACAGACGAGCTGCTTCCTCATTTCCTCCGGTCACATACATTTGACGCCCATGCTTGGTGTAGGTTAAGAAAATATGCACTGCCGCTACCGCTAGCAGCAGCAAAATAACCGAAATCGGGATACCCAGCCATTTGCCTTGTCCCAAAATAAGAAAAGCAGGAGATATCTCTCCTGGCGCCTTGCTGCCATCAGGAAACTGCATATGATTATAGATGGTGTAGCCTTGAGCGTACGTTTTATGAATCCCGCTTACAATATACATCATCGCAAGGGTTGCCAGCAAATCGGGAATACGAAGCTTAACGATCAACAATGAGTTAAATAGTCCCACCACCGCACCGACAACCAAAGATACAATAATGACCACCGCAACAGGCTGTTCATACCAGACCATCAACGAAGCTGAAACAATAGTGGTCAGAGACACCGTAGCTCCCACCGAAAGATCAAAACCGTCCACGATGAGAGACAACGTCACACCAATTGCGACGAAAGTCACAATCGCAATTGAGCCAAGAATATCCATCAAATTATCATACGTCCAGAAATAGGGCAATGTGGCTGAAAAAAACGCCAGCACACCCATAATTACGACTACAGCCCCATAACGAAAGGAGACGTTTAACCATTTTTCCTTCATGAATGCACCTCTTCACCGCCGCTGGCATACAACAGAAGCTGTTCCTGCTCCACTTCGCCCCGCGTAAATTCCTTTATTATTTTTCCGTCATACATCACCGCAATCCGATCACCAATACCGATGGCCTCAGCAAATTCACAAGTTAGATAGATGACCGCTTTTCCCTGGGCCGCCAATTCACCAATGATACGGAAAATATCACTTTTCGCCCCGATATCCACACCCTTGGTCGGCTCGTCAAAAACAAACACATCTGCCCCGGAATGCAGCCATTTTCCTATCGCAACCTTTTGCTGATTCCCGCCACTCAAATATTTAACATTCTGGCGCAGAGATGGCGTCTTAATGCCCAGGGAAGCAACGACTTCGTTACCGTTCGTACGTTCTTTGCGACGACTGATAAAACCAAGTACACTCAACTTGCCCAATAGCGGAAGACTAAGGTTTCGTTCTACCGTCTCTTCGATGAATACACCCTGCTTGCGCCGTTCCTCAGGTATGGACACAATCCCCTGAACTATCGCGTCCGCAGGCTCTCTCAGACGAATAGAGCGACCTTTGAAGACCAGTTCCCCCTTATCGGGCTTATCGGCGCCTGTAAGAAGCCGGGACAGCTCCGTTTTGCCCGCACCGACCAAACCTACGATAGACAAGATTTCCCCGCGTCTGACCTGCAAATCGACACCGTGAACCCGTAATCCCCTGTGAAGCCCTTGGGCTTCCAGCACCGTTTCACCGACAGGAGCATCCGTTTTCGGAAATTCCTCCTCAAATGTTTTACCAAGCATATGCGTAACGATGTCGCCTACACTCAAATCAGAGGATGGACCCGTGAATACTTGCTCCCCATCACGCATCACCGTAACGCGGTCGCTGTGTTCGATGACCTCTGGCAATCGGTGCGTGATAAGAATACATGCAACGCCCTCCGCCTTGAGCGTATGGATGGTGCGGAACAAGCGCCGCGTTTCTTCTTCGCTGAGCGGCGCTGTAGGCTCATCGAAAATGATTGTATTTGCTTGCTGTGTCAAAATACGCGCAATGAGTACAAGCTGCTTTTCTGCCAACGTCAACTCAGAAACGTATTGCCGTACATCAATATCGGCCTCCAGCCGTCCCAACGCCTCGCGCGCGCGTTTACGCATGGAACCCGGCGCAGCCCACCAGCGTCCTTCAGGTGCAGATAAATCGTCCAGTACAATGTTCTCCGCGACGCTCAGCTGCGGCACAAGCGCCGAATCGACCTCCTGATAGACACAGTGAATCCCCGCTCTCTTCGCCTCCCACGGCGAACCAATACTCAGCTCCTTGCCACCTACTACAATGCTTCCCTGATCGGAACGATACGCGCCGGATAAAATTTTCATCAGCGTACTTTTACCTGCTCCGTTTGCGCCCAGCAGAGCGTGAATTTCGCCGCCATGCACCGTAAAATCCACGGACCGCAGCGCATCCACACCAGCAAACTGTTTGCTTATTTTCTTCATTTCCAGTGTATACACTTGTGAACTCATGGTACCTCCCTCACGCCTGCTTATGATAAAAGCGCGCCGAAGCGCGCCTTATGTTTTATCCTAAAGTTTATTTGGCCGTTTCATATTCTTTCATCCAATCCTTGTAGCCTTGCTCGCTTTTGCCCCATCCCTTTACATATTGAGACAGCTCGGATGTGGAAATTTGCTTATCCGGCAATGCTTCGCGCTGCACATAGACCGCCTTCAATACCACTTGCTCCTCCGGGTTGTCCCCGTGCAGCTTCTGATATGCATAGCGCACTTGTACACGTCCGATATCTGTAGGATCTACAGCCGCAGAAGCTACCCAAGGATTTTTCGGGTCCTGAATCATTTGCAGATCCTCGTCACTCATATCAATGCCGTAGACTTTAATTTCCGTGCGTCCAGCTTGCTGGATGGCGCGTGCTGCACCTTTGGCAAATTCATCCCAGGCAGCCCAGACCGCTGTAATTTCACCCTTTGGATATTGTTTCAACACAGCCTCCATTTTGGATTGGGTATCCAGAGCTGGATTTTGAGCTGAGCCAAAAGTTGCAATTTCTTTAATATCCGGATTAGCTTTGGAAAACTTATCGTAAGCAACTTGACGACGCTCCATCGGTGCAAAGCCGGCAACCCACACTTTTACGATGTTCCCTTTGCCGCCGATATCCTTTTTCATTTGCTCCAGCGTCAGCTCGGCCATGCTTTGGTCATCCTGTGAAAGTACGACAGCCCCCGGAACGTTGACCGCAGCATCGAATACGATAACCGGGATATTGCGGGAAATCGCTTTTTTCAATCCTGTTTCCAGCAACGCATCACCATGATCCGTCAAAATGACATCAAACTGCTGGTTAATCGCGCTATCGAGCAAGGAGGCCATTTTTGCTTTATCGTTGTCTGCCACAAACTTGGTCAGCGTACCGCCAAATTTCTTAACTTCCTCTTCCACGCCCTGAACATACTGCTGCGAGAACGTGCCTGTGTTAAACTCCATAATTAATGCAACCCGTTTGCCTTTTAAATTTAAACTGTCTGTTTTTGCATCTGTTGTGTTCGATCCTGTACTGCTTGTCCCTTGAGCACCGCTCTCTGTTTTCGGCGCGCCACATGCAGTGACCAGCAAAACCAGCACCAGCAGCATCATAGCCCCTAGTCCTAGCTTTTTGTTTTTTTGGATATTCATGCTTCGTTTCCCCCTCGTTCATTCAACAAAATGATTCAAATTTGATACTTAATATATCGCGTTAAACCAAGTATGTAAATAGGTTTTATGAATACAGAAAAATATTTTACGATCATATATGACAAAATACGACAATTGCATATCAAAATAACGCAAAGAGCGGATAGCTCTCTGCGTTATTGTTTCTTACACGATTTTCATTTACTTACGCTTAAAGAATGATGGCAATCAGACCACCGGAGCCTTCGTTAATAATGCGGCCCAACGTTTCCTGAAGTTTGTAGCGTGCATTGTCTGGCATCATTGCGATCTTGCCCTGAATGCCTTCACGCACAATGGAATGCAGCGAGCGTCCGAAAATGTCCGATTCCCAAATTTTGATCGGATCATTTTCAAAATCCTGCATCAGATAGCGCATAAGCTCCTCACTTTGCTTCTCTGTTCCGATAATCGGAGCAAATTCCGATTCCACATCGACACGGATCATGTGTATGGAAGGTGCTGTTGCCTTGAGCCGCACACCAAACCTTGTACCCTGACGAATCAACTGCGGATCGTCTAGTGCCATCTCGGACAACGACGGCGCAGCAATGCCATATCCCGTTGTCTTGACCATTTCCAGCGCCTCGGCGAAGCGGTCGTATTCCCGCTTGGCATGGGCAAAATCTTGCATCATTTGCAGAAGATGATCCTTGCCGCGGATCTCTACCCCAACCACCTCGACCAAAATCTGATCGTACAGCTCATCCGGTGCGAACAGATCAATTTCCGCCACACCCTGGCCCATATTCATCCCGCTCAGACCGGCCCTGTCGATGAATTCATACTCCATAAACTGGCCGACCACCCGGTCTACATCACGCAGGCGTCGAATGTCTTTTACCGTATCGCGGACGGAATTCTCATAATTGCTGCGCAGCCAGTGATCTTCATTCAGTACCATAACCCAGCTCGGCAAATTCACATTCACCTCATGCACTGGGAATTCATATAATACTTCACGAAGCACGCCTGTAACATCATCTTCTGTCATCGTTGCTGCACTGAGCGTCATGACAGGAATATCATACTTGGCTGCCAACTCACTGCGAAGTTGAAGTGTTTCATCGCTGCGCGGATGCGTGGAATTGATGACCAGCACAAACGGCTTGCCTACCTCTTTCAACTCCTCAATGACTCGCTCTTCCGACTCTACATAAGAGCTACGCGGAATTTCCGCAATCGTGCCGTCTGTCGTGACGACAACACCGAGCGTCGAATGCTCCTGAATGACCTTGCGCGTGCCAATCTCCGCCGCTTCCTGAAACGGAATCGGTTCTTCAAACCATGGCGTGGAGATCATCCGCGGACCATTTTCATCCTCGTAGCCCTTCGCACCCTCTACTGCGTATCCTACACAGTCGACCAGACGGACATTCACATCCAGTCCTTCCGTTACTTTGATCTGGACAGCATTATTCGGTACGAATTTAGGCTCCGTCGTCATGATCGTTTTCCCTGCCGCACTTTGTGGCAGCTCATCTACGGCGCGGGCACGGTCCGCCTCACTTGTAATGTTCGGCAGAACAATCGTCTCCATAAACCGCTTGATAAAAGTTGATTTACCTGTTCGGACTGCGCCGACGACCCCAAGATAAATATCTCCTCCGGTGCGTTCGGCAATGTCTTTAAAAATGTCCACTTTCTCCAATGAAATCCCCTCCTCAAAAGTCTCCGAAGGAAAAATGCTTAATGAGCATCCGCTTCGTGTTCAACCAACTGCTTGATCCCAGATGCGGCAGAACAGCCTTTAAAATGCCCGGAAGTCGTCCGCCGCCGAGGTTCAGGAGACTGATGGAATCGGCGAAACGGCGTAAACTCGTACATGCATTTGGACTGATACCATCATATGTATCCCCTCCGTAAAATATGTTCAGTTTTTCGAAAAAATAGAGTACGTCACAGAGATCACTGCAAAACGATATTTTACGTTTGGGTCCACTCACCTAATATATGCGTGACGGGGTTTCCCCATGACTTCGATACTAGATTTATAATAAAAAAAGGATGTCTCTCTGACTTTCTAAGCAAACTCGCACCCATATTAAGAACACTTTTTTGAGCGTTCACTTTAGGGGTATAAGTTTCATAGTCGTCGGATAACATCCTTTGTTTCTTATTCTTTTGAGTTTAAGCTTTACCATAGTTCGTCTTCCTGTGCCTGACGCTCAAGCTGTCGCCGAACAGCCGCCTTGAGCTTATCCTCTGGTATCATCACCTCAACATTACTCTGAGCGCGAGCCTGACAGGACAAGCGGATGCCTTCATCCAGCAGAGATCCCAGCTTGCGGCGCTCTGCATCACTTGGCTGGCCTGCGTGTACAGCCCATTCCTGTGAAATATGCACCTTGCACATGAGACAGGCCGCTTTTCCATCACAACGGGTTGGAATATACACGTTCGCTTTACGTGCGGCCTGGAGCAATGTCGTGCCTTGACCGACCTGTACGCGCCTCCCTGATGGCTTAAACGTAATATGCACATCCATGAACGGCCCTCCATTCTTTTAGCGACCACGAACCTGCCAATTACAGCCTCAGCTTCTGGAATGCAACTCGGGCCAAGGCAAAAGCTCTTGCAGCTTAGCCAGTTGGCCATCTGTCCAAATGTTGCTGATCAGCAGTTGGTTCAGTACCGCTATATGTCGCTGTGGATCACGCTTTATGGCGTCTGCAATCGCCTCATATCGGTCGGGGCGGTTTCGTAATAGATTAAATAGTAACTCATGACTGAGTGGCATCAGACGCAGTGAAGAGCGCCCCAGGTCAAGCCGGATTCCAGCCGTCCATAGCAGCCGCTCGACCTCCAAACGATATAAAGCTCCATCACACAGCACCTCAAAACCACCCACAAGCTCAACTGGAAATCCCTCCAGCTCATAGTGGCTCAGTAATGAAACGTATGAACCACTACGATCTACCTGCTGTCGATCGATCATTATACCCGGTGCTTTCGCATGGAGCTCCTTCGCTGCGTGAATATCTGCGTAAATATCAATATCTCGGGGCAGTCGATCCAGCTCAACCCCCTGTAAAAGCAGCGAACAGCTTCCTCCCAGCATCCACGGAACAGCAACAGATTCCCAGCCGTCCGCCAAGCTGCTCAACGCAGCCGTCAGCTCGTGAGGCAGCTTGTTCAATCGCACCGAAGGTATAGCCTCCATCACATTGTTTCCTCCCTTTCAATCCATCATCCCGTTTCTGTTGGGCACCATTATAACATGTTATGTATGGCAGTTCGACATTTTATGCATAAGAGAGCAGACGAGAATCTGCTGGAATATATAAAAAAAACCGTGAACCTGTCTGGTTCACGGAGAATGGAACCCGCCAGTACACGGCCGGAATTTTTATTTTTTCATCATCATTTTCATCAACCCTTCCATATTGGAAGGACTCATTCCGCTCTTTTTGACGGCACCGACAATATCCCTTACTGTATCTTCCGACACCGGAATGTTGGCCATCGCAGATACCTGCTTTATCAGCTGACGCAGCTGTGCTTCACTTTGAAGCGTGTCCGCCTTCACGGTGCTTGCCAGCTTTTTCACCGCATTTTCAGATATGTTTTTGCCGCCTTTTTTGTTAATGGCCTTCAACGCATCTTTCGGAAAGTTTTTACTCACATTCTCCCCTCCTCCGCCATTGCTCAACTCAGTGTATGAATGGTGGAAGCCAAAGGTGATTAAGCTTACGAAAGACATGCCATACGCCTAACTGAAAAAAGCTGTCTCAACCGTAGATAAAATCCACTTGCGAGACAGCCTTTTGTATGTTTTTATGTGCAGCTAAACCTTTATGAATGCCATTGTTCCCATGTTTGCAGAGGCATGACTTCCATTTCGGTTTTCGGGTCGCGCCCCATGAGCGCCTCGACGGCCTTGCGGACGTCACGTCCTTCAAATAGTACCCCGTACAGCACTTCCGTAATAGGCATCTGAACGCCCAGCTTTTGCGAGATCGCATAGGCTGCCTTTGTCGTCCGAATGCCTTCTACCACCATGCCCATGGATTCTAGCACATCATCAAGCTTTTGTCCCTGCCCAAGCAGTGAGCCTGCACGCCAGTTACGGCTGTGACGGCTCGTTGCGGTGACGACCAGATCGCCTATACCCGCAAGCCCGGAAAAGGTCAACGGATTGGCTCCCATTTCTACTCCGGCACGGGTAATCTCTGCCAAACCACGAGTCAACAAAGCGGCTTTTGCATTATCCCCGAAGCCTAATCCGTCCGACATCCCCGCGCCCAGAGCGATAATGTTCTTCAACGCTCCGGATAGCTCCACACCCAACAAATCCCGGTTCGTATACACACGGAAATAGGAGTTCATGAACAGCTCCTGTGCAGCCTGTGCAGCCTTCTCATTAGACGAGGCTACGACAACCGTCGTAGGGCATTTCCGCACTACTTCTTCCGCATGGCTCGGACCGGACAGCACGGCAATATCACCCTCCGCGACTTCCAGCTCTTCTGAAATCACCGTGGACATACGTTTGAGTGTTTCCGTTTCAAAACCTTTAATGGCATGCACAATCAGCATATCCTTGGTAAAGAATGCTTTCAGACTACGCGCCACCTGACGCGCAGCAGCGGAAGGAGCTACGATTATAACTGCTTTGGCACCGGACACCGCAGCTTCCATATCAGTTGTAGCCGTAATCCGTTCAGTCAGGACAGAACCAGGTAAATAATGCTCATTTGTATGCTTCTCATTGATTTCAGCAGCTTGCTGTTCGTTTCTCGTCCAGACAGAGACATCGTTGTTATTGGCCGCAAGGACGGAAGCCAGAGCTGTTCCCCAACTGCCCGCGACCAGCACAGCTATTTTCTCAGACAAGACGATCTCCTCCTTTGGAGCCAAGCTTGTTTTCTTTCCCCCGTACCAGCTTGGCAATGTTAGTGCGGTGTCTCCACACAGCAAACACACAAATGACCAGAGCCGTCCAGAAGAGCGGCCATGCATAACCAAGTACCAGTAAAATCCAAGGTGTCAAAATGACAAAAATCAGCGAGCCAAGGGATACATAGCGCGTAATTACGATTGCAAGAATCGCAATAATTCCGGCATACAATGCGGGGAGTAAGGCAATCGAGACCAATACACCAATAGCGGTAGCAATACCTTTTCCTCCGCGAAAGTGGAAATATACCGGCCAGTTATGGCCTGCAATCGCCGCAATGCCACACAAACCCGGTAACCAGGATGAATTTCCGCCAAGCCAATGCCCTATCAGCACCGCAACAATCCCTTTAAGTACGTCCAGCAGCAGTACCAGAATGGCAGGGCCTTTTCCTAGCACGCGCAGCGTATTCGTCGCGCCGGCATTGCCACTTCCATGCTGGCGAATGTCGATTCCTTTTAATTTTCCATACAGCAGACTGAAGCTGACAGAGCCAAGCAAGTAACTGAGTACGATGGCAACGATCTGTAAAATCAACCTATTCGCTCCTAACTTTCGTCAGACTTGCGCCGTGTAAAGATACGAATTGGAGTTCCCTCAAAGTTGAAGGCGGCGCGAATTTTGTTCTCCAGATAACGCTCGTAAGAGAAGTGCATCATTTCCGGATCATTGACGAATACAACCATCGTAGGCGGCTTAACAGCAACCTGAGTCACGTAGTTAATACGCAGACGGCGTCCTTTGTCAGTTGGCGGAGGATTAATCGCAACCGCATCGGAAATAACATCGTTCAGCAAATGCGTCTGAATACGCAAGACATGCTGCTGCGCCACATGCTGGACAACAGGGAGCAGCTTTTGCAAGCGCTGCTTTGTTTTCGCAGACAAGAACACAATCGGAGCATAGGTCATAAACAGAAAGTGATCGCGAATTTTAGTTTCAAATTGGCGCATCGTTTTATCGTCCTTATCCACGACATCCCATTTGTTTACAACAAACAGCGAGGCTTTACCTGCTTCATAAGCGTAACCGGCAATGTGCTTATCCTGCTCAATAATACCTTCCTCGCCGTTAATAACGACCAGTACGACATCTGCACGCTCAATAGCACGCATGGCACGCATCACACTATATTTTTCTGTCGTCTCATATACTTTACCACGTTTACGCATACCCGCCGTATCAATCAGTACATACTTCTGGCCGTCTTTTTCAAAAGGCGTATCAATTGCATCACGCGTTGTACCTGCAATGTCACTAACAATAACCCGTTCCTCTCCCAGAATGGCGTTAACAAGCGATGATTTACCTACGTTCGGGCGACCGATCAAGGCAACACGGATCACATCTTCATCATAAATGTCCTCTTCCAGCTCAGGCAAATTGGACGTAATCGCATCCAACAGGTCACCAAGACCTATACCGTGGCTACCAGAAATGGCAATCGGGTCGCCGAATCCATAAGAATAAAATTCATAAATCAGATCCGCACGTGCCAGATTGTCCACCTTGTTTACAGCCACAACAACAGGCTTGCCCGAACGATACAGCATTTGGGCTACCTCTTCATCAGATTGCGTAATCCCTGCCTTCGCATCACTCATGAATACAATAACATCTGCTTCTTCTATAGCTAGTTCGGCTTGCATCCGGATGGATTTCAAGATTTCATCTTCCCCATCAATCTCAATGCCGCCAGTATCAATAATACTGAAGGATTTACCGTTCCACTCCGATATACCATAAATACGGTCACGGGTGATTCCAGGCTTATCTTCCACTATGGATAAACGATCTCCGATAATCCGATTAAAAATGGTGGATTTACCCACATTCGGACGACCGACAATAGCCACAACGGGTCTTGCCATAAATTCACTCCTCCTGTCAATTCTTCCGCTCTCATCATAGCAAAAAACATGCCTGTTAGCGATATTGTCACGTAACAACAATCGGCGAACCCTCTGGGTCCGCCGATGGTGTACGTTATGCTTATAAAGTGTATTGATTCAAACTCATTTAAATTTGTTCAGTTTATCGCCAAAACGTTCGCCAAGCGTAATGCTCAGACCAGAATTGTTCAAAGAAACGTTCGGATTGTTCAGTTCCTCACGAGGCGCGCGGGATGCACGTGGCGCTCTTTCTGCTCTTGGAGCAGCTTCTGGAGCTTCCTCAGTTTCTTTAATGCTCAGGCTAACACGTTTTTCAGTAGGATTCATTTCAAGAATTTTAACCTTAACTTCTTGTCCTTCTTCCAGAACTTCTTGTGGAGTTCCAATGTGTTTGTGGGAAATTTGGGAGATATGAACCAAACCTTCCACGCCAGAAGCGATTTCAACGAATGCACCGAAGTTAACCAGACGTTTAACAACGCCTGTTACAACGTCACCGTTGTTAAATTGTCCAGCAGCAGATTCCCAAGGACCAGGCTGTGCAGCTTTCATGCTCAGGCTGATTTTTCCTTTTTCAGGGTCCACTTTCAGGACTCTCACTTTTACTTGTTCTCCTTCAGAAACCGCATCGGAAGGTTTGTCAACATGAGTCCAGGCAATTTCAGATACGTGAACCAAACCATCCACGCCGCCTACGTCAACGAAAGCACCGAATTGAGTGAGACGTTGAACCGTACCCACGATTTCTTGTCCTTCTTTCAGCTCAGCCATTACTTTAAGCTTGTTGGCTTCAAATTCTGCTTCCAGAACGTCTTTTTGAGAAAGGATTACCTTGTTGTTCTCACGATCCAGCTCTTTCACGACAACACGCAATGTGCGGCCTTTATAATCGCTGAAATCTTCAACGAAATGGCGTTCTACCATGGATGCAGGGATAAATCCGCGCAGACCCACGTCTACAACGATGCCGCCTTTAACGACATCATTAACAACCACTTCAAATACTTCTTTGCTTTCAAACAGCTGCTCCAGCTTTTCCCAAGCATTTTCACTGTCGATTGCACGTTTGGACAGGACAAGTTTTTCTTTGCCGTCGTCGATGCTGATAATTCTAGCTTCAACCTCTTGGCCTACTTGTACTGCTTCTTCTGCGTTGTCCAAACCAGAAGACAACTCGCGAATTGGAATAATTCCATCGTATTTATATCCAATGCTTACTACCGCTTGGTTATCTTCCAATTTCACGATTGTACCTTTAACGGTGTCACCTTTTTTCAGGGAGACGATTTGATCGAGCTCGTCTTGATTTGCCGCTTCAGCAGCTTCTTGATTTTTAATTTCTTCCGACATGTCAATACCCTCCTCAATTCAAAAAAACCATTTATTTAAACCTGCGCGTAGCAGAGTTCAAAACACTGATAAACTTCTGTTCTAGTTTTCCGAGATTAGACACAATTCATGCAAGCCTTTTAGTTATTCGTAGGCTCGCCGGTTTCTCGCATTGTACGAATACGAGACATAATCTCTTCTGTTGCCAGCTCAAGTGGATCTCCTTCGATAACGGCGCCTTTTTGGTAAGCATCCAAATTAACAGGTTTGCCGTATATCACTTTCGTTTTACGGAAAAGCTTGTAATCACCAACAATGGCGACCGGAACGGCAGCCGCTCCACTACGCAGCGCAAAACTGGCAGCACCCTTTTTACCGATTCCCCCGGCTCCTCTGGAGCCTTCTGGAAAGATTCCCATAACCTTGCCGTCACGCAAAATGGTCAAGGCCAGCTTAATGGATTCCTTGCTCACACCACCGCGTTTGACCGGAAAAGCTCCCAGCTTGTCAATCAACGGACCAAGTACAGGAGTATTAAATAACTCGGCTTTCGCCATAAAGTGAACCTTTCGATCCAGCAAAATGCCAACTGTCGGCGGGTCCAGATTACTAATATGATTAGAACACAACAGTACTCCGCCCTCAGCAGGAACATTTCCCCTGCCTACCGCCTCAAGTCTGAACAGAAAGCGGTATATGAGACGCAAAATACGGACGCATACAGCATATATCATTGGCTGATCTCTCCATCCTTCGCCGTGGTGCAGTAAGATACAATGGTATCGACGACATCCTGAATGCCCATATGGGTCGTATCCAGCACGATAGCGTCGTCACTGCAACGAAGCGGGGATACCTCCCTCTCCTCATCAAGCTTGTCACGCGCCGCAATGTCACGTTCAAGCTGCTCCAGAGTGATATCATCAGCTCCGCTTAGTTCTTTAAACCGGCGAGAGGCACGTTCCTGAACACTTGCGGTCATAAACACCTTGACTTCCGCATCAGGAAGCACAGTGGTTCCAATATCGCGACCATCCATAACGACACCTTTACGCGCGGCCATTTCACGCTGGTTTTCAGTCAAACGCGAACGCAACCCCGCAATACTCGAATACTGTGACACCTTGCCTGTCACTTCCATCGAACGAATTACTGTCGTTACATCTTCCCCGTTACAATAAACCTTTTGGCCTGTAGGGTCCGGTACTAATTCAATCACCAGCTCAGGCACATATTGAAGCACTTTTTGTACATTTTCCGCCGGAATTTCCTTGCGCATCATGTACCACGTTGCTGCCCGGTACATCGCTCCGGTATCTACATAAACATAAGAAAGTGCTTTCGCTACCAAGCGGGCCACCGTACTTTTCCCTGCACCAGCAGGTCCATCAATGGCTACATTTATTTTATTACTTGAAGATACATGTTGCCTTGCCAACGGGTAATTCCTCCTAACCTAACCTCAAGAAAAAAGCAGGCATTGCCTGCGACGTGAAAATTATACCACACATTCAGAGTTGATGCAAAATGAACGGCAGGTTTAACAAAAAAAGAATAAACCGGGATGAAAGCTATCTCCCCCGGAATTCCAACTGACGCTCAAAGCAATATTTGATAAGCTTTTGACGCTCCTGATCAGCAATTTCCTCATATTTCAGCATGATTAGCCTGCGACCATTTTCCATTTGCTGAATACGTACAATTTCGGATTGGAACGGGACATGCTCCTGAGTTCCATTTTTATAAGGGACCAGAATCCAGCAGGACAATGATTCACCTTCTTCCAGGTGATGTGATCCTTGAGTCTGAAAAGAAACGCCTCCACCTCCTACATCATGTGTCTCAGCTACAAACCTTGATTCGTTTAATCCATACTTTACCGCTATTTCCAGGTTGGCCTGAACCCGTAGAAAATTTCGACGCTGAATTTTGCTGATGCTGTCTGGGACAGGCTTGTGAATGCGAACCATCCGGAGCACATCCTCTTTAAAGCCAGTAACGTGGGTATTGAAATAGTTTTTTATCCCGCCCTCGCTCATAAAAAATATCGACAGTTCTTCTCCTAAAAACAGTTTTTTCAGTTGCCCGCTCGTTTGAGACATGGGTATCTCTATTAGAAAGTTCTGGGACTCCTCTTCCGCAATACGTGACTTAAATTCAAAATGTTCATCCGCATGATCGGTACCAGCCACTTGTATGTATAGCACATCATTAATTGTAGGAAACAAACCGCTCACCATCCTTGTCCATTTAAAAGCTTTAATAAGGTATATAATACCACGACTTTGTGCCTATTTTAAGCATTATATTTGTTATAACCATGTCAAAAGCACAAAAAAACCTCCTTAATGAAGGAGGTTTAGCATGACTAATGGTTCATTTTTACGTATTTACCCTATTTACACTTAAACATTACTTCCAGAAGCCGGTTCGTCCGAATCTTTAACTTGCTCAATCGTTTCTTCCATCCCCGTATCAGCGTTAATGTAGATTCGATAAATGGAACCGTTGATTTTCCCGCCAAATTCGTAACACAGAACCTCTTTGGACAGTTCATTTTCAATCAGTGCTTTCCGGTGATAAGTTTCACGAAACTCAGGGTTCAGCTTCGCACGTGCTGTCTTCACATCCAGCTTAGCCTTCGGAATACGGCGGAGATGGCTGTGCTCATACACGTAGTCACTCGATTGAAAACCGATCACTTGCCCGTTATCGAGACCGGATCTAACTGTGATTTTTTCTGGATAGATGATCACATCCCCTTTTTGAGTGGCAAATGTGATGTTGGCTAAATTTCCACTTTCATCATAAGAAACAGGCTTCATCCCTGGATATCCCTTACGTTGGAGATACTCACTCGCATAGCGAACCGCCTCATTGCGAGTTGATTTCTTCGGCCCAACCGTTCTCATATCATGGTAAGAAATAAGCTTGCCGCCTTTTTTGGTATAATCCATGGTGGCTACAGGCTTCTGTTTGTTATACAGAGTAGCTGTATAAGATGCCCATTCCGTTCCTTTACCATTTTCATGGACACGGATTTGGCTTTCCGGTTTCCCTGTAAATTCAGCCGCGTTCCGCTTAATTTGCTCCGCGTTCACAGCAGGAAGACTCAGCTTCTTCACAGAGCGTTTATCATAGATGCTAGCCACGGATGGTCCCCAATCCAGCTCCTTATAATTCTCCACTTTTTTGTCTACAGTTTGGAAGCCGTCAATAATGGTGTTGTCCTTAGGCCCGGTCTGGGAGCCTGGGGCTGTATCGACATCCATCCAACGCAAATTTTTGCTGAGGACTTTTTGCCGGACTTCGTGCATATTTTTCGAAATTTCTCTGGAATTAGTGTATAAGGTTTTCAGATTTGATAATTCTTTCTCATTCAATGGCTCGTGATCCAAATCACGGACAGACGTTTGATACGCAAATGCAGATAGATGTGACAATAGATCCTTCGCATGATTAAAAGGCATCACATTGAGCGGCAACTGGTTGACCTCATTTTGGGCCTCGCTTGTAATTCTCCACACATTCATCAGACATTTGCGATGCATGGCGTGTGACGTGTTGTGAACTGCAATAGCGTTCCCGAGTTGTGAATGCAACTGATCCATATGAAACGACAAATCATGAAACGCACGCTGATATTGATTTTCCGCTTTAATCGACATGCTATTTGCCTGAAGAGACACCTCTTTTCTCATCTGGCTTTCCCGATAACCCCACACAAATGCTCCTATCATAATCAGGGTAACAATCGGAAACATTACGGTACTAAGTCGTCTATACATATTGGGAGTCTCCTTTCTTCAAGTACACTAACGATAGTGTGACAAGAAGAATGCTCTCTTATGCATGGTTTTCCATAACTTCGATAATAAACTCACAGTGATCGCAGATACAGCGCTTAAATCCGGTCTGAACACTCCCTTGCTCCATCTGTCCTCTCAGTACGAAACGTTCACCACACCTTTTACAATGTATTCTCACTTTAATACGCAAAAAAAAGACACCTCTTTCTCTAACAGGTTTGTCAGATCAGTGTGCCCCAATTTGTTACAAATTAACCTTTCCTTCCCGTTTGAACAGTCGAAATGGAGAGCGGTTATTGGCCCTACTGATTTTCGCCATCCCTCCATACCAGAGGAATGCCATCAGAGGGATGATAAACCAGATCCAGTCATGCGAAATTGTCGTCAGAATCAGGTCATATATGCCATGCCAGAACCACGGAAGTACCAGTGACAGAAGCAACATATATTTGCTTTTCCAGTCCTCTGAAAACTTGGCCTTCCCCATGTAATAGCCCATCATGACTCCAAACATCGCATGACCGGATACTGGAAGCAATGATCTCATCAGCATCATACTAACAGAAGCGTGGCCTGCCCATGCGTACAACAGATTTTCAACGGTTGCAAATCCAAGCGAGATTGCGGCGGCATACAAAATACCGTCATAAGGTTCATCGAACTCGGTATGATTATATATAAAGTGGTACAGCAAAAACCATTTGAAAAACTCTTCCACTCCGGCCGAAATGCCGAACACCTGGATTAACGTGTTATCCCCCAGCCAAAGCAGCAACCCACGTTGAAAAATCATGACAGGCAGTACCATCAAAAAGCCGAGCAAAAACACTTTGATAACCATGTGCAGCGGCTCGGATTCATATCTGTCCTTCAAGTAAAAATACATTAATAAGGCGAGACCCGGCGCAGTTGCTGCCGCTAAAACAGAAAACAGAAGCACCGATCATCCCTCCATAAAAATGAGTCGGCCCTGCATTCAGCGCAGAGCCGACAAAGTCACTTCGATATTACTTTTCTTTAAGCCTCATTAAGAGCGGCTGTCAAAATGAGTGCAGATGACATCAATCGCCTGTTCAGGAATGACCAGCTTGCCATACTCCTCCAGCATTGCCGGTGTTACGGATGAGCCTTCCCCAAATTCAGCAAGAACCGCGATCAAGGCCGCAAGCTTGGGCTCTTCCACTTCTTCCGGTTCCAAGTGCAGAATCCATTTTCCTCTATAATGATACAGCTTACCTGCATCCGTGGTGTTACTACGGAGCATGTGAGCCGCTTCTATGAGTACTTCGAAATCGCTAAACGCGTAGACGATGGAATCGCTGTGCTCCAGCGTAACTTCCATTTCATATACTTCCTCCGGAAGCTCATCATCAGGACCCGAACCAAATTGCTGGTGGTCGTATTTCCCACGAGTGACGATAACTACCATGCCCTGAGCAGGAAGCGCAAATACTTCGACAGCTAAAGGTCCCGTGGCGTCGAAGCCCAGCTCACTATATGCCTGATCCATCATTTCGGTGAACAGCTCATGGACTCTTGGAATCTCTTGCCACATGTCGTCTTTTTGAATACCGCGTTCGCTCAAATCGTCAAAGGTAAGGAAAATCCGTATCTTGTCCTGACTCAGTCTTTCTATTTTCATACTGGACCCTCCTCCTGGCAGCCGAGTGTTATTAACAGATTATGATGCATTTATGGTGCTTGTGAAGAAAATGGTTCTATGTAATCATGTTATCATTTTATAATCGTAAATGCACGAAATAAAAATGATAAAAAAAAGAATCATTTGAACGGCTTTTACAAAAAAGCCGCAAAATGATTCGGGATAGAGGTTCCGGGTTACAAACCCGGTACGGCTGTATGAGTTTCTTTCAGGATTTGCTCGACCTCACGCTTAACATCGGGACTGGTGCTGATAAAATCTTTAATCAGCTTCATATTTTCTTCTTTATTTTGGGCTGTATGGGCGCTATGAGCTGTCTTATCTGTTGTGGAACGGTGATCGTGGTCCTTATGGGTGTCTTGCTTGTTAAGCGTAATATCACCCATTCCGGGGAACGCCGCGTCCATCATTTTGGTACGGGCTTTTTGAACCAGATTACCGCCTTTTTTTCCATCCATGTCCATAGATAAGCCTAACATGCTGCGGTTTCGGGAGATCATAGCGCTCGCCACTGCGCCCAAAACGATTCCCAGGAAAAATGAAGATGTTTTCACAATTAGAACCTCCCTTTGTGGTAGAATCAAGCATAGTGTTCGTCAGCAGAGACAAACTCATACGGTATAAATACAGGAAGGTGAGATGAATTAATGGGTACAAAAACAGCAGCCATTTTGTTGACCGCATGTCTGCTGCTAAGTGCTTGCACTGCGGCCAAGCCGGAATCGGCAGCCACAAGCAATAACCAGACCCAGGCAACGTCTGAAACCAGTGACAACACAGACAAAGGGCAGGGCACAGCTTCTTCCCCAACCAACAGCAGTGAACAAGCAGGCAGTAATCATAGTAATAACTCAACAGCCCAAACAACGCTGCAAACTGGCAAGACCGTCGCCGACAGCAACGAGGCTACAAATTTAACGGCTACCGTTGACAAAACGTATCATTTGGACAAGGCTTACAACGTGGTTCCTAACCAACAAGGGGCGGAGAAAAAGGTTGTTTTACTGACCTTTGACGACGGACCCAAGGAAGCGGTCATGATCAACAAAATCATTGATATTCTGGACAAGCACAAGGCCAAAGCCATTTTCTTCGTAAACGGTTACCGCGTGAAGGAGCACCCTGAGCTGCTCAAGCTCATACATGACCGTAGGCAGCCTATTGGCAACCATAGCTGGGATCACATCGTGCTAAAGAACAAATCCGAGGCCGAAGTGAAAAAGCAAATTGAATCGGTGCAAAAAATTGTTGAGGATACAACGGGGCAAACGCCAGTGTTCTTCCGTCCTCCTCATGGTGCAGGTGGGGATGTCGGCCGCAAGGTCGCCAAGGAAAACGGACTTTTATATATGACATGGTCCGTTGGTTCGCTCGATTGGACAATGAAAAAGAGTCAGCCAAATAAAACCGATGCAATTCTCAAGAATGTAACGGAGCAATTGCATCCGGGCAGCAATATTTTAATGCATGAGCTGCCATGGACAGCAGAAGCGTTGGATAGCCTGTTGACCCATCTGGAGCAAAAGGGTTACCAATTTGTCGATCCACAAAGTATTGAGGTGCCTTCCAGCTAACAGGCCCTTGTGCTTCTATTACCGATCCTAAACGATTGCAAAAGAGCCTCCATTTCCCGCAAGTCATATAAGCGGGTAAGGAGGCTCTTTTAGTATACCGTTTGCAGTGCCTGTGCCTGTAAATAACTCTACTCACAAGCGACCACACAGGTTTAAAATTACCAGAGCATTTTACTAATGGGCGGTGCCCCTTTGATGCCCCACCACAGCAATGCTGCTGTAATGAGCACAAAAAGTGTGCTCAAAAAATTTAAAAACCACTTGCTCACCCGGATACGGCGGGACGGAAACATTTCTGCCCGTGTCCGGTACTCGCTGACAGGAGCATCCTCCTCCATCGTCACAGCAACTTCCCGTGCAGCAGCAACGTGAGCCAATTCCGGTGCGGGCCGTGAAGCACGGGAGCGAACCGGTTTTGGACTGTTTTCTTCCTTGCTCTTGCGTCCATTTCGGCGGCTGCCGTAAGTCTGTACTCTGCTAAGTTCCTGATTCATGCTTCATACCTCCGAAAACGTAGCGCCAAACCGGATATGAGGTCAATCACAAAATGACAAATAATCGGCGCCCACAGGCTACCGGTCTGCACGTATATGTAGCCCAAACCGTAACTGCTCAGAAAAACCCAGCCTGTTGGAATCCAATGCCGCAAATACCGGATGTGGATGACCGCAAACAAGATACTTGTCCAGTAAGGCCCAAAGCTGTACTGAATCGCCCCTCTGAACAATAGTTCCTCACAGATCGAAACGATGGCTGCTATACATACAATATGCCAGATGGGGCGGTTTTGAAACAGCATCTGGTTAATGCCCCCGTCATCCATAGCATCCTCGGGCATAACCCGAGACAGGAGCAGGTCCACCAGCAGCATAGCCGCAGCCAGTCCCAACCCCCACCATAAAACATGCAGACTGTTCGGCCACGCAAACAACTCCAGCACATTTCTTTTCTGAAAAATAATCCAGATTGCCCCGACTATCAGGGTCAGTCCCTGGGTTAGATACAAATTGTAAAGCAGCAAGCGGTCATTCAATTCATGAATTTGCGCTCTTTTCCATTTCACTTTAAGCTTTTTCATAGTAGTTAGTCCTCTGCATAGTCTTCTTAAGCATCATAGCCAAAAAGTCGAACGGATTCAAGAAGGCTTAAAACTTATTATTCTGCATTCTGCAGCTATGTATCTAGCCCGGTGTCCACGCATGTCACATGTCCTATTGACATGTCCATGTAAGCCATGATACATTATGAAAAAATTATTAGCGACAACAACAATGATGGAGAAAAGGTATTGATTTCGTCTTCAGAGAGCCGGTGCTTGGGTGGAAGCCGGTGACGGAGTAATTACTTTTAGCGCTCCTGAGTTATTGCACCGAAGCCTCGGGATGATTCCCGGCATTAGATGCAATCGGCAGAAAACCGTTATCCTTTCGGTCATATTTATGACCGCTGAAGGCAGTCCGTTGTGAAACGGCTGCGAATTAGGGTGGTACCACGATAAACTCTCGTCCCTTACTATGGAGATAGTATGTGATTCGGGAGTTTTTTTGATGCCCGCAAACCGCAAAGCGGTTCTGCATATGACCTTTTTAACCGTCAACTTGGTGCCAAATGCTATTTTACCCCTTTTCTGCGTCAATGCGTTATCACGTTAGTGCTGTCTGCGATCTTCTGTTTTTCAGAAGCATCTCAAGTTTTTTTCACGTTCTTTATGGAATGTATTTCAGTTGAAGTACATCCTGTCCATAAAAGAAGTTAACTTTGAGGAGGAAACCAAATGTTTAAAGTTTTAGTATCCGATCCGATCAGTGACCTGGGCATCCAGCAACTGATGGATGCAGACGATGTAACGGTAGACAAGAACACAGGTCTCAGCGAGGACGAATTAGTTCAAATTATTGGTGACTATGATGCACTGCTTGTTCGTAGCCAAACCCGGGTAACAGAACGCATCATGACGGCAGGTAAGAACCTCAAGGTTGTCGGACGCGCTGGTGTCGGAGTGGACAATATTGATCTGGAAGCAGCAACACAACGCGGAATTATCGTCATTAACGCCCCTGACGGCAACACAATTACGACATGTGAGCATACTTTTGCCATGATGATGGCTCTGGCGCGTCATATTCCACAGGCGTATGCCAAAACCATCAGCGGTACATGGGATCGTAAAACATTCCTCGGTGTTGAGCTGCGTAACAAAACGCTTGGCGTACTCGGTATGGGACGCATCGGCAGCGAGGTGGCCAAACGTGCCAAAGCCTTCGGCATGAGTATCCTCGGCTATGATCCGTTTCTGACGGAAGAACGCGCCGAGAAGCTGGGCATCAAGTTGGCAAGTGTGGACGAAATTATCCGCAACGCGGATTTCATGACGGTACACACACCGTTAACACCGGAAACGAAGCATATGATTGCCCGTCCGCAGTTTGAAGTGATGAAAAAAGGGATGCGTATCATCAACTGTGCCCGCGGCGGCGTTGTCGATGAAATGGCTCTCGTTGAAGCCATTGATGAAGGCATCGTTGCCGGCGCAGCCTTTGACGTATTCGAATCGGAGCCGCCAGCACAGGATCACCCTTTCCTGAGCCATCCGAAAATTATCGTTACTCCGCATCTGGGTGCATCCACGGTAGAAGCTCAGGAGAATGTAGCGATCGACGTATCCGAGCAGGTGCTGCACATTTTGCGTGATGAGCCGTTCAAAAATGCGGTCAACATGCCTCCGGTGCCATCCAACGTGATGACGCAATTGCAGCCTTATTTCTCGCTTGGCGAGAAGCTGGGCAGCTTTGCCGCTCAAGTGACGAATCAGGCTGTACGTGAAATCCAGGTGGATTACGCAGGTGATCTGTCTTCTGTAGATACACAACCACTGACACGTTATATCTTGAAAGGTGTGCTCAGTCGCCATCTGGGCAGCGATGTTAACATTGTAAACTCTGTCCACCTTGCCAAAACACGTGACATCCATCTTGTCGTGTCTCAGGCTCCGGCTACCAAGGGCTTTACCAACCTGATCACCGTCACGCTCAAAACGCAAAGCGGAGAGGAGCAACGTGTAGCAGGTACCCTGCTCGCAGGCTATGGCGAACGTATCGTCCGGTTGAACCAGTTCCCGGTGGACGTGGCACCAGAAGCGCATTTCCTGCTCATCTCCCACAATGACAAACCCGGCATTATCGGGCGCGTCGGCACTCTGCTCGGGGAGAACGGCGTGAATATCGCCTCCATGCAGGTAGGACGTAAAATTGTCGGTGGTGAAGCCATCATGATTCTGACCGTTGATAAAGCCGTTCCTAAAGACGTGCTGATCCAACTGGTTGGCTTGCCTGATCTGAATACCGCTCAAGAAGTGGTACTCGATTAATGATCAGCAGCGTTAGAGCATGTTAACATGCTCTTGCTTTAATAACAGCGGCGCCCGGCGAACCGGGCGTCTTTTTTATATATCCATAACCATCATTTGACGCACCTGTTTTGGAAGCTGAATGTTCCACGTTGAACAAGATAAATGTTGATTTTTCAACAAAAAGCACCCTCTTCCGAGGATGCCTGCGAACCGGGGTATATTCTGCTGTTGGCTTATAAACCCTGTTGCAGAGCCCGACTTTGTTTTTTGGAGATCGGCAGCAAAATAGTGAACTCCGTCCCTTCTCCCAATACGCTGGCAGCAGTGACAGAGCCTCCGTGAGCCTCCACAATATTTTTGACAATCGCAAGCCCCAGACCGGTTCCTTTGTCCACGCCCCGCACTCTGGCCTTGTCTGCCTTGTAAAAGCGGTCAAAAATATAAGGCAAGTCCTCACTGGCAATGCCCACACCTTCATCCTTAATCCGAATGCGAATCAGCTCATGCCGTTCCCCCAAAATCTGATCGGCACTAATGGTAACACTTTTTCCGCCGGGCGTATGCCTGAACGCATTATCTAACAAGTTGGTCAGCACCTGCTCCAATCGGTCTTCATCTGCTTCAGGTAGCAGTAGATGCTGACCTTGCTCATGATAATCGAGCGTCAGCCCCTGTTCCTTTGAGCGCACCGTAAATTTACGGTGAACACGCTCGATCAGTTCATTGACATCCACTTCCTGACGGTGCATGTCTGTATGCCCTGCCTCCATTCGAGCCAGATCTAGCAGATCCTTTACCAGTCTTCCCATACGCAACGATTCATCATGAATGACCCGCACCAATTCCTCGGATTCTTCTGGTGAACCAGCCATTCCATCGAGCAAGGCCTCGCTGTAGCCCTGCATCATGGAAAGCGGTGTACGAATTTCATGGGACACATTAGCGACAAAGTCACTCCGCATCTTCTCCAGCTTGACTTCCTCCGTGATATCTCTGAGTACAGCGACAGCGCCACGAATTACATTATCCGTGTACAACGGCGCCATTTGTACCGACCATGAGCCCTGTTTTACATGAATATAGTCCCCGCCGTCCTCTCCCCTGTCCATAACGGTGTGGAACAACGGCAGCAACGGCCCAGGTACAGACACTCCGAATTCCTCCTGATCATGCTCTTGCCACTCCAGCTTTTTCCAGCTATCCAGCAGACTTTGCGCAGGCGGATTCGTTAAAATGATTTGTCCGCTTCTGTCGAAGGTCATTACAGCATCAGACATGCTTCTCAGCACGCTGGACAGATGATTCTTCTCCTCATTCAGACTGCGGATCGTCGCTTCCAGCTCCGTAGACATATGATTAAAAGTTTTCGCCAGTTCGCCAATCTCGTCACTCGTTACCAGCGAAAGCCGTGTATCATATCTTCCCTCACGGATCGCATTCGCCGCCTGAATCAACAGCTGCATAGGCTGCGTGATTTTAGTAAAAAGAAACAGAGCAAAAAAAGTCGTAAGTAAAAAGCCGACAATGCATGTATAGGTGAATAAATGCTTGATTTCCGTCGATTCATATGCGGCGAAATTCCTGTTGATGTAAGGCAACAAAAAAAGTCCCAGAAAAATAAGCACACAGCCTACCAGACAAATGATGGTGATCCACAGCTTGCCTACCAGCGATCTCCAGAAGCTCACGTTATTTTGGAACCTCCAGCTTGTAGCCGACACCCCAAACCGTTGTAATCATAGCCGCTGCCTCCGGTGATACTTTGTTCAGCTTTTCACGAAGCCGTTTGACATGTGTATCCACCGTGCGTAGATCACCAAAAAATTCATAATTCCATACGTCTTTTAGCAGCTCTTCGCGCGAAAACACCTTGTCCGGCGACACAGCCAAATAATGCAGCAGCTCGTACTCTTTAGGTGTGAGACTGATTTCAATCCCGCCTGCACTTACACGATGCGCATCATGCTCAATAATAAGATTCGGAAAAACAATGCTGTTGCTCGGCACCGTCTCCTTGGTCAAAAAAGCAGTTTCTGACGAACGGCGTAAAATCGCCTTCACCCGATAAATCACCTCACGCGGGCTAAAAGGCTTGACCACATAATCATCGGCTCCGACTTCAAAACCCTGTACGCGGTTTACTTCCTCGCCTTTGGCGGTCAGCATGATCACAGGTGTAGCTTTGGTCTGACGCAGACGTGTGCAAACTTCAATTCCATCCATGCCCGGTAACATCACATCGAGCAGAATAATGCTGTAATCGCTTGCAGTCGCTTTCTGGAGTGCAATTTCGCCATCCTCAGCTTCATCAATTTCATATCCTTCTTTTTCCAGATACATCCGCAGAAGGCGGCGAATGCGTTCTTCATCATCTACAATTAATATGCGGTTGCTTTGTTCTGACATATTCCCAGCCCCTTCGTTAAAAAAAGCATTCTCTCTATTTTACTATTTTCCCGTGTCCGGTCAAACCTTACTCTGTTCATTCAGCTCTCTTTACACCAAAAAGGCCGGGGTTATGACCCCCGTCCTGTCCGTTTCTTTTTCGTGTTGTCTGACTGTGCAAGTTGAATGAGACGGTTGATTTCGTCCTTGGTGAGGGGTCTCGTCAGACCGCGCTTCAAATTTTGCAGCAAAAGATCGCCGAAGGCAATACGTTTAAGCTTGATGACCGGATGGGAAATGGCCTCAAACATTCGTCTGACCTGACGGTTTCTGCCTTCATAAATGGTAATCTGGATTACAGACTCTTTGCCGTTCGGGTCCACATCCTTGTATTCTACCTCAGCGGGTGCGGTAATACCATCCTCCAGCACGATCCCTTTTTTCAGCTTGTCCAGCTCGGTTCCGTGCGGAACGCCTTTGACTGTCGCTACATACGTCTTGGGCACATGATGCTTCGGATGGGTGAGCAGATTGGCGAACTCGCCATCATTGGTGAGCAACAACAGCCCTTCAGTATCGTAATCAAGACGACCTACCGGATATACGCGCTCCTTAACGCCTTTCAGATAGTCGGACACGATTTTACGGCCTTCTGGATCGGAAGCGCTCGTAATCACGCCTTTAGGCTTGTTCATCATTAAATAGATTTTTTTCTCGGTTTTGATAGGTCTACCCTTTACCGTAATTATATCCTGATCAGGGTCTGCCTTCGTTCCCAGCTCTGTTACGGTAACCCCGTTCACTTCCACGCTACCCGCCTGAATAAGCTCCTCACATTTACGTCGGGAAGCTACACCAGCCTGGGCCAGTATTTTCTGCAATCTTTCCATGTTCGCTAATTCACCTCATGCTAATGATACCCATCCATGAACAAAATCACAACCCCCGTTCACAAATCAATGCAGGAATCAAAATACAAGCAGGCAAATCGCAATCGCTGCCACAAAACCGACCACGTCTGAAAACAGCCCCACCTTCAAGGCATAACGCCCATTTCGGATACCTACCGCGCCAAAATATACAGTCAGTACATAGAGTGTCGTATCTGTGCTGCCCTGAATCGTCGAAGCAATGCGACCGATCATGGAGTCCGGGCCATACGTGCGGATCAGATCCGTCGTAAACGCAAGCGAGCCGGTGCCCGTCAACGGGCGCAACAGTCCTAATGGCAGTACCTCACCAGGTACGCCCCAGCTTTTGATCCATGGCGTTACCCAGGATATCAAGTAATCCAGAGCGCCGGACGCTCGAAAAATGCTGATAGCCACCATCATGCCTACGAGATGAGGAATGATACTGATGGCCGTAGAGAAGCCGTCTTTGGCTCCATCCACAAAGGAATCGTAGACCGGTACCTTTTTGGCATAAGCATATAAAGGAATAAAGGCAAGAATAACCGGAATGGCCCAAGTCGATACGAGATTAATGAGATAAAGCATGCCTCCCTCATCCTTTCCAAGTGGTGTTTCTGCCCTTGGCAGCCGTCATTCCTGATCCCTGAGCGGCAGGTGAAGAAACGGGCGGCGTAGCCGGAGAGGACGCAGCTACTGGCGTGCCCTGTGGTGCCTGTGTTTTCTGTGGCGGCAATGATGATGTGGAAGGTGGACTGGCTGGAGGACGACGTAACTCCCGGCTACGGTACCAGCGATCCGCCGCAATCGCGGCAAAGGTGGCTATTGCAGTCGCCACCAGCGTTGTCCCAACGATTTCTGTCGGATTTGCGGAATGATAATTGAGCCGGATCGCGATCAGCGTGGTTGGAATAAGCGTAATGCTGGCCGTGTTCAAAGCAAGCAGCGTACACATAGCGGGTGTAGCGGTCTGCTTGTCGGGATTGAGCGATTGCAGCTCTTGCATCGCCTTGATGCCCATCGGGGTCGCCGCATTTCCCAGCCCGAGCAGGTTAGCGCTCATATTGGACAAGATATACCCCATTGCCGGATGATTACGCGGAACATCAGGAAACAGAAAGGCTACAAACGGGGCGAGCAGTTTGGATATTTTCTGCAAAAGCCCACCATCCTCCGCCAGCTTCATCATACCCATCCAGAATACAAGCACACTAATCAGTCCAAAGCATACCGTAACGCCCGTGGCCGCCCCATCAAATGCCGCCTTGGTCACCACTTCAATATTTCCCTGCGCGGCGGCAAACACAAATCCAATACAAATCAGGGCCACCCATATGAGATGAATCAAGGCCGATCCCTCCCTTTCACCGATGAATGTAACCTAACCCCTATGCTCCGAACAGATTTCTTAAAATTTCGCTCCATCCGCTCGTCCAGGTACGCTTTTGGATGCTACGGCTTGCAGGAGCTTGGGCAGTCGGAATTTCCTGTTGTGGCTGTACTGTGCTTCGGGCGGGCAGCAAGCTGCCTTTGTCATACACAGGAACGGAGCCAATAAGCTTGCCTTCCAGCAGGAACTCGACACGTCCCCGCAAACCGAAGGATACGTCAGCTCTGTTAGACTTGGCCTTTTTATACAGGACCAGTCTTTTGTGCAGCTGCGCCTTCTCCCCATCATGCAGAGGATAGGCAAAGCTTGTGCCTGTCAGCAGCGGATAACCGTCAATCGGCTGCTGCTTGTCCGTAATCGGAATGAGCGGATAATATCGGAAACCGTAGTCGAGCATACGGGCATGATCGTTCCAATCGTCTCCATCATTTAAGGTAACAGCGGCAAGCTGGCGACCGTCCCGTGTAGCTGAGCTGACCAGACAGCGAAACGCTTTTTTCGTAAAACCCGTTTTCACACCATCAGCTCCCTCATAGAGCCTCAGCATCTTGTTCTTGTTATGCCATGAATAATCCCATGATTCATTCGGATTAGGCGCTTTTTTTAACTCCGTCTTCACAATGCGGGCAAAGGTCGGATTATGCAGCGCATAAGCGGTAAGCCGGGCCATATCATTGGCAGAGGAATAGTGCCCCTCGGCATCCAGTCCATGCGGATTAGCAAAGTGGGAATGGCTTAGTCCAAGCTCAACCGCCTTCTCATTCATCAAATGAACAAATCCTTCCTCCGTCCCTCCTACATGCTCAGCAATGGCGGAAGCCGCATCGTTACCGGAACGGAGCATCAAGCCGTACAGCATATTTTCCAGTGTCATTTGTTCACCCTTTTGGAGAAAAAGCGAGGAACCCTCTTTGGCAAAAGCCGTCGGACTCACCTTTACCGGATCCTGCAAGCGTCCATGTTCGATGGCTACGATCGCGGTCATAATTTTGGTGAGACTGGCAATACGCAGCTCTCGGTCACCCTCGGCAGAGTATATGATTCTTCCTGATGTGACATCAATTAGAGATGAAGCCTGTGCATGTGTAGTAAAAGCAGGTGGGAATTCCTCCTTTTTCACTGCTCCCCAAGCAGCCTGCGGACTCAGCAGTGTGAGCGGCAATGTCAAGACGAGCAGCAGTGCCAGCGGCAACACAAAAACGCGTGTCTTGGGCAAAAGCTGGCTGTGGCCCGTTTGGATTGTTGGCTTTCTTTTAAACATTTGGATTCCTCCGGTTTTGAACAAGTCTTGTACCATTCTATGTCCAAGCTGTTCAAAGTATGTCCACCTTTATAGCAGAAAATCCCTCCAGAGATAATGGTGTACCGTCCCTCTCTTCCGCTTACTTTTTGAAGGAAACCAGGCAACTTGCACTCCAGATGACATATATATAATAGTTACTAAACTTGATGAGTGAATGGAGGTTACCACATGCAGCGGCAACAGTTTGAAACGATCTTAAGAGCCCGGATTGTTGAGGCAGCTGAAGCCTTGAATCGAAGCGGTGTATCCTTCGCCACCTTTGATACAGCACGCAGCAACGAGCAATTTTGGGAATTGACGGACAAAGGCGGATTTCAGATTAAAGCAGGTATCACTCCGGCGCAGGGGATCAGGGATATTTTTGTGAATGGGCATAAATATGCCTTTGAGTGTGCGACAGCTATGGTCATTGTGCTCTACAAAGGAGTGCTGGATTCCATTCTGGAAAGTGAATTTAATCGGATTTTTGCCGATATGCTGCTGTATGATTGGCACTATGACAGTGATCTCAGACTCATACAGGAGCAAGGGAGTCACAATGCTGTTCCTGGCGATATTCTGTATTTCAACAATCCTGATGTATCACCCGAAACGCCGGAGTGGAAAGGAGAAAATGTTGTCAAGCTAAGGGAAGATTCGTTTTATGGTCATGGGATTGGCATCCACACAGCGCAAGGCATCATCGACTCCCTCAATCGTCATCGACGACCAGGGGCCACCACTTCTGCTTATTTGACAAATGAAGTGATCTACCCCGATTTTGCCTATCTGTCGCAGTTTGCCCCTGAAGGAAACCGGGAAGAAGAAATTGCGCTGAGCCCTTCACAAGAGCACCCTCCCGGTATACATGCGAGCATTGGTGGAAGACAGTATATCCGTGCATAAAAGTATTATGGTTAAGTGTATGTAAAAAAGAGGGTGTTCCTTAGCCAGTAGCTGACTTTGGAATACCCTCCTGTGCTAAAAATAACCGTTACAAAGAAGCTGGGCCAGTGTGATTGTGATCTGTGTTAACATCTACCGGGACCTGTGGAGGCGGAGTATGCATATCCACGTCGGCATTCCGGAAGATAGATTGGACTTTATCAATCAGGTATGGTGTAGAGTCGATCAATTTTTCAATCAGATGAGTCTGATTATCCAGCGGAACGATTTGTGCACCTTGTTTGCCAACAACCAAAAAAGCGATTGGATGAATGGATACCCCGCCACCGCTACCGCCACCAAAAGGGTGTCCTTCCTTGCCGCTGTGAGCACCTGACGACGAGGATGTATGAAGTGCCTCTTCATCTACATTAAAATCGCTGCCCCCGGCTGCGAAGCCAAATCCCACCTTACTAATCGGCAAAATAACGGAACCATCGGGTGTTTCCACCGCGTCTCCCACAATCGTATTCACATCCACCATGGCTTTGATGTTCTCCATCGCGGTTTGCATGAGCCCTTGAATCGGGTGATCTGACATGATTATTCCTCCTCTGCTTTGTTCAAGCGTAGACTGCCTTTTCTTTCGCTATTGTGCGCAGGGGTTCAAGGAAATATGTATGGCTCATTATTCCTCATGCTTTACTGGTTTCTTGGAGAATACCCGTTTCCACGCCTCTGGACCGCCTGGTACGCGCCATATGCGGTAAGCCAACATAAGCATCGAATAAACGGCATAACCCAGTGAAATACTTGCCTCACAGGTCAAAGTGGTAGTAAAACGCAGGCGATCCACCCAATAGGGCACGACAAACAGCTTGGGTGTGCAGTTCATGCGCACAAAGCTGGAGGCAAAACCGATCAGTGACGTTTTCAGCCCCCACAGAATACCGGTAGAGGTAGCCGTATAAGCAGCGTCAGCAAGACTGATATTGGTGGACCATTCCATTTTCGACATCGTCACATGGGCTAGCGTATGACGTATCCATCGACGGAAGGACCGCGTTCCTTTCAGAAGTATCCGAACATCGTGTATAAATCGCTTAATTTTCTCTTTATCGATGGTGCCGCTGTCAATGGTGGCATCGGTTTTATGTATGTTTTTGTTGCGATCGAGTCGATAGAGAAGCCCTTTTTGCAAACCTGCCAGCAGAATAGCCGGAATGTCATAATTTATTTTAATCCACCCGTACAGAAATCTGATCTCCAGATGCGCCCGGTCATCATTATCATGCTTGGCAATATCCAGCTTCAATCGGATACGGGAGAGCAGAACAGCCAGCACAAGTAACAAAACGACGATGATGGCGATACCGATCCATTTCCACACTGGCGAGTCCTCCCTGCCTTTTTTCTCCATGGATATACCATGGCAAAAATAGTATGGCCCTTCGCCCGGAAAACATGCATCCTGAAACGCTAAACAGCCAGCCCCCATTATGCGAGGACTGGCTGTTTTCTAAATTTCGAACCTGTAACCATGAAGAGGAACCCGTAAAACAGGCTTCTGCCAGGCATCAAGACTCCGTATCATTCATAACCGGCTGGCTGTTCTCCAAACGTTCGAACAACAATTGTGTCTCTTCCTCCAGATTATCTGAGTCCTCAAACAGCTCAGGCTGCGGCAAATCCGCCAAAGAGCCCAAACCGAAATAATCCAGAAATGACTTCGTCGTTCCATACAAAATCGGCCGTCCGATGGCCTCAGCCCGACCTTTTTCCTCAATAAGCTCCTTGTTGACCAGAGTATGTATAGCCCGCTCAGATTTGACACCGCGAATATCTTCGATTTCAACTCTTGTAATGGGCTGACGGTAGGCCACAATGGCAAGTGTCTCCAAAGCCGCTTGAGACAGCGAGGCACGTGCGGGAGAATAGGCGAGCTTTTCAAAATAAGGTGCATGTTCGGATAAGGTTGCCAGCTGATAATGCCCAGCGATACGGACAATTTGCAAACCTCTTCCTCCCTGCTCCATGTCCTGCTTCATATCCTCCAGACTCTTTTCAACCAGCTCTTGCTGCTGCTCTACAATGTCGGCGATCTGCTTGGCGGACAACCCTTCCTCTCCCGCAAGAAACAGCAGTCCCTCAATAATTGATTTCAGCTTCAGATAATCCATTAACCCGTAAATCCCCTCTCCACTCCATTACAATATCATCGAAAAGCTTCTCCTGATAGCAGAAAATCTGCTTCATTTTCATCAGTTCGAGGATAGCCAAAAAGGTGACTACCACTTCATGCCGATACATATCCTCATGCATCAGCTTGGAGAACAAAAGCCGTCCTCCCGTCCCTACCATCTCCAACGCCCCGATGACCTGGCGAATACGGTCCTTGACCGAAATTTCATCGCGGTGAATACGGGTTACCGTCGTACGTCGCTCTGCTTTACGCAGCGCACGCTGAAAGGCCGCGACCAAATCGCTTGCATGTAGCCCATGCACCGGATTGGCGGGTTCGGTGGGCAGGAATGCGCTCAAATCTTCCGGCTCCTTACCATAGATCAGACTTCGTTCCCATTCACGTTCACTCAGATGGCGGGCAATCCCTTTATATTTACGATACTCCACCAGCTTGCGAACCAGTTCATCCCGCGGATCATAATCCTCTTCTTCATAAAAATCCAAATCATCATATTCCATTACAGGTGGCTTGGGAAGCAGCAATTTACTCTTAATGGATAAGAGCGTCGCCGCCATCACCAGAAACTCGCTCGTAATGTCCAGCTCCAGCTCCTGCATACTGTGCAAAAAAGCCATATACTGATCGGTAATATCACTAATCGGGATATCCTGAATATCGATCTCGGCCTTATCAATCAGATGCAACAGCAGATCTAGCGGACCCTCGAATGTTTCCAGCTTGTAATTTACGACTGTCAATGTGCTTCCCCCTGCCTTACTCCAATCATCATTCAACAATACCTTTCCCCGTTAGCACTTATGCTCGACTTTATCAATCCCTCTTTCTGTAGTATATACGTCATCGCCTTGCTTAACAATCCAATCCCTTTTTCCGGCTATAGTTATGCCGTTCTATTCAGGTAATCGCAAAATTAAAACTGCTTGCCCAGATTCGCCATCTCAATCGCAGCCAGTGCGGAATCCCAGCCTTTATTACCAGCCTTCGTACCTGCACGCTCAATAGCCTGCTCAATGTTTTCCGTCGTCACTACACCGAAAATAACAGGCACACCTGTTTTCAGACTGCTTGCCGCCACACCCTTGGCCACTTCATTGCAGACGATATCATAATGCGAGGTAGAACCACGGATCACCGTACCCAGCGTAATCACAGCATCGTATTTACCGCTTGCAGCCATTTTTTGAGCAATCAGTGAAATTTCAAAAGCGCCTGGCACCCAGGCCACATCAATCTCATCTTCCTGCGCTCCATGTCGCTGAAGTGCATCGATTGCCCCGCTTAACAGCTTACTTGTAATAAACTCATTAAATCTGCCCACTACAATACCATACTTCATACCATCCGATACGAGATTACCTTCCAGAAAACGTGCCATATAAATCAACCTCTCTTTTTTTAAATAATGAGTTTCAAAACTGTACTTTCAATGACAAACGACGACGATAATCAATCAAATCCTGAATACTGATCAGCTTCAAATGATGACGCTTGGCGATCACTGCCAAATCAGGCACCCGAGCCATGGACCCATCTTCCTTTATAATTTCGCAAATGACTCCGGCGGGTTTGGAGCCGCAGAGCCGGGCCAGATCAACAGCCGCCTCGGTATGACCCGCACGCTGCAAAACACCCCCATCGCGGGCGATCAGCGGAAACATGTGACCGGGCTTGCGGAAATCGCTTCCTGTGGCTGCTTCATCGGTCAGCGCACGCACGGTCAATGAACGCTCGGCTGCTGAAATCCCCGTTGTCGTCTCTCTATGATCCACCGACACCGTAAAGGCTGTGCCGTGGAAATCTGTATTCTGCTCCACCATCGGCTGCAATTCCAGTGCCTCTGCTCTTTGCCCTGTAATCGGCACACAGACCAACCCGCGGCCTTCGGTAATCATGAAATTAATGACCTCGGGGGACGCTTTTTCAGCCAGAGCGACAAAATCGCCTTCGTTTTCCCGTTGCTCATCATCCACCACGATCACGACTTTACCGTTCTTTAGATCCTCCAACGCTTCCTCAATGGAATCCAGACGAATTTCCACTTCCTGTTCCAACACACCATACTCTACGATGTCAGCCGCTATATTTGAATGGCTCTCTCTGCTCCCGCTTCCCATTAGGCTTTCCTCCTTTTTTTCTTGTGGTATTAGGCAAAGCCGTGTTTCGCCAAATAATCCAGACTCATAGGAGCTTTCTCCGGTCCCTCCGTCACCGCTGATTTTCCGTAGTTCAAAAGCTGCTCCACATATTTGCCTAAAATGTCGCATTCAATATTGACGGTGTCTCCCTCACGCTTGGCCTGCAAGGCCGTCTCGGATAAGGTATGGGGGATGATAGATACGGAAAAGGTATCTCCCGTGCGCTGGGCAACCGTCAGACTGATACCGTCGAGTGTAATCGAGCCTTTGAGAAGAATATATTTGAATATTGCCTGATCTGTAGGTGCAACTTCGTACACAACCGCATTCTGGTCTGAGGTCACCCGACGAATCATGCCCGTTCCGTCCACATGTCCCTGTACGATATGCCCTCCGAACCTGCCGTTAGCCACCATAGCCCGTTCCAGATTGACCCGGCTACCGGATTTCAGCTCCTTCAAATTGCTGCTGCGAAAGGTTTGCGGCATCACATCTACCTTAAAATCCTTAGTACCCACCTGTGTTGCGGTCAGACAAACACCATTCACGGAAACACTGTCTCCTATTTTCAAATCGCCCAATACCACAGAACCCTTAATGCCGAGCACCATCGCTTCTCCGCTTCTGGAAATCTGCTGAATCCGTCCCACTTCCTCGACCAATCCGGTAAACATGCCTTCACTCCTTCCCATCTAAAATTCAGTTTATCCCTGATTCATCGGGCATAAGCGCAAAAAACCCCAGTCCGGATCATATCCGTCATGGGGTGATGAGAGTCGAATTTACAGTATATAAGCGCAGTCCATATACATCCTGAGACCACATGAATGACAAGTTTGCCAATAGAAAGTATAAATGAGCATACGACCAAATACGCTCAGAAGCGCCTCCGAAAAAAAGCTTGAAGAACAAGCAATCTTCCGTATGCTATCTACAACGAAATAAGCCGTACGTACCATTACGTATGCTAAAAATTGGCACATGTCACGTCATGCACATGCGCTTCGTATCCTTCTCCCATCCAGACTATACTGTCGGTCCCGGAATTGCACCAGGTCCACCATCTGCTGATCGTTCAGCATCCGGGTCACGGACTAAGCCGCGCTGTTCATCGCAGAAGCTATGCACAGACACGTCATCACCGCCGGTGGGGAATTGCACCCCGCCCCGAAGGATCTTGCTCTTATTCAATTGAATTAGCATTAAACTTGTTACGTATATTAGCACCGACTTCTAAAAAAAGCAAGTTATCTAATGGTGGACGCTCCTGCTTTTGTTTTAACATATTGGCTGGAAAGCTCTTCAAACCAGGTTTTATCATTCATGTGAAGCGCCAGATCAATCAGATCGGCCAGTTCTTCGATCCCGAGCTGCGTAGCATGATCGAACGTAATGACCGCTGAAGCGGTTGGTCCACGGCCACCCTCCGCGCATATATCGTAATCCAGCCGTACATCAACATGCCCGTCGATAAACTCACATTTCAGAAAATAAATAATTTCGCACATTAAAATGGGGCGCACCTGCGTCTCCAGCACACAATCCATCACCTTGGCGGAATAATGCTGGTTCGTCAGCGTGAATTTGTGATCCGTCGCTGCCAGCGATGTCCGTCCAAAGTCATCCGTAAATTTCAGTTCCACTGGTGTGATATTCATGACCTTGGGTATTTGCTTCTTTATAATTTCGATTATCTCAACTGTATTCAGCTTAATCATACCTGCACCTCATTGCATCTTAAAATTCAGAGAAAGCACTAATTCAACATGTTTCACGTAGGCCTCCACTCCTATATCGGAAATCATTACCTGATTTTTTATGCTTCATCCCATAAACGACAAAAAAGATTCTTCGCGCAACAAGCGCAAAGAATCTTGATCGAACCGGTACCGTAACATCTTATAACAATGTTCAAAGTGTATTATTCAAAAAAACTGGATTATAGCTCCGAAATTTCATGTTTCTTTTTCAGAATATTCCAGCGGCGTTCAATCTCCTGATCAAAGGTAGCCAGCGTGGCTTCCTCCTTAAGAAGATGTTTTGTTTTGCCCATTAATTTGAGCCATTCCGCGGCTGGAATCCGTTTTCCCTTGTCCTCCGGATTGTACGTAATCGTCGTACTGCCTTGCTCAATCTCATACAGCGGAAAGAAACAAGATTCCACAGCGGCACCCACAATACTGGTACCCAGTCTATCCTCGGATTTCCAGTTCAGCGGACAGGCGCACAGGATTTTACCATAAGCCGTCCCCACGTTATTCGCATACCATTGTGCCTTGGCCGCTTTACGCAGCATATCCTGCGGATGGCTTTCGGCTGCGGTGAAGGCATATGGAATGTTGCAGGCTGCCATAATTTGCACCGTATCCTTGTGGTGGCCCTGCTTCCCTTTTTGCATCTTGCCTACGCCTGACGTGCTCGTCATATGACCGACCGGAGTCGAGTACGATTGCTGCGAGCCTGTATTCATGTACCCCTCGTTATCATATTCCAGCATAATCAGCTTATGGTTGCGCAGAGCAGCCCCGACAGCCGAACCCATGCCAATATCCATCCCGCCGTCACCACTGATCATAATAAAGGTCGGATCATCCGCCATCTCAATTTCATTGCGGCGCTTCATCTCCATGTAAGCCTCCAGCGCTCCAGAGAGCGTAGCAGCCCCATTTTGAAAAAGATTATGGATCATCGGTTGCTTGTGTGATGTATACGGATAACCTGTTGTGACCACGTATACGCAGCCTGTCTGGAACAGCACGACGATATCGCCCTCGATGCCTTTGAAAAACAGCTCCAACGCAGACAGCGCTCCACAGCCTGGACATGCCCCATGACCCGGCGTGAGACGGCGTGGTTTGGTCGTCAGCGAACGTAACGGCGGCACCTTGACCTTGAGCTTCCCGGTCGCCTCATCCGGCGTAACCTGAATCAGACCCGTACGGTACGCATCTCCCCGTGGCGGCTGCATAACCTGCGGCATGACCTTGTCCGGGGACCCCGGATTAAGCCCATAATAATCAAAAGGCTGCTCGGTCCGTCCGGCTTCCGCCGCCTCAATCGCAAGCTGGAAGAACGCCTCAGCGTCCTCCGCATAAAAATCCTTGCCGCCCAAGCCAAAAATGCGGCATAATACAAGCGTCCGATTCAGTGGGTCCTCCTGCAAGGCCGCCTTGATTTCGTGCGTCAAATTACCGCCATCGGCGCCGTACGAATCCGCACGTTCACCCACCAGCAGCGCCTTGACATGGTGCAATGCCTCACGCAGCTGCGCGGCCGGAAACGGCCGAATAATATTCGGACGAATCACACCGGCCTTAATGCCGCGCGCGCGGAGCTGATCGGCTACATCCTTAGCCGATTCAGCCGCCGAATTCAGCAGGAATACTGCAACCTCGGCATCCTCCATATGATAGAGATCCAAAATCGGATATTCCCGCCCGGATAATGCGGCATATTCTGCGGCAACCTGCTCATATACTCCTTCTGACAGCTTTAATGCCTCAGATAACTGAGCATGATTATTCGTCAGGTCATCGCCGTTCATATGCGCCCCGACAGTAACCGGATGGTCAAAATCGGAAATATTCGGATAATTCAGATTCGGGTTCGGCCCCACAAAACCGCGCACGGTTTCGGCATCGGCAAAATATTGCACCTTACGTTTCTGATGGGACGTGTAAAAACCGTCATAAGCGACCATCACAGGCAGCCGAACATCACTGTGCTCTGCGATTTTCAGCGCCATGATGTTCATATCATACACAGCCTGCGGCGTGCTTGCGGTCAAAATCACCCAGCCCGTATTCAAACCATAATACAAGTCTGAGTGATCCCCACGGATATCCAGCGGGCCACTAATAGCCCGGGTCACCAGATTCATAACCATAGGAAAACGAGTGCCGGACTGCACAGGCAACTGCTCCAGCATATACAGGAAGCCTTGCGAACTTGTTGCGTTCACAACTCTCGCTCCCGCTGCCGCAGCACCATAGCATATCCCTGCCGATCCATGCTCACCGTCTGCTGCGACCAGCTTAATGTCATGCTGACCTCTCGTTCTCATCTGATCCAGATATTGCGCCACCTCGGTCGAGGGTGTGATTGGAAAATATCCCATCATATGATAATTGATCTGCGCAGCCGCCGTAGCCGCCATTTCATTGCCGGATTCGAACGTTGTCACCTGTGCGGCGCCTGTCTGCTTGAGCTCTTCCTCCAGTTTCGCCATTACACACGACCTCCTTCATATACCGGAAACTGGTGGGCAACCCGATGCTCCTCCGCCCATCCCCATTGCTCACGGCGCGAGCTTAATGCCCCCGACGGGCAAATATCTACGCATTTCAAGCATCCTTTGCAATACTGGTAATCAATCCCTTGCAAAAATGGCAGCATTCTTCCCCGTTTGTCCGCCTGTTCTTCCCATACAAAGCAGTAATCCGGGCAAATCGAATCACACTTGGCACAATGCGTACATTTATCAGCTTCATATTCAGGCACAAAGCCCTGACGTGAACCGCTGACATCTCTCGTCATGCTGTTTCCCTGCGTGGCAATAACACCTCCCGAGGGTTGTGTTTCATAACCCAGCAAAGGCTGCGGCCGTTCAAAAATCCGATCCTGTGCATCATTCGTAACCGGATATACGTGCAGCTCCATTTCCTCAAAGCCCCGGTTAAACGTACGCAAATTAGGCTCCACCAGCTGTGGATTTTTCTTCTCAAAGGTACTGCGAATAACCGATCTCATCGCCTCCGGATCTAAAAAATCACAGACACGGAACAGCGCACCCAACATGGACGTATTCAGTTTGGTCCGCTCCTCCAGTGCGATGCCCATGGCATCCACTACCGCCAGCGTGCCGGATACCAGTCCCAAATCAGCCCGTATTTCCTCTGTCGGACGCGTGGAATTGACCACAACGATCCCATCCGCCGGAAGCCCGCTGATGACATTGACCGTTTTGTACAATGTTTCATGAAAAATGCCTACCACATGCGGTTGCTCGATCGGACTGTGATCACGGATATCTACCCCGGGATCACAGAACCGTACAAAGCTTTTGACCGGGGTTCCCTTCTTTTCAGAACCATAGGACGAAAAATTGGAAGCATTAAGCCCCAGACCAAGCACGCCCGTTTCGGCCAGCATTTTACCAGCCAGATTAGCGCCGAGTCCACCAATGGATTCCAGCCGGATTTCAAAAAATCCGAGTCGATTTGTACGCGTTAAAATAGACAATGTGATAAGCCCCCTTCTTTTGCAAATCTTACTGTGCTTGAAAAGCTCATATCCAAAAATGGAAAATGCATTCTAATGAAAAGGCTATCACAACACTTACTTTTCGAATGTGATTTTATTCACTTTAATACCTGCGTGTTTGCGATAAAACAGCAAACCGACAAACAAAAGACAACAAAAAGCCGCACTGTCCAAAGACAGAACGGCTTAGGTGTAACGTTATACAAAAAGATCATGCATTTAACGGTATATTACGCGTCAAATACTTTAACCTCTTTCATTTTGTCGCCTTGTTTTACAGCATCAATGAATTCCATACCTTTGGTCACTTGACCAAATACAGTATGTACTCCATCCAAATGCGGCTGTGGTGCGTAGCAGATGAAGAATTGGCTTCCACCTGTGTTACGGCCTGCATGCGCCATGGACAGAACGCCCTTGGCATGCTTCGTTGTGTTCGTAGCTGTTTCGCAGTCGATTGTGTAGCCAGGGCCGCCTGTGCCTGTTCCATTAGGACAACCACCTTGGGCAACAAAGCCTGGAATTACACGGTGAAAGCTCAAGCCGTTGTAGTAGCCGCTGTTTGCCAGTTTTTCAAAGTTAGCAACCGTGTTTGGCGCTTCTTCTGGAAAAAAATCAATTTCGACGATACCGCCATTTTCAAGATCTATTCTACCTTTTTTCATTGTTTGTAGCTCCTTTTCAACCTGTTTTGAAAGCTAAATAGCATCAAGTTCCAGTTTACTATGAATTGCCGCGCTTAGCAAAGCCTTGTCCAAAAAAAGAGACCATTATCCCCGGTATATCACTTCCGGCTAAATGGTCTACTTCGTCACGCTTATCAAAATCAGGAAGAAACCGTTATCTTGGCGTTGGGATGAACCGATGAACCGGCTTGGTCACGAACCAGGCGCTGTGGCACGACATCATTCCGAACGATATCCTCATAGCTTTCCCGTCGCACCACCAGCTCGGCCTCACCATTGTTTACAAATACAACCGCTGGTCGGCGTATCCGGTTATAATTACTCGCCATGGAATAATTGTAGGCTCCGGTTGAAGCAACAGCGAGCAAATCCCCGTTGGTCGGACGCGGCAGCTCCACATCCCAAATGAGCATATCGCCGCTTTCACAGCATTTGCCCGCAATGGATACCGTCTCCTCGTTCGCATCGTACGCTCGGTTAGCCAGCATGGCTTCATACCTCGCCTGATATAGCGCTGGACGCGGATTATCTGTCATTCCACCGTCCACCGAGACGTATTTCCGTACCTGCGGAATATCCTTGATACTTCCTACCGTGTATAAGGTTGTGCCTGAATCGCCCACAATACTGCGTCCCGGCTCAATCCAGATTTCTGGAAGCTCATCATAAAGCCCGGAAAAATGAGTTTTTACCGCTTCGCCGATAGCCTGCACATAGGTGGAAATTTTCAGTGGTGTGTCCTCTTCTGTGTAACGAATGCCAAATCCCCCACCCAGATTAATAACCTTGAAAGAAAACTGAAGCTGTTCCTTGATTTCTCTGCAAAAAGCGGCAACCCGTTCGGCAGCCATTTGGAAGCCGTTCACTTCAAAAATTTGCGATCCGATATGGGAATGTACCCCCAGTAAGTTCAGATGATCCAGCCTGATAGCCTGCTCCACCGCATGACGTGCTGTACCGTTCGCAATGTCAAAACCGAACTTTGAATCCTCTTGGCCTGTGGCCATATATTCGTGCGTATGCGCTTCAACCCCCGGTGTAACCCGCAATAAAATATTTACCTGCTGATTCCGCTCGGAGGCAAGGGCCTGAAGCAAATGCAGCTCCATCTCGCTGTCGACCACGAAGCAACCAATTTGCGCATCTAGCGCCATTTCAATTTCTTCCGGTGTTTTGTTGTTGCCGTGAAAATGGATTCGCTCTGCCGGAAATCCAGCTTGCAGCGCGGTGAACAACTCTCCACTGGAAACGACGTCGAGCGACATCCCTTCTTCTGCAGCCAAAGCACACATTGCCATTACGCAAAATGCTTTGCTTGCATAAGCGACTTGAAACTTCAACCCGGTTTCACGAAAAGCTTCTATAAACTCCCGGCAACGCTGGCGTACTAACTGTTCATCTACAATATATAGCGGTGTTCCAAAACGCTCCTTCAAAAACGTTGTATCACATCCGCCAATCTCCAAATGTCCATTGCTGTTAATTTTACTGCTTCCATGCAAATACATGTTCTGGCGCCTCTCTTTCTGGAACAAACAAAGTCATATTCCATCGAATGTTAACACCAGTATAGCAAAAAAAGCATCAAGAAGAATGGATTTTTATGCAGATCATTTATATTAATGTTCTTGCCTGTTGCCAGAGTTCGAATCCGTGCTTGCATCCGTGTTCGGCATGCGCGTATTGTCCCGCGTTTTGTTAGATGACGGACGGTTAGGCGCATTCAGCACAGGCATACGGAACAAGATAGAAGCCATCGCCTTGGCATTAAAAGGAATGAACGGCCACAGGTAGGAAGAATTGTATGACCGGTGCAGTGTCAGCATCAAAATGATCAGTGTCGTGCCTACGATAAAACCCGGAACGTGGAAAATAGCCACAGCGATCAGCAAAAACAGCCGGATTAGCCGATTCGCCAATCCCAATTCATAGCTCGGTGTTGCGAACATCCCGATAGCAGCCACAGCCATATACAGCACAACTTCGTTGACGAACAGTCCCGTTTTGACCGCAATATCCCCGACCAAAATAGCGGCGATCAAGCCCATCGCGGAAGCCAGCGGTGTCGGTGTATGGACAGCCGCCATGCGCATGAGATCGACCCCTAGCTCCACAATGATAAACTGTGCGATCAGCGGGAGATGGGCTTCCTTTTGAGGACCGATAAAATCAAGAAACGCCGGTTTTAGCTCGGGATTGATGACCATAAGCAGCCACATCGGAAGCAAAAACATCGAGGCAAAAATCCCTATAAAGCGAACCCAGCGCAAATAGCTCCCCATAAAAGCCGTTTGCCGATTCTCTTCTGCATGCTGGCAAAGGTCAAAAAAGGTGGTAGGCAAGATCATCACGCTGGGTGAGGTATCGACGAAAATAACGAGTCGCCCTTCCATAATATGCGAAGCCACGACATCTGGTCGCTCCGAATATCGCACTAATGGATATGGATTCCAGCCTTTATTAATTATCGTCTCCTCTAATTGCTTATCCGCCAGCGGGATGCCGTCCACATCGACGTTTTTAATTTTGTCGCGTACGGTATCCACCATCACTTTATCCACGATATCATCAATGTAACCCAAGCATACGTCTGTCCGGGTGCGGCGACCAACCTGCATCGCCTCAAATTTAAGGCCGGGGTCCCGCAAACGGCGGCGAACCAGACCCACATTTGTCAGCATCGTCTCTGTAAAGCCGTCACGGGCACCGCGTACGACGCGCTCCAGTGACGGCTCCTCGGGATTGCGTACCGGGTAATTACGGGTATCCAAAATGACCGAAAAGCGCTCACCTTCCATAAAGAAGGCGCTATAGCCTGTCAGCACCTTGTTGATGACAACCGACATTTTTTCGCTCTTTTCCACCTGAATATGCGGAATATAATTTTCAAAATACGATTGCAGTCCATCCGTAGACAGATCATCCGGTGTTAGATAGGTGAGCCGCTTTAGCACTTCAACCATGACTTGGTCCTTGGCAAAGGTATTCAGAAACAGATAGCCGATATGACGCCCGCCTAGTGTCATCTCCCTGAATACGACGTCAAAGGTCTCCCCCAGACCGATTACTGCTTTAAGCGTTTCCCGATTATCCTTCATCCTTGGCGATATATCATCCTTACCCTGCCAATAGAGGACGGATTCCTCTACGTTATCAGAGCGCTCACTCTCTTTTTTATGTTTATAATGTGCTGACTCCTGTGCCTGCCTTTTTTTCCACGGGCTCATTTCTTCCTTGCCAGCAGTATAACCTTCATTCCCGATGGCTCCGTCCTCCTGATGATCTTGATCCGGTCTATGCTCCATATCTCTTGCCCCCTTCACTTTCCTCGTTATCGGTTGTATACGAACCAGTCAAAAAAAGAACCAGTCACCTTACCCAGCACCATCGCCATCAGCAAGCCAAACATATACACGGTCATATGGAGCCGCTTGGCGAGTATAGGCAAGAGATTCAGTACCTCAGTCAGTGCTGCGGCAAGTAAACCGATAAACACTCCGCAAAACAACCCCGGTATCCACGTAAGTACGCCCGGCAACGGTAAGCAAATATTCCAAAAATCTGCCACCGTTCCCACCACTGAACCCAAAATCATAGATTTTTCATATGCTCGTGATTGTTTATAGGTACGCGTAAGCTGTGCCAGCCGAGGAATCATATCCAGCACAATAAAAAGTGCGATCACGCCACCACCCACCGCTACGCCTCCAGCGATACCTAAAATGATCTGAAGTACACCCTGAACATACATCATCATCGGCGCTTATCCTTCGTATGCATGCGGGCCATCTTTTCATATTCCTCCGCCACAACGTACTGATCCACGTTTTCCTGGTACAGATACATTTCCACTTCCAGCGGCGTCGGCTCCTCGTTCCATTTTTTTTTGAACAAATGATTAAAGAACACAATCATACCGAAGCCGATGCCGATCGAATACGCAATCTGGAACAGATATGGATGCTCATCCTTGTGTCCGGTAATCATCTCAACAATCCGCACCTGCACCTCCATCATGCTGACGTCAGCGTGGAAATTCATAATCGTGAGCGCAGATCCAAAGAACAGAAGCAACCATACCAGAACAAACAATATTCTGGATGGCTTACGCGGTTTCTCCACGATTTCCACAAGCACATGCGGCTTGCCGAGAGATTCCACGACGACACCCGGAATGCGTTCTCTAATTTTCGAAATGATTTGCAGCATATCCACCAGTATCAGATTACCGTCCTGCTGCTGCGGCCGCTTGAGAACAAGCTCCAGCAGATCGTTTTCCCATTCGGGATCTGCCAGCAGATGAGCTACATCTCCCAAACGCAAGTCATGTCCCTGTAACATGCGTACACGACTGCGGAGACGTAAGTAGACTATGGGAGCCACTGTAGGAGCCGGATTATGAGTCATCCGATCCCCTCCTTATCCTCGTAATTACCTTAGTATGAGGCGAAGCCAAGAAACATATTCCGTGCACTTTCTTTTTCTCCACGCAAAAAGGGTATTCCTGACCATTAACATGGCTTGGGAATACCCTTTTGAATTACACAGGCATGAGGATTTAGCAAAATTCCTAACCGATATTATTGAGCAATCTGATCGCGAATCGACTGCAAAATCTTTTTTTCCAGCCGCGATACCTGCACCTGGGAAATACCAAGTCGGCTTGCGACCTCCGATTGGGTCTGATCGCGATAATAACGCAGATATACAATGAGCCGTTCCCGCTCAGTCAGCCCCCCTATAGCCTCATTCAATGCCAGCTTGTCGAACCACCGCTCCTGCGATTCATCTGCAATCTGGTCCATAAGCGTAATCGGATCGCCGTCATTTTCGAACACCGTTTCGTGAATCGAGGTTGGCGGCTTGTTAGCCTCTTGGGCAAAAACAACATCTTCTGGTGTAACTCCCAGTTCATCTGCGACTTCCTTGATCGTAGGTAAACGGTTCAGCCGTTTGGACAGCTCGTCCTTCATTTTGCGGACCTTATTGGCCGTCTCCTTGAGGGAGCGGCTAACCTTAAGCGTGCCGTCATCGCGTAGAAAACGTTGAATTTCCCCAATAATCATCGGGACCGCATACGTTGAAAATTTGACTTCATAGCTTAGATCGAATTTGTCCACCGATTTTAACAAACCGATGCAGCCGATCTGAAAAAGATCGTCAGGTTCATATCCCCGGTTCATAAAGCGCTGCACGACAGACCATACGAGCCGGATATTACTATTGACCAGCGTCTCACGGGCATCATTATCACCGGATTGACTCAGTGCAATGAGCCGTTTGACTTCCGCATCCTCCAAATAGCTGTTCGAAGTTTTTTTTCCTCCTGCTTCCATAGGATCAACCCCTAATTATATAAAGCTTTCTTGGATTCAATCCTTTTCTTCATCCGGACCGACGTGCCTCCGCCCGGCTCACTGACTGCTTCAAACTCATCCATGAAATTTTCCATAATGGTGAAACCCATGCCGGACCGTTCCAATTCAGGCTTCGACGTATACAGTGGCTGCTTCGCCAGCTCCAAATCCTCAATCCCTCTTCCTGCATCTTCAATCACCAATGTTACCACGTCCGTTTCAATCCCAACCTTGATCGTCACGACTCCAGACGGATCGCTGTCATAGCCGTGAATAATACTGTTCGTCACCGCCTCGGACACCACGGTTTTCAGATCGCTTAGCTCGTCCATCGTCGGATCAAGCCGGGAAATAAAGGCAGCGACAGCGACGCGGGCAAACGCTTCATTCTCGGATTTGGCGGCAAACTGCAAGCTCATGAAATTGTTTCCTGTACTTTCTCTCATGACACCACCTCCAGTTCCGTGAGCGCATTTCCCTCGTTTTCATATACAGGCATGATTTTAAACAAGCCTGACATATCCAGCAGTCGGTGTACCGGCGGATTGACATCACAGACAGCCATCTTCCCGCCCTTTTGTTTAATCAGCTTGTAACGTCCCAAGATAACGCCAAGGCCGGAGCTGTCCATAAACTGGAGATTCTTCAAGCTGAGCACGATATGCTCGCATTGGCGGCGCTGAATCGCCTCATCCATTTGCATACGGACCATGTCCGACGTATGGTGATCAAGCTCACCGGACAGCCTTACAATCAGCACCCCCCGGTGATGCTCCATTTCAATTTGCAGGTTCATGCTTACTCACTCTCCTCCCGGTCTTGGACAAGGATTTCTACGCAGCCGCAGACGATTCCTGCCCTCCGACAAAACTAGAAGAAAACCCCTTAAAATCTACAAAGAAAACAGATTCGACATGGTACGTTTAAACAATTTCCACCATCCAGCCTTCTCCACCGCTACGGGTGCGGTTATGTTAAACTCCTTGAGCCGTTTACCATCCTGATAGACAACCAGCTTGCCGACCGGATCACCTGCACGGACAGGAGCTTTCAGACTTGGAGCGAGTTGCAGCTCATGACGCAGTGTTTCCTTAGTTCCTCCCTTTTTCACCAGAACACTGTAGGAACGATCTGCCTGAATTTTCAGCTCCGGCAGTACACCCTTCTCGACTTTCACGCTTCCCAGCAGGTCACCCGGCTTGTACACTGATTTCATCGTGTATTGGGAAAAAGCATAATCGAACATGGAAGATACTTCATTGTTACGTGTTTTAGTATTCGGTTCGCCAAGTACGACAGCGACTACACGCATACCATCACGCTTGGCAGTAGCGGAAAGGCAAAATTTCGCTTCCCCTGTATAGCCTGTTTTCAGCCCGTCCGCTCCTGTATAGAAACGAACCAGCTTATTCGTATTCACCAACCAAAACGGCTTGGCCGAGGATTTGCGTAAATAGTCCTGATACGCTCCTGTATATTTTGTAATTTGAGGATATTTCAGCAGTTCACGGCTCATGACCGCAATATCATGCGCAGAAGAATAGTGATTTTTTACCGGCAAACCGTTGCAATTGGCAAAATGGGTATCCTTTAAACCAAGCTGCTGCGCCTTGGCATTCATCAATTCGACAAAAGCCTGCTCAGAGCCCGCAATTTTCTCAGCCATCGCCACGGAAGCATCGTTGCCGGAAGCCATCGCCACTCCCTTAAGCATCTCATCGACCGTCATTTCTTCTCCGGGCTCCAGAAAAATTTGCGATCCGCCCATCGAAGCCGCATATTCGCTGGCCCGTACTTTGTCGGTCAGCTTGAGTTTGCCATCATGAATAGCCTCCATCGTCAGCAGCATAGTCATAATTTTGGTAATACTCGCCGGAGGAAGCTTTTCACGGCTATTTTTTTCATAGATGACTGTACCCGTATCCGCATCCATCAGGATCGCTGAGAGAGCCTCGGGAGCCAGCTCAGCCGCAGAACCCTCCTTGGGCTTGCTTTCAGGTTTGCTTTCCTCGGCCCAACCGCCGACGGGGACAGCAGTCAAGGCTACAAGACAAGCCAGGATGAACACTACCACTTTTTTCTTCACAATCGGTTCCCTCCTCAACATATTGGCGTAAAGAACCGGAGCCCGTAAGCTTACTCCTCCGGCCTATTCGCGTGCTGCTAACCATTGTCGTCAGATTGGATGAAAAATATTCCATACACCTGAAAACATCAAATAGCACCAAGCTGAGTCAGCATGGTGCAGATTTTCCAAAATTAAACTGTACCCTTTTATTTCAAAAAGACTTTTTATCCGTTTATACAAATTCTCATCTCTAAGCAGACAGTATTCTTTTTAGATTACCGCTATTGACTTGTAGGGCGAATGATCATTTTATTAATAGCTACATCCGAAGGTTAGTCGTAACCATTCCTTGCGATATAATTGTTGTACGAATATTGTTGGCATACTCCTCTTTACGCAGACCCTCAGAAATCGTACGCACAGCAAACTTGGTACCAACCCGCTCAAGTAAACGCAGTGCTGTATCGCGCGCTTCCCGTTCATTTAATATCCCGAGTTCTCTGGGTGCAAACATGATATTTTTTAGTACACTGAAATGAGGAAACAGGTTGAAATGCTGAAACACCATACCAATATTCTCGCGTGCTTTGTGACACAGACAACTTCACCTTCGGTGACCGACATATCGATTTCCTTTCAGAACCTGATTCGTGCCAAAACTTTTCTTTAATCCTTCAACCTTAATTTTACCCACGACGAACCTTCACCTCCAGATAGTCAGCAATTTTAGTCAATGTTATGATGACAATCTTACCTGATTGCGTCAACTCCACAAGGCCAATGACGGATAAGATCGACGTATCTTTCAATGTAATAACCATCTAATTAATAAATGAAGGGATCATAATCCGTATTGCCTGAGGAATTACGATCTTCATCATAGCTTTACGATAAGGAAGTCCCAGGGAACGGGCGGCTTCCATCTGTCCACGATCAACCGATTGAATTCCCCCGCGGAAGATATCCACAAATACGGTAGCAACACCACGAAGGAACTTATTTTGTCCCACTTTCATAAAGCCAAAGATGCACTCCCCTGCAAGGTCATCTTCTTCTCGTCCAGCCGGGCTTGAATTCGGTATTGAGTAAGCGCCTGAGCTTCAGCATCCCCTGTGGCTTGTGAAATGGCAGATACAGGAGATGGTTTAGCGGTAGCGCTACCCGTACTCATGATTGGGCATGTTGTCAGAACCAGAGCGAGTTTGCTGACTGCTGTTTTTCTGATTAGATTTGATGTTAATGAACTTGAATGGTTGATATAAATCTCTCCCTCGAATGGATTGTGAAGCACAGATGCAAGTATAGAAGGCCAACTTTACCCTGTATTAATACGTATCTTAAATTTCGTTTAAAAAAAGTGGCTGTTTGTATTAAACAGGCATCATAAGTGAAAAGTGACTACCTTCCTCACCTAAGGATTGGACGAATATCCGATGTTTTAAATAGCTCAAAACAAAAAAACCGCCATTGCGGCGGTTCTAATTCGACGTTGAATCCTGATTATGTCCGAACTATAACGCTTGCGTGCCCGAGGATCGCTGGGGACGTAAGTTCATGATGATCAAAGATGTGGAAAATAAAGTAAGGATGACCCCTAGCAAGTGGATTCCCATTACACTGAACGTATCTCCCATGATGATTCCGATTAACAATGACGACAAAATGGTACCGAGGTATCGCGAAGTATTAAAAATACCCGAGGAGACACCAATCATTTCTTTTGGTGTGCTCTTGAACAGGGCAGCCTGCATGCCGACGCTATTCAATCCGTTACTTATACCAAATACAGCCAAGGCGAGGATTACACTGAACATCGGCGAAGCTTCATTCAAGGTGATGATTAATACGGACCCGAATGTCATTAACACTGCAGAAAGGATTAAAGCCAGCCGCGTTCCAGATTTGTCGATCCAGCGTCCTGCGAGAGGAGAACTGATAAGTGAACATAAACCGAGGGTTAGCATAATTATTCCTGTATGAATTTCGTTAAGATGACGTACTTGCTGCAAATAAGACGGTATTCCAAAAAACAGAGCGTAAAAAAGAGTGTTAACCAGCATAAATTGTACATTCACCCAGGTCATTTCGGGATATGTAGCAAATGCCCGCAGAGGAATAAAGGGGGATGGTGTTTTCAATTCATGTCGTATAAAAGTTGCTAATGCAATCAAACCGATCCCCCCTACCATAAGGTGCCATGTTGAAAGATGTCCGGTTGATTTGACTGAAAGCAAGCTAATTAGCAGAGTCACCAAAGCGACTGTGAACAAGAGTATGCCCGGCGCATCAATCAGCAGGAGCCATTTCCTGATGGACATGTCACCAGAGGTGGATTTGAATGACTCCTCTTTGGGAATGGTTTTCCAGGCGAAGATAAAGCTTGCGATTACAAATGGAATATTAACAAGGAATATGCTGGGCCAGTCCCACCAATGAATCATTACACCACCAATAAAAGGGCCTACCGCTGCTGCTCCGGATAGGAACATCGCAAGGACAGACAAGGCGGCTGCCTGTTTCTCAGTAACATGGATTCTTACAATCGCCATTCCGACGGCTACCATCATGCTTGTGCCGACAGATTGAACGATCCGGAATACGATGAGCCAAGAAAAGCCAGGAGATAACGGAGCTAACATGGAGGAAACGAAGACAACAACCAGACCGATAAGGAATATCTTTCTGCGGCCGAACAGATCACTGCACTTGCCCATGACCGGTTGAGCTACAGCACTCGCAATGTAAAAGGAAAAAATAATCCACGAAACGGTCGTAACATCAAGTTGATACACATGTTGCAGTCTTGCAATGGCTATAGATATCATGGAGGAATTTAACGGATTCAGCATGATTCCCAAGCCGACAGATATCATTAACCATATATTTCGAGCGTTCATTTTGTATATACCCCCTTCTTCTCTGATCATCTTAATGGAATCCTGTTATTTATTCCAACGCATTTTATGTTATGATTTGATGAACTAAAAGGAATAAGAGAGTGGTGCGAAATGGAGCTTCTTCAGCTACGCTATTTTCTGACGTTAGCCCGGTGTGAACATGTTACGGAAGCTGCGGGTAAGTTGCATGTCACTCAATCCTCACTGAGCAAAACGATACAGCGATTGGAGGATGACTTGGGTTCACCGTTATTTGATCGATTGGGCAGAAAGCTGCGGCTAAACGAATTCGGAAGAACATTCCTTCGCCGGACCGAAAAAGCCCTATTCGAATTGGAACAGGGAAAGCAGGAAATTGCTGACCTCTCCAACCCGGATCACGGTACACTCCAATTGGCGGTCACCACAGCAAGCACATTGCCAGGTATCTTGCGGGAATTCCGGAAAAATAAGCCGAACACCCAGTTTCATGTACAAATGGTAAATTTGGAAGACATGTCTACACTTCTTCATCGAGGGGAGATCGATTTTTGCCTGTCCTCTCCTCCGATCCAAGGTGATGATATCGACTGTCAGATCCTATTCGAGGACCCCATCGTAGTAGCGGTGCCTCTTGGTCATCGATATGCGGATCGAAGCAGCATCACATTAGCAGAGCTTAAGGATGAGTGGTTTGTGGGTGTGAAAAAAGGATACGGCATTCGTGATCTGGTGGACTCCAAATGCCAATCAGTCGGGTTTGTACCGAAGTATGTATATGAAGGAGATGAGCCTGCAAGATTAATCGCACTAGTGGAAGCGGAGATTGGGCTTGCCTTTATACCAAGTACAGCAAGAAACCCACAGCAACGCATTGCATATCTTCCGATAGAAGATCAGAGACTTGTGCGGGAGATTGCTTTATTGTCGCAAAAAAACAGATATATCTCGAAAGCAGCTATCGCGTTTCGCAGCGTTGTTATAGACTATTTCGGTGCAATGTCCAAACCAATTGATGAATGACCATCCCGAAGACCCCGCTCTCCATTGTATGTGAGAGCGGGGTCTTTTCTTTTAGGGTATCCGCTATGCCTATTTCCGCCAAAAAGTTGAACAGTTTGCCTTCTCCGTAATATTGAATTCAATCATTCTTTCCAGTAATGAGAAATCAACCGGCCCATCCCACCGGATACGCACCAACTCCTTGGTGTGATCATAACCGGCCTTCGCAATTTCATTGGAAAAATGATTAATCCCAGCCTTTTCAGGCGCCACAGCCAAATGATGTTTGGATACACTAAATCCAATAATAAATGTGCCATGATCGGTAAACATGGGCTGATTCCACGCTATTTTTGGTACTAAATGTGGGTACTTCTTTGTAATCCACTCTAGAATTTCTTCCGTTCGATCCCGATGTCCCAGGTTATCAATTCGTGCTAGATATTCTGCAAAAACGTCCATGTGATCTTCTCCTAACCCAGATTTAATTCGCATACTTAATCTTGAAAAACCCTCTGGTCCAGATTTACCAAAGGGTTGAAATAATATACTGGTTATGACTCAATATAAGCAGCAGAAGTAACGATATTGATTTTCTTCGTTGTTGCACTCCAAAACAAAACTAAACCGTCATTGGTTTCGAAAGAACTCAAGATGAGATTGATTGGGCAGCTTTAGAGCATAATTTTCAAAGCAATATGATTAAATTTTTTTATACTATCCCACGTTTCCATAATCCGTTAGGAACTCCGTACACGGCAAAAAATAAGCAACGACTGGCAGAACTCGCCAAAGCCTATGACGTTTACATCGTTGAAGACAATTATCTATCAGATCTGGAAACAAACAGTAAAGCTGATCCAATACACGCGTATCATGGGGCCAGTCATGTCATTTATCTCAGAAGTTTCTCCAAAGTGCTGTTGCCTGGATTAAGGATTTCTGCTGCCGTTGTCCCCAATTCACTAATTCCATTAATGCAATGGCACAAACATACAGCGGGTTTAAGCACCTCAGTGCTATCCCAAGGTCTGCTTGAGAATTATATGAGTCGGGTATGTACGATCATTATGCAAAGCAGATGAAATCCTTGTACCATGAGCGCATTAAACATCTAAAGGAAGTTTCACAGCAATTACTACCCAAAAATGAAAGAACGTCTATCGTCTACTTGAAAGCGACTTACATTCGGCTGATCGTGAGATACGTAAGTCCTCCACCCGGTAAAATATCCGTTTTATTTTGGCTGAACACCCGTATATCAATGAAAGAATCGGCCTCCAGCTTCAGTTCAATCGTTCCACTCAAAGCACTGTAGTTCGGCCCGCCAATCACCCGATCATCAAGATAAGCATACGCCGAGCTGCCGGCAACCTGTTCATCATTCACATGGAGCGCCAGCCGTGTACGATTGCCATCCACTTGAGGATCTGTCGAAATATAGGCTTGTATTCTGTACTTCCCGGCTTGTTTGGCCCGCCAACGGCTGCCCGTTGCCTCAAACTCGGTCAGTTCATCATAGCTGATCTGGTTGAAGTTTACCTTCTGCCAACTGCCTGCGAGGATATTTTGTCTTGCTCCCAGATAGGCTTTGACAAAGGTTTTATCCAAATGCTCGATTCCGTTGTTCGAATATTTCTCTACTAGCAGCAAAGCCTGCCCTGTCCCGTTGTTTTTATAATAACGGTTATCCACGTAATTGAAATCCAAATGCGAACGAAGCGTCGCCTGCTGAGTGGATGAACTGCCGGAGAAGGAAACCAGATTCCTCAAATTGCGTGGATATCCACCCACCTCATCCACTAAAATTTTTTTACCAATGACCACATCTACAAAATAGTCACATACTGACCAGTAGTTGTCGTCGTTTTTGTCCCTGAATTTGTCCGCGATGGCTAAAATGGAGTCGCGAAGAGCGACATTCTTCGTCTCCTTCGTGGCCCCAATTTGAATAAAAGACGGAACCGTCACTCTATGTTCTAAGCTTAGCCCCTCAAACCAGCAGCCTATAAATTCGGCATTCATAAAATCATCAATTCGAATGGGTATATCACTTGAGCTTCCGTCCTTAATGTGCTGGCTGGCTAAAAATCTGGCCCCATTGGAGCTATTCAGATCAAGCGCCGTATCATTCCCCAGTGTAAAAAGCGCAAGGCTGGTAAACTGTGAACTTCTGTTCTGCAAGTGAATACCCGTTTTATTGTAATTAATCTCCGTACAATTAAATAAATCCACATCGCTTTCGTAGCCCCAAAAAGCCGTCTCAAAATGCTCAATCAACACATTATCCAGCGTAACTCCGCCGCCCTTCCAATCTTGAATGCCTAAAGTACCTTTTCCATAATATCCGCGCTTTACTTCCTGAGAAAAAGGATTATTTAATGCTGCTCGATCCGTCCCTTCGTACCGGATGGCCAGGTCATGAAACTGCACATTTTGAAAGCCGCTAAACGATGGAAGACTCTCGTCTCCAATTTGAAAACAAGGACCCGTACCATAGTATTCAATCGACGTAACCCCCTTACCCTGTCGGTATCTGCCCTTATGAATGCCAAAAATGCGTACGCCCTGTTTGCGAATCTGAAGGGTGGAGGTTATTTTGTATCGTCCACTTGGGATATGAAGTATGGAATAGTCGGGAGTCTTATTGATCAGTTCCTGCAAAGCTGCCGTATCGTCCTGGACACCGTCACCTACTGCTCCAAACCAGCTAGCATTTACACTACGTTGGATGAATTCCTTTTCAATGCTTTTAAAGTTTTCATTTAATTGCTGCGGCGTTAGCTCTGTGCCCGTACCACTCAAATTCAACTTCAAACGATCTGTGAAACGATCCGTCACCCGAACACCCCCATTTATAAAAACTTTGAAAATATATCTTTCAGACAGAGCTGAAGGATTTTGCATTTTCTTAGCATGGACTGAGTATATGCACGGGACAGCTTGCTCTACACTTGAGAAAATGAAAATAAAAAATTTTATTATTGCACAAAAAGATACATTTTGTATAAAATAGATACATATCGTATCCGGGTGGTGAATGTGTGAAGACTGTCCTTACAGTGGTCGGTTTACTGGCTTTTTCCATTCCTTATGCCTGTCAGGGCTTGTCTCCCAGAGTGATCGCAATTTCCCTGCTTATCCTGTTGTTTAGCTATCTGATGCTGTTGCCCTCGCTAAAGCCACTGATCGCAACCTTGGCTGATAATCCGTTGCTGACCTTGCTCATGATGTACATAGCTGCCTCCTGTTTATGGGCTGAACAGGAACAGACCTCATCCATGCTGATGGTGCTTAAATTCGTTACTTTTTCCACCTTCGGACTTTATCTGGTTACCCATTATACGACGCAAGGCTGCATCCGCCTGTTGGTCATTACGTTAAGTATTTTGAGCGTACTCAATCTACTGGCGGTAGTGCTCGTTCCCTCCTTTGCCATTCATGGGGGCGTCGAACATACAGGGCTGTGGAAAGGCATTTCCGGTCATAAAAACACACTGGGAACGCTCTCTCTGCTATGTTTTGTTTCACATGTCATTTATTTTTTCAGGGGAACACGCAAAGCTTTGCATGTTGGCTTTATTTTGCTGAATGCCTTACTGCTCATCAAATGCCAATCTACCACCTCGTTGCTGCTAACTTCTTCCCTGTTCACGTTCATCCTGTTTATATTGCTATTCAAAAGAATCCGAAGCGTTGCGCTGCGTGGTTTCTTCATTAGCAGCTCCTGCCTGCTTGTGCTTTTGGGTCTCGTGTTCGCCTTTATTTACGGGGATGCGATTGCATTGGAATTCGGCAAGACAACAACCTTGACTGGAAGAACAGAGATCTGGCAGGGGATTGCAGGCGCCATTGACAGTCACTACTGGTTTGGTCATGGTTACGGTTCCTTCTGGGCAAACCGGCCCAGCATCTATGCCAATGGAATCCGATTTGATCTGACAAGCAGTCACAGCGGGTTTCGGGATCTGTGGATCGATATCGGCCTCACAGGACTGTTGGCAACCATTACACTCGCCATAACCACTTTATTTAAATTCAGAATCGGTAAAACCGATATGTATACATGGCTGACGGCAGCTGTCTTTTTCCTATTCATTGTATTAAACAATATTACGGATAGCCGCTTTCTGAATTCTCTGGCCATCTACTGGATCATATTCGTTGTTATTGTGATTAAGGTACAGGAACGGCATAGACTGACAGTAGCAGAAAAGGCGAATACGAAAGGCATACAGCACGCCTCCATCACATTAGGAACTACCAACCGAACAGCACGCAAAAAAGAACCCCGTTTTCCTACGCCTTAAATGGCGTTTGGAACGGGGTTCTTGGGATGTGACAACCTACATTTGTGGAATAATCGCCAATACGAGATTCAAAAATTTCTCACGTACCTTCTCTGCTGTCTCCATTACTTCATCGTGGGACAGAGGCTGATCCAAAATGCCTGCCGCCATGTTCGTGATACAGGAGAAGCCCAGCACCTCAATGCCTGCATGACGGGCTACAATGACCTCGGACACCGTGGACATACCCACTGCATCTGCACCCAGTGTGCGCAGCATAACGATTTCAGCAGGCGTTTCATAGTTTGGACCCAGCAATCCGGCATATACGCCTTCCTGCAAGCTGAAGCCCTGCTGAGCAGCGGTTTGCTTGGCAATCTCGCGCAAGCGACGGCTGTATGCCTCTGACATGTCAGGGAAGCGAACACCCAGAGCCGCATCGTTCGGTCCAATCAGCGGATTTTGTCCGGTCAGATTGAGATGATCCGAGATAACCATCAGATCGCCCGGCTCGTAAGACGTATTGACACCGCCTGCCGCATTCGTCACCAGCAGACTTTGAATACCCAATTGCTTCATGACCCGAACCGGGAAAGCCGTAAGCTGCGGGCCATAGCCCTCATACATATGGAAGCGGCCCTTCATCATAACTACAGCGCGACCTTCAATGGTACCTAGCAGCAATTCTCCTTCATGACCTTCTACCGTCGATACGGGAAAATGGGGGATATCCTGGTAAGGAATACTAATTCCATCCTGAATCAAATCGGCCAGAATGCCGAGACCCGAGCCCAAAATAAGGCCGATTTCCGGACGGATTCCGCTCTTGGCACGGATATAATCTGCTGCTTCCTGGATCGTAGCTTGGTTGGCTGTTGACATCAATATCTCTCCTGTCTTGTACAATCGTTAGTTATAGTTGCTGTTATAGTTGCTGTTATCGTTATTACTGTGATCGTTACTATAATGATGACTACAATCATCACCATTAGTAAATCGTCTCGTCATATACGATCCTTGCTGTCGCTGGACGGACGATTGCCGCCGTGCGGGTGATGCTTTTCGTATACTTCCTTCATACTTCGCTTGGCTGTCTGCGCATAAACCTGCGTCGTGGACAGATCGGCATGGCCCAGCATCTCCTGTACGGAGCGCAAATCCGCTCCGCCCTCCAGCATATGTACCGCAAAAGAATGCCGCAGGGTATGCGGTGTAATATCCCCGCTTATGCCTGCTTCCTGACCATACTTCTTGATCATTTTCCAGAAACCCTGTCTGCTGAGACGCTGACCGGACACATTGAGGAACAAGGCTTCCTGTTCTATCTGAGCCTCCTCACCCTGCCCGGACCGCAGCAACAACGCACGCTGCTCGTCCATATACGCTTGTGCCCACTGCGATGCCTCACGGCTGATCGGCACGACACGCTCCTTCCCCACCTCACCGCCACAGTGAACGAAACGCAGATCGGTGCGTACATCACGCACGTTCAGGGCGATCAGCTCGGATACACGGATGCCTGTCGCATACAGCAGTTCCAGCATCGCCTTGTCCCGTCCCCCTTGCGGGGTGGAAACATTCGGCGCTGCCAGCAGACGCTCTATCTCATCCTGCGTGAGCACAGAAGGCTTCTTTTTGTTGGCCTTCGGCAGCTCCAGCAAGACAGACGGATCATGCCCCGTAATCCCCTCCCGAATGAGAAAATGGAAAAAGGAGCGGATAGAGGCTACGCTGCGCGAAATCGTCGCTGCGGCTTTTCTCTGTTCCTTCAAACGTCCCAAATACAGCACCAGATGGGAGCGTTGAATATTGTCCGGCTGCTCAATGCCGCAGCTTTCAGCGAACTCGACAAACTGCTGCACGTCCCGCTGATACGCTTCCAATGTGCTGGGCGACAAGCCCTTTTCGTCTTCCATATATCGAACAAAAGGTTGAATATACATTTTCATGAGTTCCAGAAGTCTCCTTGTCCTGCATACAACGGTTCAGTCGGATCAGTCTCAGCGTCTACATGGACTATTCTCCATACCAGTAAAAGAAACGTAAACGCTCCGACACTGCCGTCTTATGCTCGGATACGTCGGATAATTCCTGCCCGCCGAATACCTTGACTGCATGTCCTTCCGGTATCCGGTAATGATCCACAGGTGTAATCCAATCCCTGAATAACCCAAGGCTATAGTAGAACATACATGCCAAAGCCCCGAACAGTATGACCAAACGCAGCCATTTCAGTCCTCTCCGCAACGATAGTACCATGTGAATCAGCCGCCTTTTTTCCAGATTATAGGGCCTATTAAGGCTCTCTATGGAAGGGTATGACAAGCTGTTACTTTTTATACCGCTTAATGTCGTATAGCAGATCCTGAACCCAAAAAAGCTCCCCCGAACGCGTCTTCGCCGGTGAGAGCTTGGGTTGTCAGCTTATTAATCCTGAGATTTGTTTTTCTTGGTTTTACCCAAAAATTTCTGGGCGGTCGTATCGTTCTTCGCCTTGCAACGATAACAAATACCGTGAAAGTCCAAACGGTGGTCCACTACGGTAAAGTTATATTCCCGTTCCAGACGCTCTTCCAGCGGTCCAAGCCAGTCCTCCAGTATTTCATCCACACTGCCGCACTGCACACATATCAAATGGTGGTGGTGATGCTTGGTCGTATCGCCGCGCAGGTCATAACGCGCAACGCCATCACCAAAATTGATTTTCTCCACGACGTGCAGTTCACTTAGCAGTTCTAGGGTACGGTATACGGTTGCCAGACCGATTTCGGGAGCTTTCTCTTTAACGAGCATAAATACATCTTCCGCACTCAGATGATCATCTTCGTTCTCAAGTAAAACTCTGACGGTGGCTTCCCGCTGAGGCGTTAGTTTGTAGCCCTGGGATTGCAGCTGCTGCTTAATTTTTTCGATCCGTGCTTCCATGTGTCTCCCTCCCCCTGCAAAAGCTACTGCCCACTGCACTTTTTTTCACTCCTATTATTATAGGGGGTCTATACAAATAAAGTCAAACATTTTGAAACGGAGTCAAGGAGACACGGAAGCAGTCAGCATAGGAGTAACCCACTGCATCATAACCGGGGTAATCCAAGTTTCAAAGGACGCGCTTCCAACGAGGAGCAACATCATTGCCGCGGTCAGCCCTGCGTAGGACAGCAACGGACGCAGCATTCCGTCAGATGGCCGTGTAGCGAGTATTTTAGTTTTGATCATATGAATGGAAAAGGTCATCGCAGCCACACTGCACACGAGCAGTACCGGAATGACGATTAAATTGTGGGGAGCCACGGAGACGAGGGAAAATAACAGCCCCTTCCACGAATATTGTCCTACCATATACCCTACCGAAAATCCGATCAACACACCCTTGAGGAAATTCAGTACGAGAATGCCAGGAAGACCGATGACCGAAAGACCACATACCCAGATTAAACCGACCCATTTTAGATGTAGAGACACACTATCCCAAAAGGTTGAGGTCGCTTGCGAACCAGCAAAGCCCTGCTCATTTTGATTAACCGTCACAAAAAAATCCTTCAGATAACGCGACAAATCCTGAAGCTGCTCCAGCGAGAGAGCGTTCACCATCAGTGCACCAAAGACGACTCCCACCAGAAACAGCACGGCCAAAAAAACATAATACGGCGTTTGGTCCTTTAACGTATGACGAAACCATTGCATCGGCGTCCTGCCCCTTTCATCTGCTTGTTTGTCCAAAAAACAACCGTAATCCGACAGCTGATGGCTAGGGTTCGGGACAGCTTGCGCTGCAAAAGAAGATTCACGAGTGATGTGCCAAGCCAACGGCATATATATTTAATGGTTATGAACAAGCAGACGCCGATATGACTTTAATAGGACATGACTTTATGGGGACAAGACTTTACTAGGACTTGGCTATTTTGCCGTAGGTTCCGCCACCACCGGATACGAGGGAAAGTCGTCCTTCCCGGGAAAGGACAATTTGCTCTGCCAACACTTCTCCGACAACCGCCGCCAATTGTTCCTGTGTGACCTCATGTAAAATATTCATTTCTGTTCCGAACGCATTCAGCAGATGGTTCAGCTTGGCTTTGCCCAGACCGGGGATAAACTCCAGCGGAATCTGGTAAATGTACGGTGGACGATGCGATGGAATCACGGGCTGCTCACGGTCAGCAATACTCCATATCCGATCCAGTACGCCCCGCACCAGCTTGGTATGACCACAGGCAGGGCAGCGTTCGTCCGCCATCTCTTGCTCATCCATAATCGTACCGCAGCTTTGACAGTAGGAACGATGGTACTTGCCCAGCTTCGGATTTAATCCGTAATTGGCAGACACCCGTCGTCCTTCCCGGCGCTCCAAAGCCATTCTGAATTCATCAAAGCTCGGCTTTGCCATGGATAATTTGTTGTACTCCCGTCCAATTTTGCCGAGCGAATGGGCATCCGAATTGGTCAGGAAGCTGAAACGGTCCAGCTCCGATATCAATCCGGCCATAGACGAATCCGCACTTAACCCCAGCTCCACCCCGCTAATGAGCTGCATATCCAGCAGTTCCTCCATACGGGCCGCAGAGCTGCCGTATATGCCCTTATGAGGGGTGAATACATGCGCTGGCACCATTATGCCTCCACGGCCGTAAATTTGCTGCTGTAGCTCGCGTGGCGGAGCATAGATACGCTGCGAGCTAAGATTGACATTTTTCATGTGCCGAGCCATCCATTGCGTAAAATCCTCCATCGCCTCCAAATTGGGAAAATAGGCCAGGATGTGTGCCTCGGGACGGCCTTCCGACCGAATCTCCAACTCCGTTCCCAGCAGCACAACCGTATCCCGGTACGCGATACCGCCACCCCTGATTTCCGCCATTTCACCTGTTTGCAAATAAGCGTGGATATTCTCCTGCACGTTCGGGGCATGGCAGTCAATGATACCGATCAGTCCGATCCCCTTGCGACCAGATGCTTCCTTGGCAATGTTGGCAAAAGTCAGGTCCCGACTGCCGCTAATTTTGACCGGAGCTCCCTTTTCCGTTCTGCCGATATGAATATGGAGATCAGCATAGTAGTCTGTAAGTTCCACCGTATTTCCATTCATACCGCTTAGAAGCTCCCTGTGTGTTGGTGAAGCTGCCACGCATAGACGGCCAGAATCGTTTTGGCGTCACTAATCCGACCTTCGCGAATGAGTGCCTGTGCTTCCTCCAGCGTCACCTCAAACAGCTCCAGAAACTCATCCTCATCCGGTTCCATTTCTCCCAGTTCCAGTTCTTCAGCCACATACAGATGAATGATTTCATCCGCAAATCCGGGGGAAGTATAAAAGGAATGTAGCAGCTTCAGCGACTTGGCAGTATAGCCTGTCTCTTCTCTCAGCTCGCGTCCCGCCGCTTCCATTGGATCTTCGCCCTTTTCCAGCTTGCCTGCCGGGATTTCCACCTCACAGCGGCCCATCGCCTGTCTGTACTGATCCACGACCAGCATTTTCCCCTCATGCAGCGCCAACACGGCCACCGCCCCCGGATGCTTCACGATTTCACGCTTACCCGTGGAGCCGTCGGGAAGCTCTACCGTATCCACCTGTAACGTAATCACTTTTCCTTCAAAAATGGGCTGCGTGGATACCGTTTTTTCCTCCAGCGCAGGATTGGAATAAGGCTTGCGGTCTGGGTTGTTCACCTGTTCGTTCACTGGATCTTTCTTATGATTGTTCATCAGCATGTTGCCTCCTTCGTCATCTATCTCTTCATTAGCTATCGCCAGCTTTAGTCTAACTTGTCCACTTCGGACATATGGTGGTATTATAACAAATTTCTCTGTTCAAAGGAGATTCGCCAATGAAAAGCTACCGTACCGAAACCACTCTCCATATTGTCGGCAAAGCCTGGCAGATCCAAGCCCTACTGCGGCAATGGCAAAAAGAACACGGCTCCGCTGCCACGATCGCCTCGCTCATGGTTCCAAAAAAGGTTCAGGTCTAAAGACAAGGGAACGCTATCCCTGTCTTTAGCCTGAACCTTATGTGTATCGCGCCAGTCTTACTTCGTCGCCTCTTGGATAAGAGCTAGGACCACTTCGGCAACCTTCACCAGATCATCTGCCTTGATTTTTTCCTGTGTTGTATGAATGTTCTGGTAGCCAACAGCCAAATTCACCGTTGGAATTCCCAGTCCATTGAATACATTGGCATCCGAGCCACCACCGGAATGGAAGGTCGGCGTTGCCAGTCCCAGCCCTTGTATAGCACGCTGCGCAACCTGCACAATTTCATCATGCTCTGTGAAGCTGAATGCCGGATAAATGACTTCGCTGCGGAATTCTCCTTGTGCACCAAATTCACGCGCGGTAGTTTCCAGTGCTTCACGCATATGCTGGATTTGATGATGAACCTTCTCCTGCACAATACTACGTGCCTCTGCCCGGATCAGCACAAAATCGCATACAACATTCGTTGCTCCGCCGCCCTCGAAGCTGCCGATGTTAGCAGTCGTTTCCTTATCAATCCGTCCCAGCTTCATGTTGGAAATGGCCTTGGAAGCTACTTGAATGGCACTGATGCCATCTTCGGGATTTACACCCGCATGAGCAGATTTTCCAGTAATTTTCATTTCAATACGAGCCTGCGTTGGCGCAGCCACACAAATGGAGCCTACTTCACCATTGGAATCCAATGCATACCCAAAGTCCGCATCCAGCAATTCTGGTTTCATTGCCCGTGCGCCGAACAGACCGGACTCCTCACCTGCCGTAATCACAAACTGAATTTGTCCATGGGGAATTTTCTGCTCACGCACGACACGAATCGCCTCGAACAAAGCGGCAATCCCTGCCTTATCGTCTGCCCCCAAAATGGTTGAACCGTCACTGCGAATCCAGCCATCCTCACCCAGCTGCGGCTTAATGCCTTTGCCTGGTGTAACGGTATCCATGTGGCAGATAAAAAACAATTTAGGTGCTTGCTCCGCGCCTTCCGCTTTCCAGGTTACGATCAGATTACCCGAACCATGTCCGGTTCTTTCGCGGGAATCATCTTCTGTTACCTCCAGCCCAAGTGCATTGAATTTTTCTTTCAGAACACGCGATATTTCCTGCTCGTGCTTGGTTTCGCTATCCACCTGTACGAGTTCCATAAATTCTTGTACGATTCGGTCTTTCACTACTTTTGCTGTCATTGAACTTCCCTCTCTTTCCCGTTTACGCTACAATACGGATAGATAGTCTTATATCTGACTTAAACCTATCCTAAAGGAGTTACACATGCCAAACAAAAAATGGGTTCGTTTTTTCGTCTACATTATGCTCGCCGCGATGATTGGCTCTACGCTGTTCATGGTGATTGAGCCGTTGATTATGCCACTATAATGGATTGCGCCGCTCAAGATATTCTCCCATCCCAGTGCTCCATGGAGACTCTAGGCGGACAAGCTGTGGCGCAAGAAAACAGGCGGGCTTCCGTGTACATCACAGAATAGCCCGCCTTTGCTTTATAGGAGGGAATGACTTTGCCATTCCGCCGCAAATGAAAATTGCTCCTCAAAGTAAGGTACAATCTCCTTCGCAATCTGCTCCACTGAAAAAGTCTGCTGTGTGCAGTCCTCCAATGAAGTTACTCCATATTCCTGAATTCCGCATGGAACGATACCCTGAAAGCCCTCATGCTGTATCCCTGATTTGATATTGAAGGCAAAACCATGACTGGTCACAAAGCCCCGACGGTGCTTACATTTGTTGAATTTGACTCCTATGGCCGCGATTTTAAGATTCCCGACCCATACCCCTGTGTATTCAGGCTTGCGACTTCCTTCAATACCATGGGAAGCCAGCAACCGAATGATCACCTCTTCCAGACTCCTGAGGTATCCGTGCAGGTCAAGCGCCTTCTGGTTGCCCAGCATAAGCAGGGGATATCCGACCAGCTGCCCCGGCCCATGATATGTAATGTCTCCCCCACGGTCAATCTGAAAGACGCTGATTCCCTGAGCTTTCAACTGCTCCGGCGTGAGAAGCAGATGCTCAGGATGCCGCTGAGAGCCAATCGTGTAGGTCGGCGGGTGCTGGAGAAGCATAAGCGTTTCCCTCGCCTCCCCCGCATCCAGCTTCCCTACAATATCCTTCTGGACATCCCATGCATGGGCGTACTCCATCCTATTCGTATAGGTTACATCCAGCGGTCGTCTGTTCACGGCCTGTCACTTCCTCTCCGTCCATTTACCCAACTGTTCGGATGATTAGTACAGCTTCGTATCCAAGGTGTAGCCTTCCAGGTTTTCTTTGATCCGTTGCAGGAATCGTCCGCAGATCACACCATCCAAAATGCGATGATCCAGCGACAGACACAGGTTAGCCATTGAGCGAACCGCGATCATATCATCAATCACCACTGGTCTTTTAACGATGGATTCAAAGGTCAGAATCGCAGCCTGCGGATAGTTAATCACCGGATATGACAGTATTGAACCAAAGGAGCCAGTGTTGTTCACAGTGAACGTCCCACCCTGCATATCGTCCAGCTTGAGCGTACCTTCACGTGTTTTACGTGCCAAATCGTCAATTTCACGCGCCAGTCCGGCAATATTTTTCTGATCCGCTTTTTTAATAACAGGTGTAAGAACTGCGTCCTCTGTACCCACGGCCAGCGAAATGTTGATATCTCTTTTGACGATAATTTTGTCTACAGCCCATACCGAATTCATGATCGGATATTCCTTGATGGCATTCACGACTGCTTTCATGAGGAAGGCCAGGTACGTAATGTTAATGCCTTCTTTTTGCTTGAACTCATTTTTGATCTTGTTGCGGAGCATCACCAGATTGGTTACATCCACCTCAATCATCGTCCAGGCATGTGGAATTTCAGAGACACTTTGCCGCATATTGCGGGCAATCGCACTGCGAATCGGTGTAACGTCGATAAAATACTCCGATCTGTTATTGTTGCCACCCTCAACTTCGATCACGGGAGCTTTCGGAGCTTCCGTCAAATGAATGCCGCTGTTGCGCACCGGAATTGCAGGGTCCATATTTTGAATCGGTGTACTTTGCTGAACAGCAGACTGCTGTCTTCCGGCAAAAGGAGAGCCTTGCGCTGGTGTCGTTGCAGTTGGCTGTTCGGATACCCCTGCCTGAGCGGAACCACCCTGTTGTACATAATTCAGCACATCTTTGCGAGTAATTCGTCCACCCATGCCTGTGCCTGTCACCTGATTCAGGTCTATGCTGTGCTGAGCAGCCAGCGTTTGCACCGCTGGAGAAAAACGTCCCCGCATGGATTGATCTGAGGCAGCACCCTGTTGGGATTGTACTTGTTCTTGTGCGTTGCCTTGAGGTGGTGGCGCAACGGGAGTCGCTCCAGTTGATACAGCAGGTGCAGCCGACTTCGTCTGAATACGGCAAATCAATTCTCCAACGGCTACCGTCTGACCCTCCTCTGCCAACAGATCACCCATAATTCCGTCCAATGTCGATGGAATTTCCGCGTTCACTTTATCTGTAATGACCTCGCAAATCGGTTCGAATTGCTCCACCGTTTCGCCAGGTTGTTTCAGCCATTTTGCAATTGTCGCCGATACAAGCGATTCTGCCAATTGGGGCATGGTCACGTCGGTCCATTGTTTTTGGTCTGACATTTTTTCAACTCCTTAACATCATAGGAGAGCGCGTTTTACCGCAACCCCCGCTACACTTTTGGAATGCTTTCGTCCAATCCGCTCTATATTAATACATTGCAAGACGGCGCATCGCTTCCTTAACCTTATCTTTGTTCAACATATAAAACTTCTCCATCGGCGGGCTGATCGGCATTGCAGGCACGTCTGGAGCGCACAAGCGCTCAATCGGCGCATCCAGCTCGAACAGACATTCCTCATTAATAATAGCGGATACCTCGGCACCGATGCCGCCCGTTTTGTTGTCTTCATGCACGATGAGTACCTTGCCTGTATGCTTTGCAGCTTCAATAATGGCCTGACGGTCTAAGGGCTGGAGTGTGCGCAAATCCACAACATGTGCGGTAATACCCTCTTCCTTCTCCAGCTCCTCAGCAGCCTGCATAACAAAATGTAGCGGTTGGCTGTACCCGATGACCGTAATATCGTCACCTTCACGCAGCAAATTGGCTTTACCAATCGGAACGATGTAATCATCATCAGGTACTTCACCCTTGATGAGCTTGTAGGATTTTTTGTTTTCAAAAAACAACACCGGATCAGGGTCACGAATGGCTGCCTTCAGCAATCCTTTGGCGTCATAAGGTGTAAAAGGCGCTACAATTTTCAGACCCGGTGTGCCAAAAAAGATAGATTCCGGACACTGTGAGTGATATAAGCCGCCAAAGATCCCCCCACCGATGGGCGCACGGATTACAATAGGGCAGCTCCAATCGTTGTTAGAGCGATAGCGAATTTTAGCTGCTTCACTAATAATCTGATTGGTTGCCGGAAGCATGAAGTCCGAGTATTGCATTTCGGCAATTGGCTTCATTCCGTACATGGCCGCACCAATCGCAACTCCGGCAATAGCCGACTCTGCCAATGGCGTATCCAAGACACGCTGCTCACCGAATTGATCCATAAGACCCTTGGTGGTCGTAAAGACACCACCCTTAACACCAACATCCTCACCTAACACAAAAACCGTTTCATCCTTCTCCATTTCTTCCTTCATGGCAAGACGAATCGCATCAATATATTCTATAACCGCCATAATTACCGGCCCTCCCTATCGCTGTCAGCATAAACATGCAGTAGCGTATCTTCGGGCTTCGGAAAAGGCGCATTATCCGCATATTCAATCGCTTCCTTGACCTCGAGCAGCAGCTCAGCAGACAAATCCGCGTCCTTGGCCTCATCCCAAATGCCGCATTCCAGCAAATAATTTTTCATACGGGCAACGCCGTCCTTGGCCCAGTTCTCATCCACTTCCTCTTTGGTCCGGTAAGCCAGATCATTATCCGAGGTAGAGTGAGGAGACAGGCGGTACATCATCGCTTCAATAAGCGTTGGCCCCTCGCCACGAATAGCACGTTCACGCGCTTCCTTGACGGCTGCATACACTGCCAGCGCATCGTTACCATCGACCCGAATCCCAGGGAATCCGTATCCCAAAGCACGGTCGCTCACCTTGCCTGCCATTTGCTTATGAACCGGAACTGATATCGCATATTGATTGTTTTCACACATAATGATAACTGGCAGCTTCTGCACACCTGCAAAGTTACAGCCTTCGTGAAAATCCCCCTGGTTGCTGGAGCCTTCACCAAATGTAACGAACGATACAAAATCCTTCTTCTGCATCTTGGCAGCCAGCGCTACACCTACTGCGTGTGGAACCTGCGTCGTCACCGGACTGGAGCCTGTCACAATACGCAGCCGTTTACTGCCGAAATGACCGGGCATCTGCCGGCCACCGCTGTTGGGATCATCCGCCTTGGCAAATTGCGACAGCATCAGTTCGCGTGGCGTCATACCAACCGCAAGTACGAATCCGTAATCCCGGTAATAGGGAAGAAAATAGTCCTTCTCCCGGTCCAGTGCAAAAGCCGCACCTACTTGTGCCGCCTCCTGCCCAATGCCGGAAACGTGAAAATTAATTTTCCCTGCCCGTTGCAGGAGCATGTTGCGCTCGTCAAATCTTCTTGCGAGCAGCATATATCTGTACATGTCAATAACTTGTCCGTGAGTCAGTCCCAGCTGTTCATGTCTGAAGCCAGCGTCTACAGCGCCTTTTGAACTCATTGAGGCACCTCCTTAAGTGTCAAACATCCTACTACCAGCACCTAGTACCATCTTGTCTTAAAACCTGGTACTAAACTCTGGCTAACTCCATTATAATCCTTTTCTCCCCAAAAAGAAAAGCACCGATTTATTTGAATTATTTAAATCCCTATCGCCTGTCCATCAACCGCCAGCATCGCTTCTCCCAAAATCTCCGACAATGTTGGATGCGGATGAGCCAGCTGTCCGACTTCCCACGGCGTAGCATCCAACAGCTGCGCAAGAGCCGCCTCGCTGATGAGATCCGTTACATGCGTACCGATCATATGTACACCGAGAATATCATTTGTTTTCTCATCGGCAATCACTTTGACGAAGCCGTCCCGACTACCGTACACCAGCGATTTTGCGATAGCTTGAAAAGGGAACTTCCCTGTCTTCACCTGATGTCCACGCTCACGGGCTTCTTGCTCCGTCAAGCCGACACTCGCTGCCTCAGGACGTGTATAAATACAACGCGGAATCAGATGATTCGGTACGCTGTGAACCACTTCGCCCGCCAGATGATGGACCGCCAGCAGCCCTTCATGGCTCGCTGCATGCGCCAGTTGTAAGCCTCCGATGCAATCCCCGATCGCATAAATATGCGGCTCATTCGTCTGCAAATGCTCATTAACCGATATAAGGCCACCCTCTACTCGGATATCCGTATTTTCCAGCCCTATATTTTCCACATTCGCCTGACGACCTACCGAAATAAGCAGCTTGGAAGCGCTGATTGTTTCGGTTTCGTCCCCCTTTTGCACGTCAACCTGTACGCCTTCTTCATCCTTACCGTACGTTTCAGCCAGCACTTGCGAGCCCGTCAGAACCTTGACTCCACGCTTGGTTAACAGACGCTGCATTTCACGCGAAATGTCCTCGTCCTCGGTTGGAATAAGCCGATTCGCCGCCTCAACCACCGTAACCTCCACGCCAAAATCGTTCAGCATGGAAGCCCATTCCACGCCAATAACGCCACCACCTACGATAATCAGGGAAGCGGGCAGTTCTTCCATCGTCAACGCTTCGTCACTGCTCAAAATAAATTCGCCATCCGGCTCCAATCCGGGCAGTACACGCGGTCGTGATCCCGTTGCAATAATAAGATGGGCAGGAACAATCGTCTCCATCTCGCCATCTTCCAGCTCCACGGCAACTGCACCGCTTTTTGGTGAAAAAATCGACGGCCCAATTACGCGTCCTTTGCCGCTCAGCACCGTGATTTTATTTTTACGCATCAAAAATTGCACGCCCTGATGTAACTGCTCCACAACGGCTTCCTTGCGCTCTTGTACCTTAGGGAAAACAAGTTGCGCTCCCGAGGTCTCGATGCCGTATTGCGCACTTTCCTTAATCGTCGCATATACTTCCGCACTGCGCAGCAAAGCCTTGCTCGGGATACATCCACGATGCAGACAGGTTCCACCTAGCTTGTCCTTTTCAATAATAACGACTTCCTTGCCGAGCTGGGCTGCACGAATTGCTGCCACATATCCCCCGGTTCCTCCGCCCAAAATTGCAACATCACAATGTATAGTCATGCTTCTCCTCCATTAACATTGATTATATATAGCTTATTGTACTCTCTTTATTTCTCTGTACAAAATATAGTGTTATGCATAGACTACAGGCTGTCTAACAACCTGCAGCATATCATTCATATAAGGCATCCCGTAATTTGGTAGACATCCTTGACGTTTGGGCTGATTTGGCCCGTAGTGCTTTGCGAAACGATTCATTTTGCTTGCGCAGAAGATCAAGCTCCGTCTCCAGCTCCGTGATCAACTCTTGTGCCTGTGGGCTTACCAGCCCTTGCTCCAGTAATGCTTCTTTTTTGGCACTATAATCCGTATCTTTTTGGTCCATACCTGTCCCCTCTTCCCCTTTATTCCACTATACTTCACCTTATCATGCTCACGGCAACAGAGCAATGACGTCCACATTTACATTCAAAGAATAGATATACAATAACATGTCGAAAAACAATATATTTTCTCTAGTCTGTTTGCTGCACATTATGGTAATCTATAATGGCCTTTTCTTTCGGGAATGATGATTCACAGCGTTATGCGCATGTTACAGAGAGGGGAATTCGCGTTGCATACAGGACGAATTACGATCATTACAGGCCCCATGTTTAGCGAAAAATCCGGCGAACTGATTCGCCGCTGTCAAAAATTAATTCAATACGGACACCGCAAGGTGGTCGCTTACAAACCAGCTGAAGATAATCGCTACGCCAAGGACGAAATTGTAAGCCGCATCGGATATCGGCTGCCTGCCATCTCCATTCCGAAAAAACTCACAGATGAGCTCGTTCAGCGGATTTTGGAAGAAACGAAGGATGCCGATGTGGTCGCCTTTGATGAAGTACAGTTTTTCAGTCGTCACATCATGACGTTGGTGGAGGAGTTAGCCTACTGTGGCAAGCATGTGATTGCAGATGGACTCAATTTGGACTACCGGGGTAAGGAATTCGGATATGTCGGCGGTTTACTCGCCATGGCAGATGACATCGAAAAGCTAGCTTCCTTTTGCGCCGTATGTGGAAGTTCAGAAGCTGTATATACCCAGCGTATGGTGAACGGAAAGCCTTCCACTGTAGGACCCATCGTAATGATCGGCGACTCAGAGGCGTATGAGCCACGTTGCCGTAATTGCTTTATACCACCCCATAAAGTGAACTGCGATTAGCACGGAAAATTTGTCGTCAGGCTGCGATAAAAGCACGACAACCAGCGGATTTTTTCTTGTGTTTTTTTGGAACGATTCGAGCAATTGCCCCGTATATCCGGTTAAGCTGTACAAGTTTTCTTAGTTTTCGTATGAATACTATGACCATGATATTATCGGGGGGCTTACTTATGAGTTTTTTCAACAAGATCTTGGCAAGTGCAGGAATTGGTTCAGCTAAAGTCGATACATTGGTGGACCAGGCCGTGTATGTCCCTGGCGAGGAGCTTAGTGGCATCATGCGCATCAAAGGTGGTAAAATTGATCAGGAAATCGGCAAAATCGATATCGAACTTAAAACCGAATATATCGAAGAGCACGATGACAAGAAGACTACTTCCACCTGCTGCATCGCTCGGGTCAAGGTATCCGACGGCTTTCATTTAAAGCAAGGTCAGGAGCTTGAAATTCCTTTTTCTTTTCGGTTGCCATTGGAAACACCTGTCACTCATGCCAAACAACCTGTATGGCTGGATACAGCATTAGACATCGGTATGGCCTTGGACCCGGCCGACCGTGACTCGCTCAAAATCGAGCCGCATCCCTATATGAATACGGTGTTTGAGGCCGTTCACCTGTTGGGCTTCCGATTCCGTTCTTCCACCTGTGAACGTCATCCCAAGCTGGGACGCGGTGTTCCATTTGTACAGGAATTTGAATTTACGCCCGGATCGGAATATGCACGCGATATCGAGGAGCTGGAGCTAATTATGCAGTTGGAGCCTGAAGGCGTCCATGTGCTTGTGGAAGTGGATCGCAGAGGTAGAGGATTGTCCGGTTGGCTGGAAACTGCCTTTGATATGGACGAGCGTCATGCCTGGTTGAGCTTAAGCAAGCAAGAGCTGTCTTATGGACCAGATCATATCGCAGAGGCGCTGGAGGAACTGCTCGACAGACAGATTCGATAAATATGTTGATATAACAAAAAATCCCCGCCGTTTAAGTCACGGTTGGGGATTTTTATGCTCTTCAAAATACTCTGCCATTTCCGTATCATCTGCACCGGCTAAAGTGGCAGCATGTCCTGTCGTTCCGCCTTGTGCTTGCAATCCTTGCATACCCCGTACAGAGAACCATTGTCATCTGCGTAAAAGGTTAATTTGTCTTCTTTTTTACAAAAGGAGCATTTTTGCTTGCCCGTGCCCTGGATAGAGTCAGACAGTCCAAACCCAGATTGGACTTGAATACCAGCTGCATTTGTATTCGCGCGGGAATCCGAAGATATCTTAGATTTGGACACGTTTCCGGTCCGGGATTGTCGGGCAGACTTACGAGGACGAAATTCAACGACATTACTGTTCCGCTGTCCATTCACTTGTTTTTTGCTGCTGCGACCACGCCATGCCATAACAATCCAACCCAACGCCACCAACAACACGCCGACGATCACCCAAGTTAGACTATTCCACATGCCTTCATCCCCACCTTTGCTTTAAAATCGTTTGGTTTGCTTCCACTTCCTCGTACAGTACAGGCTTTATTTTATTTCGTCTAACGGAATCCCGTTCAGTGCAATAACCTTGCCTATCACCTTATTCGTTGAAATATATCCAAGAAGACGACTGTCTGTGCCGTTCATCCGATTGTCTCCCAACACAAAAATCATACCTTCCGGTACAACATTCGACTCACCTCTTAACGGGAAATTAAGCATGTTAGGTAAGTCGCCTTTTTACAAATTGTACATCATCCTTCTGAAAAACGATAATATCCCCTCGCTGAAAACTGTTTTCCTTGTAATAATGCTTATCCACTGCCATATGATCCTCTGCCATCATAGTAGGCTGCATCGAAGGCCCATGCACTGAGTATGGCTTTACATCATCACTTATATTGATAATACCTAGTGCTAAACAAAAACAGTCACCCCCCGAGAGGATGACCTATTCATAAAGTTTTTATCATTTACCATAATTATCAATATATTAACATATCTGAGGTTATTGGGCTATCTTTTTTAATCCTTCCCAATTTTCTTTGGAGTTTCCACTACAGAAGGTTTTTTAGTGACTTTCAGATAACATTCGGCACAAATCACAATTCCTCTATACAGAACGATCGACTCTTTACTATTACAGAATATGCAATGGTGGAAATGGGAACGTACTTTAAGCTTGTGTAATTTCCCTGTCATTCAGCATTCCTCCTTCATATATAACATGAATCATCTTTGAACGCCTATTTCGTAAATGTATCATCAATACCGAGCAATTCATAAACTAATCGCCTATATCGTTTAGCTTTGCGGGTTCCATGGATTAGATTCGATAGGCGGGACGTGGGAATTTGGTAAGTCTCGCAAAAGGTTTGTTGATCCATATGCCTTTCAACCAACTTCTGCTTAATCGCCCATCCAAAATCAGTTACAGTATGTTTATTGTTATTCAAAAGACTCCTTACGACTGCATAGCCGTCGTTCTATCCCGTATGCTGGAAGATTTAAACCAGCTTGAGTTGGTATTTGAAATCGCGGAGGAATTACATCATTCAGATAAACCGAAGGAAGCTGTTCCTTTCTATGAATACATAGTGGAAAATGAGAAATATCAGCATTCGGAGCGTTTAGCCATAAGCCACTATAGGCTTTTTCGTGCTGCACTTGGTCAGAATTTGGAAAAGAACCGTGAAGCAGCGATACGGTTTGCGCCTTTTCGTAACCGTTTATCTGTAAACTATCAATTAGATGGTTATTATAAACTGACAGGTACATCGTTTAATCAGCATAAATGGGATGAAGTCGAGGTATACGCTGATGAATTCCAAATCGTTGTAAAAGCTGCATACAATGATAAAATACGTAGACTAGAAAGCAAGAAGAAGGCTGAACCACTTGTAACGGATCATCCTTTTGTTTTTTATTACGGATATAGTTATCTCTCGAAGTCTACAGCCCTTCAAAAGAAGGGAGAATATGAGGAAGCAAAAAAATACATTTCAGCCTACGCTGATCTGAGTTGGATGCAAGGTTTACATGCAGATGATCGAAAACAAATAGAACAATTTAAATTATGGGCGGTAGGTAATAGATACACACTCGACTTACTTTCAGGCAACATGGCGGTAATCCCCGGTTACATACAATATTTAAAAGAGCATCCTGATGAAATACTAGCGGGGCTACTTACTATTTTAGAATCAGCGAATAAATATGGATTTCTTGTGGACGAAACATTAGAAGAATTCCGAGAACACACTTTAGGATTTGACCAGCGTAACGATATGACACACAGAACTTATTATTCCTCTTTTCTCCAAGAGCTTGCGATCTATAATTTCAAAATTCAGAGGATGCATGAGGGCCTCAATTTCGCCTTGAATTACCTAATATTATCCATTATTATGAATAACGACAGTGATTTCAAGCAAAGTGCTACAATGTTTGAATTTTACAAAAAGTCTGCTTCCCCTGAGCAAAAAAAAGAGTACGAAAAAATTATTAAGGAGGAATGGAACCGTGAAAAAGTCTCTAATTATTCATCTCATTCTGACTTTTGGACTACTTAGTTTAATTCAACCGATATGGTAAACCTCAACTAATGCTAAAGATAGTATCACAATAAATAATCATGGAATGAGTTAAAATACTGCACTTCGCTTATAGCAGAATACATCTATTTCTAAAATGAAACCTCGTTATAAAGACACTTCATTGGACTACATTCTAATTTACTACCAAAAAAGTTAAGCTCATCCCACTTTCAAAATTCGGGATGAGCGTTTTAGCATTCAATTTCATTGATTCTAATGTATGACTTGGATAATAAGCATTAATTCCTAGCTAAAATTATTTTCAAAGTTAGATTCATTCTCTAGTTTATAATATTTCAAATTCAAATGCCCCTGTCATTCCGTGTAATACATCACATGTTATAAACACATTGGAGGATCTTACTGGTTAGAGACATAATCTAACCGATATGCTGGAATATATTCCAAGTAACGTAAAAGACGATCACACTCCTGCTTGATAGAGGGCGATCGTCTTCTGTTTTTTTGCTAAACTATACTTTCTCTTACTCCCCTCGATAATAAAAATCTACGAACCTTTTCGTCAACGGATTAAACTTATCAAAACGTTTTCGATGCGTTAAAAAACCTGATTTATGAACTTGCTCTGCCAATGCTTCTACATCTTCAAATCGCTTAAAAAACGGTAGCGTATACGCGTCGATGTCTTCAACAATCTCTTGGACCACCCGCTCCCTTTCTGTTTCCGTAGACACATGGTAATCGTAATCCTTGTTTTCCCGTATACTTCTTGGTCAGAGCAATCAACTCACTGTGAAAACAAGACCCTGTACCGCACTGTTTTTTTATTTCTTTGGATTCCACGATTATGTAAACTTTTGTTCAGTATTGGATTGCCCCAAAATAAAAAGAGACAGCGTGTTATTACACACACTATCTCTGCTGAATCCCAGCTTGATCTATGTTGATCTGAGTTATACTTTGAATTTGCCGATTTGTCCTTGCAGGTCCTCTGCCATGGTAGACAGGTTTCTTGCAGCTGAAGCAATTTCCTCCATGGATGCCAGTTGCTCTTGTGTTGCAGCAGACACATGTTGTGTTCCTGCTGCGGCTTCCTCAGCAATCGCTGAAATTTGTCTGACAAAGCCTACAACTTCATCCGTACTTGCAGACATTTGCTCTGAGCCAGCGGATACCTCTTCAATCTCACTCGCTACTTTATTAACTGTTTCCTGAATCAGTTCAAAGGATGCACCTGCATTCTGCACGACTTCCCGACCTGTCATGACATCTTTTCCATTGGACGCTACAGCCTCGATCGCATGGGCAGTGTCCTTTTGAATCAAACCAACAAGTTCCGTAATTTGTTGAGCAGAATGAGCCGATTGTTCAGCCAACTTGCGCACTTCGCCTGCAACTACAGCAAATCCGCGACCGTGTTCTCCTGCGCGGGCCGCTTCAATCGCAGCGTTCAGAGCAAGAAGGTTGGTCTGACTCGAAATATTGGTGATTACATCAATAATCTTGCCAATTTCATCTGAACGCTCTCCCAATCCAGCCATAAGACCAGCCAATCCCTCCATGGAGTGATTTACAGCGTTCATCTGCGTAACAGCCTGTTGAATCATCTGGTTACCTTCAGCTGATTTGTGGGCCGCATCCTGAGCAGATGCAAATACATTTTGCGCACGAATAGCAATTTGTTCTACACCGATGGACATTTCCTCAATAGCCTGGGACGACTTTGTCACCATATCCACCTGTTCGCCCGTTCCTGTAGCTACTTCTTGTACCGTTTCTGTTATTTGTGCAGAAGCTTGGCTATTTTGCTCTGCGCTGGCTGTCAATTCTTCCGAGGAAGTGGTTACCAGTTCAGACGTCTTACTAACCGATTGAATCAGTTGGCGAAGGTTCTCAACCATGGCATTAAAGGAATGTGCCAACATGCTGATCTCGTCCTTGCCCTTCACAATTATAGCTTCACTTGTTAGATCACCCGATGCAATGCTTTCAGCAGCACGACTGATTCGCAGAATGGGTTTAGAAATAATTTGGGCGATGATGATTGCCACAATCAGTGCCAATACAATAGCCGCAATACTCAAAACGACGACCATTTGTCTACCTGAGATAAAGTTGTCAACGCCTTCTTGTGTAATCTGTTTTGAGCCATCTGAGTTCAGCTTGATGAGCTGAAAGATCATATTGTTCGCGCTATCCCATAGCGCATAGGACTCTTTGTGCAGAATGCTGGATTGAACATAATCGTTAGCTTTCCCTGCTGCAATCACCTCTGGCAACTTATTCAGATAATCTGCATATTTTTTGGAGAAATCATCATACATTTCACGTTCTTTAGGAGTAGCAATTAATTTTTCATATGTTTTCCGGCCGCTCTCGACCTTTTTCAAAACCAAATCGTATTCCGCCTGAACCTTCTCCACCTCTGCCGGGTCGCGTTCTACAATAATATTCAAGGAAAGCCGTTCTACATCAGATACATCGCCGTTTAGCGTTCCCAGGATAGTCACACTTGGCATCCAATGGCTATCAATTTCCATCGAAGTGTCACCCAAGTTTTTCATTTTTGAGATGGATACCAAACTAATGATAATCAATAAAGCAATTACCGCAAGAAAACCCAATAACAATTTTGCTCGGATGTTAAATTTCATACATTCGCCCCTCAATTTCTTTATAGTACATATTATATCGACATGAATCGACACATTGTTTATATCAACTTAAAGAGATTTTTCAGAACTGTTTCCAAAAGGAAAATTTTACTTGTGATGATTAGTGAAGCTGATTCTGGTTTGTTTTATAAACAGCGTGGGACGTGTTATGTTTCATGATTTCCAGCAATTGTTCCGCCATATAGCGAGGGGAATGCTTAAAATCTTCATTTACCCATTCTATGATCATCCCCAAAATAGCGTAGGCGTAGTAACTAGCTTGGGATATCCGTTATGGTAATGTCCTTTAAATCTTTTTCTTTTAAAAGGAGAACTATAGATTCCCTTAATAGTTTTTTCGTTCTTCGAATGCGTTTATCCTCAACTAATTTTGGATTAGGCATGGAGCATCACCGTTAATTTAAAATTTATTTACACAAGGCAGAAATACTGTTCAAAAAGCAACAAATTCCTGCTTATTTGCTGATTTTTATTCATTAATAAGTATGATTATACTATAAATAAGGTATAACTGTACTTTATTGAACAAGTGTTTAACGAAATGAATTACACTTAACTGAACGTGCGGAGGGATCATCATGAAACTTCAAGGTAAGGTGGCAGTAGTCACAGGAGCAGCCTCTGGAATGGGTAAGGAAATAGCCATTTTGTATGCTAAAGAAGGGGCTAAAGTGGTTGTATCTGATATCAATGTAGATGCGGCAAACTTGACTGTAGCAGACATTAAATCCAATGGCGGAGTCGCTACTGCTATTGTAGTTCGGAAGGTCCTTCCTATTTTCACGGACAAAGGTGCCGGGGTCATTATTAATGTTGCCTCACTTGGCGGATTGCAAGGCTCTAGAGCTGGTGCAGCTTATATATACTGCAGCCAAACATGCCGTTGTTGGCCTGACTAAAAATGTAGGCTTCCAATACGCTAATAAAGGCGTACGTTGTAACACAATCGCTCCTGGTGCTGTTTCCTTGCTTCGGATGATTCCAGCTTTGTGAATGGGTACCGTCATTACAGCCGATGCTGGTTGGTCGGCTTATTAAAAGATGTAGGTAATGTAAAAAACCAGTCCAAACACGAAAGTGTCGGCTGGTTTATTTGTTGTACTACGTAAAATATTTAGCTCTGCGAACCTTCTTTATTCGCTTACTTTCCCTAATTAACCCTTTCAGGACACCTTATTCTCAATCCGAAGCTTGTCAGCTACCATCGCAATAAACTCTGAGTTGGTCGGCTTGGATTTGGAGATATTAATAGTGTAGCCGAAAAGGTGTGAAATGCTGTCGATATTTCCACGGGTCCATGCTACCTCGATAGCATGACGAATGGCGCGTTCCACGCGGGATGCCGTCGTTTTAAATTTTTCGGCGATTGCGGGATATAATGTTTTGGTGATAGCACCCAAAATTTCGATATTATTGTACACCATGGTAATGGCTTCGCGTAAATATTGGTAGCCCTTAATGTGAGCTGGCACACCGATTTCATGGATAATGGCCGTAATACTGGCATCCAGGTTTTTCGTTTTACCCATTGGCACCACATTAGACCGCATGGAAGAAACGGTCACCGGGCTGCTGCTGACTAATTGTGGTCCCACCAATTGACGAACACGGTTGGCAAGCACTTCCATGTCAAACGGCTTCAAAATATAATAAGATGCCCCGAGCTGTACGGCTCTTTGCGTAATATTTTCTTGACCGAATGCAGTCAGCATAATGATTTTCGGCTGTGGAGACAGGTTCATTTCTCTCAAGCGCTCCAATACGCCGAGACCATCCAGATGAGGCATGATAATATCTAAAATAAGTACATCAGGTACGTTGCGGGATTCTGCGATGTGTTGGAGCACTTCTTCACCATTATAGGCGATTCCTGTAACTTCCATATCCTCCTGATCGGAAATATATTCGGCAAGCAGATTCGTAAATTCCCGGTTGTCATCAGCCAACAATACCTCAATTTTTTGCAATGTACTTCCTCCTTATTGAGTGTTATTCAGTTGGTACATCAGTTTACAGCAAATAAATATTTCTTGTCGGAGTATATGATTTCGACATCGAATTATGAATCCCTTCTGTCGAAAATTATTTTTATTTATTTTTTTTATGGTTTCCATTATAATTAATTCTTTAACTTGCTATTACGAGTTTATTCTTGGCCTTTCGACAAAAAAATCTTAAGGCCACTAGCTCGCCTTAAGATTAGAGGATGATTTCAAGCTTACGTTATTCTGCATGATTCCTGCATCGCGCAGCATCCATTCAATAAAGCAGCCGTAGCCTGATTTCGGATCGTTAACAAATACATGCGTCACAGCCCCGATGAGCTTGCCGTTCTGAATAATTGGGCTTCCGCTCATCCCTTGTACAATTCCCCCGGTCTTATCCAGCAGCTTTGGATCTACGATACGAATAACAAGTCCTTTGGTTGCCGGTTTATCCTGTTGAGAAATGTGTACGACCTCTGCCTGAAACCGCTGAATCTGCTGACCTTCCAATACAGTCAAAATTTCTGCGGGTCCTTCCTTTACTTCATTCGCAAGTGCCACAGGAATCGGCTTTGAATACAAACCATATTGCGGCTCATCTGACATCTTCCCAAAAATCCCAAAGTTCGTGTTTCGTTCAATATTACCTAACACCCGATGATCCTTGAGAAAATGTGCGCGTTTTTCCCCAGGTTCACCACTTTGACTTTTCGCAATTGACGTCACATTGGATTGCACTATTTCCCCGCTCCCCACAACAATGGGGGTCTGGGTATTCATGTCGGTAATCACGTGCCCCAAGGCCCCGTATACCCCCTGATCCGGTGCGTAAAAGGTCAAGGTGCCTACACCCGCAGCCGAGTCCCTAATATACAGTCCAAGCCGCCATGCTTTGTCATCACGATCATAAGCTGGTGTTAGCTTGGTGGAAATCGTCTGCTCCCCTCGGCAAAGCGTGATGTCGAGCGACTTTTTGTTCTTGCCTGCTTCCTCTACAGCCTCCGCTACCCTTGTCAGGCTATCCAGCGGTTTGCCATTCATATGTGTGATCCGGTCACCGAGACGAATCCCGGCAGTCTCTCCAGGTGACACCTTGCGGTCCATACTTTCCTGAATGACATGATGACCAACGACAAGCACTCCTGAAGATTTTACTTTGACCCCGATCGTCTGACCCCCTGGATACACCTTCAAGTCGGGGATCATGTTTTCTTGAGGCTTCTTCACTGCATGGGAACCGAATAATTCCAGAGAAGCTTGTGAAGGCAGCGCTGCATGCACATGCTTGGCGTTACCGATACAACAAATAAGTAAAACAAGCAAAAGACCGAGCAATTTGATCCTGGAGTAAAAATTCAATGGCTGTCACGCTCCCTTTGCTTCTTTCGCTTGACGAGTAAAGGTGGTCGCCAATTGCGTACCTATAAGGTAACCTTGCCCCCAGGCTTTTATAACTGTTAATCATTACGCCAGCCGCTCTTTTCAGGCTTTCTTTCCTTCCGCCAAATTCAGCATTTCCTGTGCGTGATGCAAAGTTTTTTCGGTAATTTCCACGCCACCCAGCATACGTGCCAATTCCTTCACACGTCCGTCCTCATTTAACGCTTCAATTTGCGTCATTGTACGTTCGTCATGAACATTCTTCTCGATAAGGTACTGGTGATCCGCCATACATGCCACCTGCGGCAAATGAGTAATCGAGAATACCTGGCAAACAGAAGACAAACGATACAGTTTTTCGGCAATGGATTGAGCCGCGCGACCACTTACCCCGGTATCCACCTCGTCAAAAATGAGTACCGGAATTTGATCATGACGTGCAAAAATACTTTTCATCGCCAACATGATACGGGATAGTTCACCACCAGAAGCAATTTTGCCCAGCTGACGAAGCGGCTCCCCCGGATTCGGGGAAATCAGAAATTCTGCATTATCGATGCCCTGCTTGGTTGGTCGTACCCGCCGACCTTTATATTCATATCCGCGCGGATCTTCAATCGGATCAATACTTACCTTGAGTGACGTTCTTTCCATTTGCAGATCCTTTAGCTCCTGCTCTACCTGCTCGGCCAGCTCTTCAGCACAAATTTCACGCGCTTCTGTAAGCTCTTCTGCAATCTGAAGCAAATCCGAAAGCAACTCATCCCGCTTTGCAATTAATTGCTCCAGCCGTTCATCCTTATTCTCCAGCATATCGGTTTCCTGCTCAATACGGCTATAGTATTCCAAAATCTGCTCTATACTATCACCATATTTTCGCTGTAACCCTGTAATTTGATTCAGACGTTGCTCCACTTCATGCAGCTTGCCCGGATTAAATTCAATATCCTCACGGTATGAACGTAATTGAAACGCCGCATCCTCCAGCTGGTAAAAAGCAGATTGAATCTGCTCCGCAATAGGCTGAAGGCTTTTGCTGTCGTAGCTTTGGACATCATTCAGTCTGGACAACACGTTATTGATCATATCCAGTCCACCTCTGCCACTTAGCAGATCGTAGGCTCCTGATATCCCATCCATCATTTTCTCACTATGGGATAGCTTGACCCGTTCTTCTGTCAATAATTCATCCTCTCCCAATTTAAGCTCGGCAGCGGCAATTTCCTCCAACTGAAATCGATACATGTCCAATAACTGATAGGCCTTTTGACTGGAACTTTGCAGCTCCCGTACTTCTTTTTCCGCTTTGACAAAAGCATTGTAGCGCTCTCTGTAAAGCGTTTTGACCGGACCGATGACCGAATCACCGAACGTATCCAGCAACGCCAGATGGCGGTCTGCACGTAGCAAACTTTGATGCTCATGCTGACCGTGAATATTGACGAGCTGCTCACCCACCTCACGCAGCATCGTTAAATTGACCATTTGACCGTTAATCCGCGATGAACTTTTGCCTTGAACGGTCAGTTCCCGCCGAATTAATAGATGTTCTTCCGCATTCGCCTTGATTCCTTGCTCTTCTAACGTTGCCCAAACCGGATGCTTAACCGGCAGCTCAAACAGCGCCTCCATCTCTGCTTTATCACACCCATAACGGACCAGATCGGCGGAACCTCTGCCTCCAGCAATCAGACCGAGGGCATCAATAATGATCGATTTACCTGCGCCTGTTTCCCCGGTCAATACGTGGAACCCTTTATAAAAATGAACATCGACAGCCTCTACAACTGCCAAATTTCGTATAGATAAAGTGACCAGCATCGTTCTTTCACCTCTATGATGTACAAATTCAAACGTCTAAATAGGCCTAAGAAATCATGTTTAGGAAATGTAGCCCATAAGACGATTCACAATGGCCTCGCTGTTCTCTTCTGATCGGCAAATAATCAAAATGGTGTCATCCCCGCTAATGGTACCCATAATTTCAGGCCATTCAATGTTGTCCAATAATGCAGCAATCGAGTTCGCCGTTCCCGGAAGACACTTCATCACGATCAGATTGGTCGTATAATCAATATGTAAAAAGTTGTCGACCAATGTACGTTTCAGTTTCTGCGCCGGGTTATATCGCTGATCTGAAGGCATCGAATATTTGTACCTGCCATCATCCATCGGAACTTTAATAAGCAGCAGTTCCTTGATGTCCCTAGATACAGTGGCTTGAGTGACCTGAAAACCAGCCTTGCGTAAGGCTTCAACCAGATCGTCCTGCGTTTCAATTTCCCGTTGTGAAATAATTTCCCTGATTTTAATATGTCGTTGACCCTTCATAAAATCCTCCTATGGATTAATCCTCATATTCCTCTTCTTCGATGTCTTCCGCCAATGTAATAAGGCGGATATTTCGTTCGTCCGTATCAACGTACAATACGCCCGCACAGCCCGGATAAAGCAGCAGATAAGGCATAAGCCTGTCCCGCAAATCAGGACCATTCCACTCCATCGGTTTCTTGCGGCGTGACGTTTTGACCATATATGTTGAACCATTTCGCACAGCCACATAGTCTATAAACAAACGGCTATACATGGTATGTCCATTCACTTTAAAAGCAAGCGGTATTTTCATTTTTCCGCCCACCAGCTTATAACCCGCGTCTTCCAGCAAGTCCACAGCAGGCCCTTCGTCCAACTCCTCGTTAATCGGTATAGTCTTTAATACAAGCGGTCCCGGCTCCTTTAACCAGGTACGCAGGCCGTAAAAAGCCCATACCGCTAATATTACGCCGATCACGACAATGATAACCGTATCATATCGCGTGTCCATGAATCGATCACCTCATGGACATATTCTAGGACAGAAGGTGGAATCCCTTTTCTTCTGTTATTTCATTATAAGCGAACATGAGTTCGTTAATCAATCCCTCACACCAAAAAGAGGTTCCCTTAAGTTCACAGAACTCTTGAGAACCCCTGAATGTTACTTACGCGACGGACCATTATTGAAGGTCTGCCCTGCTTCCTGAACAGTAAGGTCAATTAACGGACGGAAATCAACGCTTTCCTGTTGCGGGTCAGCAATAGCAGGCTTATCCAAACGCCAATGTGCCAAAAATTCAATATTGCCTTCTCCACCGGTAATAGGAGAATAAGCCAATCCTTGCAGCGAAAGTCCAAGCTCGTGCGAGAACGTCAGGATGGTTTGCAACACTTCTTTGTGCGTTGCAGGATCGCGGACGACGCCGGATTTCCCCACCTTTTCACGTCCGGCTTCAAACTGTGGCTTAATCAGAGCCACAATGTCAGCAGGCTGACGCAGCAACGCAAGCAATGGTGGCAAAATAATGCGCAGCGAAATAAATGAAACATCAATACTTGCAAAATTCGGTACAGGACCGTTCAAATCTGCAGGTGTCATATACCTGAAATTCGTTTTCTCCATTACGCATACCCGTTCGTCATTTCGAAGGGACCAGTCCAGCTGATTATATCCCACGTCAATGGCATATACATACTCCGCTCCATGCTGGAGGGCACAATCCGTAAAACCTCCGGTGGATGAGCCGATATCCAGCATCGTTCTGCCCTTCATATCCAGCTCGAATTGACGGATAGCCTTTTCCAGCTTCAACCCTCCACGGCTTACATATGGATGCACTGCACCCTTTACTTTAAGCTCGCTGTCGCGTGGTACCTTCATACCCGCCTTCTCGATCCGTTCACTGTCGGCCAGTACCAGACCTGCCATAATTGCGGCTTTGGCTTTTTCACGGCTTTCAAAAAAGCCTTGCTCTACAAGTAATACATCAATGCGTTCCTTCGGAACAGACATGTTAATCTCCCTTTAAGGCAGCTACGCTGCTCTTGTCATACTTTTTCATAAATATCAACGTTGTCGCAAATTCCCCTATACCGATTGTCCCATGCCATACACTGGCTCGGAAGCCCATTTGCGAAGCTTAAGGCACACAGCTTCAATGGTAAGGCCCGCTTCTGCGCGTTGCTCCTTGATCGAGCCATGCTCCACAAACATATCGGGAATCCCCATCAGACGCACCTGTGCATTTTGCATTTCTTCTTTGGCGTAAAATTCCAGCACGGCGCTACCCAAGCTTCCCGCTTCAGAAGCTTCTTCCAAAACGATCAGCTTCGTATGCTGGCGGGCCAGCTCACGCAGCATATCCTCATCCACAGGCTTAAGGAAACGCGCATTGACGACACCCACTTGCAAGCCTTCGCGTTTCATTGCCTCCGCAGCCTCTGTCGCCACCTGGAGCATCGGGCCTGAAGCGATTACAGTGTAGCCCTCACCCTTGCGGAGAAGCTCCCAACTGCCGATGGGTATAGCTTTCAGTTCTGTGTCCAACGGCACACCAACCCCATTAACACGAGGATAGCGATAAGCAATCGGACCATCGTCGTAATCAAGCGCTGTTTTCATCATATGGCGCAGCTCGTTTTCATCCTTAGGCATCATAAGCACCAGATTGGGGATATGACGTAAAAATGCTACGTCGAACACGCCATGGTGCGTTTCTCCGTCAGCCCCCACAAAACCGGCACGGTCAATCGCAAACATCACATTCGCATTATGACGGCAAATGTCATGTACAATTTGATCATAAGCACGCTGCATAAAAGTGGAGTATACCGCAAATACCGGCTTCATCCCCTCCATTGCCAACGCAGCACACATAGTAGCCGCATGCTGCTCCGCAATGCCGACATCAATCATCCGTGTAGGGAATTCCTTGCTAAACGGCACCAGTCCCGAACCACCAGGCATGGCAGGCGTAACCGCTATAATACGTTCGTCCTTTTCAGCCAGCTCAATCAGCGTCCGTCCGAAAATTTCCGTATACATGGGGTTGCCCACAGCCTTGAGTACCTGACCGGATTCCATTTTGTATGGACTGATTCCGTGCCATTTGTGTGAATCTGCCTCCGCAGGCTTGTAACCCTTGCCCTTAGTGGTTACGACATGCACCAACACAGGGCCAGTGACGTTATCAGCCTGCTTGAAGGTTTCGATCAGCTTCGGCAAATCATGTCCGTCGACCGGACCGAGATACGTAAGCCCCAGCTCCTCAAACAGCACGCCCGGCACCATCATATATTTAAGACTGTCCTTAACACGGCCAGCCGATTTGGCAAGTTTACCGCCGATAGCAGGTATTTTTTTCAGCAAAACTTCCAGCTCATCCTTTGCTCGCAAATAATGACGGTCCGAGCGGATTTTGCTCAAATAATTATGCATGGCCCCAACATTCGGCGCTATCGACATTTCGTTGTCATTCAGAATGACCATCAAATTTTTACGTTCATGACCAATATGGTTCAACGCTTCAAAGGCCATGCCTCCGGTTAATGCTCCATCTCCGATCAACGCAATAACTTTATTGTCCTCGCCCTTCAAATCTCGTGCCAAAGCCATCCCCATTGCGGCTGACAGAGATGTGCTGCTATGACCAGCTTCCCAGACATCATGCTCGCTTTCGCTTCTTTTTACAAATCCACAAAGTCCATCACGCTGACGAAGAGTATCAAACCGATCCATTCGCCCTGTCAATATTTTGTGTACGTAGGCCTGATGCCCAACGTCATAAATCATCTTGTCCTTCGGGCTGTTATAGCAGTAATGCAGGGCGATTGTGAGCTCAACCACTCCCAGATTCGATGCCAGATGCCCCCCAGTCACGGACAGCTTCTCAATCAAAAAGCTCCTGATTTCCTCGGCTAGAGAAGCCAGCTCCTCAACCGACAGTGATTTCAGATCGCCCGGTTGCTTTATGTGTGGAAGCAGCACGCATATCTCCCCGCTTTCCTTCAAGTTTGTGTGTAAAGTTAACAAATATTATATCACACTTTGTGACCTTGCTTAAACACTAGACAAGCCAATGATGCCTTAACCGCACTAATGATCACGCTTCATAAGATAGTCCGCAATCTCTAGCAAACGCGACGAATCCGGTATACCGCCTTCTATTAACGCTTTTTTGGCAGATGCCGTGAGTTTCTCTACTTGCTGCTGGGATGCCTCCATACCGATAAAAAACGGATAAGTTACCTTTTCCTGTACAACATCACTTTGCGTTTTTTTACCCATTTTGCTCTCATCGCCTATAAGATCCAGTATATCGTCCTGAATTTGAAAAGCCAAACCCAGGTCTCGTCCAAATTGGCGAAGCGCTTCTAATTGATTCTTGTCCGCTCCGCCGATCCGTCCACCTGCCAAGAGGGAGAAAATGATCAAATCTGCGGTTTTATGGAGATGGATGTATTCCAGTTCCTCGATACCTGTCATCCCCTGCTCGCCGGACATATCCGCGACCTGACCGCCTACCATGCCCCGTGCCCCGCTCATTTCGGACAGCTCCTCCACGATGGACAGTAGCGCATCGGAGGAAACCCCGTGACGCCGACCTGCTTGTACGACGCTATGAAAGGCATGGGTCAGCAATGCATCCCCTGCAAGTACAGCAACCGCCTCACCGTATACCTTATGATTCGTCAGTTTGCCCCGGCGATAATCATCATCATCCATGGCTGGTAAGTCGTCGTGAATCAGGGAGTACGTATGTACCATTTCTACCGCACATGCTACTGGTAACGCGGCCTCCCGGCTTCCGCCGAATGCTTCGGCAGCTGCGATCACAAGCAGAGGCCGCAGGCGTTTTCCGCCTGCGGTGAGTGAATAATTCATGGATTCACGGAGAACGGCGGGAATGCTCCAATGAGCTGGGAATTGCTCGGTCAATGCAGACGAAACCGCGTCCACCGTCCCGGTCAAATATTCCTTGAACGACGATCTATTCAACGCCTTCACCACCGTTTTCATCTAACCCGCTGCCGAAAGGCTTCTTGCGCAAATCTCCATCCTCTTCCACAATCATTTCAATTTTACGTTCAACTTGCTCCAGCTTCTGACTGCAAAGCTGAGACAGCTTCATGCCACGCTGGAACAGATCAATGGCTTGCTCCAGAGGAACGTCTCCGTGCTCCAGTTGTCCGACAATTTCTTCAAGAGCGGCCATGGCCGCTTCAAAATTCAATTCCGTTTCATTCGCCACCGTGCTTCGCGTCCTCCTTCATTCCCCATACTTGGCAGTCCAACTGCCCGTCACTCACTTTAATCTTAATGGAATCTCCCGGCTGTACGTCTTTTAGCGACTTGATCAGCCGTTTCTCTTGCTCATCATACACAAGGCTGTAGCCTCGCGACATGACCTTGAGCGGGCTAAGTGCATCCAACTGACGAATACCCGCGTGCAGCTGCTGTCGTCCCGTCTTGGTAATAGCACGCATTGCAGTCTCCAGCTGACGCTGTGCCGCATCTGTCTGCTTGCGGGCCGACCGGATTTGTTCGCGCGGGTTAAACCGCTCCAGCACCTGACGCATACGCGCGTTCTTCTCTGCGTTCAAGCGCGAACGGTTACCTGCTGCACGGATGAGCCGCTGATGCAACATATCCATCCGCTCCGCATGCTGTAGCATATAGCGGCGCGGGTGCAGCAGCACCGGGGAGCGCCGAAGCCGGATCAACCGTTCACGGCTGGTTTCCAGCCGTTGACGGAGCGCGTTGCGTAATCGCTGTTCCCGCTGGAGCAGCTGATCTCGCAACTCTTGCTGATGAGGCACAGCCAGCTCGGCGGCAGCGGTCGGCGTAGCCGCACGCAAATCGGCCACAAAATCCGCGATCGTAAAATCCGTTTCATGACCAACAGCCGAAATGACCGGAATCCCCGATGCAAAAATGGCACGCGCAACCGCTTCCTCGTTAAACGCCCATAACTCCTCCAAAGAGCCACCGCCCCGCCCGACGATCATCACCTGAACCTCCTGCATACGGTTCATGGCTTCAATCGCCTTAACAATAGCGGGAGCAGCACCTTTTCCCTGCACAAGCACAGGATATAACATAATTCCAGCCTGCGGATATCTCCGTTGAAGCGTCGTGATAATATCGCGTACGGCAGCTCCGGTTGGTGAAGTAATGACACCGATTGTCGTAGGGTGAGCAGGCAGATTGCGCTTGCGAGCGCTGTCGAACAGCCCTTCAACATCCAGCTTTTGCTTGAGCTGCTCATATGCAAGGTAGAGACTTCCGACGCCATCAGGCTGCATCTGGGTTGCATAAAATTGATATTGTCCATCCCGTTCGTACACAGATACGTTTCCCCGGGCAATAACACGCGTACCTTCCTTTGGTACGAAGGGAAGCCGCTGATTATGGGTTGCAAACATAATCGAACGGATGCGGCTGCCCTCATCCTTGAGTGTAAAGTACATGTGACCACTCGAATGATGCGTAAAATTAGAAATTTCCCCACGTATCCATACGTCGGACAGCACCTGATCCGATTCCAGCTTCATCCGGATATAGCGATTCAAGTCCTTAATAGAGTAAATACGCTGTTCAGCCACAGACAACCGCCCTTATGCCAAACCGTGCGACCGCTTGGCCGCTACGAGCGTATTTTGCATCAGCATGGTAATCGTCATTGGACCTACACCGCCGGGAACAGGGGTAATCGGACCACATACTTGCTTCACGCTCTCAAAATCAACGTCACCCGCCAGTTTTCCGCTCTCCAGACGATTCATGCCTACATCAATGACTACCGCTCCAGGCTTCACGAACGAAGCATCAATAAAGTTGGCTTTTCCGATGGCAACCACCAAAATATCCGCTTGCCGACTCAGCTCGGCGATATTCGCCGTACGAGAGTGACACATGGTCACCGTAGCATTTTCGCGCTGCAACAGCAGCGATACCGGCTTGCCCACGATATTACTGCGACCAATGACCACCGCATGCTTACCCGCAATTTCTACCCCCGCACGCTTGATCAGCTCAATGACACCAGCAGGAGTACAAGGCAGGAGACTATCATCACCGATGACCAGATTCCCCACGTTCACCGGATGGAATCCATCCACATCCTTCTCGACTGCAATGGCGTCAATGACTGCTTTTTCATGAATGTGTTTGGGCAACGGAAGCTGTACCAGAATCCCGTGAATATTACTTTGGAGATTCAGCTTGTCCACCAGCTCCAGCAATGCTTCCTGTGAAGTATCCGCTGCCAACCGATGTACCTCGGAATAATAACCGAGATCATGACATGCCTTTTCCTTGTTTCTAACATACACCTGAGAAGCAGGATCTTCACCTACCAGTACGACAGCCAGTCCAGGCTGAAAGTTGTGCTCCTTCAGACGGACAACCTCCTGCTGAATGCTTGCGCGAATATCCTTAGAGATTTGTTTGCCATCAATGATCGGTGCTGACATATTAACCACTCTCCAACCTGAGTAAAATAATCTCAACTTAAAACTGTGCTTTCAGTTGCTCCAGCTCTTGTATAATCCGTCCCAGAACACCGTTGACAAATTTACCCGACTCCTCGGTGCCAAAATGCTTGGACAATTCAATCGCTTCATTGACTGCAACTTTAGCTGGAACATCCTCACGGAAAATCATTTCATATGCCGCCAGTCTCAAAATTTGGCGATCCACGCGTGAAAGTCTGCTGATCTGCCAGCCTTTAAGATAATCCACCAGAAGTTTGTCAATCGCTTCCTTGTGTTCCCAGGTACCCCGTACATGCTCCAATACGTAAGCCCTTAACACTGCTGCATTTTTTATGACTACTTCCGCTTCGTTATCCTCTGCCGCTTCCTGGAGCAACATATCTACTGCTGCTGCTGCATCCACTTCATTCATTTCCATATGGTACATGCTTTGTACCGCTATTTCCCTCGCCAGACGTCTTTTCATGCCCTGCCTCCTACGCTTGCCTGTATCTATTTTTTCATTTTAACCAATTCCACAAAAAAACCTGTGAACGCATCCTCCAAAACGTTGGGCGCAAAGAAGCTACAGCTCTATTTTGGAGAAAGCGTATCACAGGGTTCATTTAAAAGGACGCCAACGTTGCGACAGCCAGTCGCTCCATTCCTTCCAAGGGAGGAGGGAACCAAGCGCTGCGTCGCTACGTCTTCCTAGCGTATATCCGATGAACACCATCAATGCAAAGAACAACATATTCCAAAAGCCTGCCCACAAATAAATAAACCCGAAAAAAATGCCGGCCGTAATCCCTGTGATCCGGCCCTTGTAACTTCCCCATATTTCTTTCCAGGGCATCAGGGAAAATCACCTCTATTCCACACGACTCTTAAAGCTTGGTGACTGAGAAACATTGGCGATGTACACAGACACATTGGACACAGGAATTCCCGTAATTTCTTCCACATGGTCGTGTACCCCCTTTTGTACCTCGGAGGTTAACACCGGAATAGAACTTTCCCCGTCCACAACCGCCCGAATCGTAATATCAAGTCCCGATTCCAGCACGCGAATACGTGCTTTCAAATCCTGTATCCCACGAAATCTGGAGGCCGCTTTGAGACACAGATTTTCGATGGTATCCACTGAAATCTGAATGTCACCGTACTCCGTTCGTTGATCTATAGAATGCTGTACCGTTTGGTTCCGGCGAATGGAGATATAGAAAATCCGGAGACTCAAAAGCAGCAGCACTCCAGCAATAATCAAGCTGGTAAACCACACAATCCGCTCATCCTGAATGCTTAAGGCATACGGAATGGCCCCGCTCAGGAGGAGGATGGCGAGAATGGAAATAATTCCGATACTTAAGCTGTACAAGAACAGCAGAAGTCTGTCCATAACTTTAGCCACGAAACGCACAGCCTCCTTAAATTAGAGTAAACCCTCGACCCTTAAGGGTCGGGGGTTTGTACAAAGTATCGCTCTATTTAACCCGTCCGGCGCCCAGAACTTCCGGCTCTTCTACTTTTTCGGCACTTTTGAATTGAACATCATGAATTTGCACGTTCACTTCAACAACGTTAAGACCTGTCATGGTTTCAATGGAACGCTTAACGTTCTGCTGAATAGCAGCAGCCACCTCAGGCAGACGGTTACCGTACTCGATAATGACGGAGACGTCTACAGCTGCTTCACGCTGTCCGACTTCCACTTTTACACCTTTGGACAAATTTTTGCGGCCCAGTAGTTCGGCAAACCCGCCTGCAAATCCGCCACTCATTCCCGCTACGCCCGGCACCTCAACGGTTGCCAGTCCGGCAATGACTTCAATAACCTCCGGGGCAATCTGAATCTCCCCAATTTCCGTACGCTCGAATTCGGTTGGCACTGTGCTCATACCTTCAACACCTTTCGGTCAAAATAAGTTTCACTTCAGCTTTGGATTTCAAAGCAGACATGCTCACTTATTATCCATACTATATCATTTGGCGTTCATTATGACAAACTAAGGAAATATACCGATTAAACTTCGTTTTCCTCCAAAAATTTAATATCAAAATCGCCCTTGACGAAGGTCGGATGCTCCAACAAACGTTGATGAAAAGAAATCGTTGTCGGTATGCCTTCAATAGCAAATTCGGACAGAGCCCGCTTCATTTTGGCAATCGCTTCCTGACGTGTAGGCGCCCACACAATCAATTTGGCAATCATGGAGTCATAATAAGGAGGAATGCTGTAGCCCGGATAAGCTGCGCTGTCTACGCGTACCCCTGGGCCGCCTGGAGGCAGATAAAATCCGATTTTACCCGGTGCAGGCATAAAATTGCGATCCGGGTCCTCGGCGTTAATACGGCACTCCATCGCCCATCCATTGATGGTGACTTCTTCCTGTGTAAAGGAAAGCGGATGCCCCTCAGCGACCAAAATCATTTCCTTAATCAAATCCACACCGGTAATCATCTCCGTTACGGGATGTTCTACCTGAATACGTGTGTTCATTTCCATAAAATAAAATTGATTATCCGGTCCAAGCAAAAATTCCAGCGTTCCCGCACCGGAATATTGTACAGCCAAAGCCGCACGAACGGCTGCCTGGCCCATTTCTTCACGCACATCCTGCGAAAGTACAGGACACGGCGCTTCCTCCAGCAGCTTCTGACGACGGCGCTGCACAGAGCAGTCCCGTTCGCCCAGATGCGCAACATTGCCGTGCTTGTCCGCTATGATCTGAATCTCCACGTGCTTCATACCGGTCAAATATTTTTCCAGATACACACCTGCGTTACCAAACGCTTTTTGCGCTTCCTGCTGGGCGGTAGTAATTTGTTGAATAAGATTATCCTCATCCTCGGCGATACGGATACCTTTACCGCCGCCACCTGCTGTGGCCTTGATGATTACCGGATAGCCAATATCGCGAGCAATGGTAATGGCATCCTGCAAATCCTCCACCAGCCCGTCCGAACCCGGAATGACCGGAACCCCGGCATCCTTCATCGTCTGCTTGGCAACAGCCTTATCCCCCATTTTGTTAATCGCTTCTGGAGAAGGACCAATAAATGTAATATTGCAAGATTCGCAAATTTCAGCGAAGTCGGCGTTTTCAGCTAAAAATCCGTAACCTGGATGAATCGCATCACATTCAGTCAATGTCGCAACGCTCATCAAGTTCGTAAAATTCAGGTAGCTGTCCTTGGACAGCGTCGGTCCGATACAGTAAGCCTCATCTGCGAGACGCACATGTAACGAATCCTTGTCGGCTTCCGAATATACGGCAACCGTCGAAATATTCATTTCGCGGCAAGCGCGAATGATACGAACCGCAATTTCCCCACGATTCGCAATCAATACTTTTTGAAATGTCATGACTTTATCCTCCCTGGGAGCAGCCTGGCTGAACCCTCAAAACAGAGGGTACAAGCGAGCGTATTACTCCGGTTTCACAAGGAACAATGGCTGGCCATACTCGACCAACTGTCCGTTTTCGGCCAAAATTTCCACAATTTCGCCCTTCACTTCAGCTTCCAGCTCGTTCATCAGCTTCATCGCCTCAATAATACACACCGTTGTTTTCTCGCCTACTTTACTGCCGATACTCACATACGAAGCCGTATCCGGGGATGAAGAACTATAGAAAGTGCCCACCATCGGAGATACGATTTTATGTAGATTGCTTGCATATTCCTTAGTCTCCTCAACAGATGCATGTCCTGCATCGGACTGTGCTTGTGGATTCGGAATAGCAGCTTGTGGTGCCACCGTATAAGTAGGTGCTGCCACAGGAGCCTGTACCGTAACGATCTCGCTTTTGCCCGGTTTACGGATCAACAGGCGAGTTCCTTCATTTTCAATTTCAAGCTCATGTACAGACGTTTCATCCACCAGCTTGATCAATTCCTTAATCTCGCTTAATTTGAACATCTCTATTAATCACTCCTTCAGCATTTTGCCGGTTGCTGATAACATTGTTGAAACAGCTTTATGTATTATATCACAATCATTAAAAATAGAAAGAGCCCGGAAATGTGCAGAAATCCGGGCTTTTTCTCGATTTTTGTCTTATTGTGTAACATACTGGACGCTGATCTTGTCCTGTGTTACGTTCAGTTCTTTCATGACCTTATCGACGATCGTTACCGCTTGCTTGGCATCCAGTTTTTCACTCAGAACCACTACCTTGTATTTATCAGCATCTTCCTCACGAACCACCGCATTGGCGAACTGCTGTTGAAGCTCTTCCTCAATTCCAGTGATTTTCGCCTGTTTGTCTTCCAGCACATGCAATTCTTTTTGTGCTTCTGCGGCTTTCTTGGCAGTGCTATCGTTCATTGCAGTCGTCAGCTCATCATTCTTCTTTTGATTCGCCACATCCCGCTCCAGCAAGTAGTTGTCGATAACAGCAGCGGCCGTTGGCTTCGCGGCTTGTTCCGTTGCCACCTGATCGAGCACCTGCTGGTCCGTTTTCGCAGTGGATGCTGTTTTGTCGTCACTTTTTGCCGCAGTATCCGGCACGGTAGCAGTAGTATTTTGATCCGATTTAGCAGACTCAGTAGCCTGGGCAGCGGCCGTATCTTTATTTTCGCCTGTAGTAGATTCGGTAGCAGGATCCGTTGCGGCAGCCGTGTCCGTCTTCGCGGAAGAGGCAGTTCCTTCTCCGGTTACTTCTCCATTAGTTACCACTTCATTCACTTTCAGCTCGTTTAATTGCTCTTCTGCCTTACCTGTCGCTTCCTGGGCGGTATCCTGCTTAACCTTGCTCACTTGCTCACTGTCCGCCACAGGCGGGTTAGCCGGGCTGGAGTCCTCCGTAAACAGATAGTACGCAGACAGCACGACCATTAAACTCAACATGGACACCAGCCAAACGGTTTGTCTTTTGTTATTCATGTTCCGTCCTCCAATATCATTAAATTAGGATTTCATTTATCCCTGATTAGGATTTCAATCTATCCCTGCTTGCGCGGGACGACTGAAATTTTATAGGAAGGCACATTGAGTCCCTTCTGTACGGCATCCACAATCAACTGCTTCACGGTGGGGTTTTCTGCTCCCATCGCCACCACCAGCACTCCCCTCACCTGCGGCTTTACTTTTTTTGTAACAATCGGGGTGTGCTGACCTCCTGACGATTCATAGGTGACAATCTCTCCATCGCGTGTATATTGAGTGGTATGTCGCTGACCGCCATTGGCATCCGTCTCGTTATTTTCTTCCTGCATATCCTTCACATTACGTTGAACGATGACTTCCTCGGTGGAGTCAACTGTAACCATGACATCGACGGTTCCTACACCAACAATCTGCTCCAGCATCTGCTTCATATTATCTTCGAACACCTTCTCAATTCCGGCAAAGGAACTTTCCTCCCCCCCCGTTGTCTGAAGTGCGGGTTCATTTTTCATCACTCCAGGCGGCTCCCGCCCCACGTTTTCCGGGTCCACCTTTTTCACATTGACAAACGAGTTAAAAAGCATGATCGCGACCCCGATAAGACCGAGAATAAGCAGCCAGCGAAATGAATTGAACCTTTTGGGCCCGTCTGCCCCCCCGCCCATCCATTGCTCCAGCTTTTTCATCCATTTGCCCATTTCTGCTCACCTCCTGTTACCATTCATGTGTACCGTCCTGCGAAGAAAGTACCTGCACATTTTTGCTGTCGACACCCCATTTTTCGTGCAACAGTCCCGTAATTAAACCGAAAGCTTGCGTATCTGCTGTCTTTTCAACATCAGAGCCTTCCGCATGGTTGTTGGCACCCTCTAACGTTCCCTTCTCTTGGTCCGATGCTTTTACAGGTGTTGGCTCTATGCGGATATTTACTGCTTTTTCAGCGACAGGCTCTACCATAATCGGCTTGGAGTCCAAATCTGGCGGGACATTCGTGTTTTTCTCCTTACGCCCAGACTGCTGCTCCGCCAACTTAACCACAACCGACTGAATCCCCGTTCCAGCCTCCAGATCGGACGCTCCCTGCTTCATCTGAGCAAGCGTAACCTGAACCGATTGAATTGCTAACCCGGTACTTTGCTCCAGCTGTCCCTTGATTTCCTTGGCGACCTCTTGGCCAGCCCATTGCATGGAGCTTTGCTCCTGTTGCTGCTTCAACTTGTTGCCTTTTGCCAATATTTCCTCCAATGTTGGTTCGCCCTTACCCGTCTCTGCCTGACGTTGAAGATCAAACGCGCGCCCCAGAAGCTCAGAGGGACTGGTACTCAGCAAACGCACGACCGGAGAGAGCAGCGTCAGTAGAATAAGCAGGCTGAGTACGAGCTTGACATACCTTTCCATGGAACGGCTTGGCAAGATCATATCGATAAAAGAAGCCAGCAGCACAATCAGCACCAGTTCCTTAAGCCAGCCTCCCAGCCAGGTCACGTCACTCCCCTCCCTCCGTTTGATTTCCGATCATTCTCTCACCTCATCATGACTGTCATATTGCCTGCCGCGAGCATGACCGTAATCGCAAGGAAGGACATTAAACCCACTGCCGCCAGCGCTGCGAAGACATAAATCATGCTTTTACCGATTGCGTCCAGGCATTCCACAATAGGCGTATCTCCCAAAGGCTGCATAATTGCTGCTGTGACTTTATAGATCAGGGCCAGCGTTAGAATCTTGAGGGCAGGGAAGGCGCAGAGGAACAGGATAATGATGACTCCCACCAGACCAATGGCATTTTTCACGAGCAACGAAGCCGAAATGACCGTATCTGTCGCATCTGCCAGCGCCTTGCCAACCACCGGAACAAAACTGCCTGTAATATACTTGGCCGTGCGGATCGTTAATCCGTCAGTTACAGACGACGTCAAGCCCTGTACGGAAATGACACCCAGAAAAATGGTCAAAAGCACCCCCAGCACCCCCACTCCGGCGTTACGCAGCAGATCGGCTAACTGGGTCAGCTTGTATTTGCCTGTCAGTGAGTTGACCAGATACAACACCGCCGAGAAGAACAGCAGCGGGAACACCAGCGTATGAATGACCGTCCCGACCGTGTTGATCATAAATACAATCAGCGGGTGGGTGACCGAAACCGTTACGACGTTGCCCATCGAAGCCAGCATGGTAAACAGCAGGGGCAGCATCGCCATCATAAACTGAATCATGCTGTCAATGGCTTCCTTTGCATAACCGATCGCTACACTAAAGCTGTTAATCGCCAGGATGATAATGACCATGTAGACAATGGCGTAGGCGACTTTGCTGACCTGATTACTTTCAAAAGCACTTTGCAGAGTTTCCAGCACCATACTCATAATGCTGAGCATGACAATGGTGACGAGCAGCTTGGCATTCACCCGAATTTCGTGGATGAAAAAGTCGGCTATGGCGCTCAATACACCTTTAATGCTGAACCCTTCACCGCCCGGAAGCAGCATATCCATGAAGGAAGGCGTTTTCTGATCAGGGAAAAATCCGCCATATTGCTGCATCAGCCCGTCCCAATAATGCTCTACCTCATCTTTGGGCATCTGCTCCGCCTGTTGTCTGATCCATTCATTCGCAGGTGTATCTGCAAACATGACCACAGCCGAGGCACACCAGAGACATAGCAGCAAAATGGCAACCACTTTGAGATTCGGCATGCCCTCCAGCCTTTTCATGGCATCACCCCCTCAGGCGGGCATCAGCTTCAGAATCGTGTCAATGATAATGCTGATAATCGGGATCGCCAGCACCATAATGAGCACCTTTCCTGTAAGCTCAATTTTGGAGGCAATCCCGTCTTGTCCCGCATCCCGAACCACCTGCGCTCCAAATTCGGCAATATAAGCGATACCGATAATTTTCAGCACGGTTTTAAAATAAATCATATCCATGCCAGATGACCTTGCCAGACGCTCCAGCACAGCAACTACGGACCCAATCTTGCCAATCAACAGTAAAAAAATGACGATTCCCGCGGCTGTCGCAATCAGAAAAGCAAACATCGGCTTCTGTTCCTTAATGACCAAAATAAGAACTGTGGCAATCAGGGCGAAGCCGACCACCTGAATGATTTCCATGTGTCCACCTACTGAAAAAGAAAGATAGATTTGATCTCTTGCAGAAGGTTATCCAGCATTCGTACCACCATGAACAGCACCACAACAAAGCCGATGACCGTTACCCAGTGGGCCATGTCTTCTTTGCCCATTTGCTTGAGTACGGTATGAATCATGGCGATAATAATGCCAATTCCGGCAATCTGAAAAATAGCGTTCACTTCTAAATTCATTCGAGCACCCCGCTAATAGATCAAAATGACGATCAATGCTCCGATCAGCAGTCCCAGGCTTCTGCTCATGCGCTCGTATCTCACCTGATCCGCCTGCGCCTGCGCTTCCTCATGGGATAGCTGCTGGATGGTTAGCGCAATGTGCTTGATCTGGTCTTCACGGTCGCTGGTTCCGAGACTGTAAGCAAGCTGCCGCATCGCTTCCTTCTCGGCCTGCTGCATACTGGAGCGGCTCCACGAGGCTTCAATCGCTTTATGCAGGCTTTCTCTGGCGGTCAGCCCAAAGGAGGGGTGCATCCAGTGTGAGGCTTGCTTGAACAAGGTTCGCAGCGGCTCCCGCAACGGCTCTCCCGTCTTGGCAAAAGCATCCGGTAGCGGTGACACCCCGTAGGAAACCTCGGTGGTCAGCCTTTGCAGCGCGAGAATCAGCTCTCTGATCTGCCGCGGCCTCAGCGCAAACTGCCTTGCCCGCTGCCAGCCAGCCAGCGTAGCGGCGAGTATAACCAACGCGGCACCCAGCAGCTTAAGCATAAGATATGCCTCCGTTCTGCCCTTCCCCAGACAGTGTCAGCCTGCGCTGTTTGGCATCTGCCAGCCGGAAGGAGACGCCCCGGCTCGTCCGCTCCAGCATGACGTAGAGCTGAAACAGCTCCTGTCCTGTAGTCAATCCGGCAAAAGCAGGCCGGGTCGCCATTTCAGCCACATCACGTCCATGTGCGGAAGCAATGACTGCGATCCCCGCATGAAGCGCTTCACGCACCGCTTCGGCATCCTCAGGTCGGCCGATTTCATCGACGATCAGCACATCTGGCGACATGGAACGAATCATCATCATCATGCCTTCTGCTTTCGGACATCCATCCAATACGTCGGTTCGAGGTCCAACATCAAAACCGGGAATGCCCTTGTGACTGCCGGCAATCTCCGAACGTTCATCTATAATGCCTACTTTGAGCCCGCTTCGACGCCCCCCATTGCTTTCCAGCCCCCCGTAGCTTAGTTGCCGGGCCAAGTCCCTAAGCAGTGTTGTTTTGCCATGCTGAGGCGGGGACAAGATGAGGGTATGAAGGATTTTACCGGATTTTCGATCCGCTACATAAGGCAATATGCGATCAGCTATACCGGGAATCGCCCGGGCAATTCTTACATTAAAGCTGCTTATATCCCTCAAATGCTCCACTCGCCCCCTGCTAAGCACCGTTCTCCCCGCCAACCCGATCCGGTGACCCCCGGGAATGGTAATAAACCCTTTGCGAAGCTCCTCCTCCATGGTGTACAGGGAATGATTGCTGATAAAATCCAGCAAACGGTGGGCATCCTCCCGGTCCGGCTTATAGGCTTCCATATGGTTCAAAGTCAGCCGACCGGCGGACGTTACAAAATGGTGTTCACCATTTGTATTAATTTCCAGCGGCCTTCCTTCCCGGACCCGAATTTCCTCCAGTTGCTTGAATATCGTTTCCGGAAGCTTTCCGAGTATACCGTGCAACGGTTCGGGAAATAACTCCAGCCATTCCATACCGATGCCGCCCCCTCACAGTTGTCCTTTTTCTTTAAGACAAGTCTATGGCCGACTCTCGCTTTTTATGCCGAAAATATATCGAAAACCTAGTCGTTGATTTCAAAGCTCCTATCCGCCTTTAACAAACATATTCCCCGCCACCTAAAGCTCCTTCATGGAATCTGCAAAAATCAAAAAAGGCACCCCGAAGCCTTGACGGCTAAGGGATACCCTGGAACAAAAACAATAGATTCACAATAAAAGAGGCTGCCCTTCAGCCCATCACTCGCTGAAAAAACAACCTCTTACCTACCGCTATATTCTATGATTATAAAACTATGAATTTAGGAGGCGCAATATTCCCATTCAATTACCGACGGTCCTGCGGTCCACCTACAAATGCTTGCTCCTCAGTATCCAGATTGTACGCTGTATGCAGCGCCTGAATAACCCCATGGAGTTTGCCAGCCTCGATCACACACGATACCTTGATTTCAGATGTGCTTACCATTTTAATGCTCACGCCTTGTTCTGCCAACACAGCAAACATTTGCGCTGCAACGCCTGGATGGCTGACCATACCTGCACCTACGATGGATACTTTGACGAGGTTTTCTTCAGACGTCACTTCACGGTATGGAAGCTCTGTGCGAATGCCTTCCAACGTCTTCAAAGCTGCTTCGCGATCCGTTAGAGCCACTGTAAAGGAAAAGTCTGCTTTGCCAGCCTCAACACCGCTTTGCACAATAATGTCTACATCAATTTTGGCTCCCGCCAGCGTTCCGAATACTTTCGCCAATACACCAGGAGTATCGACTACGCCCAAAATACTGATTCTTGCTACATTTTTATCATATGCAATCCCACTGACTACTACGCCCTGCTCCATTACTGCATCCTCCTTTACGACCGTTCCTTCATTATGGTTAAAACTGGACCGCACAATCAGCGGTACCCGGTTATGTTTCGCATATTCTACCGCACGCGGATGCAACACTGCCGCACCCAGATTGGCTAATTCCAACATTTCATCATAGGAAATTTCTTTCAGCTTACGGGCAACCTTCACGATCCGTGGATCTGTAGAATATATGCCATCCACATCCGTGTAAATTTCGCAAGCATCCGCCTGGATCGCCGCCGCCAGCGCAACCGCCGTTGTGTCAGAACCACCACGTCCCAGCGTCGTAATATCTCCTTCAGCAGACATCCCCTGGAAACCCGCAACCACGACAATTTTATTACTGCTTAGTGCATCCAGTACCCGCTGAGGTTGGATGTCCGTAATTCTCGCCCGACCGTGCTCGGATTCGGTACGGAAACCAGCCTGCCATCCCGTAAACGATACCGCCTCATGTCCCAACTGCTGAATAGCCATCGACAACAATGCAATCGAAATTTGCTCGCCAGTCGTCATCAGCATATCCAATTCACGTGCAGGCAACTGCTCATTCAGCAATTTGGCCTGGTCGATCAGTTCGTCTGTTGTATCCCCCATCGCAGAAACAACAACTACACATTGATGCCCTTCACTCTGTTTCTCAACAACGCGTTTTGCCACGCGTTTCATGCGCTCCGTATCACCGACGGAACTGCCTCCGAATTTCATGACATACAAAGACAACGATATTCACTCCCTCAGACTCAACAGTATGTAACCTTGAGATGGCACAACCGACTTTGAACGTGACATCCTACGGCATAACTTTAGTACAGTATAATACGAAAGTGCTGTGCGGAGCCAATGTTTTTTAATAACAGTTGTTCATAACAAATAATCCCCTGCCCTTGACAAGGACAGAGGATATAACGAAGCTAGACCATTCTATGCGCGGGAAATGTATTTACCATCGCGTGTATCAATCAGTAGTACATCATCCTGGTTGATAAACAAAGGAACCTGAACATTTAGTCCTGTTTCAACTTTAGCATTTTTGGTAGCACCTGTAGCGGTGTTGCCTTTAATGCCCGGCTCCGTGTCAATAACCTTCAGCTCTACGCTGTTAGGCAGGTTAATCCCGAGAATTTCACCATTATAGCTAATGATGTTTACATTCATGTTTTCTTGCAGGAAGTTAAGTTCCCATTTCAGTTGATCACTGGAAAGATTGAATTGATCGTATGTTTCGTTGTCCATGAATGTATGCTCGTCTGCGCTCGCATAGAGATAGGACACACCACGGTTTTCAATTTGCGCGCGGCCAATCGTTTCACCCGCACGGAATGTACGTTCAACCGTGTTGCCGTTACGCAGGTTTTTCAGCTTGGAGCGCACGAATGCCGCACCTTTACCTGGTTTTACGTGTTGGAAGTCCAGCACTGTAAAAATATCTCCGTCTACCTCGACGGTCAAGCCTGTTTTGAAATCATTAACGTTAATCACTAAAATACCCCTCCTACAGGACTGTTATCGTTATTAAACGACTGTAAATTCTTTGCTTGAATGTGTTAATACCTTGATGCCGCTATCTGTAATAACGATATCATCCTCGATCCGTACGCCGCCCAATCCAGGTACATAAATACCTGGTTCAACCGTTACAACCATGCCAGGCTCCAAAATATCATCGCTCGCCTTCGACAGACGCGTGGATTCATGGACTTCCAGACCCAAACCATGACCTGTGCTGTGTCCGAAATTGTCTCCATAGCCATGGCTTGCAATAATATCCCGTGTCAGCGCATCCGCTTCTCGGCCCGTCATGCCCGGCTTAATATGTTCCAACGCGTGAAGCTGCGCCTTGAGCACAATATCGTAGATCTCACGTAGCTGCGGCGACAAATCCCCTTGTGTAGCTACTGTACGTGTCAAATCGGAGCAATAGCCATCCAGCAACGCACCGAAATCAAACGTAATCAGTTCGCCCGCTTGTACCAACTTGGAGCTAGCTACACCGTGAGGCAGTGCCGAACGAACCCCGGATGCCACAATCGTGTCAAAGGAGGAAGACGTAGCTCCCTGCTTGCGCATGAAGAATTCCATTTCCAGATCCAGCTCACGCTCGCTGACACCCGGTTTGATGTAAGGCAAAATGTGTGCAAATGTAGCATCTGCCAAATCCGCCGCCCGCTGCATCACTTCCAGTTCTTCCGCATCCTTGTACACCCGTAGCTTTTCTACAATTCCCGATACCGGAATCAATGTAACAGGGGACAAATCTTCACTGTAAGCTTTATGCGTCGCAACAGATACATGATCCTGCTCGAAGCCTGTTTCGCCGATCTGATGGGAGGACAACAGCTCTTTCACCGTTTCCATGACTTGCGCAGCGTGCTGCACCACCGTAAAGCCTGCCGCTTGTTCGGCCGCCTGTGTCATATAACGAAAGTCGGTCAGCAGATAGCTGTGAGATTCCGTAATCAGCACATAACCCGACGAACCAGTGAATCCTGTCAAATATCGGCGGTTGACAGGGCTTGTAATCAATATAGCCCGCAGATCATGCTCGCCCAGCGCCTGCCGCAGCTTTAACACCCGGTCATTCTTCATCTTTCATCCCGCTCCCCTCTGTCAAATAACCAAATGCTATTTTAACACAGGCGATAGCCGCTTGAGAAGTTTTTGTTGTGCTCAGTCCCCAGCTTTCTCAGGCTCGCGCTTTCTCTCGTCCGTATACTCAACAGCAACGGTGTATCCGATAAATAATCCCCACAGTATAAATACACAAATTTCCGTATAAATGGAGTTCCAGGTTAAACGATAAAGCGGATTCATCATTCCAAGCTTGGGACCTATCAACACGAATAAAATAACCCACCATACCAAGCCGTAAACGATGCCGGGCGCAGGCCCCTTATACCTACGCAACATCAATGTGTACACCAGTGACGCTACAACGGATAATGCGATAAAAAACAATAAACCCACCAGATGTCCCGCCGTTGTTTTCATGAACGAATGTTTAAAAAAAGGCTCTGCCAAAAATGCCGGTGCGACTACCGTAAAATGTAACGTATAAAACAACCAGCGCAGTAATCCCCAGAGCAAGCCTGCAAAAAATCCCAATTCGAGTGCAAAAGGAATAAGCGGCGTATGTATTTTGCCCGACTGCTGTCTTCCTCGACTGCTATTATTGTTATTATGGTCGCGTTGATCCTGAGATTCGCCAGACCGATCCTGATCATGGCCTGCATTGGGTATGGAGTAGGTTTCACTCATGTTGTTTGATCCCCTTTCAAGATGCAAAACTTTTTCCATGCTAAAAGGATGACTTTTATTGGCGCATGATGAAGGCTGCATTTCCGATGGATTCGTGCATATCCATTTTGCTAGGTAGTATGCTCCGATGGGGATGAGTTTAACACTGAACTTGATGAGTGGTTGTTATATGATGAGGAGGTTGTGTGGCGAAGACTGCTTGTGACTTCTACTACGTGTGTATCTGGCCGCTACGCGAACGGATCATTCTTCCGATCGCTGTTGCCTCCAGATTTCTGATTTATACCCCCAAGGGTAGAAGTCCGGAGGCAAAGGCGAACGCTATCGCTTCTTCAGAACGATTCCGTTCTCTCCGCTGCTTTATGTTGGTTAAGCCAACTTTTTTGCTTTTCAACACCCACAACGAGCATTAGAAAAGAAACGTATTTACGTTTATTATTCAACATTCAAAAGCTCTGAGTCTAAAAATTCACATCACTTTTTGCGTTAAAAAGGTTAATTACGCAGACCAAGGCATTGATACCATATTTAAATACATCACTTGTTAAGGTTAAAGCCAGTAAAATCGGACTTTTAGTAAATGTTGATACAGGAATTTTACTACGGAGGCAAGAGCTTCGCAAATTTTTCCCAACCGTAAGGCTTTTAAATTCGGTACAAGCTAAAAAGGACTAAAAGCCTTCTGGCTGTAAGGCCAACCCGATTTTTACTCTAAAATAGAGTTTGGGAAAATAGAAGTAGAAGCACACATCAAACTAATAACGTGCCTTTTTATCATTTAAAGTCCAACTTACTCTCCCAAACCAAGACAAATCGAGAGGCAGGTAACAGCGGAAAGCTCGGAATCGTCCTGAAGAAGCGGTAGCGTTCGCCTTTATCCCCGGATTTTTACCATTACATCTTTTACAAAATCAAAAAATCTGGGGATAACAGCGATCGGAAGGATGATCCGAGCTTGGAGCGACTTCCTTCACCGCTTGAAGCAGCCTAAATACTTCCTCTCATTTCCCCCAACTAGATATTCCCTTCCAAATTCGATACAATATACAAAAAAGCACGTGTAAAGAGAGGTGAGACGGTTGTCACAAGCATCCAAGCCTGTAAGCTACGGTGGTCAGGCAGTCATTGAAGGTGTCATGTTCGGCGGCAAGCGTGTCAATGTCACGGCAGTTCGCCGCAAGACTGGCGAAATCACATATTTGGAAGTACCGCGCAAGGAGCAATCCTGGGTGTCCAAATTTCGCAGAATTCCATTGTTGCGGGGAATTGTAAGCATCATCGACTCCAGCGCCAAGGGTACAAAGCATTTGAACTATTCAGCAGACGCGTATGCTGATGATGAAGTAGACCCGAAAGAACGCGCTGAACAAAAGAAAAAAGAAGAATCCCGCTGGAGCCTGAGTATGATGATCGGTGTAGCTGCGGTCGGCATTTTATCCTTCCTGTTCGGCAAAATTGTGTTGACCCTCGTTCCGGTTATCGTGGAAAACTTCCTGTTCGGAAATTTATTTCACAACCAGATTCTGCATAACCTTGCGGAAGGGGCCATTAAGCTAATTCTGCTATTGGGTTATTTATGGGGCATTTCCCAAACTCCGTTGATCAAACGACTGTTCCAGTATCACGGAGCGGAACATAAGGTGATTACCGCATATGAAGCGGGTGAAGAACTAACTCCTGCTAATGTGCAAAAATACAGTCGTCTGCATTACCGTTGCGGTAGCAGCTTCATCATGCTCACGGTGATCATCGGGGTACTCGTATATTCCCTGTTTACGTATGATAATCTGTGGGAGCGTATGGGACAGCGGCTTTTGCTGCTTCCAATCGTGCTGGGGCTTTCTTTTGAATTTCTCAAGCTAACCAATGCCCTGCGGGAGATTCCGGTACTCCGTTATTTGGGATACCCCGGCCTGTGGCTGCAACTACTTACCACCAAAGAACCGACCGATGATCAAGTAGAGGTATCCATTGCTTCATTCAAGCGTATGCTGGAATTGGATGCCGAGTTGGAAAATGTACCTGTAAAGGAGACCTTCAACAGCTCGGTCCTTGATCCTGTGAAAGGATGAGTGAAAGATGAACAGACATGCGGTTATTTTCTGGCTTACCCTTGCCTTGGGCGCATATGGGATTGTGGATATGGTATGGAGAGGAAGCTGGGGCTTTCTTATGAGTTTATTGATTCCTGTCCTTGTTTTTGCAGTTATATTTCTGCTGTACAAATACCTGCCAGGACGACGCACCCGTACTCCCAAGATTAAACCCTCTGCACGCACTATGGCCAAAACAGCCAATACACGCAAGCAGCAGACTACAGGCAAGCGCAAAGCGTATCCTTTTCATGTTATTGAAGGCTCTAAGGGCAAAAACGAAGAAGAACAACCTAAGTATCATTAGTCGATCACACTCTAACATGATACACAAAGGAGCCATCACCCGCGTAATGAAAAATGACCGGGAAATGGCTCCTTTTTTAACCTCTTGATTCCAGCTCCAACTAGCAAGTAATTATTTCATGGCATACATCGTATCCTTCATTAATTGATACTTGTTATACTGCTGTTGGTAAGAAGCGATGCTCCATTTGTGGAAAAATGCGTCTCCTGCCTGCACACCAGAATCATAAAGCAAATTGCTTTGCTCAGGAGAAATGTTGAACTGTGCTGTGCGAATGCCCAGCGTCGGGATTTTAATCGTCCGATATCGGTTCTCCTGCTCAATATAACGCTCATCATGCGCTGATAGCATCGTATCAAAAATAGCTTGCAGCATCGTCAACGGCCCCCGTATATATGAAACCTTCGTTTCGGTTCCCGTTTTGCCCACCATCTGAAAGCCTACTGTTGGAATTGTTTTGGCCTTTCGTTCATTTACAGGCTCATCAAAAAGCCATAAAGGCAGATTACTTAGCAGTGCCCCATCGACAACAAACACAAATTGCTGTGAAAATTTTTTCCCTTTCGTGTGCAAAGGATCAAGTCTTAGCATAACGGGGTCGAAAAAATATGGGATGCTTGTGCTCATCCGAATGGCTTTGGCCACCTCCAGTGAAGAGGAGTTCATACCGAAACGTTTGATATCCTCAGGAAGCACCAGAATGCGTCCGTTCGTTATGTCTGAAGCAATAATGCGCAGCTTGCCTGGAGGCAGATCCGCGAACGTACGCACTCCCTTGGCAAGCAACAGCTCCCGCACCCAATGCTCCAATGCTTCTCCGGAGTACAGCCCTTTTTTAAGAAAAATACGAGCTGCCGGTCCAACCCATTTGATGTTAAACACCGGAGAACGCCGTAACAAGCTGACCAAGGGGGTTTTCTCGATCACGGCTTTCATTTCATCTGCTGAATATCCTGCCGCCAACAAAGCAGCTACAATAGCACCTGATGATGTACCCGCTACACGGTTGAATACAATTTCATGCTCCTCCGCAGCCTTGACTGCACCCGCCAGCGATATACCCTTAACCCCTCCACCCTGGAACACAGCATTGATCAGCATAGATCAAAAAACCTCCGTTCTCTTGGGAGTAAGCAGTACTACTGCTTATGTATGAGAACGGAGGCTTATTTAGAACCTATATGATCCATTTTACATAATTATTGATAATAATTTTGAAGAAGCTGAATGAGTCCGTACGGATTTTTCCGTAAATGCTGGGCACTAAAATAAATGTCCCCTTTGATCTGGTTATAATTTTCGTTCAGCTTGAGTTGCTTAATCAGCTCTTCGGCAGATTGCCAGCCCTTTTCAGGAGTGCCGATTTTATAAGGAGAATGTCCGATGTACAGCTTAACATCTGAATTTTTGACCTCATTGGACCACCATGCCACAAGCTTGTCATAGCCAGCGGCCGGGAAACCGATACTCCAATAAATCTGTGGAGCTACATAATCAATCCAGCCTTTGTTAATCCAGGTACGTACATCGGCAAATGTCGTATCATACGCTGTAACGCCTGCCTTCGTATCTGATCCGGTTAAGTCCTGAGACTTGTTGCGCCACACTCCAAAAGGACTAATACCGAATTGCACTTTGGACTTGCTTGCATGAATGCTTTTGCCCAAATCACGGACAAAGCTGTTCACATTATCTCTCCGCCAGTCGCCTTTGTTAGAGATTTTGTTGGCATTATAAGCTTGAAAAGTCGCATCATCATCAAAAGTACCGCTGTATGGATAGAAATAGTCATCCAAATGAACGCCGTCAATATCATATCCGTCCACAACCTCCATAATCGCAGCAATGACATGCTGGCGAGCGGCGGGAATACCGGGATTGATGTATAGCTGACTGCCATTCTTAACGATCCAATCCGGATGTTGGTTAGCGACATGGTTTGCAGCTAAACCACTGGTCGTTCCTGTAGAATTGGCGCGGAAAGGGTTGAACCAGGCATGGAACTCCATCCCCCGCTTGTGCGATTCACTAATCATAAATTTTAAAGGATCATAGCCCGGATTTTTACCCTGGGTGTTCGTCAGGTACTTGCTCCATGGCACAAGATTGGACGGATACAGCGCATCCCCGCTGGCCCGGACCTGAACAAAAACCGCATTAATACCCATACCCTGCAAATCATCAAGCATTTTGGTAAATTCCTGCTTTTGCTTCTCGGTGCTGCTTCGGGCGGCGGAAGAAGGCCAATCCCCGTTAATCGTAGAAATCCAAGCCCCGCGCATGGAAGTCGAAGCTTTCACTTGCACGACATTTCCCTGCGAAGAATTGGAGCTGCCCTCATTGGTTGATGTAGACGGAGAAGTAACACTCGCTTGCACATCATCATTGATTCCCTGATTCGTATCTACACTTCCCGGATTGTCAGATGTGGACGTATTGGAGCTGGAGCCGCCACCGGAGGATGTTGTTCCGCCAGTGGCGGCACCCTCTTTACCACTATTTAACGTAATGACTCGCTCTGAAGCCTGCCAGTCCACTTTTAATCCCAACTCTTCCCCAACAAAACGCAGCGGCACCATGACTCTTCCGCTCGTCATACGCGCAGATGCGTCCAATCGAACTGACTTGCCATTCACCATAGCACTCTGTCCGCCGTTTTCCATAGAAATGTTCTTGTCTTGTGCTGTAATGGTTACCGTACCGGACGATGCTGACCAGTTGACCTGAGCGCCTAATCCCTCACTGATCACCCGCAAGGGTACCATTGTTACGTTGGCTCCCTGTACAATGTACGGCAACGCATCACTTTGCAGCGGTTGCCCGTCCAATATAATTTCAATCTCTCCGTTTGGAGCCGCTTGCGCTCCTGGCACAACTGCCGTTTGCACCGCCAGCAGTAAACCCGCAGCCAGTGCCCATGTTTTCTTCCAATTCATATGATTACAATCCTCCGCTAACCCGTTAATTTTTAACCCCTGTCTTGTCCTGCTATATAATGGATAGACGCTAATACCCGGGTATTTGTTGCGGTAGGGACAAATAAAAAAGCATCTGTCCTTACGGACGATGCCTGTCAGGAATCACCACTCAATTCCTTGTGTATATCGTGAAGCTGGCGCAAACGATCTTCATCCCGGCGGAAATATTCGACCAATGTCTCAATGCGGGTGATGGAATCCCAGCTTAAATGGTGCTCAATACCTTCCACATCTTTATAGATCAGGTCCTTGTCGACCCCAATCATATCCAGAAATTGCTCTAGTAACTGGTGGCGATCAACCAGCCGTTTGCCGACCTTTTTCCCTTTGGGTGTTAAAATTAATCCCCGATATTTCTCATATACGAGATAGTCATCCTTATCCAGCTTCTGGATCATCTTGGTAACGGACGAAGGATGGACCTCCAGACCCTCTGCGATATCCGAGACACGGGCGTATCCCTTCTCATCAATCAGCTGGTAAATGCGCTCCAAATAATCTTCCATGCTTGGCGTTGGCACTTGTTTCCCTCTTTTCTGTTATTGAACGGGCGCTTACCGCCTTCATTTCCTGCGTTGAACCTACATATGTAATGATACATGTTATCATTGCCTATTGGCAAGTCTCATCCCTCTGCTCACAGCTATTGCCACGTTTTGTTCAATTTAAGCAGGGCATACTAATAGCGTCCTTGTATCATTCTCCTATGGCATGAGTTAGAGTTGGACACCCAAGCTACTACTGGATATTTATTCCTGAAAGGAGCGTTACCCATGTCCACGCTTAAGCGTACTCCTGTCAAAACCAAAGGAACCAAACCGTTCGTGCCTGATCTGGTATTTTTCGAGCCGGACGCACTGAATTATCCCAAGGGTCAGCGTATTATGGATTGGGTCAAAGCCAAAGACATTCCGTATCGTATGACCACATCTCATAACCGGATTACCAATTTACCGGGCGAAACCGAAGTTGAAAAATATCGAATGGCGAAAAAGACGTTGGTCGTCGGTATTCGCAAAACGCTAACCTTCGACCAATCCAAGCCCTCTGCTGAATACGCCATTCCTATTTCGACCGGATGTATGGGACACTGCCACTATTGTTATTTGCAAACGACATTAGGGGCAAAGCCGTACTTACGCGTCTATGTCAATACCGATGATATCTTATCGGCAGCTAAAGGCTATATCGAGGAACGTGCACCCGAAATAACTCGTTTTGAAGCAGCCTGTACCTCCGACCCGATCGGTTTGGAGCATATCACCGGATCGCTCGGAGAATTGATTCGTTTTATGGCAGACGAAGAATTTGGTCGCCTGCGTTTTGTTACCAAATATCATCATGTCGATCCGCTGCTAGATATTCAGCATAATGGTCATACCCGCATCCGGTTTAGCATTAATTCCGATTATGTTATTAAACAGTTTGAGCCTGCGACTTCGCGCTTCGAGGAACGCATTGGAGCAGCGGGCAAAATCGCCCTAGCCGGTTATCCGCTAGGCTTTATTATCGCGCCAATCATCTGGTATGACGGCTGGGAAGAAGGATATGGCGAGCTACTGCGCAAATTGGGTGAAACCTTGCCTCAGGATGCCACAAAAGATCTGACGTTCGAATTGATCCAGCATCGTTTTACCAAAACATCCAAGGCTGTGATCGAGAAGCGTTATCCAAAAACCAAGCTGGAAATGGACATGGAGAAACGCAAGAAAAAATGGGGACGTTGGGGACAGAACAAATACGTTTATCCCGATGAACAGCAAAACGCACTGCGAGAATTTATCACCGAGCGCATTTTTGAACATTTTCCATTAAGTCGTATTGAGTATTTCACATAACCAGCATCCAATCCGGCGTAATCCGTTGTAAAAACAGCGTTACACCCGTCATATGATCCGTTACTAGCAAAATTCCGGTGATGATCAGCAGTATACCGCCTGTTTTGACGATAATTGACGTGTAACGCGAGGATAGACGAACAGAGCCGACCAGTAAAGCCAATGCAAAAAATGGAATCGCAAAACCAAGCGCGTAGCCTGTGACCAGCTTGAACCAGGTATGATGCTCTACTGCCGCCAAAGCGATAATAGCTGTCAGCATGGGACCGATACAGGGAGACCAGCCTGCCGCAAATCCGATTCCGATCACAAAGGAACCGGCATAACCGGCAGGCTTCCATGTCCAGCGAAGCTTATGCTCCTGCATCAAAATCAAAGGCCGTACCACGCCAAGAGATACCAGCCCCATCACCAAGATCAGTATCCCCGCAACCACCCTTAGCGTATCCCCATAATTGCCAAACCATTCTCCCAGCAACCCTACACTTGCACCCAAGGAATAAAACACAACGGAAAAACCCAGTACAAAAGCAAGGGTATGTCCCATCGTACGGTAACGCACCTCAGCCTTATGCCGTCCTTCGGCCAGTTCATGTGCCGACATCCCCGTCATGTAAGATAAGTAAGAGGGATACAGTGGCAAACAGCAAGGTGAAAAAAAAGAAACCAATCCTGCTATGATCGCCAACCCGGCGTTAACATCCGTCATCATCATTTCCTCCCGCCTGTCTTAAGTAAACGCGAGCAAACAAGCCCTATTACTAAAACATACGTGAGGACGCAGCAAAATATGTTGCAACCCAAAAAGCGTATGCCCCGGCATAAAAACCGAAAGACATACGCTCATTACTTGTTTTATTTATTTTACAATCGTGCCGTTAGGCATGCTTTCCGGTACTGTAGCCAGCGTAAGCTGATCTCCGTGCGATGCTGCTAAAATCATGCCTTGTGATAGCTCCCCACGCAGCTTCACAGGCTTAAGATTGGTCACACAAATCACCTTGCGTCCAACCATATCCTCCGGCGTGTAAAACTTGGCAATGCCCGATACAACCTGACGCTGCTCATAACCAAGATCAAGTTGGAGCTTCAACAGCTTGTCGGCCTTCTTCACAGGCTCACAGGCGATAACCTGAGCGACGCGCAGTTCTACCTTGGCAAAGTCCTCAATACCAATCTCTTCCTTCGCCTCTGGCGCTTCCTGGCCCGCCTCAGCCGCATTCTGCGGTTGAAGCTGCGCGGTAGCTTCCTCTGGCTTCTTGCCACCCGTCATCGCTTCAACAATGAAAGCAACCTCCTGCTCTGAATCCAGACGCGGGAAGATGGGATTGCCTTTGACCAGTTGCGTTCCTTCCGGAATGCGACCAAACTGCTTGCCGCTTTCCCATGTAGTCAGTTCACCTTCGTTGATGCCCAGCTGTTCCCAAATTTTATGCGGAGCGCGGGTCAAGAACGGCTGGAGCAAAATAGACGCGATGCGCAAGCTTTCTACCAAATGCACCATAACGGATGCCAGCTCACGGCGTTTGTCCTCATCCTTGGCCAGGTTCCATGGTTGTGTTTCGTCAATATACTTATTGCTGCGGCTAATAAATTGGCTGATCGCCGTCAGTGCCACGGAAAACTCCATGTTTTCCATCGCTTCTTCTACTTTACTGTAAGTCACTGTTGCCATTTCTTCCAAAGCCCCGTCGAATGCTGTTACATTCGCTTCATAAGCCGGAACCTTGCCTTCAAAATATTTGTCTACCATCGCTACGGTACGGTTCAACAAATTGCCCAGATCATTCGCCAAATCAGAATTGACCCGATCAACGAAGCTTTCCGGTGTAAAGGTTCCATCCGCGCCGAAAGGCACCTCGCGCAGCAAGTAGTAACGAAGTTGATCCAGACCATAGCGGTCAATCAGCGTTACAGGGTCTACGACGTTACCTTTGGACTTGGACATTTTACCGTCCTTCATGAGTAGCCAGCCGTGTGCAAATACTTTTTTAGGCAACGGGAGATCCAGCGCCATCAGCATGATTGGCCAGTAAATCGTGTGGAACCGTACAATTTCCTTCCCTACGATATGCACATTGGCAGGCCAAAATTTATCGTATAGCTCGGTATTGGAGGAACCATAGCCCAGGGCTGTAATGTAGTTGGAGAGCGCATCAATCCACACGTATACGACATGCTTCGGATCACCCTTCACCTTAACGCCCCAGTCAAAGGTTGTACGGGATACAGCCAAATCCTCCAGCCCCGGCTTGATGAAGTTGTTAATCATCTCTTTTTTACGGGATTCCGGCTGGATAAACTGCGGATTCTCCTCATAAAATTGCAGCAAACGATCAGCATACTTGCTCATACGGAAAAAGTAACACTCTTCCTTGACCAGTTCTACAGGGTGGCCACTGTCCGGGCTTTTACCTCCAGCCACGTTGCCTTCCGCATCCTTGACCACGTCAACCAGTTGAGTTTCCGTGTAATAAGTCTCGTCAGGAATGCTGTACCAGCCTTCGTATTCGCCCTTGTAAATATCCCCTTGCTTGAGCAAACGATCAAATATTTCCTGTACAACGCTCTTGTGCCGTTCTTCCGTTGTGCGAATAAAATCGTCATTGGAAATATCGAGCTTCCGCCATAAGTCCTGAATCCCTGCCACAATATCGTCAACGAAACGTTGCGGTGTTTTGCCAGCCGCACTCGCCTTCTGCTCAATCTTCTGTCCATGCTCATCCGTTCCTGTCAAATAGCGCACCTCGTAGCCGCGCAGCCGCTTGTAGCGTGCCATCGCATCTCCGGCTACCGTAGTGTACGCATGACCGATATGTAGCTTGTCGCTTGGATAATAAATCGGTGTCGTAATGTAAAATGTTTTCTCATTGGACATGTGTATTGCCTCCTGTTTTGTTCATGGCAGCAAAATAAGGCATGCTCCCCTGAATTCGGTACTCCAATTCATGTTTTTCACACCAATTGGGCACAAAAAAGACCCCCGTCCCTATGGGACGAGAGTCACCTCACGCGTTACCACCCAAATTTCCCGTATCCTCGCAGACTACAGGCTTCACCAGTCACTTCTGACCGCCCATTAACGCTGGATCACGCCTTTCCCTTACGATCGCCCCTATAAACATTGAACTGCTGGCAAACACGCTCGAAAAAGGTTCCTCCAGGACCATATTCAGGCTTCGTTCCAGACCGGTTTGCAGCTAACCCCGGCTCTCTGTACTGGACGGCTGACCCTACTCATCCCTTCACAGGAAAACATTATTATCCAAAATATAACCAAACCCGCATAGCTATGTCAAGTCAATCCCTTCCCGGTACGGTCAGCAAAACGATCTTCATCGGATCTATTCGCCCTCTTTTTAGCAGGAGGCACCAGATCTACACCACCTGGATGAAAGGGATGGCACTTCGCTATACGTTTGGCGGCCAGCCAGGAGCCCTTGAGCACACCATGCACCTCCACCGCCTCAAGTGCGTACTTTGAACACGTCGGATAGAAGCGACAGGTTGGTGGCTTTAACGGTGAAATATAGGATCGGTATAACTTAATCGGAGCTTGAACCACTCTGCGTGTGGTAATCTTCATTTCAGTAGCCTCCGTGGCTGTGAGTGTGACCGCTCGCCTGTTTGTATCCCCCATTAGAATTGGCCTCTGCTTGCCCGTTCTTCTTCTGGCATTCCTTGCAATAACCGAAAATCTCAAACTTGTGTTCAACGATTTGGAACTGATCTGTCGTATCTGTCATCTGCATCGGGCAGAAAGAGATCGGTAAAGTTTTCTGACAGCTCAGGCAAATCATATGATGGTGGTGATGATGCTCATTGCAGCTCACCTTGAACTTCATCCCATCCTCAAAAGATACCTGCTCCAGGACACCCAATTCCTGCATCACACGCAAATTACGGTAAACGGTGTCAAAGCTGAGTCCGCTGTATTTTTTACCCATATATTCATAAACGTCTTTTGGGGACAGATACCCTTCATTCTCGGAAAATAACGTGGCCAGCGTCTTGCGCTGATCCGTAATACGCAGTCCCTGAGTGGACATTGTTGCGATAATTTCATCCTTTGTCAGCATGCGTTTCACCCTCCCCTGTCTGTAGTTTCAGGTTATCTGATGCAGGCTTAGGCTTGCATCTACTTATTATACCACGATTAAAGTCAAAGTTATAAGAGATATTCGCGCTCTTGATAAAGAAAAAGACGTTCTCCTGTGCTTGAACCGAATCCGCAACAGGAGAACGCCTTTATTCTGTAAGTGATCTGACTTTAAACGGTGAATGATGAGACCCTTCGGTCTAAACCGATAAACAAAACCGGATGTTCATATTAATTTTTAATAGCTGGTAATGGCATAACTACCACGGAAACTGGCAAGTTACTACCCGCCGCAGCAGTGAAATACATCTCTACACTTTCCTCGATATGACCTGTACGATACAGTACACTCATCTCATTCGGAGCCCACACGGAGCCGTTCGTCGGGATACCCACGACCTGATTATTCACCATAGCATAGCCAGAGTATTCACCACCACGCGGATTAAATGTAATCAGGGAATACGGCGCTACGCGATCCAGTTTAACCTTATACACAACACCAAAATTACCCGCATTGGAGGAAGAAGAACCGTCCAGACCGTCTGAACCAAGCAGGTTCGGGTCTACTTTATTGTCGCCAAGAACGATACGCTGAGCTGTTTTACCAACCTCTTCCGTATATTGAAGCGTAATATCCGAATTCGCATACGTTCCACGGTTATGAATGCCGTCCTTAGGCAGTTTTGCGAGAGTAGGCATTGCAGTCAACGGATCTGCATTTGCATCTAACACAACAACTGTGTATTGAATAGGTTGATCCGTATACAAGTCGGATAAGAGAGAAATGACCTGTTTTTGCTTAATTTTTTGCGCATTCAAATCCTGTAAAATAACGCGGCTTTCGCCTGGATTCAGAATTGTGCTGGAACGTTTGCTTCCATCCTGCATGGATTGAAAGTACCGCTGAATCGAAATCTTACCCGCAGCCGTCGCAAACTCAGATGGGCCGGCGAAACCGGAATTTTCGACGTTCAGATTGGTAGCAGTAATATTATTGTTGGTTGCGATAACGTACATTTTTACATCTCTGCCCGTTTCATTCACATGATGGACGAGTATACGTGTGCTGCCTGATCCCATTTCCTGATACACAATGCCATCCTGGAATACACGTTCCGGGCTGTTAGCACGGATCAGAAGGCGTGGTGAAGATGTACTGGTTACCGGAATGGTAGCCATGGTAGGCACCTGACTGCCATCTACACTGTATTTATCACCAAAGGGCGTGAAGATTTTGTTGAAATCATCTTCATTGTACAGCAGTTCATTCGTAATTTTAATCGTTTGACTTACTGTACCCGTTTCGCCATGTTTGTCGGTCACGGTCAGTGTAATGGTCACATCACCTGGCTCGAAAAACGCCAGCTTCTTGTTCACCCAGTCACGCTTGGTGATGGCATTTTCATCGTCCGTACTCAAGTCGGTAATGGTAATTTTTTCACCCATTTTGTATTCTTTTTTATCAGTCGTAAACAGAGCCACCGGCGGTTGGTTTGGCGGTCTTACTGTGATGGTCACGGAGTAAGGATCGCTCCAGTTCCCTGCCGAATCAAGAACGGAATATGTAACTACATATGTACCCGGCTCCTGAAATACATCCTGCTTGCCTTCCCAACGCTGGTTCACAATCGGAAGACCTGTAGGAGAAGATTCCTTCGTAAGATACGTAACTGTCGTTTGGCCTGCATAGATATCTTTTTGCTGAACCGTGAAGGAAGCTTTAGGCTTTTGATTCAAATCCATAATAACCTGTTTTGTAATATTATTTACAGTATAAGGAATATTCAAGGCCTGTGTAATAGAGGTCAACGGCACCATAAATACGTTCTTTTGCTGGAATGCCGGTCCCTTCATTTGTCGAGCCTCACCGTTAACCGTATAAATTTTGCTATCAGTCTTGAAGCGTAGCACGTTTGTACCTTGGGTGATAACGGTTTCCTTGGTAGCAGTGTCATAACTAAACTGTAATCCGACGCGGCTGACAAGCGAACGGATAGCTACATAAGAAACACCGTCCTTGACTGTCATCGGCTGAGTCGCCGTGTACACCTGTCCGTTTTGTTCCATTTTTGCGCTGTTCAAATACAAAATCAGTTGATTTGCACTCATGGATGTTGGAGAACCACTAGGGTTGATGATCGTTCCGTCCCCACCGTATACATCATTGGATACGTTCGATCCGTTGGTTGTATCCGTCGGCAAACCAGACAATGGATCATTGGATACGCCTGTGTTATCAGGTGTCACCATGTCATTTTGTGTTCCAGTGCTATCTTGTCCCCCGATGCTATTATCAACGCCGGAATCTGTGACATTGGCCTGAGCCTGCTGTCCGCTAACCGAATCGGTGGATTGAACAGTGGATACTGCTTCTGCTCCTACAGGGGCTACTGCAGCCACCTGGGCTACCGCAAGCGCGGTGAGCATGGTCCATTTCTTGAAATTCATTCTCTGTCTCCTTCTATTACCAAATTATTATCATCCCCGTAAAAAGTCATACTATTAGACGCGGCTGTTGCCCAAAAGTTGCTGGGAATTTTTCTGAACATGAAAAAAAGGGAACTTTCTCCTGTGGCTGCAAGAAATACTACAACAAAAAAACGCCGCCCCATCTGACCTGATGGGGCGGCGGCTTCATAAACAGAAAGTATTTTAACGGTCATTCAACATTATGACGGACGGACGGCGACATTTATCCCTGCAGTCTCCAGACGGCCCTCTTCAATGAGACGGTAAGCCCGTTGGACCTCTTCATCTGTAGGGGAAGGAACCCCTTCCAGCGGATACGCCTTGCCGAGCATTTCCCACTTGTATACACCCATTTGATGGTAGGGTAAAATTTCGAACTTTTCGACTCCGTTCAACGTTCCGATAAACCGTCCCAAATTCAGCAGATCCTGCTCATCATCATGAATACCCGGTACAAACACGTGTCTAATCCACATCTTGCGCCCTTGTTCAGACAACCAGCGTGCCGTACTCAGCATACGGTCATTGGACTTGCCTGTAAGCTTAATATGCTTGTCGTTGTCAATATGCTTAATATCCAGCAACACCAAGTCTGTTACGTCCAGCAGTTCATGGATACGGCCTGCATCATTAAAACCGTTACTGTCCAGCGTCGTGTGCAAATTCCAGCGTTGCTTCACTTCTTTGAACAGCTCTGCTACAAAATGAGCTTGCAGTGTCGGTTCTCCACCGGATACGGTCAATCCGCCTCCCGAAGAACGGTAGTAGGCTAAATATGGCTCAATTTCAGCCAATACCTCTTTCAGTGTCATTGGATTGCCTTCATTTAAAGCCCAGGTGTCCGGGTTGTGGCAATATTGACATTTTAACAAGCATCCTTGCATAAAAAGCACGAAGCGGATGCCAGGACCATCTACGGTCCCGAAGGTTTCCAATGAGTGTATGTGACCTTTCAGCATGTTGCATCTTCCTTCCCGCATCCGCTATGCGTGCGTCGTTGTAATATGTGATACGTAAAGCTTTGTTACATTGTACCGTGGAAAGTACGATTAATGACATCCAGCTGTTGTTCACGAGTCAGCTTGATAAAGTTAACGGCATAGCCTGATACGCGAATCGTAAGCTGTGGATAGTTTTCTGGGTGATCCATCGCATCCAGCAATTGTTCACGAGCAAACACGTTAACGTTCAGATGATGCGCATGGCTTCCAAAGTAGCCGTCCATCATGGAAACGAGATTCGTTTTGCGTGTTTCTTCTTCTTTACCCAGTGCTTTAGGCACGATAGAGAAGGTATTCGAGATACCATCCAGACTGTGCTCGTAAGGCAACTTAGCTACGGAGCTAAGGGAAGCCAAAGCACCTTTTTTGTCGCGTCCGTGCATTGGGTTCGCACCTGGTGCAAACGGTTCGCCAGCTTTACGTCCATCCGGTGTTGTACCTGTTTTCTTACCGTACACCACGTTGGAAGTAATGGTCAATACAGATTGAGTAGGAATCGCATTCCGGTAAGCTTTGTGCTTGCGGATCATGCCCATGAAGGACTCTACCAGTTCTACTGCGATGTTATCTACACGATCATCGTTATTACCGTAGCAAGGGTATTCCCCTTCAATTTCAAAGTCAATGGCGATGCCTTTTTCGTTACGGATCGGTTTCACCTTCGCATGTTTAATGGCGCTCAGGGAATCGGCTGCAACGGACAGACCAGCAATACCACAAGCCATCGTACGGACAATATCACGGTCATGCAACGCCATTTCAATCCGTTCGTAGCTGTACTTGTCATGCATGTAGTGAATAACGTTCAAAGTGTTCATGTACAGTTTTGCCAACCATTCCATCATTGGCTTGAAGCGGCTCAGCACTTCCTCGTAATCCAACACTTCACCTGTAATTGCAGGATATTCAGGGCCCACTTGAGCACCTGATTTTTCATCCACACCACCGTTGATGGCATACAACAAAGCTTTAGCCAAGTTGGCACGGGCACCAAAGAATTGCATTTGTTTACCGATTTTCATTGCCGATACACAACAAGCGATACCATAATCATCGCCATAAATCGGACGCATCAGATCATCATTTTCATACTGAATGGAGCTAGTTTCAATAGAAACTTTGGCACAATATTTTTTGAAACCTTCAGGCAATTTTTCTGACCACAGTACAGTCAGGTTTGGCTCCGGTGCAGGTCCCAAATTGTATAGAGTGTGCAAGAAACGGAAGCTGTTTTTAGTAACCCGAGTTTCTCCAGTAATGGACATACCGCCAATGGATTCAGTTACCCATGTTGGGTCTCCGCTGAACAGTTCATTATAATCAGGTGTGCGCAGGAATTTAACAATACGCAGTTTCATAACAAAATGATCGACCAATTCTTGTGCTTGCTCTTCTGTCATTGCGCCTTCTTCCATATCCCGTTGAGTATAAATATCAAGGAAGGAAGATACACGTCCCAAGGACATTGCTGCACCATTTTGTTCTTTGATCGCTGCAAGATAGCCAAAATACACCCATTGGAAAGCTTCTTTTGCGTTGTTAGCAGGCTTTGAGATGTCGAAACCATGCTCAGCAGCCATTTGTTTCAGCTCGTTCAAAGCGCGAATTTGCTCGGAAATTTCTTCACGCAGACGAATTACGTCTTCTTCCATGGAATCCACTTCAAGGCTTTTCAGTTGAGCCTTTTTGTCTTTAATCAGGAAGTCTGCGCCGTACAGTGCTACACGACGGTAGTCACCGATAATGCGACCACGACCATATGCATCTGGCAAACCAGTGATAATACCCGCTTTACGAGCTGCTCTCATATCATCGGTATAAGCGTCGAATACACCCTGATTATGCGTTTTGCGAATATGAGTGAAGATATCAACAATGCTTTGCGGTACTTCAAAGCCATAGGCTTTGCAAGCGTCGATCATCATCCGGATTCCACCAAACGGCTGCAAAGAGCGTTTGAATGGAGCGTCTGTTTGTACACCGACAACTTGTTCTTTATCCCGGTCTAGATAGCCCGGCTTATGTGAAATAATGGTGGATGGCGTATTCACGTCTACATCAAGCACGCCACCGTTTGCCAACTCTTTTTTGGTAAGATCGGATACAATATCCCACAGTGCAGTTGTGTTGGCAGTAGGACCAACTAGAAATTCCTCGTTACCGACATAAGGTAAGATATTGGTTTCAATAAAATCGTTGACGTTGACTTCTTTAGTCCATTTACCTTTTTTGAAACCTCTCCAGCCAGATTGTTGCTCTTGTAATTCTCTCTCAATCACCGACATGTAAATCCCTCCAAATTGTTTGGTCTTCCGGACTTGTGATTTTTTTCACATTAAAATAGTGTCTCGAGCCCGGCCTTTTCACCGATGCCTTACGCTCAGTGTCGGGACCTTTCTTACACCCTTATTGTAGAATAATGATAGAGTGTAGTATGTGACAAAAATCACAATACAGGTGACATTTATCACTTTATTTTCTTTAGCTTCACGCCCGTACTTTTATCCTTGCCGTTCACCCCCCTTCCCAAACCAACAGGCCCTCTATATAGAGAGCCTGCGTTGGTATTAACGGGAAAATGCTTAGTCACAAGCCTCTTCGTACCTATATATTATTGGTCAAAACGTCCGTAGAAGGCATTGCGGTATACATCAGCCAATTCGGTAACCAGCGGCAGCTTCGGATTCGCAGTTGTACATTGATCCTCAAAAGCGCGGTCAGCCAGATAATCTACACGCGATTCAAAATCCTTCGCATCGAAGCCGATTTGCTGGAACGATTCCTCGATACCGAGTGTTTTGTTCAACTTGCGGATCGCTTCGATCAGACTGTTAACCCCTTCTTCCGTTGTACGGGCAGGCAGTCCCAGTATGCGTGCAATTTCTGCATAACGCTCATCCGCAACAAAGTGCGAATATTTAGGGAACGAAGCAAACTTCGTTGGTTTTTTCGCATTATAACGAATGACGTGTGGTAACAAAATGGCATTCGTGCGACCGTGCGCTGTATGGTATTGTCCGCCCCATTTGTGCGCAAGACTGTGGTTAATACCCAGGAATGCATTGGCAAACGCCATCCCTGCCAGTGTGGAAGCATTATGCATTTTTTCACGAGCCAGCTTGTCGCCAGTCAGAGCCGATTGCTCCAGGTATTGGAATACCAGTTGAATGGCTTTAATCGCCAGACCGTCTGTGTAGTCACTAGCCATTACGGACACGTAGGCCTCGATAGCATGCGTCAGTACGTCCATACCTGTATCCGCTACAGCTGTTTTAGGCAGCGAGTATACAAACTCAGGGTCAATAATTGCCACATCAGGAGTCAGCTCATAGTCAGCCAGCGGATACTTCGTGTTGCCCTGATTTTTGTCTGTAATAACTGCGAACGACGTAACTTCCGAACCTGTACCCGAGGTTGTAGGAATGGCTACAAATTGTGCCTTCTGACCAAGACGCGGGTATTTGTAGATCCGTTTGCGGATATCCATGAATTTTTGTTTCAAGTTGTTGAAATCAGTATCTGGGTATTCATAGAACATCCACATGCCTTTAGCCGCATCCATCGGCGAACCGCCGCCCAATGCAATAATGCAATCCGGTTGGAAACGTCTCATCATTTCAGTACCACGTTCTACCGTAACTGTCGATGGATCTGGCTCTACTTCAGAGAACACTTCGATAGCTACTGGCGTTTGGCGTTGGTGTAAATAATGAATGACACGATCCACATATCCGAGTTTCACCATCATAGGGTCTGTGATAATGGCTACACGTGTGATATCAGGCATTTTAGCAAGATACTGAGTCGAATTTTTTTCGAAATAAATTTTGGAAGGTACTTTGAACCATTGCATATTCACCGTTCGTTTCGCCACCCTTTTCACATTAATCAAGTTGACTGCCGATACGTTCGACGAAGTCGAGTTACGTCCGTACGAACCACAACCCAGTGTCAGCGATGGAAGGTTGGTGTTGTAGAGGTCACCGATCGCACCATGTGTGGAAGGCGAATTTACAATGATACGGCCTGTTTGCAAACGGTTTGCGAACCGAGCGATAACGTCCTCATCGTTCGAATGAATAGCGGACGAGTGGCCCATGCCCCCGAATTCCACGACTTCAGCAGCGCGTTGAATACCTTGTTCCGCATTTTTCACTTTATAGCAAGCCAATACAGGACTCAATTTTTCCGCAGACAATGGGAATTTTGTTCCTACCCCTTCAATCTCAGCGACCAAAATTTTAGTTCCTGCTGGTACTGTGATACCACTCATTTCAGCAATTTTTACAGCAGACTGCCCGACAATAGCTGGGTTCACTGCACATTTCTCGACATTCATAGCTCCTTGAGTGAGCTTAGCTGCTTCTTCTTTATTTACAAAATAGCAGCCGTTAGCGATCATCAATTTTTTCACTTGTTCGAAGATTGGCTCTTCGATAATAACCGCTTGCTCGGAAGCACAAATCATACCGTTGTCAAAAGATTTGGAGAGGATGAGATCGTTCACAGCCTGCTTGATGTCTGCTGTTTTTTCAATAAAGCAAGGCACGTTACCTGGGCCTACACCCAGAGCAGGTTTACCGCAGCTATATGCCGCCTTAACCATGCCTGATCCACCAGTTGCCAGAATCAGCGCCACATCCGGGTGATTCATGAGTGAATTTGTCTTATCCATCGATGGAGCTTCAATCCATTGAATACAATCTGCCGGAGCACCATGTTTGACGGCTGCTTCAAGCAAAACGCGAGCTGCTTCCGCACTACACGATTGAGCGGATGGATGGAAACCAAAGATGATCGGGTTACGTGTTTTAATAGCAATCAACGCTTTGAACATTGTAGTTGAAGTCGGATTAGTCACTGGAGTGATCCCCATAATGATGCCGACGGGCTCTGCTATTTTTTGAAAACTGTCAAAGTCATTATCTTCAATGACACCAACGGTTTTTTCATTTTTGATGCTATGATAGACATATTCTGTTGCAAACATGTTTTTAATGATTTTGTCCTCATACACACCGCGTCCTGTTTCTTCAACAGCCAGCTTCGCCAGATGCATGTGCTTATCCATCCCTGCGATTGCCATAGCTTGTACGATTTCGTCAATCTGCTCCTGATTCATACTCATAAAAGCCTTCTGTGCCCGGTTCCCCCGGTCAATCAGTGTTTGAATATACTGCTCAGCGCTTTGCTCTTTTTGGATAACCTCGTTTTTAACAGCCATTTCCCTCATCCTCCTGTTATCTCGTGTACTATCTCTTGTTCACGCACTGATCGTAACACAGCTTTTCAAGATATATTGTGATTTTTTTCACAATCTATTTAAAATTTTATTTTATGAAGTGAATTAAATCACAAAGTTTGGAATTCTGCCACTTTTACCCCCTCTTCTTGCCCCAAAAACGCATAGCACAGGTATATAATGAATTTGAATTGATCAAGTTGCAGATAAAAAAACAAAGGAAACAAAGGGGAAATGGACGATGAGAAACCCTGCAAACGTAATGGAAGCCCGCGGCAACACCTGTTGCTTCTCGGAGACCAGCTTCAACCGGCTGCAAGTGATGATGAAAGATCGGGTCATGCCAGAAAGCTCACATCTGTTCTGGGAAGGAGATACAGCGGATAAGCTGTTTTATATCAAGCGCGGACGCGTGAAAGTAACGAAAACAACGGATGAGGGTAAGGAACTTATACTATATATGTACCAAAGCGGCGATCTGATTGGTCAAGCTGATCCATTTTTCGGTACCAAGCACTCCTTTTCTGCCGAAGTTCTGGAGGACAGTGATATCGGTGTTGTCGATCATACGGATTTGGAGCTGCTTATTTGCCAGCACTGTGATTTTGCCATTGACTTTATGAAATGGATGGGGTCCCACCACCGTATTACTCAGACCAAATTTCGTGATCTGATGATGTACGGCAAGCCCGGTGCTCTATGCTCCACGCTAATCCGCCTGTGTAACACCTATGGTGAGCCTCATGGGGAACATATCCTTATTCATAAAAAAATCACTCATACCGACCTCTCCAATATGATCGGTGCCACCCGCGAAAGTGTAAACCGGATGCTGAGTGATTTGCGTAAAAAAAATGCAGTCGAATATGATAATGGCATGATCGTCGTAAAGGATTTGGAAATGCTGCAAGGTGTATGTCATTGTGAGCTGTGCCCGCGTGAGATTTGCCGGATCTAAATTATTGTTTTATTTTATGTAAAAGAGAGTGTTCTGTAAACTGTATGGCTTACAGAACACTCTCTTAATTTTACACTCCCACTCCACCTAAATGGCGGGCAGCAGCGGAGCAATCCATTTGAATCTGAAGAAGCGAAGCGTTCGCCTTTGCAGCGGGATTCTCACCTCTAAATGTTTTATAAAACCCAAAAGAATCCCGCTGCAACAGCGATCGTAAGATCAAATGGATCGCGAAGCGCCTAACATCCCACTAACACCCTTCTCCACATTTTTAGAACTGGAAGCACAGATAACTTAAATTCCCCATCTCATAGCTCCTGTGGATGACCTTGGCCTTATTCGCCGGATCTCCACTCCCCATGGCAATAAGCAACGGTACAAAATGTTCAGCTCTCGGTACCGCTTGACGAGCATATGGGGCTTCGCTTTCATAGCGATCCAAAGCCTCCACATCTCCACTCTGTACATTTTCAATAATCCAGTCATCAAAATCAAGTGCCCAAGGCTCTGTTTTCGTTTCTCCCCATTTGACGATGCGCAGATTATGAACAGTTACACCACTGCCAATGACCAAAATATTCTGCTCACCCAACCCCCGCAGCACTTCACCGATAGCATATTGTGCTTTAGGCGATAGAAACGGATTCACGGAAATCTGGACTACCGGAATATCCGCCTCAGGATACATACGATGCAAAAGTGTCCAGGACCCATGATCCAGCCCTCGCACCCGGTCCGTTTGTACGTCAATACCCTTTTGCTCATATAATTCTTTTAACTTGGCCGCCAGCTTCACCGAACCATGCGCTGGATATTTCACCGCATACAGCTCCGGCGGGAAACCGCCAAAATCATAAATCGTATCGTAAACGTCGTCTATCGAACTAACTGTCAATGCCTGCGTTTCCCAATGGGCGGTAAAGATAACAATAGCCTTCGGGCGAATACTCTTTCCAAGCTGCTCCAGAAAGGCAGTATATTCTGTCTGTTCAATAGCAAGCATAGGTGATCCGTGGGCTAAAAACAAAGATGGCATCATGTGAAAATCCCCTTATCATTTATCAATTTATTTTTCTCAACAAGTAACTTTATGTAAGTAATAATACATAAGTAACAAGGTTATGTCAATGCAGATTTTAGCATACACTTAAAAATCGTCGCTTCCTTAAATAAAGATTGATATAGGTATAAAGTCATAGTAGTATGTAACTAAATATTCACTATAACTCGATATAAAGGACTGGTTTCTATGGAGATACATACTGCTAATTGCCCAAAGTGTGGTTCCGTTTTCCGCCAAAATCTTAGAAACCTGTGCAATACTTGTATTCAAGAAGAAAATTTATTTTATGACCGCTGTTCTAACTATTTGTGGAAACATCCCACTACTCATACTCGCCAGCTTAGTGAAGTAACCGATACACCTATGGATTTGCTTACAGACTGGGTGAGAGCAGGCAAGTTTCCCTCCACCTATAGCCAGCTTGATTATCCTTGCGAGTCTTGCCATTCCCCGATTTATGCGGGAAGGCTTTGCCATTCCTGCCTCGGTACGTTCCGTACAGCAGCGCTCGATATTCAAACCCGTGTCCCCCGTCGTACTGCGACAGGATTGTTTTCAATCGCAGGCCGCGCCAAAGTTTATTAAGTATTACAAAATAAAAAACAGCCTTTTTCCTAGGAAAAAGGCTGTTTTGCTATGAAAAACGTTTATTCGGCTTGGTACTCATCTAATCCATTCCTCGGCCCAATATTGAATCTGTTCCATTACCGGCTGAAGTGCACGGCCTTTGGTTGTCAGCTCATATTCAATGCGGACAGGAGTTTCCGGGTATACATGACGTGTAAGAATTCCTTCATTCTCCAGATCCTTCATCCGCTCAGACAGCATTTTATCGCTCATTGTAGGAATCAGATTGGAAATATCCTTAAAACGCTTGGGACCGCTCATCATGGATTGAATAATGAGTCCGTTCCAACGCTTACCCAGACATGAAAAGGCACTTTCAAAACGCGGACACATTTTTGTAAGTTGCGGTTGAACCTCCATATTTTTCACCTTCTTTAGCATTTCGGTTTGATAAAGCTTTCCTTTTGTTAGTATATATAATTTTAGCATACTTTATCCCGAAAGAAAACACTTTCTTCTTAATTTAATACCTGATCCGATAAAGTTGCCATGACCAAAGCTGATTATACAACAAACCTACATAAGAGGTATATGGCAAATGCGTTAAATAAAAAACAGACGGAATCTCAAGAGATTTCCGCCTGCAAGTCTGTTCAATATCATGCTTATTGGAATAAATAAATGGAAATTATACCAATACCCCACCGAGAGGTCTAACAGGCTCGCTTTTACCATATACTGGTCTAACTATACCTGTCGGATAAGCCCAGCGTATACTATTGGCAATGACCTTCAGAATATCGGGCTGGTAATAGGTCGGATACGTTTCATGACCCGGGCGGAAATAAAATATTTTACCACTGCCACGACGGAAGGTACAACCGGTTCTGAATACCTCTCCACCTTCAAAGTTGCTGACAAAGACCAATTCATCCGGCGCTGGAATATCAAAAAACTCACCGTACATCTCTTCGCGCTCTAACAAAATTTTGGCGTCAATTCCATTCGTAATGGGATGGGATGGATTTACGGACCAAATAATTTCCTGTTCTCCTGCCACTCTCCATATGAGATCACAGCTTGTGCCCATCAGGGCTTTGAACGGCTTGGAAAAATGTCCCGAGTGCAGCACGATCAAGCCCATACCTTCCTCTACCCGCTTTACAACACGGGCTGTAACTTCATCACTCACCTGATCGTGTGCTTTATGCCCCCACCACAACAGCACATCTGTAGAATTCAGGATTTCTTCTCCCAAACCATGTTCAGCATCATCACGTAACGTAGCCGTTCGAATTGCGAACCCTTCGCCTGAGAGGCCATCAGCCAGTGCCTTGTGTATCCCATCAGGATATACCTGTTTGGCTTCATCATTCAGCTTCTCGTTCAAAAACTCATTCCAAATGGTGACGTTAATCATCAATACTTCCCCCTATTAGGTTAGACCCACCACATCTCGCTCAGCGGTTCTTCAATGAGGACCTGGCGAAGATTGTGGACGGCTTTAGTAAAGCCTTCCTCAACGGACATCAGCCCATCCTCGTGCTCAATACTCACTACATAATCGTAACCCACCAGGCGAAGAGCACTAATAATATCCGCCCATGTTTTGATATCATGTCCATAGCCGACAGTACGGAACTGCCAAGCGCGATCCAGCATATTCGAGTAATCCTGCATATCGGTCAAACCGTATTTATTCACATTAATCGGGTCAATCGTCGTATCCTTGGCATGAAAATGGTGAATGGCTCCCTCTCGGCCCAGAATTTGAACCGCCTGTACCGGATCAATACCCTGCCACCACATATGGCTCGGATCCAGATTGGCACCAATGACCTCCCCGACCGCTTCACGCAGACGAAGCAAGGTCGCTGGCGTATGAACGGAAAAGCCACCATGCAGCTCCAGCCCGATTTTGACGTGATGATCTGCTGCGAATTTTCCGGCTTCGGTCCAGTAAGGGATAATTTTATTTTCCCATTGCCATTTTAGCACTTCCTGAAAATCATTCGGCCACGGCGCAACAGGCCAGTTCGGATACTTCGCATCCTCATGATCACCCGGACAGCCGGAAAAGGTGTTCACAACGGGAACTTCCAGCTTTTCTGCCAAACGAACCGTTTTAAGAAACGCCTCGTGATCAGCCTGTGCCAAATGCTTTTGCGGATGGATCGGGTTGCCATGACAACTGAGTGCGCTAATGGTCAGTCCACGGGACTCTACTGCTTTTTTGAAGTTTTTGAGCGCTGTTTCGTTGTCCAGCAGTTCATCCGGCTTGCAGTGTTTATCGCCCGGGTTACCGCCTGTGCCGATTTCTACTGCATCCAGTCCTTGGGATGCTACATAGTCCAAAGCCTCTTCCAGTGAACGTCCGCCGAACAATACCATAAATACTCCAAGTTTCAAACGTAATCCCTCCCTGTATTATATGTGAAAGAAGCTGCTTATCTTATAATGATGGCCTATTCAGGATACTTGCGGGCTTAATCAAAATAGACGGCTTTTCCTGTACGCGCCGATTCATAGATAGCTTCTAAAATTTCAGTAACTACCAGTGCCTGTTCCGGCTTCACAAGCGGCTCTTTATCGTCCAGAATGGCTTCGATCCACAGACGGGCTTCGCGATCCGCTTCGTTTTCCGTTTCTCCGGAGTAAAAGGCTACACCGCCCGCATCCAGATCAATTTTCGTATCAAACAAGCGGCTGTTCTTCTCCCCGTTAATACGCAGACCATCCTGCATATCGGCTCCGCCCTCAGTCCCGCATAACAGTGTCTTGGCTTCGCCAAATTCTACAACGTTCAGTGCCCAACTGGATTCCAATACAATAGTGGCTCCATTTTGCATGGTAATAAAACCAAAGGCAGAATCCTCCACCTTAAATTCCTCAGGGTTCCACGGTCCAAAGGCATTCGCCGCGTTTTTACGATCTCCGAGTTTATGGAAGGTTGAGCCCAGAACGCTTTTAGGCTTGTAATTATCCATCAGCCAGAGAGTCAGGTCGAGCGCATGCGTCCCAATATCAATAAGTGGACCGCCGCCCTGCTTATCTTCATCCAGAAATACTCCCCAAGTTGGAACCGCGCGGCGACGCAGAGCAATTGCTTTGCCTAGGTAAATTTCGCCAAGCTCTCCCTGCTCGACCAATTGTTTCAGGTACAAGCTGTCATTGCGATAACGGTTTTGATACGCAATGGACAGCTTTTTACCTGTACGGTTCGCAGCATCTAGCATTTCTCGAGCCTGCTCGGCGGTTTTGGCCATCGGCTTCTCGCACAGCACATGCTTACCTGCCTCAAGCGCAGCTACCGTAATTTCCGAGTGCGAGTCGTTGGGCGTACATACATGTACGACTTCAATGTCTTTATTTTCAAGCAGCTTACGGTAATCACTATAAACCTGGGAGCCTTCAGCACCAAACTTTGCTGCGGCCTCCTCCGCACGTTCCAGAATGATGTCACAGAAAGCAACGATCTCTGCACGCTTTTGCTTGGCAAGACTCGGCAAATGCTTGCCAGTAGCAATGCCCCCACAACCAATAATTCCGATTTTGAGTGTTTTAGACATGAATATTTCCTCCCTGAGCTGCGTATTGTTGGAGCCACTTAAAGCTGGTTTCAATGCTTTCGATTGGAGGATTCGAGCTGAAATCCTGTTCCACGACGATCCAGTTCACGCCTGCCTGAATAGCGGCGTCTGTAATGGCCTGAAGCTGCACTTCTCCTTTGCCAAGCTCTACGGTAACTGCTTTGTGCTGCTCGTCACGTGCCATATCCTTTAAGTGAATGATAGGCAGGCGTCCGCGATAACGTCCGATGTATTCCACAGGATCATAGCCTCCGTAGTATACCCAACAAGTATCCATTTCGACCTGCAACAAATCAGCGGGAACTGCATCATATAGAACATCAAATACCGGACGATCACTAATTTTCTCCGTCAATTCAAAATCATGATTATGGTAAGCCAGAACTAAGCCATGTTCTTTCACTTTTTCACCAATACGATGCAAATTGGCAAAAATCTCATCCCACTGGCGCTGTTCTTCGGTTAAATAAGGAACGATCAGGTACTTGTTGCCCAATTCTTTGTGGTAAGCGATCTCCTCATCCAAATGGTCCAGCAGGCGGGTATATTGAATATGAGTTCCAATAACTTCTATGCCCAGCTCATCCAAAAGCGCTCTGACATCCTTGGCACTACGTCCGAAAAAGGCATGAAATTCAACCCCTTTATAGCCCAGCTCAGCTACCTTGCGCAACGTACCTTCAAAATCCTGTTCAAGTTCTTCCCTTACTGTGTACAATTGCAATCCTACTTTAGCCATTGTCCTTCACCTCTTCAATTAGGATGGATGAATCGTTATATCTGTTCCATGATACAAATCCTCGTCTGGCTCAAATGTACTTTCCAACGTAATATGCTTACCTTCCAATGAGGAGCGCTGAAAAGCGTGCATAGCCTCTAATACATGATAGGCCAGTTCCACGTTAGCACGGTGGTTCTTTTCACTGCGAATGGCTCTCACCATCTCACCCGCACCTATTCCGCGTTCGTTCTTCCCACACTCAAATAAAGGTTCCACGAGCTCTGCGGTTTCCTCTCCAGATCGGCGAAGCTTGACATCTCCGTTAAAAAAGTTCGGATCAGGCAGGCTTAAGGTTCCTTCCGTACCATAAATTTCAATACGCGGCAGATCCGTCGCCCCCTGAATGTCAAAGCTGGCAATGAGCGTTACAATGGCTCCGTTATGGAAATCCATCGTTCCGGTCAAATGCGTTGGTGTCTGTACCCGCAGCGGTGTGCCGCTTTTGGGACCGGAATGTATGTAACGATCAGGAATCTGAATGCCCACTGAACTGCTGATTCGCCGGATCGGACCCAGCACATGGATCAGCGACGTCAAATAGTAAGGTCCCATGTCAAACATCGGACCGCCTCCAGCGACATAGAAAAATTCCGGATCAGTATGCCACCACTCGGGACCTCTACCCATAAAAAAGGCAGTAGCGGCTACGGGCTGCCCAATCATTCCGTTTTGTATGGCATAGCGTGCAGTCTGAATACCCGCGCCAAGAAATGTATCCGGGGCACAGCCGACACGCAGGTTTTTTGCCTTGGCTAGATCCAGAACGCGTTTGCCATCCTCCAAGGAAACCGCCAAAGGCTTTTCACTGTACACATGCTTGCCTGCCTCCAGTATCGCCATATCCGTTAGTGCATGGCTGCCAGGCACGGTCAGATTAAAAACAAGCTCAATCTCGGGCTGACGAAGCAATTCATCTACCTTGTATGCGTTTTCAATGTTAAATTCATTGGCCCTCGCTTTGGCCCTTTCCTCCAATAAATCAGCCACGGCCACCACTTCGATAAGCGGACTGTTTTGGAGATTTTCAAGGTATACCGCGCTAATGTTACCGCAGCCGATAATCCCGGCCTTCATTCGTTCCACGTCGTCACACCCCCTGGCCTCCAACATGTTCTGTATTCTGTTATAAGCCTTACAGACACAATAGTATTCTATTTCCGTTTCGTTTAAAATGAATAATATGATTAAAACATGAACAATCTGGTCAATATTTGAAGCAGCCATATGCCCAAAGGAGTCATCATCATGTCTATCGTCGAGCCTTGTCAGGTTCTTACCGCAGGCTATTCCTTCCATCGTAAGCCCTTTTATTCGAACCAGCCCGAAGGGATCAAAAATTATTTATTTCGTCTACAAACAGACGGACGCTGCCAGGCCCGCATTAACGGGGAAATGACACGGATTGAGGCGGGTGACCTGCTGCTGTTCAATCCTATCGAGCCTTATGAGCTGGACATTCACAGTGAGTTAAATCCCATGGGGGAACAGGTCGTGGAGAGCGGAGATTATCACATTTTTTTTGGAGGCTCCTGGGTAGATGAGTGGTGGCACCATCACAAACGGCCCAACCGCATCAAGGTCCAGCTTACCGAAGCACTGCTTGGCCTATTTCGGCAGCTTGTGATGGAGCAGCGGCGTATTTCTAATCCTTATCCGGAAATATCGAGCTATTACATGCGCATTCTTTGCCTGGAGTTTGACCGTATGCTATCCGAGCATCCGACTTCCACCCATCATAATTATCTCGCTTATCAGATTAAAAATTATATTGAAGAAAATGCTTCTTCCAATTTTAAGCTGGATGACGTGTCCTCACACATCGGCATCAGCGTATCCAGAGCTGTACATCTGTTCAAGGAAACATTTAATACGAGTATTATGCAGTACACACTGGATATCAGGCTCAACATGGCGAGGGAGCGCATTATTTTCAGCCCCATGTCTTTGGAACAGGCAGCCGAATCGTCCGGTTTTGCAAACTATACGTATTTTCACCGCGTATTTCGCTCCCGCTTCGGCATGTCGCCCAAGGAATTCAGAGTGATCCACCGCGAGCAATTGTAGTATTGGTAAAAATAAAACCTTGAGAGAGCCTTTCTTGCTCCATCAAGGTTTTGTTTTGTTCCGATTTCAAAATTATACTTCATATTTCTTCTGAGTCTGCAAAATATCTACGGTGCAATCGTCAGCATCACTACTGACATCGGTGGCAGTGTAACATCCAGGCTCTGATCTTGCTGCTGGAAGGACGTGAAAGTTTCCGTTTTCACACGCTCCGGCTGATCAAATGTATTGTGTGCCTGCATATCGTCACTGGCGAGAACAACGCCGCTAATTTGCTTAACGTTTTCCAGCCCTCTCAGCTCCAGATTCAAGGAAGCCGCCTCGCCCGGATGGACGTTGCACAAACTCACATGAATATATCCGTCCTGCGCCTTGGAAGCGGACACACTCACCTGTGGAATGGAATTACCATCATACTCATAATTGCCTACGGTTACATGGGTAGCCAGCGCTTGTGCATCCTGATGCACCTTGAACATTTCAAATACATGGTATGTCGGCGTCAGTAGCATAGCAGGTCCTTCGGTCAGAACCATAGCCTGCAAAACGTTGACCATTTGAGCAATATTCGTCATTTGTACACGGTCATGATAATCGTGGAAAATGTGCAGGTGCAGTCCGGCTACCAGCGCATCGCGCATCGTATTTTGCTGATACAGGAAGCCCGGATTGGTACCCGGCTCGGTCAGGAACCAGGTTCCCCATTCATCTACAATCATTCCGACCCGTTTGTCAGGATCATATTGGTCCATAATAGCAGAATGGCGTGTAATCAATTCATCCATACGTAATGATTTTTTCATCGTCTCAAACCATTCCGCTTCATCAAAACCAAGTGCTTGCCGTTTCGCTTCCCAGGTGCCCGGGACCGTGTAGTTATGCAGACTCAAGCCATCCATAAGATGCCCAGCTTCACGCATCAGCACTTCGGTCCAACGATAATCGTCCACATTGGCCCCGCCCGCAATCCGGTAGATACGGTTATCACCATAATTACGGACATACGTCTGATAACGACGATACAGATCAGCATAATATTCCGGACGCATATTGCCGCCACAGCCCCAGTTTTCGTTACCTACGCCAAAATATTTAAGCTTCCATGGCTGCTCACGCCCGTTTTCCTGCCGCCATGCGGCCATAGGGGATTCCCCGTCAAAGGTCATGTACTCTACCCACTCCGACATCTCCTGCACCGTACCACTGCCAACATTCCCGCAAATATAAGGCTCAGCGTCTAACAGCTCACACAGCTGAAAAAACTCATGGGTGCCAAAATGATTATTTTCAACCACACCACCCCAGTGTGTATTGACCATTCTTTTGCGATTTTCCTTCGGTCCGATGCCGTCCTTCCAATGGTATTCATCGGCAAAACAGCCACCTGGCCAGCGCAGCACAGGAATATTCAGCTTTTTGAGCGCTTCTACCACATCATTGCGAATCCCGTCCGTATTTGGAATCGGGGAATCCTGTCCAACCCACAAACCTTCGTAAATACATCGTCCAAGATGCTCGGCAAATTGTCCGTAAATATTTTTATTAATAACGCCTTGCTCCCAATCTGTATGCACAACAATAGAACCCTTCATGACAAGCCCTCCTCAAAAATAGTAAAGTTCATTAGACTATACATTTCAATGATTACGCTTTCATAAAATTAAAAAATATGGCGTATACCTGATTCTCTTTTCCATCTCAACGTTTACAATCATGCAATGTAACAGCTTAGATAGTTAATGTAAATATTAATAATTAAACAAAAATATTTTACATGTTTAATATATTTTATTGCCTTCTATTTGTCAATCGTTAACCCATAGCTCCACCCAAACCAAAAAGTCTGCCCTCAAGGCAGACCATGGTATGTCCACTTTAGCTCGTGATCACAGAAACAGCCGCATGTTCAGTGGAGTCTGAGCCTACTTCATTTCAAGGATGTCCCTTGCCAGCGAGAACCGCTATAGCCGGGACAATTTTGATTGACTGCCAGAGCGCGTACACGGACAATACTTCCGCTGATGCTGCACGTATGCCCACCCATTAACTCATCACATTGCGAGCAAGCTAACAGTCTGGTCTCGTACACATCATCGGTCACACATTCCATTCCGGGCCTCATGTTGTTTATAATTCTGGTAATTTGCTCTTCCGAAATAGCGATGTCCCTTTCACACCCTTTACAGGTGTTTGGTGCGGTTATACCTTCCATCATCGGCTTACCCTCTCTTTCAAACAACGTCCTGAGTACATGCGGCTGGAGGACCTTATTTCCGTTCCGGCGGGAGCTGGGCAGCCGCTTCAGATACGACCATCGCCAAGTCCTCATTTCCGAACATGGACAGCACTCCTAATACTGTGTCTAGTGGAATATCTCCCGCTTCTTCACGCGATACGGTCAGCTTACGTACTCGCAACAGACGCTCATTGCTATCCTGCTGCGGATAAGCTGCATGATACAGCTCCTCTGGCTCCAGCCCGTGATTGATGCACCATTGCGCAAACACAAGGATCATCATATCCTCTTCCTGCTTATAATTTTCGATGATAGCCTCTTCTAACTGTTTACCGCGGTTGTGCTCTTCCATTCGTTCATTTCTCCTTCAATCTATTTCTCGATGTCTCGACTGCCTTGATGGCTGTCGTTCCTTCTGTGTTAGTCATTCAAACGGCTAATGAGTTCGTCCGCCAACATATGACTTTCCAGCACCCTGCCAGCACGCACACTGCACTCCTCTGGACGATGAATATGCTCCAGAAAATGATTTACCACTCCGGTGAATCCCCGTCTTTCCAGAATTGTGTCCCAGCTTCCAAAAGATTGTGACAATGACGGCTTATTTTTTTGCATAAAAATAGCCTGTTCCATGTTGGTCACCTCGACGGAACGACCTGCCCCATGCAGCTCCAGCCTCTCAATGTCAGCCCCTGCCTGTCTGTTCATACTGTAGCTACCGGAGGCATTTCCCAAACGTACCGACCCGAATGCAGCGTTCATATATCCTTCACTCGTCGTGTCCAGACTGCTATGCAGCAGCTCATAATCATCGCCACCCAGCCACAATAGCAGATCGAGCATATGAATCAAATCATCATAAACCGTCTGTGCCGCAAGTCTCTGATCATATCCAGTCCGATGCTTGATCGCCGCGCATTGGCTGAAACCTCCTGCTTCCTCCAGCCACGCTTTAGCAGCTACATAATGCGGGGCAAAACGTCGGTTAAAGCCGACCGCCAGCAGCACAGCCTGTGCCTCCGCAAACGCGGTCATTTCCAGATTTTGACGCACATCATAGGACAGAGGTTTATCCACATACACCGCAACACCTTTTTCAATACACGCCATAACCAGATCAAAATGGGCTTCGGTCGCAGCATGTATGAATACAGCCTCCGGCTCCCATGCCAGCATTTCCTTTACATCCGTCGTTCCTCTCGGCAGCCTGTATTGCTCCATAATGGAACTAACCGGCTCCTGCGAACGGTTCATGACTCCTACAATATCTACACCTTCGTGCGCAGTCAGCAGCGGCAAATACACTTTGCGGGCAATACCGCCCAGACCTGCAATAGCCACTCTTGTTTTCGTTTGCTTATTCATATCATACCCACCTCTGATGACTCATTTCTTCTGTTGTCTAGTTTACATGGAAGTCAGCTGACAAGCAAAGAAAAGAGGCTGCCCCGATCCAGTTAGACCTGACGGAACAGCCTCTATGCATGAGCCTTCAGCTTCAGCTACGATGATTTCAGTGTGCTTAACTTAGGCGTGCAGCGCTTGTTTTCTTGTTTTTTCACTTTTTATTTTTTTAACACGCATTCCAATGGCTACGACCAGAACAACGACTAGAACTTCAAATCCGTATTTGACGACCCCATTCGTGAACCAATGTGCAATCAGCGGCTCGGCCACTACCATTTTGGCAGCAGTATAGGCCAGTACAGCAGCTCCAATTGTAATGACCATCGGAAAACGTTCGGTCAGCTTCAAGATAATTGTACTGCCCCATACCATAATCGGAACGGAGATCGCCAGTCCCAAAATAACAAGCAACATATTTCCATGAGCTGCTCCTGCAACGGCAAGTACATTGTCGAGCCCCATCATGGTATCGGCAATAATAATGGTACGAATCGCTGCCCACATTTGATTGGTTGCAGAGATTTCATGTTTTTTCTCCTCAACCAGCAGCTTGTAAGCAATGTAGATGAGCGCAAGCCCCCCGATTAAACGCAAGCCGTAAATTTCCAGTAAGTACGTGACCAGCAAAGTAGCGATAACTCGAATGACAACCGCGCCGACCGTCCCCCAAATAATGACCTTTTTTTGATTGGCCTTCTCGACATTACGGGCTGCCAGACCAATCACAATCGCATTGTCACCAGCCAGCACCAAATCAATGATAATGATTGACAATAGTGCGGTTAAAAACTCGATTGACAAAAAATCCATACGTTTCTCCCACCTTCTTTATTTATTTGTTATACTGTACTTAGTTCTGCGCTTTATACTAAAAAAGCGCCATTTCACGGAATCCGGAAACGGCGCTTGACCCAAATTTAGCATCAAAAAAAGACCATTACCCGGATTCCAAAAATCCTGGCAAAGGTCTCGCTTACAACATTACGTTGCCAATAAAGCCGGGGATTTAAAAAATCCCGTAATGACGACTTTACTCGTTGAGCTACTCCCCTTTGGGAACTATTCTGTTAGTGGCAGTATAGCACACATTATCAGGAATGTGAACCCTATTTTTTTCTGTATAAGCGACAAGCCGAACAGGGATATTGAAAGAGGTATGTAAATGAAAAAATGGCTACTCGCCGCAGCTTATGTTTCGCTGCTCTGCATCGCGTTTATCTACAGATATGATTGGCTCGCCTGGGCGAACAAGCAAACCTCATTTCCAGTTCTGCTGCTGCTCGCGTTTCTATTCGCGTTAATTCCATTTGTGCCTTACAAGCTGATTATCGCTTCCATTGCTTATGCAGCAGGTGCCTGGCAAGGCGCACTTATCTGCTGGCTCGGCACTACATTGGCTGCGTTGGTGGTTTACGGGGCGGTACTTACCCTCTTCCGTGACAAAGGACGGGCTTATCTGGAGCGAATTCCAGCGTTAGAGCGCTTGAACCGGGTCATGGAGCGAGAGCCTTTTGCTGCTGTGCTGCTGGCCCGCCTGATTCCGATCATCCCGCAGGCAGCTGTGAATGTATATGCCGGGGTCGCAGGCTTTCCGTTCTGGAGCTTTATGCTGGGTACGACGATTGGCAAGCTTCCTGCAATTGCGGTATACGCTTATGCAGGCGGGACTATTGCCGAACGTCCGGTCACTGGTTTGCTCATTTTGCTGCTGTATACAGCACTGGTGGGCGGTGGCTTTGTGCTTTACCGCAAAAAGATTCAACGTGTTAATAAATCATAGCTTCTGTGAGCCTGCCGCTAGATCAGTAAGGATGAAGGTTAGCGGTGGCTTTTAGTCCAAAGAAATTTGCAAAGCTGGTTTGTTTCTGTCGTTCCATTGGATTTTGCGAACATGTCGTATATAATTTAATTGTAAGCTATTTAAATAACAACTAATTGAAACTTTCTCAGAATGGAGTGACAAATATGAGCACCAACAATCCAAACACCGTGGAGAAGGCAACTTTTGCAGGCGGCTGCTTCTGGTGCATGGTTTCCCCCTTCGAGGAACTACCCGGCATTTTAAAGGTAAGCTCCGGTTACACAGGAGGACATACGGAAAACCCGACCTATGAAGAGGTATGTTCCGAAACAACGGGACATGTAGAAGCAGTACAGATTACATTTGATCCGCAAATCTTCCCATATGAAAAATTATTAGAGCTGTTCTGGAAACAGATTGATCCGACGGATGAAGGTGGACAATTCCACGATAGAGGTTCATCCTACCAAACAGCTATTTTCTATCATAACGAAGAACAACGAATCAAGGCAGAGGCTTCCAAAAAAGTGCTGGGTGAAAGCGGCCGTTTTGACAAGCCCATTGCTACACCAATTCTGCCTGCGGCAACCTTTTATGAAGCGGAAGAATATCATCAGGACTATCATAAGAAGAATCCCGCCCATTACAAGCGTTACCGCAAAGGCTCTGGACGTGAAGATTTTATTGAGCAAAATTGGTCGGGCAAAATAGATAAATCTGATCTTAAAGATCGGCTGACACCTATTCAATACGAAGTAACACAAAAAAACGCGACCGAGCGCCCTTTTCAAAATGAGTTTTGGGACCATGAGGGTGAAGGGATTTATGTGGACATTGTTTCGGGAGAGCCTTTGTTCAGCTCGCTCGACAAATATGATGCAGGTTGCGGTTGGCCCAGCTTTACTCGCCCGCTGCGCAGCTATAACGTCAAAGAAAAAAACGACCTCAGCCACTTTATGATTCGTACCGAGGTCCGTAGTCGCGAAGCGGATTCCCATTTGGGACACGTATTTGATGATGGCCCAGGTCCTGATGGCCTGCGCTATTGTATTAATTCCGCTGCGCTCCGTTTTGTGCCTCAAGAAGACTTGGAACGTGAAGGCTATGGAGCCTATAAGTCATTATTTGAAAAGTAAGTAGACTTCAAAAATATTTTAGACTGGCCCAGAAATCATCTTTCGCAGATGGCTCCGGGTCAGCTTTTTTTGAATTAAACTGGTGAATTCAGTTTCCGGCTCAGTCCATAATCCATCCAAGCCAGATTGCGAGCGGCACCAATAGCAATTGTGCAAGCAAGGTACCTCCCAGACGCGAAATGATCATCCAGCCGTACATACTGTTCATACGATTTAAGGGCAGCTCCCCGCGCAGCGTTTTTTCAGACAATACCGCCAATCTGGGATCAATTAGCAAAGTTAGCAGTACCGTTGCCATACCATTGATTAGACCCGATGACATAGACATTGCTGTACCCTGAGCGGGCCACAGGAATGATGCATATAAAGCAGACACCACTCCAGTCGTATATATCGCGGTCACAATCATATTCAGGGTAATCAGACGCTTTGGGATCGCTCCCTTGAACAGCGAGGTGAGCATGGACCAGGTTGGACGCTTCATGTAGTAGCCTGCATGCTTCCAGTGGTTGCGCACCATTAAATGACGCACCAATGCCGGAATAGACCCGGTATGCTCCAGATGCACAATCCATCTGGCGGACATGCGTACCACTGTCGGATACAAAATTATAGCGATCATGGTTCCAACGGTTGCTGCCAGTAGGACCCCATGCATATACAGCTCCAGTCTAACATCAGCCCCACTCGCTCGCACGGCGGCCTTAGCCTGATCGACCATACCTCCGAGTAAAGGTCCCTGCGCCATATTAGAGGTGCGTGAAACCAACAGCAGCATACTTGCAACGGTTAAAGCCAATCCAATCCGACGCGCTCGCAAACCGCCAAGCCGGAGGGCATAGGACAAGCTATCTGTAGTATGTATGATGATGGTTAGCATAAAGACGAAACCCCAGGCAAGCAAATGCCCCACTCCTTTTCATATTTAAATCCTGAGCATGTAAGACCCTGACATTCTGTACACCATTATACGCTTTTTCTCAAAATACATTTTACAATATATTCATTTCTTGCTTTCCGTTTATTTAAGCGGACAGCGGGTAATACATAATACATCATCTGCTATAGGGAGTGATTAGCTGTCCCTTGGACCAAACATGATTATCCCCCATCTATGAAAAATCTGGAGCCTCGTGTGCGGGAAAGGCAATCATTCCGCTTCTTACGGATCTCAGGAGCCTATTCATGTCGTGCCACATGAGGATGGCTGGGCTATTAAGGAAGAAGGACATGACAAGTCTGCTTCAACCTTTAAGCACAAAAATAAAGCGGTGGACGAGGCTCGAAAATGAGTAGACTGCCAGCAGATTTCGGCGATTATTTATGACCGGAGCGGACGTATTCATTCTACTTTGAAGCCTTCCTGACAAAGCCTGGATACAGCGAAAGGGTGTCACGTAGGAAGATTTCTCTCCTGACGTAACACCCTTTCCTTATTGACGAAGGCTGTGGACGACCGGCACTGTTTTGGCAACTACCTTTGGGGCTGGAATAGCCGCAGGCAGCACCTTTTTCACAGGTCGGTGTAGTTGGAACGTTGTCGTCCATGTAATTATTTTTCCGGCGAGCCACACAGCCAGTATGGTAAACATTGTTTCCTTCACAGGCAGATACAACAGCGATAATCCCAATACAATAATGTCACTGACGATAAACACGTTACCGATTTTCCATCCGCGCCACTCGCTGATCAGCAGGGACAAAATATCATCGCCCCCGGTTGCTCCACCGAATCGCAGTACGATTCCGGCACCCAAGCCTGTAAGCACTCCGCAAAGCAGAGCCGCTACCAGCAAGTTGCCGTGCAGATCTATAACCAGCGTCGAATACTTTTCAAATCCTGCATAAAACAGGGAAAAGGCGACCGCCCCGATCAATGCCAGCAGCATGAATCTTTTGCCCTTCAGTACCCAGGCCAGCAATATGACAGGGATATCAAGCAGTAGCATACTCCAAGCCGGAGACACGCCAAATGCGTAATGTCCCAGCAGGGCCAAGCCTGCAAATCCGCCTTCTGACAAATGATTTTGAGCATTGATGTGATAATACGTAAAAGCTAAAATGCATGTTCCGAGCAGCATGACAGCAATCTGCCTTAATGCTCCATTGTTCACGATAGATTCGTAAGTTTTCCTCATACAGGCTCCCTCGGTTTCTCGTAAGTTTGATGTGGATGAACCCACTCTTACGGAAGCTACCGGGTAAGTTGTGCCTGGAGGACTTGGTCCTTCGCATATACAATCCCCTCTTCCGCAGAGTTGGCTTTCGCAACTTGACGTTACTCCGCGGAAAAGCTAAGTATAAGACAGATCAAATCGTTTCCAAATCGTCCTTTGGGGAAGTATCCTTCGGGGACACATGGTATCCTGATCCTTTCTTTTGTGGAATAAAACTCCGACATTTCTGTGGTACATGTAATTCTATTATTTATTATACCACACCTTACCACCTGCTAAACAGCTTGCTTTTTATGCTGCACCATATTTTTATTTTATGCGTGAGCATGCTTTATTGTATGTGCGAATAACGGCATTATACCGAAGGTTTGGCGGATGCACATACAATGTACTTATGGCATGGTTTATGCAGGTTTTCAGTGATACTACCCGGCTAATTTGGCTGTTCTGCGTTGGTTGGCCATAAACACCCCTCCGAGTATAAGGAGCAGCCCGGTCAGAACGTTCCAGCCGATGTGTTCATTCAGAAGCAAAAAGCCCCATACAATAGCGCTCACCGGTACAAAATAAGTCACCGAGGAGGCAAATTCCGGACTTCCCCGCAAAATCATATAATTGAACAATATATACGCTACTCCCGATCCCAAAACCCCCAGCCCTATAAGGGAACCCAACACACCAGGGATGAAGACGACCGACAGATCAGGTCGATCCACCATTGCCGTCATGATGCCGCCCCCTGCCGCCGCACCCAATAGTGTCGCAAAGGTTGCCTGATACATCGACAGATTGGATAAAAACCGCTTGGACAACTGCGTTCCGAAGCCATAGCAGAGAGTCGCAAGCAGCATACATCCAAAGCCGACGGGGTCGACAGAAATAATGGATACAGGATTAATACCCAGTAAAATAACGATTCCTACAAAAGCGAGGCCCATTCCAAACCACTGCATTCGATAAAAGATAGCTCTGAAAAAGACAATTCCGACCAACATGGTCCAGATTGGCGTGGTGGCATTCAATACGGAAGCCATGCTGCTAGCAATTCTGGTCTCGCTAAAACTAATCAAGGCCCATGGCAAAACCATGTTCACTAGAGCTACGAGAATAACCGATTTCCATGGAATACTTCTGAATTCAAATGGCTTGCGCATAAGCAGCATCAACAAAACAATAAAAATGAGGCCAAAGCCGGAACGAAGAAATACAATAGTCCAAGGCCCTACGTGATGGAGCAATAACACCTTGATAAACAAAAATGATCCGCCCCAAATGAGGCTTAGCAGCAATAGCACCGCATATAACGAGCGTGACAATATGTATACCTTCTTTCTTTCCAATAATTGATGATTGCTTTGGCAAAGGAATAATTTCTATGATGAAGTATAAAAAGAACATTTGTTCTGTATGCTGATTATAATTGTATTCCTGCTATGAGTAAAGGAGATTTCTTATGAAAAAGATACTGGACAACAAGAATAAGGCCCCACTGCCTTCCGAGGAAGACGCAGGGCTGATCAAAACTTGTGTACTTCTGACCCTCGTGCTGGATGTGCTGGAGCGGGACATTCGCATTCTGAATGCCTCTGCCTTAAAAATGCCCGATCTGTACGTTCGCAGCCTGACCGGGGTGCAACAGCGTGTAGCTGTTCAATTGGCGGAGACAAAGGCGCGAATGAAAAGGCAAGGAGTTAAAATATACAACGAAACCCGGAATCACGAAGGCGTGGAGGTTCTGTATGTATGCCGTGGCTACCAAAAGCGGTTTTTCATGCTTTCCTCCTTTGCACGCAGCGAGGTTCGACGAGAATTGGGACATTATTTAGGAATTGATGTGACCCAAAGCCACTCGACTGTGTAGTCTCGTTTACAATCCTTGTACGATGCGTTTTCCGCGTACCGTTGCTTGTACGAGCACCTCTTTCTCGTCTATTGTTAGCAACTGTCTTCCGCGCATTAGCACACGCCCATTCACAATGGTCGTATCAACATCCGCGCCGTTTACACTGTAAGCAAGCAGTGACTCTATCTGGTGTATTGGCTGTAAATGCGGCTTTTGCATATCTATCAGAATGATATCTGCCTTTTTCCCCACCTCAAGTGTGCTGGTTTCGTGCTCAAGGTTTAGCAGCTTGGCTCCATTGACTGTAGCCATTTGCAGCGCCTGCGCAGCAGTAAAAGCAGCTGGATTGCCTGTGCTTAGCTTTTGCAGCCATGTCGCTGCCTAAATGCAGTCTCCCTGTAATATGCCAGAAAGCCGCAAAATACCCATGTCTATCGAACCAATCCAGCATGCAGGAGCGTTCTGCACAATATACAGGCAACTCGGACTCCTCGTTATCCGGTGTAGACATGCTTTCCCCCGCTTCCGGTATCTCTGCTGCATCAACCATCAGATCCACGACGCAAATACGTCCGTGTGGTTTAAGCGTGCGTCGCATTTCTGACAGAGAGAGTATTTTTTGTTCATCTGTCAGATGATGCAGGGCATAACTGCTGACTACAAGTCAAAGGTCCCGTCCATATAAGGAATCGACATCAGATTTCCCAGCCTCGTCTCCACCTGCGGAAATTTACTCCGGCAGCGCTTGAGCATTCCATTCGATTGATCCACACCTGCCATACGAATGCCCTTTTCAGCGAACAACCCCGCCAGATTCCCCGTCCCTGTACCTGCGTCCAGACTCACCTGCATTGGCAGCCACACGCTGTACGATAAGACGCAAAGCACGCCTGTACGCGGGATGCCTGCCATTTTCTCCCTCTTCCAGACTCACCCTGATATCATGTACAGCTGCGCGGCTGTCAAAATCCCAACCGTCAAACCAGTCTTCACGCAGCTCCCGCTGACGCTTCAAACCTCCGGCCAACTGAAACATCTCTTCCCACTCCAGCTCGCTGTCACGTCTCAAACGTTCGATCATTTGGTCGGCTGCCTCCAGCCTGCGCTTATGATCCATCCACGTCGTGAACATCACAGAACGTTGCAGCTCCAGCTCATGAAGTGCCTCATCCCTTCTCCCTTGATCCAATCGGTCCAGTATGGATTTGACTTCCTCTACCGACATACCGAATTCACGTAGCGCCATAATCATCCTCAGGCGAACGGCTTCACGCTCTGTAAAATAACGATATCCATTATCCGGGTGCTTAACAGGAGCAATCATCCCTTTCCTCATAGAATCGTATCGTGCGTGTAGATATATGTAATTGAGTCTCTCGTTTTCAGCCTATTCTATTATAAAACATTCACGTTACGTGAGGTGAAACATGATGCGGGATATGGATAGATCGCCAGATCATGGATAAATCCAATCCATTTGGCACACATTATGCTTATCTCATCCAAAAAGAAGGTGTTTCCTTGACTGGACATAACCCAGCTTCCTTTGAACTGAACAAGAATATTTCCTTTATCGAGCAAGCTCTTTTTTATACGGATGATTTAAAAAAACAGGCTATTTCTGTTGACGGGAAAGATGGCATTCTTCTCTATATAGACTCACTCGTGGATCAGGAGATCATTCAGACGCATATTCTGGCCACATTGTATAAGAAAACCGATTCTGGCTCTCATCAAATGTTTACCACCCTGAACAGCCAAAAGGACACCGACCTCCGAAATGCCGCTGATTCGCTTATTGAGGGATACTCCATTTTAATGGTGGATGGCGCAGAAGAATTTTATATCCTTTCCTCCGAAAAAACATACGCCCGTAGTACAGATGAGCCGGAGAACGAGGGAATTATCCGCGGGCCGCACAATGGATTTATTGAGCAGCTGTCCGTCAATCTGAATCTTATTCGCAAACAAATCATCAGCACATCGCTGATTGTGCGCTACTTTTATGTCGGATCTAAAACCCGGACCAAAGTCGCTATCATGTATATGCAAGACTTGGCCAATCCTGAGCTAGTGGAGGAAGTGGAAAAAAGAATACAAGCCATCTCCTCCGATCTGGTACTGCCTCCCGGTTTTATTCAGGAATTCACGGAGGACAATCCCTTTTCCCTGTTCCCTCAGCAACTCAGCACAGAACGTCCAGATCGGGTAGCCGCTAATTTAATGGAAGGACGAGTAACTATTTTGGCCGAAGGCAGCCCTACTGCCTTAATCGCTCCCGTCTCTTTTTTTGCATTTTATCAAAGCCCGGATGATTATAACGGTCGCTGGATTATTAGTTCCTTTCTGAGAATGATCCGAATGATGAGCTTTCTGATCGCTTTTACACTGCCCGCCGTTTATATTGCAACGATTGCCTTTCACTCAGCCATTCTACCGCTAGAGCTCGCACATACGATCAAAAAATCGTTGGAAAATGTTCCATTTCCCGCCATTGTGGAGGCGATGTTGCTTGAAGTGATTTTTGAGGTGCTACGGGAAGCCGGGATTCGTCTGCCCAGCCGAGTGGGCCAAACAATAGGCATCGTTGGCGGTCTGGTTATCGGGGATGCTATCGTTCGGGCTGGTCTCGTATCATACACCATGATTATTGTCGTTTCGTTAACAGCTATCTCTTCTTTTTTGGTACCTTCCCATGAAATGAGCTCAGCTGTCCGCATTCTCCGTTTTCCAATGATGATTGCTGCAGCCTTGTTCGGATATATTGGCATTGCCTTCGGAATGCTTATTCTCCTTATTCACCTTTGTAAGCTGGAAACATTTGGTTCACCTTATTTTGCTCCTCTGGCACCTTTCCGGCTTGGAGATATGAAGGATGTTTTTATTCGCTTCCCCATTTGGACACTCCAACAGCGGCCGCATGATTCCCGACCCCAAAAAATGAAGCAGCAGAACTACTCTAGGAGCTGGAAACGTCGTGAATAAAGAAAGTACAATTACACAGGGTCAATTGTTTTTTTTGATTATCAAGTTTGAGATTGGCGTGGATATTCTATCACTTCCTTATCAGATGCATTTGTCATCCAAGGGAGGGGGCTGGATATCCGTCATTATTGGAGGCATTTTGATCCAGCTTATCATTTTAATGTGCTGGCTCCTGTTAAGACGTTTTCCCTCCTCCTCCATTTACCAAATCCTCACTCGGATTACTGGTTCCTGGATGGGGAAAATTTTGACGTTGGCTTACATTATGTACTACTTGCTTATGGGAACTTCGGTTCTTGTGAGCGCCTATGACGTCATTAATCGCTGGATGCTGCAAAAAACCCCGCGTTGGGCTATATTGGCTCTGATTCTGTTCAGCAGCATCTATCTAGTTCGCGAAAATTTGAGGACAATTGCCCGAGTGCTTGTTTTAATCTCCTTCCTGATCGTACCGATGATGCTTTTAATCAGTTATGGAATAAAACAGGCCAATCTGCTCTATCTGCTGCCTTTGACTGAGGCTGGATGGCCTCATATTATTATAGGTTCCAAAGAAACGCTTCTAGCCATGTTCGGCTTTGAATTCATCCTCGTGGTCTTTCCCATGGTCGAGGGCAAAAGTAAGGGGAAGCTCAAGTCGCTCCTGCTAGCTAACGGGGTCGTGGTTCTCTTGTATGGTTTTACCATATTAACCTGTACAAGTGTATTTAGCCCCCAGCAGCTTGATTTGATGCCTGAGCCTGTCATTTACCTGCTCAGATCTATTCCGCTGGGAACGATGGACCGGGTTGATTTTATTTTCCTGCCCATCTGGTTAATTTCAATCTTTGGCTCCATAAGCGGTTATTATTATGCAGCGTCCTATGGACTAGGCTATTTGTTCAAGCAGAAAAACCACAAACAAGCCGTTCCTTTCGTAGTATTCGTCTCATGCATTATTGCCTGCATCCCTCAAAAAAGAGAGGATTTTGAACTCGTCGGTACAATTGCCAACAATTCGGCTTATTTTTTCCTGATTGCACTACCTCTGCTGTTGCTGATTCTATCGTATATATTCAACAAAAAGGAGGAGCCCGGAACATGAAAAAAAAGAGGAGAGCACTTGGTATGCTGGCTCTACTCATTTTTATGACTGGCTGCTGGGATCAGGACAGCTTGAAGGATGCCCGGCTGGCAAATGCTTCGGCCTACGATCTTACTCCAGAAGGCATATTGCTGCAAACACTCGAAATTGTAGACGACTCTGGAAATAACCAAGGGAAAAGCACCAATGAAATTCATTCAGGCACCGGAAATTCCGTTCGGCAAAGTACAGACAAAATTCGAGCCAAAGTAACAGGGGATATCCGTTACTTTAAATATGGGGTTACTTTGTATGGCACAAGCTTGGCCCAAAAAGATTTGTATCCATATCTGGATGTCCTGTATCGGGAGCCGGATCATCCAACCTCACATGTAAAGGTAGCTATAGTAGAAGGATCAGCTGGAGAATTAATGAACAAGAAAAGTGTAGGCAGTCTCTTAATCGGCGAATTTATAACGAAAAAAATACGAAGCCTGGAGGAAATGTGCGTATTTCCCGAAGTGACGCTAGAAACACTGCTTCCCCCTATGCTTGATCCAGGACAGGACTTTGTTCTCCCCTATCTCTCCAAAGATGGAGAAGACATCGTAGCACGAGGGATTGCCTTGTTTCACGGACAAAGATTTACAGGAACCCTTAACGACGAGCAAGGGGTGCTTTATGTCCTGATGACCGGGAAATGGAAGGACACAGCGCGCTTTGTAAAAAGGGTTCACTCGGGACCTGCCAGTGATTTGCAAAACTTTATTACCTATCAGGCTCATATTCGGAACATCAAACGCCAGCTTATAGTGAAAGTTGGACGTGATGGTCAAATTGATGTGTACCTCAACCTGAAGCTCCCTGTCGATGTTGTTGAATACGCGCGGGATCATCTTCAGGATAAGGATAATGTCATACGCCTGAACCGTCAGCTTTCGGAAATCATGACCCAGGATGCGGAGGAAATTATCCGTACGCTTCAAAAAAGCGGTTGTGATGCCTTTGGCATCGGCAGACAATTGATTGCCCATCACCCGACCTTGTGGAAAAGTCTGGAGTGGAATAAAGAGTACCCTAATGTTCGTTTTCACCCACAGATCACCGTTAATATTGTCGGGAACGGCATTTTGAATTAGGCCGCTCCCTTTTGTTTAGTTTTCCGGCTGATCAGGTGTTTCGTTATGAATAGCTTCGCTGGGTTTATTTTCTGGAGCTTCATTCTGGGTTTCTGGTTCAGAAGGAGGCTCCTGCTTATTTTCAACAGATGGCTGCGAACTATCTGCTGGCGGCAAATCATTACTCTCACCATTTGTATCTATTTCTGTGTCAGGATCAGAAGGTACTGTTTCTTCTGGTAGAATCTCCTTCTGATCCGTTGCAGGTTCTTGTTTCTCCGGAGTTGCTTTATCCTTTGTATCCGATTTGGACGGTACGACAGGTATGGATGAACGTGTTCGTTGCTCCCTCCCAACTTCCGTTGGCACGTATTTTTGGTTAAACCAGTCTGTCACAAGTTGACCGGATTGACGGGAATAACTTCCCGGCAGCTTACCTGTAAGACTGGAGACCGTAACTTTTACAACACCTTCTGGCTGTGTAAAATGCTTATTTTTGAAAAGCTGGGGCTGATCCTTGACCGCCTCGTTCATGATAAGCGCCCACACCGATTGTGCTCTGGAGTGCCCTTCTTGAGATAGCGTGTTAACCTGTTGACGGTAACCTGCCCAGACGCCAAGTGTAACATCCGGGGTATAGCCCATGAACCATACATCGCCAAAGTTTTGTGTCGTACCGGTCTTGCCAGCAATATCAATGGTACCATAGCTTTTAAAAGCATTTTGCATACGTTTGCCTGTACCCCTAGGGTCCGATATAACCGTTTTGAGCATATCTGTCATCAAAAACGCGGTTTGCTTGGAATATACACGCTTCGCCTGCGGTTTGAATTGATATACGATCTTGCCGTCGGCATCCGTAATTTTACTGATCAAATGGGGTTCATTGTATACGCCCATATTGGGAATCGTACCATATGCCGCTGTCAGTTCCTTGACAGATACTCCCTTACTCAGCCCACCCAGAACGCCTGTCTGAGCATGTTCATCCTGCGGCTGAATTGTTGTAACCCCAAGGGAACGCACAAAATTCCAGGCATTTGGAATTTTAACTTCATATAAAAACAATCTCAGCGCAGGAATGTTGATCGATCGATTGAGTGCTTCGCGGGCTGTCATCAGTCCTTCGTACCGTCTGTTATAATTTTTAGGGATATGATAGCCTTTACGTCCGTCTTTCAATACAATTTGCGAATCATCAATAAGACCAGCAGGCTGAGTGTAGCCTTTTTCCAAAGCAGGCAAATAAGCTGCAATAGGCTTCATGGCAGAACCGGGCTGACGCGTCATCTGGGTTGCATAGTTCATTTGCTCAGTATTAAAGTCCCTGCCCTCGATCATACCGAGTATAGCCCCCGTTTTATGATCAATCATGATGGCAGCAATCTGTTCCAGTCCCTTCTGCTTACTGTATGGAGAAAAGTTTTGCGGATTGGCTGCAATCTGTCTCATATCGTTATAAACTTTCTTATTTATCGTTGTATAAATCCGATAACCGGACCGTTGCAGCTCTTCCCGTGTATTTTGAAGGAGTTCAGCATGCTCAGGTTTGGAAATCTCAGCTGTTGTAAGATCCGGATTTTCCTGGAGCGCCAACAACCGAGTGGCCTCCCGCTCCGTCTCCAGCATCAAATAAGGGAATGTATTGTAGCTTTTCTCGCGATGTGGTGCAAGAGTAGCTTTAATATCAAAATGAAGTCCCTCGTTATATTCCGTTCGTGTGATTTTACCTGTTGCCAGCATTCTTCCCAGCACGACATGCTGGCGCTGGATAGCTTTGTTGAAGCCCTCTTCATCAAACTTCCCTTTACCGTCAAAAGCTGAATAAACAGATGGTAATTGTGGAAGACCGGCCAAATAAGCCGCTTGAGCAATATGAAGCTTATGTAGATCACTTACATTAAAAATCCCTAACGAAGCCGACTTGATCCCGTACAAATTGTAACCTGCGGAGCCATTGCCAAACGGCATTTTGTTTAAGTATGCCGTTAATATTTTATCCTTGCTCATAAAACGCTCCATACGCAGTGCGAGCAGCATTTCCTTTACCTTGCGGCTGTCCGTCTTATCCAGACTGAGGAAAACTCGCCGGGCTACCTGCTGTGTCAGTGTGCTGCCGCCTGTTTGGCGATTTTCGTTCAGAAGCTTCTGTTTGACGGCGCGAGCCGTCCCTTTTAGATCAACACCCTGATGCTCATAAAATTGGCTGTCTTCTGTTGAAATAAGGGCATCTACAATGGATTGGGGAACATCCTTCAGATCCACGAGCTGCCGATCCTCCTCCATGCGCATTCGTCCAACCGGGGTTACCTGGTCATTAAAAAATACAAAGCTGGTCAGAGCGTTCTCGTTTACCTTTTCATATATCAACTGGCGTGATCGTACAGGTTCATCATAAACCAGCGCTGCCACATAACCGGATATAAGACCTCCGGCAAATAGGATCCCAAGTACGCCCGCTAGCGAGAACCACTTGATATTAATCAGCAAAACTCTGCCAAAAATACGCCACCTGCTGCGTTTTTGAGATGATGGTCGACGTTTTGGGTTCATAAAAATGGTTTTCTCCCCTCAATATGCATTCATTTCCACATGCTTTCGTTCAAGATAATATAATACGCCATGTTAGGTTTTCCGTAAACTATAACGTTCCAGAAAATACATTTGGATTAAGAACACTTGTTCTGTATATAATACTACTATATGAATTTACATTCAAGAATATTTTGGAAAGACGATCAGCATACATCTGGAGAGGAGGTTGTAACATTGAACAAACGCGGAAAAAAAACTATATTTTTAGCAGACTGCCAAAGCTTTTATACCAGCATTGGAAAGGCCGACAATCCCGAATACCACCATAAGCCGCTAGTTGTTGCTGGTGACCCTTCGCTGCGTTCAGGCATTATCTTGGCTGCGTGTCCACTTGCTAAAAAATACGCTATATCTACAGCAGAGCGTTTGGGGGAAGCGATAAAAAAATGTCCTGACCTTACCATTGTATGCCCGCGCATGCAGCATTATATCGACGTCTCATTAAAAATAACAGAAATTTATAACGAGTATACGGATTTGGTTGAGGTTTTCAGTATTGATGAGCAGTTTTTAGACATAACCGGAAGCCTCTCCCTGTTCGGAGATCCAGTGAGTATCGCAAGTGAAATTCAACAAAAAGTAATGGCACAGACAGGGGTATGGATTCGCATCGGCATCAGTTCCAATAAAATGCTCGCTAAAATGGTATTTAGACAAACTAAATTTCTTGTACATAATTATAGAATCCTGTAGGAACAAGATATTTAACGAATAAAAGTGATGTACAGTATTCAATTGCTTTGTTTATTGTCTTCTGAAAAAGTTTTAGATTAAAAGATTAAGTTATAGACTAGGAAAATAAAGTATTCGACTGGTCCTAGAATGAGGGCTAACATGTCTGATAACAATTCACTAACTTTACCTCTAATTTCTAAATATTGTAGAGGTCTTTATGTTTATTAAACTGTTAGATAAGGAGTATAGATCCATTTTTTAAGTCTGTTGAAATTCAAATCAGTATCCTATTCCAGAAGGATCTAAAGTGGTTTCTAGCAACCATACAGCAAACCATGTCGTTATAGTCCATAAGCATTCAGATAGTTTGCTGCTATTCTAAAATAACGAATTTATCTAATACCATCATTATTCAGCTTACCAGCTTTAGACCAACTGCTGAACCAAGTACCATCGCAATGAACAAAATTCTCGCAGTATTACGTGGTTCACCATAAAAGATCATACCCAATATGGCCCCGCCCGAAGCTCCAATACCGGTCCAGACGGCATAGGCTGTTCCCATTGGTAGTGCTTCCATGGCCAGGTTAAGAAAGAAAAAGCTCAATCCAAAGCCTCCAAGCAAGTAGAAAATGGACAGGAAATTCCGGTCTTTATGGAGCTTATTAATCATGAGAACTCCAATCATCTCAAATACGCCTGCCAAAATTAGTAATACCCAGTTCATACGTCAGTGCACCTCTTTTCCTTGTTTCTTCTCTTTGCTCTGTATTTTGAGTCCTACAACTCCGAACAGAAGTAGCCCGATCAACATCAATTTAGATCCCTGTACTTCAGCACCAAACAACAAAATATCTGCCAATACAGTACCAGCCGTTCCCAAACCGACAAACACTGCATATACTGTTCCTACTGGAAGCGTACGGGAAGCCATAATCATGAGTATGAAACTTACAAAAATGGCGACTAAAGTCCCTCCCCACTCTAACCATCCACTAGCATGTTTCAGGCCGATAACCCATCCGACTTCAAATAATGCCGCAATTACAACAGATAACCATGTCTTGTTCATTCTGTGCTTCCTCCTTTTTGATAACGCTGCAAATGTAGTATGGGTTTAAAGCAGCAATTGAAAAAAAGCCTGAGATCATACTGCATACAGCAGTTTTTCTCCCAGGCTTTTATCCCTCCGTGACACAGTACGACGACTGTGAGTTTTCTCTCGGACCAGCCGATATTATATCGCGGAACCCTAGAAAACATTTTTGAATTCAATTATGGATAATATTATACACATAAGTAAACAAATTACAATATAAAATAATAAAGATTCGGATATTATCAGGTAGTACTTGCTAAGTAAGCTGTCGAATGTTAAAAAGGAGTAGTCCCGAACCCTTGCTCAATATCACAGTTTTATTACTGGAAAGATGCATTTACTAAACCTATATCATTGTTTTGGTCATTATGAAATCAATTTGCTCTTCATCACCCATATAAAAAGAGTGTGCACCCGTTTGAACAAACCCCATCTTCTTATAAAAAGCAATAGCGTTTTCATTTTTTTCCCATACACCGAGCCAGATTTTCTTTTTATTTTGTTCCATTGCAATTTCCATAGCTTTATTTAGCAGATATTTACCAAGCCCATGTTTTTGATATTTGTTTTTTATATAAATCCTCTCAATTTCGAGTGACTCATCACCCATTTTTTCGGATTGGGCCTCATTCATATTTACCTTTAAATATCCAGCAAGTTCTTCATTGAAACAGATGAAAAAGATTTCTGAAGAGACATTGGACAATTCCTTATCCAACTGTTTAGAGTTAAATGCTCTTTCCAGATAGGTTTGCATATTTTCAGGTGAATTCTGATCTTTAAATGTATCGTTGAATGTTTCAATACTTATTTCTTGGAGTATTTGTAAATCTTCACGGCTGCACTTTATTATTTTTACAGTCATTTTAATGCATCGCTCCTTCTTATAAATCAATAATTTCTCTTGTTCCCCTTTTTCACAAATTCCCAGTCATCCCCTATATTTTCTCTTACTCTTTGAAGAAGAATGAAAATGGTTTCTACTTCTCTTTCCGAAAATCCCTCTAATGCAACGTTATTGGAATGATCATTTTCTCTTTTTATAAATGGATAAACATTGTTCCCTTTCTCAGTTGGAAAGAGTTTTTTAATTTTTTTGTTATGTGTATCTTCTTTCTTTTCAATAAAGCCATTAATTTCAAGTTTTTTTATAGCACGAGATGCTGTTGTTCGATCTACCTTTATCATCTCAGCTAACTTTTCTTGAATGATTCCGGGGTTTTCACATATTCGCACAATGTACAAATACTGCCCTTTTGTAAGGTCATATTCTTTAAATTCTATATTACTTATAGAATCTAATGCCCTTGCTATCATTCCAATTTCACGAAGTACTTCCTTCATAATTAACTCCTTTGCACCTATTTTGTTGCAAACGCAATAAAAATGGTATATATTAAATTTACCCTAATTTTGTTGCATTTGCAACATGAAATTATGATAAAGAGGTCGAGTACAGTGAAATATGTTTTTTTTGTATTAGGAATTTTTATATTATCCCTTGGAATTTCGTTCACTATACAATCAGACCTTGGGACTTCACCCTTTGATGCACTTTTGGTAGGACTGTCCATAAATGTGGGGCTTACTGTGGGAAGTTGGGAAATAATAATAGCTATAATATTGATATGTTGTAATTCACTTTTAAAAAGACAAAGACCAGAATTTTTAGGGTTGTTAACAGCATTTATAACGGGTATTGGTATTGATATGTGGCTTTTTTTATTGCAAAATTTGATAACACCTGAACTATGGTACAGCAAAGTTGTTTGTTTTGGAATTGGTTTAGTTGTTGTAGGATTAGGAACTGCAACATATTTACAGACAAATTTTGCGCCGATTCCAGTTGACCGATTAACATTAATCATACAAGAATTAACTAGAACAAATCTATTTTTTTCGAGAACATTCATCTACCTCATATTCTTGATAATAGCAGTAATTTTAAATGGACCCATTGGCATTGGAACTTTGTTAACCGTTTGTTTAGGGGGGCTAATACTCAATTACTTTATGCCATTTACTGAAAAGGTACTTAACCGCATATTAACACACTCTGGTACATCACCAAATTATGAGAAAGATAAAAAGCATTCTATATAGAATGCTTTCTTTCTTGTTCAACTAACCTGATCCGTTAGTTGAACTACCAAAGAACTATGTTCATTGTAATAACATCCGTTGATTTCGATACAGAATTGTATTTTGTACTTAGTTCCAGACCTACGGCCGAGGAAATTTCTTACGTATTGAACCTCATTTTTTTCCAAGTTGACACTGAAGCTTGATGCTCATATTTCTTTGTTTCGATCTTAAGTTTCTCTAGAAGAATTGGTACTGTTATTTGTCTCTCAATTGGTACTTTAATTGTGTCTAATTCATTTTTATAATGTGTTTGTATTTTGAAGGTCAATTAATAAAGGAGTGTAGCATTATGTTCTGTGGATTATCTGCTTTTCCACTCACCCCAGTTAACGAGACAGGTATTAACGAAAAAGCATTTGTAACACTGATTCAACAATTAGTTGCAGCTGGTGTAGACTCAATTGGTGCATTGGGTTCAACTGGAAATTATGCATATCTTAATCGAGAAGAACGTTTACGTGTTCTTCGACTTGCTGTCCATTCAGCTGAGGGGATTCCCGTGATGACAAGCATAAGTGCGATTCGTACTTCTGAAGTACTTCGATTAGCGGAAGATGCACAAAGAGCAGGAGCAAGCGCAGTGCTGCTAGCCCCTATCTCCTATCAAACACTAACTAATGACGAAGTATTTTTACTCTATGAACAGGTGACGAATTCACTCTCCATTCCACTTTGTGTATATGATAATCCGAGTACCTCACATTTTCATTTCAGCGATGAGTTGCACGGTCGAATTGCTGAGCTACCTAACGTTAGTTCTATCAAGATTCCTGGAGTACCTTCTGATCCTGAAGCAGCCAAGACACGCATTAGAAAACTGCGAACGGCCATTCCTCCCCATGTAACTATAGGAGTAAGTGGAGATTCATTTGCAGTCACTGGCTTGAATGCAGGCTGTGAAGCATGGTACTCAGTTCTCGGTGGTTTGTTTCCAAATGTGTGCCTAAAAATGACCCGTTTGGCCCAGGCCGGTTTTGCTGACGAAGCGAAACGACTCTCGGCACTACTTGAACCGATTTGGACGTTATTTCATCAATATGGTAGCCTTCGTGTTATTTCAGCAGCAGCAGAAATAAGTGGCTTGATCTCAAGTCCCAGTCTTCCTTTACCCTTACAACCATTGAATCAATCAGCTAGAGAACACTTGGAATTCATACTAAAGGATATTCAGACTACAGAAACATCCTGTTCCCCATTCGGCTAATACCTTTTCGAAGGGGAGACTACTAAGCACGTTTGCTGTGAAATTTTTCTTTATGAGTGTTGGAGGAACAACAGATGTGGTTCACATTTGCAATTGGCGCTGCTTTTTTCTTTGGCTTACATGGTATCTTCTATCAATGGACGTCTCAACGGTCTATTGATCGGAATCTGTTGTTTGTTGGGGTGTATGTATCCAGTACAATCCTGGCATTAATTATGAATAATGTACGCAAATCAAACTTGGAGTTACAAGGCCTGGCTCGGCTTATTAATGGGTATTTTTTCTTTTATGGCCAATACGTTCTTATACAAAGGTTATGCTGTTGGTAGAGCTTCAGTCATAGCATTTTTTTCGGGACTAACGCCTATGCTTGTTGTCCTGCTAGCTGCTTTGCTTTGGCAAAAGACGCTTACTTTAGTGCAGCTAGTCGGATTCTGCATCATTATCCTCTCTCTTATCGTCGTTAGATACCAGCGAGATCTGCAAGTAGACAGTATCAAGGCTGGCAATGGGGCATACTGGCCATCTTGTTTTATAGCTTCACAGACCTTTCCTCAAAACAAGCTTTACTTTACGGAGTATCTATTTTTCCTGTTTTGACAATTATGTTCATGACAAGTAGCATATTATTTGCTGGAGCATACTTTGTAATTAAGATTAGACAAGATCCTTCTTCAACAGATATAACTTTTAATGAAGCAAAACAATTCGGAGCATAAAATGGAGTTAATCCATCTTGTACTCTTCCCTTAATATATAATGTGCGTAATCAACCTAAATTACAGTTTCTAAAAGCTTGCTATTGTATTTGCTACGCAGGCAAATCACATCGAAACCCAGCATATTTTTCATTCAATGAAGCTCTATTCCCTCTGACTAGTACTCCTCTATGGTTTTTCAAACTACATACATTTGTGCTCAACCGAGAAAGCTTGCTACCTGTATTCAGTCTAGCCACTGATCAATTGACGAACCGAGTCAGTATATCCATAACACGCGTAACCATGGCAGCTAGTAGCATTATTACGTGCTATTTGTCATCTAATCCAATCCGTGGATTTCTTAGAAGCAGGAGTTAAACAAGCCGAAATGGTGTTTTGCAATACTACAAAACATTTCTTTATCTATTATCTCTGTTTTTTTCATTTCTCCATTCACCCATTCAGTGAACGAAGTATCTGTTAATGTTAAGTTTCCGTTATCGGTGAATTTAGTGACTATCGGTCTCTTATTAAAGTTCGATCCAAGATGTTCAACGGTGAGCTTTTGAACTTCATTTAACTCAGTTATATCCTGTATGGCGTTTTTGGAATCAAAAGCATAACCAATCTTCCAATCAGTATCCTTGTACCTCATTTTCATACAAAAAATAAAATCCCCATACCCACTGCTTACATTTATTACTTTGAATTCCCCATTTTCAGAAGTCACCTTATCTCCATTTAAAGGAACAATCTTTAATGGTGAATACCCTCCAAACCCAACATCGACGAGGTACAACTTATCGTTATGATTGATTATAATAGCAACATGTGTTTTTCCTATCGCACTCCAGCTTCGATTAGTATAGTCGTACCTCATACAGCGAATTAGCTTTGCATTATACCCATTTTCACTTAAAAAGAAATAAAATAATGAATTTAATTCATAGCAAAGTCCACCTTCATTGCGTTCGATTATTTTTTTTAATAGATTTTCAGGTGTTATTTCACTCGACGAACTGTTTATAATACTTAAATTCTCAAATGGAATTGTTTTTGCTGTTTTTTCAATAATAGTATTTAAATCTTCAAGTTCTAATTTATTGTCCCAACTTATTCCTAATCTATTACACAATAATTTATTTAGGTTTAACATATTGGTTCATTCCTCCATAATTAGTATCGAAACCAGTGCATTTCAAAGCAAGACACCTCTTCCGGGGGGAAATGTAGACATTGAGTCTATCATTTGCTAGCAAAGAGATGTGTTGGATATCGTACGGAATTAAAACTTCATTCGTGGTCGGTTAAAGAAAATACTATTAACGGATACGATACCAGCCAAACAAGTGTTGATTTAGTTCTCCCATATGTCTTGTGCATCAACAAGTAGAGGTGCGTTCGCGACCTGGTTTATCCACTCCGGTTAAAGGTGTAAACCGGGCTCTACCACAGCATTGAGGCATGTCTCCTACATTGTTGGCACGCTGTTCATTTACAGATGAAAAGTTCCAGTTTGATTGATTTCCCTGTTCCCACAAGGCCTGTTACAATTGTGGGTTTGCTTTTTGTTCTGGATCAACGTGTTTCAAGAGGCTTTGAATTACATTGTCCTGGAAGCAGACTCATTACCTCTCGAAGTCGATAAGGCTATTTCGAGACTTTATTGTCCAATACTTTGCTGAACTACCCAGGCATTCGTAATATCTCAATCCTTTTCTTCGTTAGCAACAGAACTATCTACTAGAAAAACAACCAACTATAGTAGCTATAGCTGGTTGTTATACGTTTTTTTCAATTTACTTCCAAGATCAAATCCATGCTGTCCTGTGTTAAACCAAATTTGAAGATGAAACCCCAGGTTCTGCAGGAATCACATGTAATAACTGTTTTGAATTTGGATCCTCCAGATTCACATGCACTTGATCATAATTAGATGAATTCGTAACAATAACCATTACCGTAGGATCATAACCTGCAGCCTTGATTTGCTCCAAGTCAAACTCAACTAATTTGTCTCCAATCGTAATTCTCTCATTTTCCTTAACCAATGGTTTAAAGTGTTGTCCCTTTAATTTCACAGTATTAATACCGATATGGATCAAAAGTTCTACACCGGAATCAGATACAATGCCAATCGCATGCCCGGTTTTGTACACGCTGCTTACCGTTCCGTTTACCGGAGCTGTAACAATTCCGCTTATTGGAACAATCCCTGCTCCTTTACCCATCGCTTCAGACGCAAACACTTCATCGCTCACACTGCTTAAAGGAACAATTTGGCCATCCACAGGTACCACAACGTCATTTGGATTTGCTTGAACGCTTATGGAATTCGTCCCAGTCTTATTAGATACACCGAAGAAATAGGTTAAAATGACGGCTCCAAAGAATGCAATAATCAATCCGATGACTTCTCCAATGAAACCTTGGCCTAAATAAGTTGGAATAGCCAACAAGCTAGGAAATGTAAATGTGGATGCGTGTACTTCAAATGATCCAATGACAGCGCCTCCAATACCGGCGGCAATCATTGCACAGTAGAATGGACGCTTTAACTTAAGGGTTACGCCGTAAATTGCCGGTTCAGTGATTCCAAATATGGCTGTGATCGCTGCGGAACCCGATAGGCCTTTGATTTTGGCGTCCTTGCTTTTCAAAAATACGCCAAGAGCAGCACCTGCTTGAGAAAGTACAGCTGCACATACAATTGGCAACCATTGGTCGTATCCTTGATTAGCGACATTGTTTATCATCAGCGTAATCAGCGCCCAATGGACTCCAAAAATGACGATCGACTGATGGAACGCTCCTAAAACCAACCCAGCAAGTAATGGGGAGAACCCGTAGATTGCCAACAATACCATGGCGAACAGGTCACTGATCTTTGTGCCTATAGGGCCGATAGCAGCCAAAGTTAGAGGCAACATGATCACTAGCGAAAACAGAGGGGTTAACATATTACGAATCGATTCCGGAAAGAATTTGTTCAACAAAGGTTCCAAGTAAGAGAGGCCCCAGATCGACAACAGAATCGGAAACACAGACGACGTATACGTAATTGGTATGATCGGTATGCCAAAGAAATCAATCGTTTGTGAATTGGATACGATCTCTACTAAAGACGGATGAATGAGTGCACCAGCTAACGAAACGGCTACGAATTGATTGACTTTCAGCTTCTTGGCCGCAGTAAATGCCAAGAAAATCGGCAAGAAGTAGAAAATTGCATCACTTGCTGCATTCCATACTTTATACGCACCACTGTCGATCGATATCCAGTTCATTGTTGTAAATAAAGCCAGAATACCTTTTAAAATTCCGGCTCCAGCCAAAGCTCCCAGGAAAGGAGTGAATACGGCCGAAACAAAATCCATTAATTGACTGACAGGATTGAATTTCCCAGTTCTTTTTTCTGAAGCGCTTTCAGCGTTGGCAGACACATGTACTGCCATTCCAGGTAATGAAGTTAGTTCATCGTAGACTTGAGATACAGAATTACCGACAACTACCTGATACTGTCCAGCACTATTGACAACAGTAATGACTCCATCTGTGTTTTCAATCTTTTTGGTGTTGGCAGCACTGGCATCATTTAATTTGAAACGCAGTCTTGTGGCACAATGCCAAACCGCATTGACGTTCTCTTTACCTCCTACACCATCCAGAATATCCTTTGCCAATTTTTGATAACTCATTGTTATCCCCCCCATTTTAAGTGCCCGGATCATTCCTCCAGATACCGTTAACTGGTACGATAAATGATCCAGGGATGCCTTATTCAACTAGTCAGTTCTCATCTTAATCGCTGGTGATTACATGAAGATTCTCGCCGTTTGTATCAATGACTTGCTTATACCAGTAAAAGCTATCTTTATAATGGAATTGCCCAGTTCCTTTACCTTCATCATCATAGTCCACATAAATAAAGCCATATCTTTTGCTCATTTCTGCAGTACCTGCACTGATGATGTCAAAAGGGGCCCAACTGCAGTAGGCAAAAACATCTGCCCCTTCACGTATTGCCTCTTTCAGCGCAGCAATATGTTCCTGGTGGTATTCGATACGATAATCGTCATGAACTTTGTTGTCCTCTGTTAAAACATCTTTAAAACCAAGACCATTCTCAGCCACCATCATGGGAACATGATACCTGTCCCAATACTTGGACATGCAGAGATATAATCCTGAAGCATTAATGGACCAGCCCCAGCGATTCGCTTTCAAATGGGGATTTTTGACGGTAGAATTAGGGTCCATCGTATTCTCGCTAGCTTTAACGGTATTGGACCAGTAATATGAGACTGCAAGGAAGTCGGCTGTATTGTTCCGAAGCAGTTCTTTCTCCGATTCAGTAATTTCCAACCGGATGCCATGGTCTTCGAAATACGTCAATGCATATTCTGGATACTCTCCTCGAATCAGAACATCACTGTAGAAATATTGCATTCGATTCCGTCTGAAATTCAGTTCGGCATCTGCAGGTTCACATGAATAAGGGGCGGTTAATGTATCAGCCAACATCATTCCCATTTGAAGGGATGGGTTTAGCTTGTGGCCAAACTCAGTAATCTTTGCAGAAGCAACGAATTGGTGATGAACCGCTTGAAACTGGGCCTGCTCGTAATGGTCAACTTTATCTTTCAATATGCCTAGGGAAGCAAACGCCTCTTTGTGCACAAGATTAATCTGATTGATAATAATCCAATATTTAACGGTTTGATGATATCTTTGCAGTACGGTTTGTCCATACTTTACGAAATAATCGATTAATTTCCGGTTCGTCCAACCGCCATATTGCTCAACCAGATTCAAAGGCATTTCATAATGGAAAATGGTGACGATCGGCTCAATATTTTTTTCTTTCATGTACCTAAATAGTCGATCATAAAAGGCCAAGCCCTGCTCGTTTGGGCCGGTATCATCCCCATTCGGAAAAATCCTGCTCCATGAGATGGACAACCGCAATGTTTTTACATGCATGTCCGCTAACGCATCGATATACTCACGGTATCGTTCGTAGAAATGTACTCCTTGGCGCTTAGGGAAATAGTATGTCCCATGTTTGTATTTTTCATATGTTTCTGAATCCATATTATTAAAATGTAGATCAGTAGGAGCAGCCCCTGGAATAAACGGCTGAATATCAGCGGTACTTAAACCTCTTTCATCCCTGCGATGTGCACCTTCTGCTTGGTTAGCAGCAATAGCTCCTCCCCACAGAAAGTCTTTTCTTATTTTGCTCATGTACGATTCCCCCAAGCGTATTTAAAATTTTTGTACGATAAAGACTCCTGCAATAACCAAAAGAGCTCCCAATAATCGAGGAATATTCAAAGTGTGCATACTAGCACCAATTAATCCAAAATGATCAATGATCACCGACACGATTATTTGTCCAGCTAAAACGTATCCAACCGTAGCTGCTACTCCTATTCTGGGCATGAGAATGGTTGTCGCCAATACATAGAAAGCACCCAGTAGTCCTCCTGTCCACATCCACCAGGGAGCTTCAAACCATTCTTTTTTGAACAACGATCCTTTTACAAAAAAAGATATGATTATTAATGAGATGGCACCTACTGTAAAAGAAATGGCCGAAGCAACAATAGGTGATCCCACCACCGTCCTTAGCTGCGCATTAACACTAAATTGCGTAGGTAAGGCCATTCCTGCCAATAATGCGAAAATTATGAATACGATAGCCACGTATGTTCCCCTTTCTCTTGCTTTGATCGATTAGCCAATCGGAAATTGAACGAAGTGCTTCATTAAATCGTTTATCCGATTTTAGAACCACGAGAAAATACCAAAAGAACGGTTTCAAGTGTGTCCATTGCAAAAGTAATCCCACCTACTATTTAGAGAGCAATGGAATAGAAATCAGAAACATTCAGTATTATCCCCTCTCAAATTCTGAAGATTGAATATCCCCTACAGATGATTCAATAATTTATCTTAAATATGGGAATACTAGATTGATCACCTTCTCAATTTATCGATTAATCATTGACAACCCGAGTATAATTCACGCAGTATAATAAGTAAAATTAATAATAAATATAGGAGGTATACTAATTACTTATATGGATATTAATTATGAGCTCTATAAGATCTTCTATATCACAGTAAAAGCTGGAAGTATGTCTAATGCGGCAAAAGAACTGTTTACATCACAATCGGCAGTTAGTCAGTCCATAAAATTACTTGAAAATAAGCTAGGTGGACAGTTGTTTCATAGAAGAGCACAAGGAGTGTCCCTTACTGTAGAAGGAGAGGTATTATTTCAATATGTAGAACAAAGCTATGAGTTATTACAGGCGGCTGAAAGAAAATTTTCGGAATTAAGGAATTTAGATGCTGGCCAACTAAGAATAGCCGTAAGCACAACAGCTTGTAGTAACTTCTTGATGCAATACCTAGAAAGATTCTCCTTGGCTTACCCTAATATCGAGATTTATATCAAAGATCAATCTACTCATTCTACAATTAAGCAGCTAGAGTCAGGCGAAGTTGACATAGGAATCATCAATCTGAACGGAAGCAGAGATTCTCTGACGGTGATTGGAAAAATAGAAATACAAGATTGTTTTGTAGTAGGTGAGAGATTTAAAGAAATATGTGATAAACCAATATTCTTAAAAGAACTAGTAGTAAATTACCCGATCATTCTAATGCAGAAAGGACTTAATACAAGAAAGTACATTGACAACTTTTTCACTTCATATGGCTTAAAAGTAATACCTAAAGTAGAGCTGAGTACCATGGAACTGTTAATTGAGTTTGCTAAAAAAGGTTTGGGCATATCATGTGTAATCGAGGATTTTGTTCGCAGCGATTTGGATCAACAACAGCTATTCAAAGTACCAATCCAAGAAACCATACCTAAAAGGTTTCTAAGTATTGCTATCAAAAAAGATTTGCCCCTTTCTTCAGCAACTCAAAGGTTTATTGAGCTTTTTCAAAGTAGTACAGGATAAATTTAATTATATAAAGAGCTTCCTTTTTTCTATATGCATCTAGAATCTTAACTACAGTAACTAGAATACGATCTAATAGAGCCATCGTTCCTCTATAACAAATTTTTTGTTCAATAATCAAGCAATTTTTTAAATTCGAAATGACTTTTCAGAATATCTTGAAATATGCTTCTATCATTTTCTGCCTCTGTCCATCCACCCATTTAGTGAATGAGGTATCCGATCTGTAAAAGGATCATGTGTATGTCCTTTACGGCAAAGGAGAACAAGTTCTTGTCCGAAGAAGTGGGGAGAATTCGGATTGAGGCATCCACTGCGTGCAAAGATCTATTTCACAGCTTCCAGATACGCACCGAACAAAGCTCGGTATGAATATTCAGGATGAGATCGAATACGAGATTTCTCCAACAACCACGCAATAAGGCGAAGTATACGAGCTACAATCTCTATGTCTTCGTCCTTTACAAGCAGATAAACGTAGCCGAGGTCCAGCGAACCTCGCTTCAACCGCTCCAGAATGAAGTCCGTCTGCTCCTGTGACAACTGGATGGTCGGTATAGTGAGCATGAAACTGATCAAATTGGAATTTGTCTTCTTTCTTCTTGCTAACAGGCATATCATTCAAATAAAGATACTCTTGATAATTTTTTTCTTGCACTAGTAAAGCTTCGACTAAGATGTTGGGAAAGATTACGCAGTGTTCTTTTCATTTATTTTCTACACCCTCATCGTAAATTTGACATACTTTATACATTATATTCCTTTAGCAATGGAAAGCATAATTATTTTTGTATTATTGATTTATGGTACTATCTTAAAGGAGCATTCTAAATGCATAGTGCTAGATGATTAGTTTTATTTTCCTTATCTGCGAACTGTTTATTTATAATGCCCCCCGATTTTTAGGGACCTTTCCAGCGCCTGACCGGCGTTGGTCAAAGAGGAAGCTCTTACAATAGCTGCACTACCATAGCGTTCTTTAATGCTATCTGTTGCTTTTTCCAGGGAACGTGTACGCTCCTGATCTTCAAAGAAGGAGAGTTGATATGTTTGATCGTCAACCAGTTCACTTAAAGTGACACCTAGGCGTCGTATCGGCATGCCATTCCAAAAATTATAAAATATTTTTTTTGCTGCATCGTACACTTTATTCGTATTGTTAGTCGGGTCAGTAAGCTTCATTTGCCTGGAAAATCCAGTAGGGGCTTCATATGGACTGCATATACAACTGACAGTCACAACAGAACCCATATACCCTTTACGACGGCTGTCTCGACAAACCTCTTCGGTGAGTTCAAGCAAAATCGTTTCAATCTCATTCTTGTTCGAATAATCCTTGGGCAGGGTCATTGCATGGCTTATCGACTTTTGCGGGGAATCGAGCGTAGATGGGATAACAGGACTATCGTCCAAACCGTTAGCAGTTCTCCACATAATCTCAGCCTGGATGTCCGACTGTTTTCCAAAATGACTGCGGAGTTTCGTCTTAAGTTCTGGCAAAGTCATTCTGCCTATATCTCCAATAGTTGTTATGCCAAGCCGTGCAAAATGTGCTGTCATCCGCGATCCCACTCCAAACATTTTGCTGACCGGCTGTGGCCACAATAAATGTTCAACTTCTGCTCTGGATAGTGTGAAAATCCCGCTTTTGTTCTTCTTGGCCCAAATGTCAGTTGCAATTTTTGCAAGTATCTTATTGAAGCTGCTTCCTATTCGAACCCAAACTCCAGTTTGTAAAAGAACATTTTGCTGAATGTCTTTTGCAATAACTAATGAATCACCAAACGTTCTTACACTACCAGAAATATCCAAGAACTGTTCATCAATACTAAACACTTCTACAAGATCAGTATACTCCTTGTATATATTCGTGATTGCTAAAGAAACATCAATATAGTATTTCATCCGTGGTCGTACGATAACAAGTTTAGGACACTTTTTCACAGCTTCTCCCAGACGCTCTGCTGTAGTTACACCAAAACTTTTTGCAATGGGGCACGCCGCTAAAATGATTCCCGACCTACGTGAAGGATCGCCAGCTACCACAAGTGGTTTATTTCTATATTCTGGGTGAGAAGCTTTTTCCACGCTAGCGTAAAAACTTTGACAATCTGCTAAAAAAATTGTTCTCTTATCTTTTTTAATCATGTTGCACCTCCAAAAAGCAAATGAATAAGAACATACATTCACAAGTCAATTATATACCAAACATACGTTCTATATACAAAGTAAATACTGGAATTAAAAAAATAGTGGAGACAGCAATTAAAGAGCTATCTCCACTATTTTTGTTACTTATATCATGTGCTAAGCATCCTGCCTTTTATAAAAAATATATTACTAATAAAGAGCTTAAGTCTATCTAAGATGTTTAGGGATATAAAAACAATTACGCCAAAAGCATCATATCGATTAAATCTGCTGCTAAAGATTTAGATCCACTCACACCTTTTACATATTTTAAAGGACCGTCAGATGACCAATTCATTGTACTGAGCTTCTTTACTCTCTTATGCATCATATTATAATCGATTCTATCACGCTCATTTATGCACATTGTTAGAAGCTTGGACCCCGCAATAGAAAGAGCATCTAGACAAACAATATGAGTGATACGGTACTCCCCGTAGTCAATCCATTCCTTGGAGAATGTATCTTTAATTGATCGATAATAGTTTAATGCAACTTGGTATCTCTCTTCGTTGCTCGTCCCTATTAACTTTTGTTCCTTAAATAACAATTGAGTAGTTCGATACAGATTTTGGAGAGTAATGTGACGTCCGCGAGTGCGTTTACCTATTATGCTGCCAATATTGTGGAAAGGACTCTCTGGTCTAGTGATAAGTTCAGTCGCGATCCAGCTAGACTTATCAGAATTACGGCGTTAAGATAGTGCATTGTAAACCCTCCACATCATATCGACTCAACCTGATAATCTTATGGTATCATCAACGATGACAGAAGTATAATTTATGATAAGTATGCTTTCGATGCATTTCAGTAATGAATAATGTGAAATGAATTCAGGAGGACACGTATGGAAATTCAACAATTAAAATATTTTCAGGTCTTGGCTGACATACAGCATGTTACGCGAGCTTCAGAGGTACTGAACCTTTCCCAGCCAGCATTAAGCCGATCAATCTCCAAGCTCATTTCATTGGTTTGAACGAATTAGCTAATGAATCCCTTATTTTGTTAAAAAAGGATACGCTCTCCGTCAAACCACGGATCTGATGTTTCAAGAACACGGAATCCAACCTCACATCACCTTTGAAGGCGAAGAGGTCGCAACCGTTGCGGGACTGGTGGGCTCAGGCCTTGGCGTATCGTTGCTTCCAGACTTACAGGGACTGGACACCCATAAGGTTGTCCAAGTCCGCCTAAATGCCCCAGAATGCCACCGATCCATAGGATTAGCATGGAGGATTGAGAGATATTTACCGCCCGCTGCTGGGAGTTTTAAAAATTTTATTATAGCCAAATTTTCTTAGGGAAATTTTACAACTGGGAACAAGATGAAAAGATTAGAGCAGCGGGCTGATTATAAAATTCATCTCTATTGGATGCTAGGATTAACCGTATTTGGGATGCATCTGATACGCAAATAAAATTAAAAGCATGGGAAACCTGTCTCCTCTTTAATGAACCAGTTACTACGACCTGATATTTTGGAATTGAAGTGAATAGAACTCACTATAACTTGTGGGAAATAGGGTGCGGTTTGGTCACAACATGTAAAATCACACTAAATACTGAGATATTTCAATAAGATTTTGATCCGGATCTCTAATATAAACGGATACAATAGGACCTAGCGCGCCTGTTCTGGTTACGGGTCCCTCCTCAATATTCACTCCAATGGTGTCTAGATGATTCACAATCTCTTCGATGTTTTTATCGGTAATGAAACACAAATCAGCAGACCCGGACACCGGGTTTTGGGCTTTGGGTTCGAATTCTTTTCCAGCTTCATGTAAATTTATTTTTTGATCGCCAAAACGCAATGCTTTACGATTTAAACCGAACGTTTCCTCCTTCATACCCAAAACATGGGTATAAAAATGTACGGATTCTTCAATTTTTCTAACAGTTAAAACGAGATGATCAAGCCGTTTTATCATTATTTCTCCTCCTATTTTAAAGATGGGTGGCTTCTCCAGTATCTTTTATTACAAAGAAATGTTCTCTTCGTTTGGACTGCATTAAGTACAACAAAAAAATAACAGATTATATTTAGATTCTTGAATATGGAAGTCACCTAAAAACATTGTTCTAGAAGAACTCAACATAAGCTATCCCCATCTTACCTTATCATAAAATGCATAGAACCATCCTTAACTGGAACAACATTGATAGTTTCAGTCACTGGTCCCCCCCTCCCAAGGTATTATATCCCATACCTCACTTTTAAAAAATTATTAGACTCATTTTCTAATTACTTATCAAATAATACAACATTTCACCAATATTTATAGATGTTAATTATGTACATTGTAATATAAAGTAAAATCACAATTAAATCTTTACAATGTAGTACATATAGAAACAATTATGCACAAATATTAATATGCACACTTTTTTGCTGATACTCTGGATCACAGTCCCGTCAAGCCGGAAACATTGGATACACCCCCAAAATCGATCGGTCATATAATGACCCTGCCCCGGGATTATGTTCAGTCTGCGGAAGTGGAGACTATCCTGCTTGGCATCGATATAATATTTCATATGGGGACGGGCAAATCACAAGCTCAGGACACTTCTTGAGAGCTTCACCGAGCCGTTTTGCTGTAGACACTCCGAAGCTTTTTGCCATAGGACAGGCTGCCAAAATAATTCCGGATCCTCTTTACCAAGACTTAATTTTATAAATTCTTGTTCATAAGGTGGTTAATCGATATATATGTATTTATCGATAGATAAGAGCAGCTCCATATAAAATAGAAGCTGCTGCTTCCTGTTTATTTTACAACTTTAAAATATTTTAAAAAGGAGGCGTAAAATGCCTGAACTAACTGCAATGAAATGTAATGAGTTAGCCCTTCATTAGAACAGGTTGGAGCTCAACCAAGAACTGTTCTAAGTTTACAGGGTCCTGCCCTGTGAGTTCTGCAAATGCTGGAGAAACCTGTTCATATTCTCCTTTAGCAGCTGCAGTATCAAAAGAAGCTAATCCCTGTGCCACTTTCGGAGGCGCTCCAAACGCTTCATACATACCTTCTACTTGTTTTATGTTTATTAGGTTGTACGTAATGCTCTTACCTGTGATTTTATTTAAAATGTCTGCTATATCGGAGCTGGAGAGTGCTGTTGGACCGGTAATATTCAAGGTGCGTTTGTCCTGTTTCGCAAAAGCTAATGCCACTGCCGCTGCCGCTGCAATTGCACAATCATTACGAGTGACGTAAGCAACTTTGCCTTCGTCTATAGCGTTGATATATTGACCAGTTTTAACTGCATGTACTAGAGAAGGTAGTAAATTATCAGCATACAAATTATTACGAAGTATAGTATAAGCGAGACCACTTTGGTGTAAGGCTTGTTCCGTTCCATAGTGGTCAGAAGCAGTAGTATTAGCTGTGCCAGGCACAGGATTCAGAAATGAAGTATAGACAATGTGCTTTACTCCTTTCTGGGCTGCTATCTGTATCGCATCCTGATGCTGTTTCAATCGTTGACCAGGTACTGCCAGAGCGTCGGTACTAATAAGAAGTAACCGTTGTACTCCAGCAAAGGATTCTTTTAACTGCTCTAGATAGTTAAAATCTGCTTGACGGACCTCTAATCCTTGCGTAACTAGATCCGAAAGTTTCTCAGGGTGACGTGTTAATGCAATAATTGATCCTTCATAATGGTCAAGCAGCCATTCTATAGCTGTACGGCCTAGATGCCCGCTTGCTCCCGTGACTAATAATGTATCTTTTTGTGTGCTCATATTAGTATATCCTCCTCAAAGTAACAAAATTAAAATATGATTTACCTTATTGACTGATGGCTCTAAAATATATCAACAGATGAAGGTGCAGACGCAGAAAAATTAAAGTTTTGGCGGATATTAAACAACCATTTTTCATAGATTTCTGGTCGCCAATCTGGAGAACCTGTAAGTGGATTGGCTCCAAACAAAGTTAGCATTTGACGTGATTTATCAACGAGTGACAGATTCAGCGTTGCGACTTGTAATTCTTCTCTGGATCCGGCTGGTTTAGCATAATAAGCTGTACTTAAGATAGATGACGAAGGACCAATAATGAGACTCTCACCTGAAAAAGATAAATTACAATCGTATCCTACCAGATTGGAACTCATTATAAATAATGCATTTTCAATTACACGTGCTTTGAGTTGAGTAAAATAACTGTCTTCCCAGCCTATAGCAGATGCCGTCGGATTAAGATACAACCTAGAGCCAAGAGCGGCATAATACCTTACCACTTCGGGGAATGTATAGGTATCGAAACATATACCAATACCTACAGGTCCCCATGGTGTATCAAATAACAAAGGATCGTTTCCTTTTGTGGCCCACAACAGCTCATGACCAACAGGATGAATTTTTCGGTAAGCACCTACAATGCCTCCTGGGCCAACAACGAGTGCTGTATTGTAAAGTATAGAAGAATCTATAGCATCGCGTTCTGGCATACCCACTATAATATATGCATTATGTTTTTGAGCAAGTAAAGCCAGCTCGTTGGCTGCTGGACCTGGTATTGTTTCCGCATTTTCAATTTGCATTGCTGTGGAATCTTTCTCAATGTTATACCCGGTAAGTGCCATTTCCGGGAAAAGAATAATTTTAGCACCCTGTTCAGCAGCAGATTGAATATATTCTTTAATTCGAGCTAAATTCCCAGTTTTATTTCCCCATTCTGCATGGAAATTAATATTTGCTACCGTAACGATATTTTCATAAGACATAGTTACTCTCCTTTTGTATGGATTGCGCTACTTGAGTTAAACTGAAATAAAATTGGTTCAGGCATGTTTATGAAGTTGGTTTATCCAGTGATTATTGAGACATTCCTGATTTGATCAGCAGGTATCTAAACTATACAAAAACACTACTGACAACTGTATGGCAGTAGTGTTTTTAGTGTTCAAATATTTATTTTTTAGTTTGACAAATGAATTTTCAAACCATAAACTGATGAAATAGAAAGTTCTTCCATATTAGCAAAACTCATTCTATTTCAGCTGTGGTACAGGCGATCCGAAATTGGGCCACCTGTACCTTTTTTTGTGCACGAATTCATGCACACAAGCAATCAAAACGAAGGTGGAAATAAAAAAGGTGGAGAGATTTAGGAATAACAGCGAGGATATATTTTAACTGGTATTTTACTTGCCACAACGATATCAACACCGATTTTTGGTAAGTTAAGTGATTTATACGGAAGAAAACCAGTCTTTGTGATTGGCAGCATCCTTTTTTCTCTTGGTTCTTTTTGGTGTATGTTTGCCCATTCAATGGAGTCGCTAATTATATATCGGATAATTCAGGGGATAGGAGCAGGAAGTGTAGTTCCGGTTACTTTTACAATTGTAGGAGATATCTATAAAGCAGAAGAGAGGGGCAAAGGATTGAAAAGCAGGCAAAGGAACCAGTCGTTCCGCTAAAACTGTTTCGTATTCGTGATATCATGATTTCATGTATAGCCGGCTTTCTGGTAAGTTCATTGATTATAGGATTGACTAGTTATTTACCACTATGGATTCAAGGTGTCTACGGGGGTAATGCATCTTCCGCTGGAGTGGCACTATTACCAATGACTATAGGCTGGTTTATTAGTTCAATCGTTAGTGGAAGAATCATGTTTTCTCTCGGCCCCCGGATTACATGTATTATTGGTTCAAGTTTTATCGTTTTTGGCGCTGTCACTCTGGCGTTTTTTTGAATAGTAGCTCACCGTCCTGGTTTTTACCGCTGTGTACGCTGCTGTATGGTATAGGTTTTGGTTTTTGTGTTACTGTCTTTACTGTTATTGCGCAGTCTGCAGTTGGATTTAAACTAAGAGGATCGTCAATTGCACTATCAACGTTTTTAAGGAGTCTGGGTTCTACCTTGGGAGCAGCGGTATTTGGCTCATGGCTTAATTATAGAACTACTTCGGAGGTTCAACAAGAAGACCTGCTATCTCAAAAAGTTACACAGTCGGATATCGACTCGATTCTTTCACCACATTCACATCAGGCAGGGGATCAGGTCGCTCTGCTCTTGCGTGGTCTTCTGGAACACAGTTTGCAATCCCTCTTTAATGGTTTCAGAATTTATTTCCGGCACCTGTAAATCATACAGATCAAAATGAATAATTTTATGTTGCGGATAAGTTGCACGATAAGAATCCGCCAATTGCTGACCAACCGATAGAACGCAGGAATGAGAGGAGAATCCTGAATGTGCAGTGAGAAATAAAATAGTGGACATGTTGGTGTCTTCCTTTCAGTAAGTAAACTGTCTAACTTGGCAACCCATAAAAATATATGCGCTTAGATTAAACTATACAAAAATGCTACTGACGATAGTGTGTCAGTAGCGCTCTAGCATCTTTTGAATTTCTTTGTGGACCTGATCCCGAAAGGATTCCGGTTCGAGAACAATTACATCAGACCCCCAGTTGAGAATCCAGGACAATAATTCTTCCGGTTGACGAACACGGAAATTCACCACATATCCGTCCGGACATAGCTCGGCATCTTCCATATAATAATTATTTGTTTCTTGAACCTTACCTGCAAGTTCTGCTTTAAACAATGCACGGATATGAATATGACGATCATCTTTCCGTCTATATTCATGCAGATTGAAATCCTCTGGAAGCTGAAAAGGTTCATCTGTAATAACAAGATCACTAATTCGGGAGATTTTAAAGTGGCGGATATCTTCACGCAAATCACATCTGGCGAGCAACATCCACATGCCTTGTAGCAATACTAGTCCGAAGGGTGCCACGGTCCGGATGGTTTCACTATAGCCATTCGACTCTTTTACGCCTTTACGGTATTTAAATCTAACTTTTTTTCCATCAAGCATAGCGATACGTATAATCGCCAGATCATTTCTTGTAGGTTCTCCTGCTGCTGGTTCTTCAGGAGGTAAAAGTCGGATGTTACTGTAATTCCGACCAGCCTCTTCTCTTACTTTTTGAGGTAAGATTGTTTCTATTTTAGCACGAGAAGAACGAGCATTTTTGCTAAGGTTGCTATCAAAATGGTGTTCTATAAAATCAGAACCAATTAATAATGTTAAAGCCTCTTCCATCGTAAAACTAATGGGAGGCAGAAAGTATCCCTCCATTAAGGAATAACCTGATCCCGGCAGACCTACAATTGGAATACCCGCTTCGCTAAGAGCCTGGATATCACGATAGATTGTTCGTACACTGGTTTCTACCCGCGCTGCCAGCTCTTCAGCTTTTAATACACGACTGCATTGCAATTCTAACACAATGGCTAACAGGCGTTCTGTTTTATTCAACTTATGGTCTTCCTCCTTAGCCAGTGAAATTCTCAGTCATTTCATAATAATTAACCAGGTCAACTCCAGTGGAAGTGATTTTAAAATTGATTTGCCATATTTCGATTCCTTGCTGGATTGAAGCATATATAGATTCTTTAATATAATGACTATTTTTATTTTTCATGGCAGGTCGAAAGCCTTCGTTATTATACACTAAACAGGTTAATAAAATCGCTCGTTCATTGGCTTCTAAACTTCCAGCCAACTCACTAATATGCTTGATGAATCGCTCATGAGAATTAAAGTCGCTCCCTTTTTGTTCAGTAATATGAGCGGGAATTTCGATCTGCAATTGCTGAAGAGGGGTTTTAACCTCAATATAGGTGTTATTCACTAGGAAATCTAACTTTGAATTTCCGAGTTTCTGCTCTCGTTTCAATGTAGTTCCGTTTTTAACCATGTCTGATAACTGGTCGGTGACTATATAATGCTCTACATAACGATTAGCTGCATTTTGGTTAATACCGATCCAATTTTTCTGTTCTGAGTTAAGGTGGTCAAGTGATATAGCTTCAACAGTATAGGGTGTTTTTCGTTTTAGATCAGTGCTATGAGACAACAAACAAGCAATATCTCGAATAACAATATTACCGATTCGTCCAGTAGTAGGGCAATGGCAATCATAAATGATTCCATTAATCTCTACTTCCATGATAAAACGATTTCTACGCTTGCGAATTATCCCTTCCTGAAGAGGGGGCTCAAAAATAAATGGATTATTGTTTTTCATTAGATGTCTCCTGGATAAGATCTGAATTGCTGTTCTTAGTGAATATATAGAAAAAAGCATACCAAGAAGGAGAAATTACAAGATGCAATTCAAAATCTCTATAGTCAGTGTATAGCTTGTTAACACTGCACCTTGATTATATAAAAACACTCCTGACAACAGTATGTCAGTAGTATTATTATACTAAAATCATTAAATTAGGAAAATTTGAAATTTTATAATATTTTCTTAAAAATCACCATCTTTGTACAACCTGCTTTTTGCAATGATCGCATGAGTCCCAACATCCCAACTTGATTTCCATAAGTTCTTGCGTTTCATGCGCACCATTTGAGCTGCATAATGAACAAATGACTGGGAAAAATGATCCAAATGCTTATGGTAATGGAGTTGGGCTTCCAACTGAGCATGCCCACCTTTGCGTGCAATAGTTAACATATTAAATCCCTGTAGCATCATATTGCAAAAGGCAAATGTCTGGTGTCGCCGGGTCTTATTCTTTCAATATCACCATACTTTGGGACAACCATTTCATCATAAAATCGATCAATCAAGGTAATAAATTGATAAGAACCTATTCTCGGGAAGAATAGACAGTCGTAAAGCTAAGGAATCTTTGCTTTGTTGCTGTCTTACTAAGAAACAACCAATTTGTTCCAGTTGATAATTTCCACTCCGGTCAGAAGGTTTTTTGATACCAATTTTCTGATCCACAATTCCGTAACAGATAAATAGTCGGCTGCTTTATTTTTCTGCTCCAAAACATTATTTTTATTAAAGTAAACCCAAAGAAATTATTGTCCAAGAACAATGACTCGATTTCGCTACTCATTTTTTTGTTAATTTTGGCAAGTAATCTTTATACAATTTGTTGCATCCGGTTCTCAATTTTTTTCTCATTCGTTCCGTATTACCTTGATAAACCAGCGATGATGAAAGATTAGAGTCTCCTCTTGGCAGTGCAATATCGTATGGATTATCAGCTTCTTCGGCCAGAAGATTTGTAAATATGCCGCGGCCTAAATGAGTGGACCACTTATATTCCTCCAACTTGATTGTAAACAAGGTCATCCGAATTAGATGATTTCCTGAGTCGCTTTTAAAAACTCTTGTTTTAACCTACTGAAATAAGCCCTGTAGCTTGTCCTGACATGGCTTTACCATCTCGATTTACAAATAACGCAACCGACCCATCCACAGGGGAATAAGTTTCTAAATGGTTTCGATACAATAACTGAAGCCAATCTTGAATTGGAAAAACAATCTGTCTTCTTACTTTTTTAACACCATTCGAACCGGAACTATCTTTAAGATCCGTTTCTCATATTTGTTTGTTGCAGCTTAACCACTAAACCAAATTCTCCAAAGAAGCCGATTGAGGTCACATCTGATCTTCGGACGTTCACAAGCTCTCCTTGGCGGATTCCTCCAAAGCAATGCATATAAACTCCCAAAGCAATGGGATTCGCGACTTTCACTGCCAGCTCAATCAAAGGTAAAATATATTGTTCCGGTAAATCATGGGCTATATGGCCTTGCTTTTTTCTCGGCATGATGACCCCTTGAAATGCAGAAACCGTATATTTTTGATTCGATGTTCCGTAGAGGATTTTCTTTTTAAAGACACTTTCATCAACATGGACCAGCAGTTTTTTCTTCGCTAAGAACTCATAAAACAAGGTTAAGGTTCTCTCTGCTTTCCTTACAGTCATTCTTGTTTCCTCTGTTTTCATTAATTCGTTCAAAAAAGCAGTTGCATGATAAAATTGGAGATCCCGCAAAGACGAAAGCTTGTACTTTATTCGGTTTTCAATAAGTATGTAATTTAAAAGCGCAAAGATAATTGGCGTGTAGTCTCTGGGAATTGAACGCTCTATATTTCCAGTAATGAAATATAAATTCCGATAAGGAGTGAACGCACATCCATCCATTTTTTTTATTTTGTAAAACGATCACAGCATGTTTATTAATAACAGGTTCGCGATCCCGATACTTTTTCCACAATTCAATCCCTACGCTTTGTACACCAAAACGCACCTCGTTAATCTTCCATGAAAAAGGTACGATTGAATTATTATGATTCATCTAAAGTCCCCCATGACTAATTCGTCTCATAGTTATGCCCATAGATTATCACATAAAATTCAATACATTACCATATTTTAGTTATCATGTTAAATCGCTATTTATGCTCACACAGAAAAAAGGGAAGCAATAAAACCTGTGGGATATAAGGATTTACATCATATTTAATGAGGCAGCGACCGGGTTTTCCCGCCAGATAAAGCTGTCCGATCCTACAAACCGTGCCGAAAAAAATATATGAAACCGTGAAAAAAAATTTTTTATACCTTTTGGAACCATATGCCTGTGAAGCGAGTGGGTGTCGCCTTAAGCAGCCTGATGGATGATCAGCTGTACCAGCTGGACTTTTATGAAGATCAGGAGCGATCCGTCAAAATTGGCGGTCATTATAAATAAAATCTCTCCATTAACACACAGTCTATTACCCGGGGAATTAAATACGAGCGAAGGCTATGGAATACTATGCTGAATAGAAAACAATCTGGAAATAGAGGAGCAAGCAAAAAAGGACCACCTGACATCAGGCAATCCTTTTTCCAGCTTGGATGAGCATCGAGCATTCAGAGAGATTTTAGAGACATTCTGCGTATGTCTGGTTAACGAAACATCCCCCACAGCTTAATCAGATGGAACGTATTAGATGGATCGATTTTTTGGGCCAGTACGAAGGCCGTCAGTTGCTCTTCCTGTGCAGCCGTCAGCCGCTCGTTCAGAATAGCGGAAGTGGACTTCACAAGTTGACGTACCTTGGCTTTGTTTTGCAGGTCCGCCTTGGTCACACCTTCGATCTGCTGCTTAACCCGCTCCTTGAGTGCACGATTTTTCATTTTCAACTTAATCCGCTCCACCAGTTGCGGACTGATTCCATATTGCTGATAGCTCAATGTTACCGCACCTCCCATATCATTCGGTCATTCCCAAATATATGACGGTCAGCCTGTCCATTGTGCCTATCTGTTTAAAACTATAAAAACAACCTTATAATTCAAGGTGTATCAGTCGATAAGATCCCCCTGGAAAATCTGCTCTTTTTGCAAATAGCCACGTAATGCTTCATAATGCGGAGATGTCCAAAAGGACGAATCCGCGATCAAACCAGTCGCATCCTCACGTGCCTTTTCCAGCACCTCAAAATCCGCTACCATATCTGCTAACCGAAACTCGGGCAGCCCACTTTGCTTGGTACCGAAAAAGTCACCCGGCCCTCTCAAATCCAAGTCACGTCTAGCCACCTCAAAACCATCGTCCGTATCGGTCATAACCTTCATCCGCTCCTGACCCACCTCAGACTTGGGATCAGCGACCAGCACACAGTACGAGGCATGTGTACCCCGTCCGACACGTCCACGCAGCTGATGCAACTGGGACAAGCCAAAGCGGTCGGCATCCATAATGATCATTAGCGTCGCATTCGGCACGTCTACGCCCACCTCTACAACTGTCGTTGAAATGAGTAACTGGACTTCATTGGCATAGAAAGAACGCATAACCTCTTCCTTTTCTGCGGGAGTCATTCGCCCATGCAGCAGACCGACGCGGTAACGTGGAAAAGCCTGTTGCATTTGAATATGCAGATCGATGGCATTCTGTACATCCAGCTTCTCAGACTCCTCAATCAACGGGCAGATCAGATAAGCCTGCCGTCCCTGATCCACCTCACGGGAAATAAATCCGAGCACACGATCCATCAGCTCATGCTTTACCCAATACGTAGAAATCGGAATACGACCCTTTGGCCGCTCTGACAACGTAGAGACATCCATATCGCCAAATGCGGTGATCGCCAGCGTACGCGGAATCGGCGTTGCCGTCATCGTAAGAACGTCGGGATTATAGCCCTTGCGACGCAATATACTACGCTGATTTACACCAAACCTGTGCTGCTCATCCGTTACGACAAGCCCAAGCTGGCGGAAATACACATCTTCCTGAATAAGGGCATGCGTGCCCACCACAATATCCAGCAGACCCATCTGGAGCGAAGCCAGCAGCTCCTTACGCTTCTTCCCGGTCGTACTGCCCGTCAACAACCCCACACTAATCCCAAACGGTTCAAATAACTTATGAAGCGACCGCATATGCTGTTCAGCCAAAATTTCCGTTGGCACCATCAGCGCCCCCTGAAAACCGGAACGCACCGTAGCAAACAAACCGATGGCGGCAACCACGGTTTTACCTGACCCAACATCCCCTTGAAGCAGACGGTTCATACAATAGGGCGAGCGCAGGTCATGCAGTATTTCAAGCTCCACTTTCTTCTGAGCATCCGTCAGTTCAAACGGCAAGGCCCTCACAAATTCGCGAACCGTGGCATTATCCACTGTATGTACAACCCCATCTGCCCGGCCGCGGTTCAACGCACGGAATGCCTGCATTTTCAACTGAAATAAAAACAGCTCTTCATACACCATCCGGCGGCGGGCCTCTTGTCCCTCTCGATTGTCCTGAGGCTGGTGTATACCTGCAATAGCCTGCTTACGCGGCATTATACTATATTTACGTACAAGTGACTCCGGTAAAATTTCGGGAATCATTTCACCAAACTGCTGGAGCGTCTGGTTCATCGTCTTGCGCATCCAGGTCTGCGTAATCTTGCCGCCTACGGAATACACAGGCTGAAGCGTCCCCGAACGAGCGACTCCTTTATCGGGAAACTCAGAATCTGCAACAGTCATTTGCATCCGTTTGAGGTCCCATTTACCAGTCACCACAATTTCACGACCTGAGGTTAGCTGCTCCTTCATGAAATGCCGATTAAACCACGTTGCTGTAAACATCCAATCCTCGGCCATCAATTTACAAGTCAATCTGGATTTGCGCCCGTAACGCTGAAGCACCGGAATGCCCATGATTTTAGCCTGCACCGTAATTTTATCTCCGTCCTTCACTTCGCTCAACGAACGCAGACGGTAATCCTCATACCGGAACGGATAGTATTCCAGCATGTCCTGCACGTTAGAAATGCCAAAAGCGTGAAGCTCTCCTTCTTTGAGAGCACTCACGCCATGTATTTGTTTTAAAGGTATTTGATCCAAATGCAGCATATTACCTCTCATCTCCGGCCGGCCATACAAAAATGCCAATCGTTCCTGGTCCTACATGGGTCCCAATAACAGCGCCAAGTTCAGTATATATTCGATCTCCCAGCTCAAAGTGTTCTGCCAACTGTGCCTCGAACGCTTCTGCTGCCGAACGATCTGCCGTATGGCCTACAGCAATATTAATTTTTTGGCCCTTTAAATCCCGCTCCAGCAATTCAATGATTCTTGCTGTCGCTTTTTTATGTCCTCTTGCCTTGTCTACCGAATAAATGATACCTTCCTTGTCCATCGAGAGAATCGGCTTAATATTGAGCAGGGTGCCAACCATTGCCGCTGCCTTGCCAATACGTCCACCTTTTTGCAAGTATTCCAGGGTATCCACCAGGAAATACAAACAACGGCGCTCCCCACGACGTTCCACAGCCCGACCAATATCAGCTGGGGATTGCCCGGCAGCCGCCAGCTCTGCCGCATAAACCACTAGCATGCCGTATCCGTATGAAGCTGATTTGGAATCCACCACTGTCACTCTATGTTCATGCTTCTCCAGCATGGATTTACCCAACAGAGCGGACTGATACGTTCCACTCACGCCGGAAGACAAATGGATGGAAACGATCTGGCTCTCGGGATGTTGCTCCAACAGCGTCGTAAATGTCTCCAAAAAGCGGGCTGGTGAAGGCTGTGACGTCGTAGGTAGCTCATCAGCCCGTACCAGTTCGCTGTAAAATTGCGCGGCAGACATCTCAATGCCGTCAAGGTAAGTCGTGTTTCCAAACATCACCGTCAGCGGCACAATGACTATCCCGAGACGGTCTACCAGTTCCTGTGGAATATCAGCCGTGCTATCGGTCACAATGATGGTGTTACTCATCGATCAGACCTCCTTTTGTGGTGAGCTTCTATGGACGCTCTACAGCCCATCAAGTTTCCACCGAAAACAGGTAAGGATAAATCGGCTGACCGCCTTCATGAACTTCCACTTCAGCATCCGAATAATTTTCTTCAAGCCATGCAACGAGCAGCTCTGTATCTTCTTGCTTCGCATCCGAACCTGTGAGAATCGTAACAATCTCATCACCATTCACCAACATTTTGGTCAGCAAAAGACGAGCCGTTGCGATTAATTGTTCTTCAGTCGCTACAATTTTGGAATCCTGAATACCGATATAATGGCCGGCCGTAATGTGCAGGTCATCAAGCGTCGTATCCCGTACTGCATAGGTTACCTGTCCTGATTTCACGCGGCTGACCGCGTCCCGCATGCTGTCCTGATTAGCCTCAAAGGCTTCTTCCTCCTGAAAAGCGAATGCCGCAGCAATACCCTGAGGAATCGTCTTGCTCGGAATAACCGACACCAGGCGCTCCATCTCCAGCAGTTCACGGGCCTGCTCTGCCGCCAGAATAATATTGGAATTATTCGGCAGGATAAAAATGTGCTGAGCCGCAATCGAGCGAGCCGCATTAACAAAGTCTTCCGTACTTGGATTCATCGTCTGACCACCGGAAAGGACAACATCCACACCTAAGCTTCTGAAAATATCAGCAATCCCTTCGCCTGAAGCCACTGCTATGAAACCATAGGGTGCCAGCTCATGAGCCGGTGGCTCAGATGGCTCCTCCTCACGTGCAGGCTCTGCCGGTATTTCAGCAAACCACTCAGGCTCAGGAGCGCCATCCATACCCGCAGACAACAAATCACGATGCTGCTCGCGCATATTCAGAATACGGATCTGTGTAATTTCCCCGTAACGTAGCGCCAGATTCAACACTTCGCCCGGAGCCTTGGAATGAACATGAACCTTAATAACATCATCGTCAGAAATAACAATGATAGAGTCTCCATCCACAGATAACGCTTTCCGGAAGGCTTCCTCATCAAAGTCCGTACCTTGGGCTTCTCCCAATTGTCGATTAATAAAAAATTCCATATCATATAAAAATTCAATATTTTCCGTTTCAAGCTTCGCCTGCGCCGAAATCGGTGCATCCGGTGAAGGAGCAATCTCTTGCGCTGTCGGTCTCTCGGATACATGAGGAGCATAAGCAGTGCGTGCATTCTCCCCTTTTACAATTGGAGCTGTCACCAAACCGCTTCCAAGATGCTGCATGAACCCTTCATAAATATACACAAGTCCTTGTCCACCCGAGTCCACAACCCCAACTTGCTTCAGTACCGGAAGCATGTCCTGCGTCATGGCAAGCGTTTCCTTCGCTTTGGCAAGCACTTCTTCCATCAGTTCAGTAATGTCATTTGTCCGGCGTGAAAAAAACACAGCATGCTTGGCCGCTTCCTTCGCCACGGTAAGAATTGTACCCTCCACCGGCTTAACCACCGCCTTGTAGGCCGCATCCACCCCGCTCTGCAATGCCGATGCGAACTGAAGGGTATTCAATTCCTCGTATGGGGCAGCGTAACGGCTAAAGCCACGAAACAACTGAGACAGGATAACCCCTGAATTGCCGCGGGCTCCCATCAGCAAACCTTTGGATAATATGCCGGACATGACACCGATGGAGGAAGAATCCCCCCTCTTTAATTCTGTTACGCCCGCGCTCATCGTCAAATTCATGTTAGTTCCTGTGTCACCGTCCGGCACCGGAAATACATTAAGTGAATTGACGTGTTCCGCATGCTGCTGTAATTGTTCCGCCCCGGCTAAAACCATTGCGGTAAAATCTGTTCCATTCAAAGAACGATTACTCAAGAGAATTCCCCTTCCTAGCTTAATACACTTGTTTTGCCATCAACCTTCCGCATCGTCATGTTCATCTGTGCGGACAGGTTCAATTGAATTATACTAAAGCCAGACGACGAATACGAATGTCACACTTTCGTAAGCTTTTCGTACTCATGGCCTGATCAGCCTTCCACAGGTCATATATATGAAAAACCAGTCAACCACCCGACACTGAAACATCGGCTGGAATGATAAATATGGTTCCGCCTCTGATCTGTCCGGCATGACTGGAATAAGAATTCACATTCCAACTATTACAAGAATAATCACAGCAATAGCTATCCCATATTGTACTATAATGCGTAAGAGAAATAAATAAAGTTTTTGAATCGGTTGACGGAGCTTTTTTGACTATGATATTATATATAAGTATTGTTTTGTTCAGGTTAGTGACTTACAAAGTCCGACTGACCCAGTCGGCCTGAAGAGCGACCCGTTCCATACGGAACTTGGTTATTTTCAGAATAGGAGGTGGAATCATGTCTCGTAAATGTTCTGTAACAGGCAAAAAGCCTGGCACCGGTAACCACGTATCTCACGCTAACAACCGTAATCGCCGTACTTGGGGCGTCAACGTACAGAAAGTTCGTATTCTCGTTAACGGTAAACCGAAACGCGTTTATGTCAGCACTCGTGCATTGAAAGCCGGTAAAGTGACTCGCGTGTAGTCGCAAAAAAATAACGTTATAAACAAAAGGCACCTCGTTTTAAACGGGTGCTTTTTTGGTTATTCAAAATGTTACGTCCATTCGATCCATGATGTCAAAATGTCAGGCATCTTCCCGCGCGTTCCCGCCTTTTGCTGCCGAGCTACCTTTATGTTATTGTGCCCGGGAAGCATGCCCTGCGTACCTTGCTCTTCATTTTGCATCCTGTGTGTACGTTACCGTGCAATTCAGCTTTTCTGGAATGTATTCAGAATGGCTTTGACGAATCCACCCAGAAATCTTGGTAGCTTGATTGTATAAAACTTCATGCTTCACCCTCCCCATCATCCTCGTGCATCCGTTCTCTGTAGTTTATGCAACCTGTCAAGGGTTGTTGCCATACAAAAAAAGGCTACATGAGAATCCCGCTCATGTAACCATATTTATGCACATCCATCCCATGCTATACCATTAGACAAGTCCACGAACATACAGATATGCTGAGAGTATGAAAATAAATAGGATATAATAAAGCACGCTGCTTATTACAAAGCCGATGCGCAAACCGCGCCGTTCATTTTTACGAAAATAAAACAGCACAATCAGAACGGCAACGAGTGAAAGAAGGGCATTCCAAGGAGCCTTCACCAGCGAGAAGCAACTTAGGATCACACCAGTCGCCATACTCGCTACCGTCATCCACAGCGCTTCGGTCAGCTTCACTTGGACAAATGAGCTGCACTGTCCCGAATAGCCGTAATAGCCGCTCCACGGTCCGCTCTGCCAAATACCGCACTACCAGCCACCAGAACGTCAGCACCTGCTTCAAATACGGCTGGTGCCGTCTCCTCGGCGATGCCACCGTCTACCTCGATATGTACATCCGGACGGCCGATTTCATTCAACCATGTGCGAATCTGTCTGATTTTATCCAGCGTCTCCGGAATAAAAGACTGTCCTCCAAACCCAGGGTTAACTGTCATAACCAGAATCATATCTACATTTGGCAGCACTTCCTTGATCGCATATGGTGAAGTGCCCGGATTGAGGGCCACACCCGCAAGAGCACCTTGCTGCTTGATCAAATGAATGACCCCGTGCAGATGAACACAAGCTTCGGCATGAACGGTGACGATATTAGCTCCAGCCTTCACAAAATCGCCGATGTAACGTTCAGGATGCTCAATCATCAGATGAACGTCCAGAGGAAGGCTCGTATGCGGACGAATAGCCTGAACGATAGGAGGCCCTAAGGTAATATTGGATACAAAATGACCATCCATGACATCCACATGAATCCAGTCTGCTCCTCCTGCTTCAGCTTCCGCAACTTCACTGCCCAAACGGGCAAAATCAGCGGATAAAATCGACGGTGCTATTTTTAACATATGCTCAGTACCTCCGCTTTTTTTCTTTTAACTCCTGATAAAACTGTAAATAGTTATCATACCGGCCCTGCGAAATATGTCCTTCTGACAAGGCCTCTCTCACTTTACAGCCAGGTTCGTGAATATGAGTACAACCTCGAAATTTACACCCATCAGCGTACGGTTGGAATTCACGGAAACACGGGGATAACTCATCCACGCCCAGCTCCAAAAAATCCAGCTGGCTGAAACCCGGTGTATCTGCTACAAAACCGCCATTGTCGAGTGGAATTAATTCTACATGACGAGTCGTGTGCCGTCCTCGGCCCAGCTTATTGCTAATGGCACTCGTCTCCAGCGTTAGGCCCGGTTCCAGCGCATTAAGCATGGAAGACTTCCCGACACCTGACTGTCCGGAAAACACGCTGATTTGACCAGCCAACAGCTTTTTAAGCTCAGCCGTACCTTCCCCGGTACGAGCACTGGTCACCAGTACCTCATAACCAATCTTCTGGTACATTTCCTGAACAGCCAAAACCGTCTCATCCTCCGAAGGACTACCCTCATACAAATCGCGCTTTGTCAGACAGATAATCGTATCCAGCCCGGCGTGCTCAATATGCACCAAAAATTTGTCCAGCAGAGGCAGATTTAAATCCGGCTCACGCAGGGAAAACAACAATACGGCAAGCGTAGTGTTAGCCACTGGCGGGCGAATGAGCTCCGTCGTGCGCTTCCGAATCTCATTAACCATACCTTCCCCGTTTTCAGTCAGTTCGTAAGCGACCCGGTCGCCGACAAGCGGCGTAATCTCTTTTTTCTTAAAAATTCCGCGTGCTCTGCATTGTACCGTAGCTTCGCCGGATACCGGCCGCCCATTCTGATCCAGACTGGAGACATAATAATATCCGCTGAGCGCCTTGACGATCAGACCTTCAGGCATGTGTAAGCCGTCCTCCTTTATATGTTTAAGTTCCAAAATTCGAATAGTGAAAGCGAATAACGGGTAGTATACTGACCTACGGCAAGATTACTGATGCTTTACAGCCTCAATGACTTCACCCTGTTTTTTGTGGAGGCCCTTTTCCTTACCTGAATGGTTTGTGTGTTTAACAGCAAACTCACCACCCGCTAGGCCCGTGGAGCCCGTTTCGGGGGCAAGAGCGGACGGTTCACCGTTACTATTGGTACCATCCTGATTGCTTGGGTCACCCCCAGTATTACCATCATTTGAAGTATCCCCGCTATTCCCTTGTTCGCCACTGCCATTCTGTGAAGAAGTACCTTCTGGCGTATCCGTCGGTGTAGTTCCAGCAGGCGGAGCGATTTGAGGCATCGTCACCGTTCCATTCTTCGCGTCAATATAAGAAACGGGATACGTATCAACAAATTGTCCATCTCTGTATACAGAGACAACACTGTCCTTGTTCGGAGCCAGCAACAGATTAATAGTGAACACTTGTGTCGTATTAATCGTACGGCTTCCCCATTCCTGGTTTTCTCCACGTGCATCCGTATAAGTAATACGAATCTTGCTGTTTTTACCCTCTTCCTTCGGCGCAACTGGCACATTAAATGGCAGTGTAATCGCTTCTGGCGGATAACCAGTGCTTACATAAAACGTAATTTCCGTATTTGGAGGCAAATCACTGCCAGCCTCTGATGGCCACTGCTTGGTTACTTTTCCTTTTTCCTGCTCATAGCTGAATTCCTCTTTAATCGAGCCAACCTTCAAGCCCGCCTTTTTGACCTCATTTTCTGCTTCCTTCTGTGTATGCCCGAGCAGATCTGGCATTTTCACTGTAGCAGCGCCCTTGCTGACCGTCAGCACCACCTGTACCGTATCCTTATCAAAGGACTCATTCGCCGCCGGTGTCTGACTAAGGACGGTTCCTTCGGCCTTGTCACTGAACTGCTCATTCCGCTGAATCTGTGTCTCCTTAATTTGCTGGGAGGTCAACAGCTTGACAGCATCATCATAGCTCTGCCCTTTGACATCCGGCATCGGAGTAAGTGGCTTCGCAATCCCGACTTTCAGCTCAATTTCTGTTCCCTTCTTAACCACAGATTTCTCTGGATAGCTCTGATAGTAAACAATTCCAGGCGCAACCCCATCCTTATACTCACGCTTAATCGGATCCTTAATAACCAACCCGGACTGACTGATCAGCACTTTCGCCTGATCCTCGGTTTTGGTCACCACATTCGGCACTTCAACGTCAGGGACGACGAGCAAATTTTGCACATAGTACACTACGCCGCCCATGCAAAGAAGCAATACGAGCACCAGCGTTATCCATAAGATCGGCTTCTTTTTACTTTTTTTAGCCGTTTGCTTGCTCTGAGGCTTTTCAGAATTGCCGGATTGGACAGACACGTCGTCTCCATTGGAGGACATTCCCATTTGCTGAGGCTTAATAGCCGGAATAACCCGCGTTTGATCCTCGTCGTCCAAATGTGTAAATTCCAGCTTGGATTCATTACGTCGTCCTGGCAACAGGCATGTCTCCAAATCTTTTAACATTTCATCCGCTGATTGATAACGTTCCTCCGGATTTTTGCGCATGGATTTTAAAATGACGTTTTCCACGCTTTGCGGAATCAGCGGATTAATTTTGCGTGGTTCCTCAAACTCCTCTTGCAAATGCTTGAGTGCTACACTGATCGGGCTTTCCCCCAGAAAGGGGAGCTGCGCCGTCAGCATTTGGTATAAAACAATCCCAAGAGAATATAAGTCCGATTTCTCGCCGGTGACGATTCCCTTCGCATGCTCAGGTGAAAAGTAATGGACAGAGCCCACGACAGAGCCTGTCTGGGTAATCGTCGTTGACGTGACGGCTCTAGCAATCCCAAAATCGGTTACCTTAACCCGTCCGTTGCGCCCGATCAATATGTTATGCGGTTTAATGTCCCGGTGAATAATCTGATTTTGGTGAGCGTGTTCCAGCGCATCACAAATTTGAGAAGCGATTCGTACCGCTTCATCCACTTGCAGCGGAGCACGTTCCTTAATGATTTCGTTCAGATTTTTGCCCTCCACGCACTCCATTACGATATAATGGATTTCATCCTCTTGGCCGACATCATAAATACTGACCACATTAGGATGGGAGAGCGAGGCCGCAGACTGCGCCTCACGCCGAAACCGGCGAATAAATTCATCATCATGAACAAATTGCTGACGCAGCACCTTGACCGCCACATTACGATTCAGCAAAATGTCTTGAGCCCTGTACACCAGCGCCATACCGCCGCCGCCGATACGCTCAATAATTTCGTATCTTCCCCCAAGCAGGTGCCCGATCATGCGTCACACCCCTTTTCACTCAATGAAACTGTGTCATCGGGTAATTCAAACAAAGCTACCGTGATGTTGTCGTCGCCTCCGGCAAGCAGTGCCAGATGCAGCAGACGATCTGCTCGTTCTTCCAGAGGATTCTCGGCGGCACCTACTACTTTACTAATTTGCTCCTCTGTCACCAGATTGCTCAGCCCGTCGCTGCACAGTAACAGTACATCGCCTTTTTCCAGAGAAATGGAGTCCATATCCACCTGCACCTCGGAATCAGTACCCAGCGCCCGTGTTAACACATTGCGACGAGGGTGGTTCTCCCGCTCTTCCTTACTGATCTGACCGTTTTTGAATAACTCATTGACCAGCGTGTGATCTTCCGTAATCTGACGTACCGCCCCTTTAGAAATCACATAGGCACGGCTGTCCCCGATATGTCCGATAATCCCGGAGGCATCGTTTAGCAAAACGGCTACAACTGTTGTTCCCATATTATGATACTTGTCATCGTGGGCAGCCGTCTGGAAGATGACTTCATTAGCATGCAAAATAGCGTCGCTAAGCGCCGCTGTCAAAGAATGCGCGGATAACCCGCTCTCCAGCGTCGCCAAATCAGCGGCAAGTGTCTCAACCGCAAGGCGGCTGGCCGTATCACCGGCCAAATGCCCCCCCATGCCGTCGGCAACAATTCCAAGAATATATCCCTGCTCCAAGTGCCTGATCCAGGCAGAATCCTCATTCACCGAACGTACACGTCCGACGTGGCTGACATGAACTGTTTTGATCAAATGGTCTCACCCCAACTCCATATGCTTTGCACGCAACTGGCCGCACGCAGCGGCGATATCATGACCCTGCTCACGCCGGATCGTCACATTGACGCCTTTCTCGGCAAGAATGCGCTGGAAATTAAAAATATCGCTGCGCGATGTGCGCACATACTTGCGCTCAGGCACATGGTTAACCGGAATCAGGTTGACGTGGCACAGCATGTCCTTCAGCACGTCCGCCAGTTCTTCAGCATGTTCCGCCTGATCATTCACTCCACCAATCAAGGCATATTCAAACGAAATTCTCCGGCCTGTTTTAGCAAGATAGTAACGAAGCGATTCCATAACATCCTGAAAAGGATAACGTCGGTTTACAGGCATCAGCTTCGAACGAAGCGCATCATTGGGGGCATGAATGGATATTGCCAGATTAATCTGGGTATCCTCGTCCGCAAATTTGTAAATATTCGGCACGATACCGCTGGTCGACACCGTGATGTGACGCTGACCAATATTCAGACCCTTTTCATGAATCATCGTACGCAAAAATGTCATGGTCGCTTCATAGTTTTCAAAAGGCTCACCCGAACCCATAATGACGATGCTGCTCACACGTTCATTCGTCTTATCCAAAATTTTCTGTGCCTGAACGACCTGCGCAGTTATTTCACCGGCGGTCAGGTTACGTTTGAGTCCACCAAGCGTCGAAGCGCAAAATGTACAGCCGATCCGGCAGCCCACTTGAGTCGTTACACAAATACTGTTTCCGTAATTGTGTCTCATAATAACTGTCTCGATAGCATGATCATCATGCAGACCAAACAGAAATTTTACCGTACCGTCCTTCGACTCCAGCTTTGTAATTTCATGAAGCGTCACAAAACTGAACTGGTCCTCAAGCTTCTCTCTCAGCGACTTGGACAAATTCGTCATCTCACTAAAATCATTGACCCGCTTCACATACAGCCAGTCAAAAATTTGTCCTCCGCGAAAAGCAGGCTCGCCATTACGCTTGGTCCAGTCCTGCAACTCCTCCAGAGTTAAATCATATATAAAAGGTTTCATCAATGTTTGCACCCGTTCCTTCTTCATTAAGTTCTGTTTCATTCTCACAGACAGTGTTTTTCATTCTTCCTATTTTAGCACAAATCCCTTAGGGGGTAAAAATTTTTCGTCCCAATGCAAAAACCGCCGGATGATGTCCGGCGGAATGTGGAAATGTTGGTGGTTGACTGCCTTCGGGATTCTTACGAACTATTTTACCCGGCGCAAACGCGCGATATAAAATCCGTCGCTGTGAAAATGCTGCGGCAACAGCTGTATCGAGCCGCGCTGAGCATGATCCATGCCGTCAGTTACGTCTGATAAGAAATGTCCTTCTGCCAGTTCATACTCGGGATGGTCACTTAAAAAACGGGTGATTTGCCCTTCATTTTCATCCGGTTCAATCGTGCATGTACTGTACACCAGAATACCACCCGGCTTCAAAAGCTCAGCTACGCTGTCCAGCAGTTCATGCTGGAGCTGCGTGATGTCACGAACATCCTGGAGAGTTTTACTCCAGCGCAAGTCAGGCTTGCGGCGGATCACTCCAAAACCGGAGCATGGCGCGTCCAGCAAGACGCGGTCAAATGATGCCGGAGCATAACGATTTTTCAACTCAAGTGCGTCCCCGGTGACCGTTTCCACGGCATCCAGCCCTAGCCGATCTGCCTGTTCCTGGATTAGCCGATGTTTGTGAGCATGCAGATCGTTGGCGATAATCCGGCCCTGATCCTTCATTAACTCAGCCATATGAGCTGTTTTGCCGCCCGGAGCAGCGCAGCAATCCAGTACCAGCATATCCGGCTCAGGCGCAACCGCCTCGGCGACGAGCATGGAGCTTTCGTCCTGCACGGACAGCAAACCGTCTGTATACCAGGAAGTGAGCGCCATATTTCCGCCGCTGCGAACGACAATTCCGTAAGGGCTAACCCCCGATGGAACAGCATCCATCCCTTTCGCAAGCATCTCGTTCAAGAGTTGATCACGACTGGTCATTGTCGTATTCACCCGCACGCTGACCGCAGGTGGCTCATTATTAGCGCAGCAGATGGCTTCCGCAATATCCACACCGTATTGCTTAATCCAGCGCTTGACCAGCCACTGCGGATGGGAATGCTCCAATGCAATCCGTTCCTCGGCTGACAGCCCGTCCGGAATGCGCAGCTTGTCCGGCTCACGCAGCATGCTGCGCAACACGCCGTTGACCATCCCTGAAATCCCCTGGTGTCCGCGACGCTTGGCAATGGTCACTGCTTCACTAACGACTGCATGATCCGGAATGCGATCCAGATATACGATCTGATAGACACTCATTCGCAACAGCGAACGTACCCAAGCCTGGAGCTTGGCTGTTCCTTTCTGAACAAACTTTGTTAGAAAATAATCCAGCGTATTCCGGCGTGCAACCGTACCATATACAAGTTCCGTGGCCAAGCCAGCGTCACTCGCGGACAAGCCCGCCTGTTGAAGCCGACGGTTCAGCTCAAGGTTGCTATATGCACCTTCCTGCTCAACTCCCGTCAGCACGTCCAACGCAACTTCCCTAGCCGTCTGGTTACGGGTCTTGCCTGCTCTTGCACCAACGTCCCTGCCTTGGCCTCCCTGACGGGAGTGACCGCCGCTCACCCGAGCACCGTGCCCGGCTTCATCTGGCCGCCACACGCAAAGTTCCCGGCTTCCATAACCTTCTTGCCTGCCGGCTGCACCTGTGTCAGCCAGAGCGTGCCCTTGCCCGTCTGTACTTCAACGCCACGGGCAGTCAATTGCAGAACTGTTCCGGGTGCTGGAGCATTTGGACCAGCCGCTTCACTATGGATGGAAGGCTGCTCAGCCGCCCATATTTTAAAAACATTTTCTTCCCACAGCGTAAATGCACCTGAAAACGGAACCAGCCCACGAATCCGGTTGTATATTTGCTGCGCACTGTCATTCCACGGAATGCGCTCATCGTCGCGGTTCAGGTTCGGAGCGTAAGTTGCCTCTTCCTCGTTTTGCGGCGTTCGACCCGATTGCCCTGCCAGCAGCTTAGGCAGCTCATCCTGTAAAAGCTCTGCTCCAGCTATGCTCAGCTTCTCAAAAATCGTACCGGATGTATCCTCCGGTTCAATAGCAACCTCAACCCGCGATATCATATCGCCGGTATCCAGTCCTTCCGCCATATACATCAGCGTTACACCTGTAACGGTTTCGCCGTTAATAATTGCACGCTGGATTGGCGCCCCTCCCCGATAACGAGGAAGCAGCGAACCATGTACGTTAAGACAGCCGAAACGGGGCAAGTCCAATACGGATTTAGGCAAAATCTGCCCATAAGCCGCTGTTACGATCAGATCCGGACGCAGCTCCGCCACCTGAGCCACCGCTTCCGGCTGGCGTAAGCGGGTCGGTTGAAGCACGGGCAACCCGCGCTTCTCCGCCGCTTCCTTAACTGGCGTAGGCGTTAATATTTTTTTCCGTCCCTGCGGCTTATCCGGCTGCGTAATGACACCGACTACATTATAGCCATTGTCCAGCAGCATGTTTAACGAAGGCACAGCGAAATCCGGCGTGCCCATAAAGACGATACGAATGTCTTGACTCATCGAACCTCACTCTCCTGTCTGACGGTTCGGTCCTGGCTGTTCCGGAGCAACCTCATATACTTTTTCCGCAATATCCGTAAATAAAACTCCGTTCAAATGGTCAATTTCATGTTGAAAAGCCCGAGAAAGCAATCCTGTCGCTGTAACCGTAATCACCTTACCATCACGGTCCAGCCCCTTGACGGTAACCTTCTCGGCACGACGCACATCACCATTTAACCCAGGAATACTTAAGCAGCCCTCAGCACCCAATTGCTCGCCTTCTTCGGACATAATTTCAGGATTTATCATTTTAATTAAACCATGCTCATCCCCGGCATCCACAACGATTAGACGCTTCAAAATACCTACTTGTGGAGCAGCAAGGCCCACTCCCTCAGCTTCATACATGGTATCTGCCATATCGTCGAGCAGCTTTTGCACGTTAGGCGTAATTTTAGTAACTTCCTTTGCTACTTTGTGCAGTACATCATCCGGTTCCAACACTATAATTCTAATTGACATGACAATAGAACACCTTCCTCTTTATCCTTCATTTAAGCTTCGTCGTATTCACAACAAGCGCGACTGCTACATTATCCTATGTACGGACGGCTTGTCCGCATTAACTGTGCCGAAAACTTTTGCGCATACGCTACATAAGCATCTGCGGATCGACATCCAGACTGACCAGCAGCTTTTGGGCCTGTGCGGATTCCGCCATTTCATCAGCTACCTGCTGGGCCAGACCAATCGCATCTATATTTCCACGCCATTTTATCATACATTGAAATCGGTATCTATTCTTGATTCTCGAAATCGGTGAAGCTACAGGCCCTAAAATGTCAAGCACATCCGATGTAAGCCGATCCATATTGCCGAACCAGCCCCTTTGCCTCGCTCTCCCTTGTACTGTGGCTGAATAGTTCTCAGCCAGTCGAACCAGTACAGGGAGCTGTTCATGAGAGAAGGTCACCAAAATGAGACGGCAATACGGTGGATAATGCAGATTACGGCGGTGTTTTAACTCTTCCCTGACAAAAGAACCGTAGTCGTGCCGACTCGCGTGAATAACCGAGTAATGTTCCGGTGTATAGGTTTGCACGAACACTTCCCCAGGCAATTGATGCCTCCCGGCGCGTCCGGCTACCTGTGTTAACAACTGGAATGTCTTTTCCGCAGCCCGAAAATCCGGTAAATTAAGCGCCGAATCCGCAGTGATGACACCTACCAGCGTTACATCGGGAAAGTCCAGCCCTTTGGCAACCATTTGGGTGCCGAGCAGTACATCCGCTTTTTTATCACGAAATTGCTTGAGCAGCTTTTCATGGGCATTTTTCTCCGTCGTTGTATCGACGTCCATCCGCACGACACGTATACCGGGAAACAGCTTTGCCAGTTCCTCTTCCACTCGCTGAGTACCTGTGCCAAAGTAGCGAATATGCTCACTACCGCATTCCGGACAAACCTGAGGCACGGGCTCAGAATAACCGCAGTAATGGCAACGTAAATTGTTTGACCGCTGATGATATGTGAGCGAAATATCACAATGCGGGCAACCCGCCACATAGCCGCAGCTACGGCACATGACGAACGTAGAATGTCCGCGCCGATTCAGTAGCAATACTGTCTGTTCCTTGCGCTCCAGCCGCTCTGCGATTCCGTTATGCAATGCGCGGCTGAACATGGAGCGGTTGCCAGCACGCAGTTCCTCGCGCATATCCATGATATGCACCTCGGGTAATGAGTTCCCTAGTGCGCGAGTCTGCATTTCAAGCAGCAGCGGTGCAAACTCGTCATTACTTTGCGAGCGGGCCGCGTAATAGCTTTCCAGAGACGGCGTAGCTGAACCAAGAATAACCACAGCCCCATGCTGATGGGCTCTGCGTACAGCCACGTCACGCGCGTGGTATTTGGGTGTCTCTTCCTGCTTATAGGAGGTTTCATGCTCCTCATCCATAATAATAAGGCCAAGTTCACGAAAAGGCGCAAATACAGCCGAACGGGCGCCAATCGCCACCTTCACACGGCCTTCGCGTATTTTACGCCACTCGTCGTAACGTTCGCCTCCGGACAGTCTGCTGTGCATCACCGCGACCTGATCGCCAAAGCGACCTTTAAAACGCTCTACCATTTGCGGTGTCAACGATATTTCCGGAACCAGCACAATCGCCTGACGATTCTGCTCAATACAGCGCTGAATCGTCTGTAGATAAATTTCCGTCTTACCACTGCCCGTAACTCCATGCAGCAAATAAGCTCCTTGCTCACGCGTATCCAGCTGCCGGATGATCCGTTCATACACGTATTGCTGCTCTTCGGTGAGCGGCAACGGCTTCGTAGGCTTGAAGTTTCTACCCCGATAAGGGTCGCGGAACACCTCTACATCCTCAAGCACCGCATAGCCCTTATCCTCCAGCGCCTTGACCGTTGCGGCTGATACACTAAGCGAGGTCATGACTTCCTTCAGCGGCAGGGGCAGAAACTCGCTGCGTTCCAGCAAAAAAGCAAGTACCTCCCGCTGACGCTGCGCTTTGGCGGAAAACTGTTCAAGCGCCGCTGATGCCTCTTCTATGCCGATAGCCAAATCCACGGCCTTCATGGTCTTCTTGCCAAGCTTGTCCTTAATAACCTGACTCTCCTGAAGCACCCCCCGGCGCAACAGCGATTTAATAATCTCTGCTTCTTCGGGGAAACGGCGGCTTAGCTGCTGAAGCGGGACTTGCTCCTTCTCCTGAATAAAGCTGACAATCTGGCGTTCAGCCGGGTCGCTCATACCATCGTCGGTCAGAAGAGCCCATTCGGGTTCTCCCCTCATATCCGACCGCATGGCTCGATGTGTATCCGCTTCTGAACCGTAATTCAAAACGTCAGCAGCAGGCAGATGATCTGTGAATTCATGCTGCTCAGCGATAGAAATATAACGTTCGGCCTTGCCCTTTAACGCTGTAGGAATCATCACTTGCAGCGCCATAATTTGATTGCAGGCATAGCGTTCGCTTATCCATTTACCCAGTTCTACCAGATCCGGAGACAGGGGCGGTACCAAATCCAGCAGCTCCTGTATCGCCCTCATCCGATATTTCGGCGGCTCCTCGGCCGGTACTACCGAGATGACAAATGCCTGCACCGTCCGTTTGCCGAATGGCACTGCAACCCGGCTACCCGGCTCAATCCATGGCCGCATTGACTCAGGAATCAGATAATCGAAAGTACGATCCGTATCCTTGGCGGGCACATCTACAATAACTTTGGCAACTAAATTGCCCATTTCCATTAATGCAACACCCCACCCATACGTCCAGCCGCTATCGTAAGGAGCTTACGCGCTACTTCTTCCTTTGACTGCACAGGAATACGTTCTACCATTCCGCCACGGTCATAAATTTGTACAGCGTTCGTATCGACGCCAAAGCCTGCTCCATCAGCAGTTACGTCGTTAGCCGCCAGAAGATCACAATTTTTTCGCTCCAGCTTATCCATGGCATACGTCTCCAGGTTCCCGGTCTCCGCAGCAAAGCCGATTAAAAATTGATGCTTCTTGCTTCGTCCGAGTGACTCCAGAATATCGATATTCTTCACTAACTCCAGTGTAAATGTACTATCCTTCTTCTTGATCTTGGTCAGTGCCGCCTCACGCGGTCGATAGTCTGCAACCGCAGCAGCCATCACGACCAAATCGCTCTCTTCCCACTGTCTGAGCACAGCGCTATACATGTCGTCAGCGGACTGAACTTTTTCAATCGAAATGCCCACAGGAGGCTCCGCACTTGTATTTGCAGCAATCAAATGTACATCGGCACCCAACTCCTGAGCCACTTTTGCGATGGCAAAGCCCATTTTACCGGAAGAGTCATTCGTAATATAACGTACCGGATCAATTCTCTCGATCGTGCCTCCAGCGGTTACAATCACTTTTTTGCCTGACAGCAACCGTTCATTGCCATTCAGCAGCGAACCTTGCGATTGTCCACCCGAATCCACAGCTTCTCCGCCAAACCAACGTGGCTCCGGCTTGTTGGTGACGCCCTTACCTTCCTGTTCTTGCTGTTCAAAAAACCGTTCTACCGTTTGTACGATGGTTTCCGGCTCTTCCAACCGTCCTTTGCCAACATAACCACAAGCCAGCAATCCTTCACCCGGCTCAATCATCATGACACCCCGGGATACGAGCGTCTCCATGTTTTGCATTACTGCGGGATGAGTATACATATGCACGTTCATAGCAGGTGCTACCATAATAGGTGCTGTCGTTGCCAGCAGCGTTGTGGATAGCATATCTTCAGCAAGCCCATGCGCCATTTTCCCGATGATATTTGCGGTTGCAGGTGCAACCAGCACCAGATCGGCTTTGTCCGCCAGATGAATATGGGATACGACGGACGGTTCTCTTTCATCAAACGTGTCACTGTATACCGGATTACGAGAGAGCGACTGAAGCGTAAGCTCGGTAATAAACTCCTTCGCGGATGCCGTCATAATGACATGAACCTCGGCTCCCTTTTGCGTTAGCTTACTACACAGCGCAGCCCCTTTATAAGCGGCAATTCCGCCGGTAATACCAAGAATAATAACTTTCCCCTTCAACATCGTTAACTCCCCCTGACCGAAAAAAATAACAACCTTGCGGTTGTCAAAGAAATTGGCATTGCGCCCGGTTATAATAATTGTCTATAATTCTTATTCGTCTTCGCCACTTTCAAGACGCAAATGATCCGCGTAGATCTCTTCCAACGCCACTCCAACTTGCTTGTGGGATTTAGGATTCTTGAGAGTCGTCTTCTCACCCTCGCGCAACTGTCTGGCACGGCGTGAAGCCGCTACAACCAACGAATACTTACTATCTGCCTTTTTCATCATTTCATCAATGGAAGGATACAGCACGAATAGACACCTCTTCATGTAGTTTTGGGACTATACAAGCTGAATTCCAGTGTACATTTCCGAGTTCAGCTTGTATAGTAATTTTCTCTTTAAGTACGCTTGGCATATATATAGTCCTCGTTTATGGATGGACCTTACAATGTTCGGCGATAATAATGGATTCTATTCGTTTACAAGCGAAATCAATCTCATCATTGACAACCGCATAATCATAGTGACGCAACAGATTCATTTCATCCACAGCTACCGACATGCGGTGATCAATGGTTGCCTGAGTTTCTGTGCCCCGTCCCCGAATCCGGTCCTTCAATTCATCCAGCGAAGGCGGAAGCAAGAAAATGAAAATGCCATCAGGAAATTTCTCCTTCACTTTGAGCGCTCCCTGAACCTCAATCTCCAGAAAAATATCTTTTCCCTGCGCAAGCGTCTGATCTACAAAATCACGTGGAGTGCCGTAATAGTTACCTACGTACTCTGCATGCTCCAGCAACTCATCCCGTTCAATCATGCCCAAAAACTGTTCACGCGACTTAAAAAAATAGTTAACTCCGTCCTGTTCACCCATGCGGGGCGTGCGGGTTGTCGCGGAAACCGAGTATGTCAATTCCGGCAGTTTTTCACGCAGTGCGTTGCCTACTGTTCCTTTGCCGACACCCGAAGGTCCGGATAATACAAATAATAATCCCTTAGCCATAGTACACTCCATTTTTATTCGTCATTGTCATCATCTTTAGTGGATAGTCGATGAGCGACCGTTTCCGGCTGCACCGCAGACAAGATCACATGATCACTGTCCGTTATAATAACAGCTCGTGTCCGGCGGCCATAGGTAGCGTCAATCAACATATGACGGTCCCTAGCTTCTTGTATAATCCGCTTGATCGGAGCAGACTCCGGACTGACGATGGAGATAATTCGGTTGGCCGACACGATATTGCCGAAACCAATATTGATCAATTTGATTGCCATATTCAGGTCTTTCCCCCTATACATGTGACTATTGCAGCCGTGCCGCTACCAGGTAGCTACTCGATGTTTGCAGCCTGCTCACGAATTTTTTCCAGCTCCGCCTTCATCTCGACGACTAAATTAACTAGCGCAAGATGATTGGCCTTGGAGCCGATCGTGTTGACTTCCCTGTTCATTTCCTGGATTAAAAAATCTAATTTGCGACCGGCTGGCTCGTCCGACAGCAGCAATCCCCTGCATTGCCCAAAGTGACTTTGAAGCCGGGTAAGCTCCTCATCAATACTGCTGCGATCCGCGAATAAAGCAATCTCCATTCCGAACTTATGCTCATCAAGCGTAAATGAACCATCCTGAAGCTCAGTAAGTCTGTGTTTTAGCCTGTTACGGTAGTCGCTCACAACATGAGGAGCCAGCACAGTCATTTCATGATGCAGGGACTCCAAACGCGAAATACGGGATTCCACATCCTGCGCCAAATGCCCGCCTTCTCGTCTTCTCATGTCCAGCAGTCCCTGCAATGCTTCATTCAGAGCTTGCTGAAGCTGCTCTCCCCAGCCCTCTTCGTCTCCATTGCAAGCCTCACCAGGCTCACCCAGAACGTCAGGCAGCGCAAGAATGTCGCTTATACCCAACGTTCCCTTCACGCCGTACCGATCCGCCAGCTGCTCCGCTGCATGCAAATAAGCCTGCACTACAGTGTCATTCAACCGTGCGGCGGGTATCTGTTCTTCATCACGTTCCCTGTGAATGAAGACGTCGACACGGCCGCGCTTGATTTGCTGTTGAACCGTTCTTCTCAAGCCATCTTCATAACGAGTCCATTCGCGCGGAATCCTCATCATCACTTCGCAATAGCGGTGATTCACCGATTTCAGCTCCAAGCGCACTTTATAGCCTTCATAATGAAGGATGGCTTGACCGTATCCGGTCATACTCAATGACATCGGCATCACATCCATTATACTATTGTAATTGATTATTATAGTCGAAACAAGGGGGCCTGCACACGGCCGGATTTTTGCCATACATAAGAAGTCAGCTCCGCCGTCATTTCATAGAACATAAATGGAGTCATTAAATAGATACCGTTAAAATGCTCCATCGCCGTATCTAGCAGCTCCTTGGCAATGGTCACGCCCATCGCGCGGCCTTCCGCCCCCTCCAGACCAGACATACGTGCACGAACCTCGTCCGACAACTGGATGCCGGGTACCTCGTTGTGCAAGTACTCCGCATTGCGCCCGCTGGCCAGCGGCATAATACCGATAAAAATCGGCACCTCCAAATGACGGGTCTGTTCCGCCATGGCTATAATCAGTTCGCGGTCGTAAACAGGCTGGGTCATAATGTAATCCGCACCGGAAGCAATTTTTTTCTCCAGCCGCTGCACAGCTTTGCCCAAATGCTTGACATTGGGATTAAAAGCGGCACCCACCACAAAATTAGCTTTTTGCTTGAGTGGCTTGCCGGAAAAAGCGATACCGTCATTCAACTGCTTGATCATACGTATAATTTCAAAAGAAGTCATATCATACACCGAGCTGGCACCAGGCAAATCACCGAACCGCGCCGGATCTCCTGTAACGGCCAATACATGATCAATGCCCAGCGCATCAAAGCCCATCATGTGGGACTGGGTACCAATCAGGTTACGATCACGGCAGGCAATATGAATTAACGGGCGCATGCCCGTTTCAAGGCTCACCAAATGTCCAAGCGCCATGTTGCTCATGCGAGTAACCGCAAGTGAATTGTCTGCCAGCGTAAGCGCGTCGGCCCCGGCCGCTTTCAGTGCCTGTGCCCCCTGCATGAACCGTGTAATGTCCAGATCGCGCGGAGGATCAAGCTCTACAATCACCGTATGCCGTTCCTTGACCAATTCCACAATGTTGGGTTCGCTGGCGCTTCTACCGTTGCCCCGTTCCCCTTCACGTGCAATCTGTTCCGGCTCAGCCACAATGACTGGCACATCTGTCAGTATCTCTCTTGGAGCCAGAGGAGGAGGCTGCAAACCATTCAAAGCTTTTGAAATCGCTGCGATATGCTCTGGTGTGGTGCCGCAGCAGCCACCGATGATTCTCGTACCCAGCTCTACGAAGGAAGCAGCGCATTCCCCAAAATATTCAGGCGATGCACCATACACATAGTGACCATCCACATAATCCGCCAGACCCGCATTAGGATATACGGACAGCGGTACAGACAGCGGACCGTCCAGCTGCTCCATCACACTCATAATCCCCTGTGGGCCAGAGTGGCAGTTAAATCCGAGGATATCCGCCCCTTCATTTCGCAGCACCGTAAAAGCCTCCGCCACCGAAAATCCATCCTGTGTACGCCCTACCTGATCTACCGCAAACTGACAAATCACCGGGGTATTACTATATTTACGCACACCACGAAGGGCAATGCGCACTTCATCCAGCGAATAGAACGTTTCGCACAAAATGCCGTCCACCCCTTCGGAGAGAAGTGCATCAATCTGCTGATCATAGTTACGTGCCAGCTCTACCTTTGATATATTAAGCCGTTTGCCACCGCATATGGAGCCTACCGCACCCACCACATAGTGCTCTGGGCCAGCCGCTGCTCTGGCAATTCTCACCCCGGCACGGTTAATTTCTTCCACCTTGGATTCCAGCCCGAAGCGGGCCAGTTTATAATCGTTTGCAGAAAACGTATTGGTCTCCAGCAACCGTGCTCCCGCTTGTACATATTGACGATGCACGTCTGATATGACGTCAGGCGACGTGATATTCAGCTCTTCGTAAGACGTATTTACCGGAAATCCAAGCTGATATAAAAAGGTTCCCATTGCGCCGTCTCCGACAATAATTTCACGATCCAGCACAGTACGCAAATCCGGTTTCATGTCCTCTTCTCCACCCCGCTCTTTATTTTCATACTAATGTAACATAAAGAGACTGCAAACATAAGCCAAAAACAAAAAAAGCCGCCCCACTCCCCATATTTATGCGATCAGGAGCGAAGCAACTTGACTCATCATAGCTATATTCTATTACCTTTATTGCAATTTCCCATCGGCAGAATGAAGAGAGAATGCGTAAAAAGTTCCTTTTTTATTCACTTTACCCACAATAGAGGGCGTCCCCTTTTGTTTTTTGGAAAATGTATATGCATTCCCCTGGATTTCAACACTATAATCGGATAAGTTAATGTTAAATAACAGTTGGACCTTGGGCTTGGCCAGCTTCAAAGCTTCAGAGGCCGTATATTTAGGGCTGGTAAACGATTTTTTGAAATCCGTGTCATCGTTCCAGTCCACCCCAAAGGTGGATACAGCCAGCACTTTGCCGGTTACTGCGCCAATTTTGACCTCACTCGCCTCGCTTGCATCCTCAAACGACCAATAAGAAAGCCCTTTTGCCTCGTCCTTGTAACGTGAAGCATGCAGCACCGTGATACGCTGTCCGCTAACACGCTTGAAGCTGTTCACTGCACGATTTAGCAATACAGGGTCCACCTGCTTCAGCGGATAGTCGGCATTAATGGTGATGCTGTTGCCGCGATCCACATCAACGTACAGCGAGGAAGCCTTTTCCCCGGCCCCCCAGAACACCCAATAATTCGAAGGCTTGTTAGACTGGTAAGGGGATTTGACCCGCCAGAATGCCTCAAATTGCTGGGGACGCTTGCTATCAAACGCTTTGGCGCTGTTCAGCACTTTAGTTTTGAGTGGCGCGTCCATCGCTTTTGCCAAGCTGCTTATTTTATATCGAACGGTTGTAGAATCCACTCTGTTTTTTTCCTTATTATATTCCGTCTGAATCGTAGCTGTTCCATCCTCCAGTTCGCCCTCGACAATCCAGGTTTTACCCATATCCGTCACATCGTCAAATTGAAATGCCGTCTTCGTACCGATGAGTTCTTGTACTGCCTTTTCCAAACGATTCACGACAGTAGGGGTTAGTGAGCCGACCTGCTTATCAGTCGTTTTTTCCGCAGTAGCAGGAACGGTCGCGGCCTGAGCCGGAAGCGCGGCGACTACAAATATAAGAGCTGCAAACGCTGAAATCCAACGAAATTTCCGCACCATGAACGGCCTCCTTATCGTTTTCTCATTTTCTATATTATACATGGTTCAGACGTCAAAAAAAGACAGAATGTTGCTTCATGCCCCGCATTTCCTTCATTTTATACGAAAAAAGGCGAAAAAAAGAAGACCGGCTAAGGTCTTCATCACACTTATCCCAATCTTCCTCTATCACAATGCTGCATTCGCTTATTTCAGGACAAACGACCATCGTACACAATCTCAGCCGGCCCCGTCATATATACATGATTGTCATTCTCGTTCCATTCGATATCCAGATCTCCGCCCTTCAGGCTGACAATCGCGCGGCGGTCGCTATATCCGTTCAATACAGACGCCACAAGCGTAGCACAGGCTCCGGTTCCACATGCCAACGTAGGCCCGGCTCCCCGCTCCCATACTCTCATGTCAATGTGGTCCCGGCTTCGTACCGTAGCGAACTCGACATTTGTTTTTCTAGGGAACAGCGGGTGGCATTCCAGCTTCGTCCCCCAGGCTTCCAGATCAAAGCCAGGTGCATCCTCAACATAAATGACACAGTGCGGATTGCCCATGGATACAGCTGTAAAACGAAAGCCGCTGCCTCCAGCTTCGATGGACTGGTTGATGACACTAGCCAGATCCAGCGTTGTTGGAATTTTCAAACCCTCCAGAATCGGTTCTCCCATATCCACCTTCACTTGACGTACAAGTCCGCCCTCTACGGTCAATTCGACCTGCTGCACACCTGCACCCAGCGTCTCAATCGTAATCTGATCACGACTGATATGCTTGCGGTCATACACATATTTGGCTGCACAACGGATGGCATTTCCGCATTGCTCAGCCTCCGAGCCGTCTGAATTAATGATGCGCATGCAGAAATCCGCTCTTTCAGATGGCAATATATATACCAGACCGTCAGCGCCGACACCAAAATGTCGGTCACACAGCCGAACAGCCAATTCCGAAGCGTCAGGCGGCAATTCCTGATACCCAAACCAAACGATAAAATCATTACCCAATCCGTGCATTTTTGTGAATTCCATAGCTTCCCCCCGCCGTTGCTGCTAATCTCATGCTCCTTATGAAGCTTTGGTTCCATGATAGCATACGGGGCAAAAAGGGAAAAGTGATGCAAGTATGTCTGTCCCGAGCAGGAAGCTTAAGCCGAAAACTTCGTGCGCCCTGGAGCGAAGCGCGTATGTCCGCCACGACGACGGTTGCGTCTGCCACCCCATACGCTTCCCGCCCCCATCAGGAAGGTCGGAATACCGGCAGCGACAATGGAAAGCGCCCATTCGCGGAAGCCGAGCGGTACCGTTTTGAAAATAGGTTGCAGCACAGGTACGTACATAACCACCAGCATCAGCACCACCGAAGACAGCACGGCAAGCACGAGATAACTATTTTGAAACGGATTACGGTGGAAAATAGAACGGGAGCTGCGACAATCAAACACATGAATGAGCTGTGCCAGCACCAACGTGGCGAAGGCAACCGATTGTGCCTTGACCAGTTGTGCCGCGTTATCAGGCGCGATACGCAGTGTCAGCCAGAACGCCGCAAGCGTACATAAGCCGATCAGCAGGCCGCGACTAATGATTTTCCAGCCAAGACGGCGGGCGAAAATATTTTCCTTCGCGCCGCGTGGTTTGTGCTCCATAAGATCCTTTTCCGGCTGATCTACACCCAGAGCCATCGCGGGAAGCCCGTCAGTCACCAGGTTCACCCATAAAATCTGAATCGGAAGCAACGGCAATGGCAAACCGGCCATCATCGCGAAAAACATCGTCAAAATTTCACCGACATTGGAGGCAAGCAGATAACGGATAAATTTACGAATATTTTCGTAAATATTTCGCCCTTCCTCAATCGCTGCTACAATCGTCGAGAAATTATCGTCGCTGAGCACGAGCGCAGCCGCTTCCTTGGTCACATCCGTTCCTGTTATGCCCATCGCAATACCGATATCCGACGCCTTAATCGCTGGCGCGTCATTCACGCCGTCTCCAGTCATGGCTACGACATGCCCGCGTCTTTGCAGCGATTTGACAATCCGCAGCTTATGCTCCGGGGATACCCGCGCATATACAGAGACCATGTCTACTGCTTTGTCCAGCGCCGCATCATCCATCACAGATAGCTGCTGTCCGGTCAGCACATGCGAGCCGCGCTGAAAAATGCCTAACTGCTGCGCAATGGCCTCAGCTGTTGTACCGTGGTCGCCCGTAATCATCACCGTGCGGATGCCAGCGCGGCGGCACTTGCTAATAGCTTCGCGGGCCTCGCGGCGCGGCGGATCAATCATACCCGTAAGGCCGATGAAGATGAGCTGATTCTCAGCCTCTTCCACCGAGACGACACGCTCATGCGAGCGGATATCCCGGTAAGCGACACTCAGTACACGGAGTGCCTCCGAGGCCATTCCTTCGTTGGCTGCCAGCACCTTTTGGCGCAGCGTGCCCGTTAGTGGAACGACATTCCCTTCCCATAAAATGTAGGAGCACTGACCTAACAGCACATCCGGCGCGCCTTTGGCAAATACGATATGCCCTCCTTGATGCCTTACAAGTACAGACATCCGTTTCCGCTCCGAGTCAAAAGGAAATTCGCGTTCCCGTGTATACAGCTCATTCAGCCCCTGGCGCGTAACCCCGCCCTTGGCGGCTAACGTGACAAGCGCCCCCTCCGTCGGGTCGCCTTTCAGCTCCCAAACAGCGGACGGCATCGGCTCCTTGGTTTTCTTTTTTGAGCGTAGCTCATCCATGTCGGCTTGAACAATTTCCGCGTTATTGCACAGCACGCTGGCTTGCAGCAGTCTGCGAAGTGATTGTCCGTTTTTGAGGTCCGCAGGAGCATCCCTGTCCATAATATGTCCGTGCGGGTCATAGCCCTCTCCTGTCACTCCCCAGAAGCGACCGTCCACCCATAGCTTGGTGACCGTCATTTTGTTCTGGGTCAGTGTACCTGTTTTGTCAGAGCAAATGACAGACGCACATCCGAGCGTTTCAACCGAAGGCAGTTTTCTCACAATCGCCTTGCGTTTGATCATACGCTGCACGCCCAAGGCGAGCGCAATCGTCACAATGGCAGGCAAGCCTTCCGGTATAGCTGCTACAGCCAAGCTCACCCCTGCCAGGAACATACTCATCGCTGGCTGTCCATGCAGGATACCCGCTACGACGACAAGCACCGTTAACGCCAGTGCTACAATGATCAGAATTTTACCCAATTGCTCCAGTCTGTGCTGCAACGGGGTCTCCTGAGACTCCGTATTTTGGATCAAGTCTGCGATTTTGCCCATTTCCGTATTCATGCCTGTACGAATAACGACTCCCTGAGCTGTACCTCTGGTCATCATTGTGCCCATAAAGCCGATGTTCTTTTGATCTCCCAGCGGTACCTCGGCGGCATGAATAGGACGGCAATGCTTGCTCACTGGAACCGATTCGCCAGTCAGGGCGGATTCCTCCACATCGCAGCCATTCGTGCTCAGCCATCTTATATCTGCGGGAATACGATCGCCGCTTTCCAATAGCACGATATCACCCGGTACCAGCTCTCTGGCCTGAATCTGAATCCGTTTGCCTGCTCGCAGTACTTTAGCGGTCGGAGCGGACATCTGCTTCAAAGCTCGAAGCGAACGTTCAGCTCTAAACTCCTGCACAAAACCAAGAATTCCATTCAGCACAACAATAGCAATAATGGTAATCGCATCCAGATATTCGCCGAGCAGGCCGGATATCAGTGTGGCTCCCATCAGTACGAGCATCATAAAATCCTTGAACTGATTCAGCAGCAGCAGGATCGGCGAGACACGCTTCCCCTCGCTCAGCTCATTCCATCCTGACCTTTCTCTTCTTTCCGCAAGCTGTTCCTCCGAAAGACCCTGCTTCGGGTCGACTTCCAGGCTTGTTGAAAGCTGTTCATTGCTTAATTGGTGCCAGTGTGCTTGTTCCATTCTCCCCAATTCCCTCCCGGTCAGATAGTCCGTTTCCGTCGGTAGTGCGTAGGATGGCTGCCCGTAATTGCGTTTTTGTGCCACGAATGCTGATAAGCTGGACAGACTTTCTAGATTCAATCTATTCGGACAGGACCTGAAATATCACAATGCCGCTTAAGTTTTGTCCCAAAGTTATGTATCATAGAAGGAAGGCAAAAATATTTGCTTCAAAGGAGAACAAACATTATGGCATTGGACGGAATCGTAACCCGCGCTATCGTACACGAGCTGCAAGGCATCCGGGGCGGGCGCATCAATAAAATACATCAGCCGAACGATCACGATATCTTACTGAATCTGCGGGCTCAAGGCGGGAGTGTCAAGCTGCTGCTGTCGGCCAACCCGACATTCCCGCGTGTACATTTTACAGAACAAAGCTTTCTCAATCCGACGGAGGCCCCTATGTTCTGTATGCTGCTTCGCAAGCACTGCGAAGGTGGTATCATCGAAAAAATTAGCCAGGTGGGCATGGAGCGTATTATTCACATGGATGTGCGTCAGCGTGATGAGCTGGGGGATATTTCACTCAAGCGAATTATCATTGAGCTGATGGGCAGACACAGCAACATTATTTTGCTTGACCCGGAAACAGGCGTTATGCTGGACGGCATCCATCATGTTACACCGTCTATCAGCAGCTATCGGATCATCATGCCCGGCTTTCAATACACGGAGCCTCCTGAACAAAATAAGCTGAATCCGCTGGAAACGGAAGAAACAGCTTTCGCATCCTCATATCAGACAGCTATCGAAGCAGAAGAAGCTCCCAAACGCTGGATCGTGAACACCTTTACTGGACTGAGTCCCCTTATTGCCGAGGAGATGCTGACCCGAGTTTCCAACGAAGCACCTGCTGAGGATTATCGTCCGCTGTGGAATACATTTAGTCACATCATGGATGACGTCCGGGATCATCGTTTTCAGCCGGTATCCGGTCTGAACGCACAGGAAAAAGTGATATTTTCTGCCATTCCCCTCACGTTGATTCAAGGAGAGCGCAAAGAATACACTACGATCAGCGAGTGTATGGAGGACTTTTTCGGTGAAAAAGCAGAACGGGATACGGTCAAGCAAAAGGTCAGTGACCTGCTGCGCTTCCTGCAAAATGAACGGAGCAAAAACGTAAAAAAACTAGACCATCTGCATCAGGATTTAGCTGAGGCCGAGGACGCTGATCAATTTCGCATTTACGGGGAGCTGCTGTTCGCTTCGCTGCATGAAGTGAAAAAGGGCGACAAGGAAGTGACGCTCACCAACTTTTATGATGAAGAACAGCGTCCAATGACTATCCCGCTGGACCCGTTGCTGGGTCCATCAGATAATGCGCAACGGTACTTCAAAAAGTACAATAAATATAAAAACAGCCTGGCTGTCATTGATGAACAACTGGAGAAAACACACGAAGAAATTCGGTATATGGACAATCTCCTACAGCAACTGGCTCATGCCTCCATGAACGATATCGAGGAAATACGTGAAGAATTGGTTCAGCAAGGCTATCTCCGAGACCGGGTCAAAAAAGGGAAGAAAAAGAAGAAAACTGACCGTCCAACCTTACACGTATATACGTCATCCGAAGGCATCGAGCTGCTGGTCGGCAAAAACAACTTACAGAACGAATATGTAACGAACCGACTGGCCGGGCCTAATGACACGTGGCTGCACACGAAAGATATTCCGGGGTCACACGTCGTTATTCGCGCTGAGCAATTCGGAGACACAACGCTGGAGGAAGCAGCTCAGCTCGCTGCCTATTTCAGCCAGGCCAAACAGTCCAGCAGCGTGCCCGTAGACGCCACCTTGATCCGGCATGTGCGCAAGCCTAGCGGAGCCAAGCCCGGCTTTGTTATCTACGATCATCAGCGCACGCTCTTCATCACACCCGACGAGGAGCTGGTCAAAAAGCTGCCAAATCGCATCAAAAACGGCTGAGCCGCACTAGCATAATCTAGTAAATAAGTATCCATTCAGGAACGCCCGCCACGAAGCATAGCATAGCGGACAAGTTCCTTGCATGCACTTAAAGCCCCTTATCTTGTGCAAAGCCACACTTCATGTGTGCAGACACAATACAAGGGGCTATTTGTGTTTCCTATTGCTGTTTCCTATCGTCATTCTGTGATACATTTTCATATATGTGCAATAGCAGCCTTTCTCAACTCCTCCACGACCTGACTCTCCACACTACGGCTGCCCAGATCACCGTGAAAAATAACGCCTTGGCGTGCACCATGAAAATCCGAGCCACCAGTCGGGATCAGCCCGTAGTGTGCCGCCATTGCGGCATATCGACTCTCAGCCGCATCATCATGGTCTGAATGTCGCACTTCCAAGCCCGCAGGCTTCGCCTCCTCTACAATGGAGCGAACCAGCTCATCATTGCCATACAATCCAGGGTGAGCCACCACTGATACCCCTGCTGCTTCCCGAATCCAGCTTATGGCCTCCGCAGGCTCCACTCGGGGCACAGACACATAACCGGGCGCTCCCTCTGCCAAATAACGGTCAAACGCATCCCTCATATCCTTCGCATAGCCTTTTTGCACCAGCGTATCCGCCATATGCGGACGTCCAATGCTTTCATCTTGCGCCAGCGGTCTGCCCATCGTAGCTACCACCTCATCCAGTGTGATTTCCACACCCAGGCTACGCAGCCGACTCAAAATCAGATCATTGCGGGTATCCCTCGCCTGACGTAGCTTTTCCAACCGTTCCAAAAAAACTTCATTACGGTAATCCATAAAATAACCGAGTATATGAATATCCTTACCACCTGCCCGTGTGCTAATTTCCACACCCGGCACCACTGTAATGCCCAATCGCCGCCCTTCCTCAAGCGCTTCCTCCAGCCCAGCTACCGTATCGTGATCCGTAATTGCAACCCCTGCCAGTCCTTTTTCCTTGGCCCAACGCACATTGTCCGCTGGTGGCTGCATTCCGTCAGATGCCTGAGTGTGAGTATGTAAATCGTATCGTCCCGAATTCGTCTGCTCCTCCATTACGCATTCTCCTCCTCTTTCATCTCTGCAAGCTCGTCCACCGTATCCCTGGACACGTTCGTTCCCTGATCATGACGACGCAAGAATGACAGAAAGGTCACCACCGGAATCGGCAATAGCGCTGATTTCAGATGAATGGCATAAAACTCGCGTTTAAAGGTGATATCGGAAATATTTACGATTTTCAGCAATCCGAGTGCAACCTCGTGCTTCACCGAAGAAGGCGATAGCATCGTAATGCCTAATCCCGCCTCCACCGCCGATTTGACCGCTCCAGTGCTGCCCATCTCCATAACGATGGAAAGTCGGGACGCATCAACACCACGGCTTTTCAGCTCATCCTCTATCACCTGCCTTGTACCTGACCCCTTTTCTCTTGCTACAAAAGGATGCTTAAACACGTCCTCCAGAACTACCTTTTTGGCCTTGGCCAGTACATGATCCGAAGGAACAATCAGCTTCAGCTCATCCTGCATCACGGGCTCCACCACGATATCCGGGTGTTGAATCGGTGCTTCAATCAGCCCTAAATTCAATTGATGCTTTAAAATATCATCCATAATTTGAGTCGTATTCATTACATTCATTGCCATGCGTATATGAGGGTACTCCTGACCAAACGGCCCCAACATTCTCGGCACAATGTACTCGCCAATCGTAAGACTTGCGCCAATATGTAATCTCCCCTCCAGCATGTGAGTAAAAGCAGACATCGCCTCATCAGCTTCACGAATTAGCTGCATGCTTTTTTTCGCAAAAGGCAGCAGTGTCGCTCCTGCCTCCGACAGCTCGATTTTTTTGGTAGATCGATGCAGTAGCTTCGTACCAAAATAATCTTCCAAAGACTGAATTTGCATCGTCACGGCAGGTTGCGTCATATGCAGCGCTTGCGCCGCTGCCGAGAAGCTCCCCCGCTCCGCTACCGTATAAAAAATATGCAGCTGATGAAAGTTCATACTAACAGCCCTCTCCCCTCTCTGATCTCCTTATTTTAACATAAGAAAAACATCTGTCGAAGGATTCCCAAGAAAACAGACCTAAATTAGTGGATTTTTATTATAGATTTTATAAATAAGCATTTTGCATAAATCCCAAGAGCGATTTCAAATCAGCAATATATAGATCAAAATCGGTCTAGTTTGTCTATATATTGTACTTTTAAGCGTCGGAAATCGAATGATGCAAAATGCTGAAATAAAAAAAGTATGCAGCTGATTCCTGCATACTTCTAATAGATAAGGTACTAGACGATATCCCTTCCGCCAAATCAACGTCTATTTCCGTTTGCGGGTGCTTTTCATCAGTGTCATACGCCGCGAATGGCGCAACCAGGAATAGTATGACTTCAAATCCCGCAGTTCAATGGTCTCTGACATCCGTCCCAAAAAGGTGATCACAATCATTTTGTGGAGCGGGTTACCCGCAATATCCATTTCGCCAGGCAACTCACCAAACTCGGCCACGACGACCAGGTCACCATCAATTAAATATACATCCTCTTCATTGTGATAATAGGACTCCATCCTGTTTTGCTTCAGGCATTCCCAAAGCCAGGCGGCGATATGATTCGTTTCGGACTGTTTCTGTTCTATACGGTCTAAGTAGCGTGTTTGCGCATGATTTGTAATCACAATATCGGCGACCTTCTTGTCGCCCATCTCTACGTAGAACGGTTCGTATGTACTCCATCGCTGCATTGCCTTGTCACGCACGGGATCACTCTCCCCACCAGATAGGTCTTTATATCTACCAATATATTCATATGTTACCTCAACAGACCCGGGACTACAAGTTACAAAATTGAAGTTTATCGCTAATTTTTAAAGATTATTTTAGGTCTATCAGCATTAAGGCTATTATGCAAAAGTCCTGACTTTATAAAAAAAAGCCAGCCCATAGGCCGACTTTTTAATAAAACTTGAAAAATAACACCTTTAAAAATTATATTTCATACTCTTTTAATTTTTCCTTATCGTCGTTATACTCCGTCCTTATCTCATTTCGGAAGGAGCGTTCGACCTTGCGCACATAGGAAAGCCTGCGAATATTTTTAACGGTATCCTCTGCCCGATCCGCATTCATGTAAATGACAACATAATGCATACGCCTCGAAATATAGTGGACATTCCCGTATTTCTCCAAATTGCGGGCAGCCTTGATATCGCTTACCCAAATGATGTACCCTGTCCGCTCGGCAAACATTCGCTTCATCTCCCCTCCATTCGATATCATCCCTATGGCCTATCCGCAGGAGCACTTGCCTCCGCTACCGCAGCCACCCTTTTTCACATTCGGATCATTGCTCGGCACTTTAATGGTGTCGGACACAGAATAAGCAATCGTTTCGGACATGGCATGGAGCATATCATCCAACGCCCTTTCTGCCCGTTTGAACTCCTGAACCTCCTGAAATTGTTCAAGTTCCAGTTCAACGAGCTGCACTGCATCCTTCGCTTCATGAAAGTTTGGGTGAAAATGCCCAAAGCGTTCCGTTTCCGCGAACAGCTCCTTTTTGGCATCCAGCTTGCGTACACACGCCTGAATCGACGGATTCAATTCCACACGCTGTTTCCAATATAAATAATCCGATACCTCAAAGGACCGGTTGACCATATCGCCCAATTCATAGGCGTTAATAAGCACTTCTGCCATATTGACCGTATTCAATTCGGCTACGCTCATGAATGTTCATCTCACTTTATATAAAGTTCTACTGGTAAAGTAGACTCATTTATCATACCACATCCTTCTTTTGAGAAGAAGGAGTTTCATGCACATCCTGGCTCTTCTATGTAAAAGGAACCAGCAGGCGCATGTCCGACCATTCCCCCGGCTGTAAAGTCGTGCGGGGCAACGTCTCACCGTCCGTTCCGGTAGCATACCAGCCAGTCACACTCCACGGCTCACCGGGAGCCACCGCTTCCGGTATCCATTTGACCTCTTTTTCACCGATTCGCAGTCCTACCGCCGCTTGCCAGCGAATCGCCTGTTCCATGAGCTGCCGAGCGGTGGATGCATGGTAGCTTCTCCATTCTTTCGTCCATGACGCGGGTACTGCCAATTTCTCTGGAAAATAATCGGATGGGTCAGGTAGCGTATGCTCCCGTTCATAAAAATGCAACGTCCGCCCCGTATAAACCAAACCTGCCCTTCCCTCTTGAGAAAACATCGGCCATTCCTGAGTTGAGTCTGTTAACGTTTCGCCAACCGTCGTTTCTGTATCATCCACATCAAATAGACTGTTGGAACTATCCGTACAAATTCCCTCCGTTTCCGCAACCAGCGGATAACGGTGAACAGGCTCGTCCACCCCCTCCAGCTCCCGGCGCGGACTTAGCCCAATCGTAGCAAGTGTCCTGCGGATTTTGGCAGCCGAACGTGCCGGAATAATAAAGTCCCTTTCACCAATCCGTTCAAGCAATCCAGCCAGTCCGGGGTGACGTGCAGCAGTGTCTGCGTCCTCTCGGGTACCACAGCGCAGAAGTGTTACCGTTGCAAACGCTATCCGTCCCACATCTCCTGCCCACTGCTCCACTGCCACGCGTACATGGTCAGGCACGCCTGTCCGGCTAAACTTGTCCAGAAGAGCAGGAATAGCTTTGGCCTCCATCCCCAACTCGATCGCCTCTGTAACACTGTCTCGGGTGATCCGGTATACCACCATTCGGTCCCCCGTCACACGTTTGCAGAAGCATTCCAGCTTCCAGCGCACATCATAAGCTACATCCGGTGGCACCAATATTTCAAAATCCGGCTGTACATAAAAGGTACCTGGCTCCTGAACCGCATCCTTCTCATCATCGGAACGAAGCATATCCAGCACCGGTACGTTCCAGCGAAAACACAGTTCTCCCGACGCGGTCAGCCCCCAATCACCCATTCCAAAGGCGGTCAGTGCGGTCAGCCATCCCTTAACCATATCTATGTATTGTCCGTTAAAGTTGAAATCAGAGACTGTGTTGCCCTCAATTCTTACGGGGCTTGCATGAATAGCAGCAAATTCCAAAGTATTACTACTTTTCCGATCCTCTTTACTCAGACTCTCCTGCGTAATCAGTCCCGTCTGAGTCATCCATTGGAGCAACGGCCCGATATGTATCCAGCCTTCTGGTCCCGCATGAGTGGAGGCCACACACAGCATATACCGAAAATGCTGCATAGACGCTTCGGCCTTGCCGTACCTTTCCATGAGCGTGACAAGAATATGCTTGCGCATTTGCCAAGCGGACAAGCGAACCCACGCTGCCAGCCCGGATTCCTGAACATGAAAAGAAGCAGCTTCCTTCACCAGCAGACCCAAGCTGAGCAGCAAGTCCATCATCACCACCGTTTGCACCGGATATAGCTCGGCGTGCGCATATTGTAGCCCAAGTCCAGTCAAATCTTTCGGATGAAAGGGAGTCAGCTCGTTTAGCTTTTGCAGCGACCGTTTATGAATGGTCCCTTTCGCTGTCAAAGGTACTCCCTGCACTGCAATACGGGACAACACATGTAGCAGCTCCGCTTCCAGTCCCGTCATTGCTTCATGCACCGTCAGCGGTTGGTCTGTATCCATCGCTTTCATCGTACTTTGGCTTTGCTCCAACAGCATTTCGTACAGATCTGGCAGCCGATAAACCGGAATATATAACATTCGTTCGCCCCACGATTTGGTAACCGCCTCCAGCCAGCCCCGGTCGCGCAGTCCGTGCAGTGCCAGTTTCGTTTCGGCTCCGCTCAATGCTCCCCGGGTAAGCCGTAATGGCTCTTCTTCCTTCATGGGCTGTCCCGCGTGTCGGATAAAGCATCGACGTAGCACCAACAGCTCATCCGATGCAAGCTCCTTCCAGCCGCCTTCCGTGTCCGTTACGCCCATCCTTGATTACGCCTCCCTTTTCTTTCCACCAGCTTCGGTCTCATCATTCAGGTTACTGATAACCTCCCCGGAGCTGAATCTGCGAATCGCATATTCATAGCCCTGCTCAATCAGAAACAGCTGACGACGGGCTGCAAAATCCGTCTCCTTACTGTTTTCCGTCACCAGCGCATAAAAATAAGCCTTATTTTCACCAGACTTTGGTCTCAAAATGCGGCCAAGCCGCTGTGCCTCCTCCTGACGGGAGCCAAAGCTGCCCGATACCTCAATAGCTACGGCCGCATCCGGCAAATCCACAGCAAAGTTCGCCACCTTGGACACCAGAAGAGTCCGAATTGTACCGTTGCGGAACGCATCGAACCACCGCACCCGTTCAGCCTGGCTCATAGACCCGGTTATCAACGGCACACTCAGCTCCTGCGCCAATATACGCAATTGATCCAAATATTGCCCAATAATAAGCGTGGGCAAGCCCTTGTGCTGTTGCATCAGGCTGCGCACCGCTTCCAGCTTGGCCGGATTTTCGGCGGCAATCCGATACTGCTGCCTGCCTTCAGCACGCATACTACGCTCCAGAAGTGCAGCCGACATGGGAAGCCGCAGCTCCACACAATCGACCTGAGCGATCCAGCCCTGTCGCTCCAGTTCTTTCCACGGCATGTCGTACCGTTTCGGTCCGATCAAGGAGAACACATCCCGCTCACACCCGTCCTCCCGAACCAGCGTCGCGGTCAATCCCAAACGACGGGTGGCCTGAATATCCGCCGTTGCCCGAAATACCGGCGCAGGCAGCAAATGCACCTCATCATATACAATTAACCCCCATTTGCGCTCGCTAAGTAGCTTCATATGCTCAAATCCTCCATCTTTAGTACGGCGATGCGTTAAAATCTGGTAGGTTGCCGCTGTAATCGGACGCACTTCCTTTTTCTGTCCACTGTATTCTCCAATGGAATCAACAGGAATATCCGTCTTTAGCTTCAATTCCTCAATCCATTGCCGAACAGATGTGGTATTGGAGGTTAAAATAAGCACCTCGCACTGAAGCCGCTCCATCACCGCCATACCGATTACGGTTTTTCCCGCTCCACATGGAAGCACCAGCACACCGCTGCCACCCAGACCGTCTGCCCCTTCAAACGCATCGGCTGCCTCCACTTGATAATCACGAAGCTTCAGCTCCGTTTGTCCCTGACCCAGAGAAAAACGAAGCTGATTCCCCTCAAGATAGCCTGCCGTATCCATGACCGGGAATCCAAGTCGTGCCAGTTCCTGCTTAAGCAGGCCCCGATTTTCTGGCAGAACCGACACGGTCACTTCACTGTCACGAAGCAAACCAAGCTGCTGAAGATCCTGCTTGAGCAGCAGTTCATCCAGTAAAGCCGGGCTGTCCGCCGTTAGTATCAAGCGGTCGACCGCTGTACAGCTATGAGTTTTATCCGTTTCCATGCCTATAGTTGCATCCTGCTCTATACTGTTCAGATCAGCAGTATGCATGCTGTAACGGCCCTCTTCTTCCACTCTCGCCCGTGACAGCCTAAGCGTCCCGTAACGGGCGACGAGCTGTTCAATATCCTTTAACAATTCACGGGGAATTTCCCAACGGGACATGGATTGTAGACTATGTTGAACATCGGCGGCACTCCACCCAAGGGCGGCCGCATTCCACAGGGACAAGGGAGTGATGTGATATGTATGAAAAGCGGATGGGCTTTTAACCAGCTCCGCATAGACCTGCAACTGTGAACGTGCATGCTCCGAAGCGGGCAGGCCGATTTCCAGCAAAACGGTAAAATCGCGTTGTACAATACAAGGGTGATCCGGATTCATAATTACCTCCCGTCAATCTATAACACATCATCTTAAAATCTATATAACAAACAGTTTGTCCGTTTATTCGCAGATCAACCGGAATAGCAAGAAGTCCAACCCGTATATGGGTTGAACTCCTTATCATCCAAGCCTATCCTTGCTTTTTTACCTAGTGAACCTGCTCTGAAATATGGCTAAGCGCCTCTCCAGCGTTGTCTGCAAAAATATTACGTACGGCCAGATCGCCAATCGAAACAATCCCGATCAAACGATCCCCTTCCGTTACCGGCAGACGGCGGATTTGCTGCTCCGCCATCAGCTCGGCTGCTTGATCCACCGACATGTCGGCTTGAGCGGTACGGATGCCTGTTGTCATCACTGTGTCGACCGAACTAGAGCCGGAATGCTTAGCCGCATAACCGCGAACGACAAGGTCACGGTCCGTTACCACACCGATGAGCTTGTCACTGCCTTCACTCTCCACAACCGGGATAAAACCGGTGTCGTTGTCCTTCATTTTGAGCGCAATTTCATAAATATTGTCTTGCGGGGTAACCGTTACACATTTTTCAGTCATAACTTCCTGAACCTTTTTCATGGGTACTCCCTCCTTTTCAAGAGTAGGGTACCCCATTTCATTCTGCTCATACACCGAATCAGCTCATACCGTTTCAGCTCCGTTAGCTGTCAACGGCTGGAATTTTCTGCTTTTCGCTCCGCTGCATATCCGGTAGACATCGCAATAAACAAACGAACCGCCTTAATCATCGCGTCCTCGTCAAAATCAAACTTAGGGTGGTGATGCGGATAAACGGCTCCTTTAGCAGGGTTACCCGCTCCCACGAACATGAAGCAGCCAGGCACACGTTCCAGATAATAAGCAAAATCTTCGGCAGGCATCAGCTTCGACGCTTCCTGAACTTTTCCCTCACCGAAAACGGGTCCTGCTTCCTTAAAGAAACGCGAAGCTTCGTGCGCATCATTTACAACAGGCGGGTATCCCATAATATAACGAATATTGGCTGTTGTTCCGTAAGTTGCCGCTGTAAGCTCCGCAACCGCATGTAGCCGATCCTTCATCACCATCCGGGTTTCCTCATCAAACGTACGAATCGTCCCACTCAGACGGCATGTTTCCGCGATCACATTTTGCGCAGCCCCCCCTTGAATCGTTCCTACCGTCAACACAGCAGGTTGCAAAGGGTCTACTGAACGGCTCACGATGCTTTGCAGTTGCATAACAAGAGCTGAGCCCGCTACCACACTATCATGGGTGGACTGAGGCATACCGCCATGACCACCCTTGCCCGTAATTTCAATATAAAAATCGTCCGCCGCCGCCATCAACGGACCTGCGCAACTCGCAGCCGTTCCGACCGGAAAGGGTGTCCACAGATGGATGCCGTAAATAACGTCCACACCTTCCAGCACACCATCCTTCAGTACATTGACCGCACCGCCGGGCAACAATTCCTCCGCAGGCTGGAACAACAACCGTATTTCTCCTACCAGCTCATCCCGATGCAGACTAAAATAGTAAGCCGTTCCTAGCAAAACGGACGTATGCCCGTCATGTCCGCATGCATGCATGACTCCATCTATGCTGGAACGATATTTGCATTCTTTTTCATCCTGAATGGGGAGAGCATCCATATCGGCGCGCAGCATCACAACAGGCCCGGGCTTGGAACCACGAATGGTACCGACAACACCGTGCCCCCCTACTTGACGGCGGACCTCAATACCCCAGCTCTCCAGCTTGTCCGCTACAAAGGCTGCCGTTTGGCTTTCCTGAAAAGAGATTTCAGGATTTTTATGTAAATATCTGCGCCACTCCACCATATGTTCCTGTAGCTGGTCAAACCAGCTCTTATCTGTCGAATGTTGTGTCATATTGCTCCACCTCTCCTTTTAAGGCACCGGTTAAAACACCGGGTAGCTTCCCGATAAATCTTGCAGATTCACAACGTATGTGCCACTGCTCTCAAACCTAATTTTGTATTCTATTGTAGCAGATATGGAATTGTTGCGATATCCGTTGCTGTATGGAGGTTGCAGAACCCCTCCAAAAATACTATGATTAAATGGATAAACGATAAAATAATAATGATAAACGTCTGCGAGGTATAACTTGCGGCGAATACCGGGGGAAGCTGATATGAGAAATACGAAGCCGGAGACTCGAAGAAGAGGCACACCGGATTTCCAATTGCTGATCCTCACCTTGTTGCTGGTTGGATTCGGCGTAATCATGGTATTTAGCGCCAGCTCCAGCGTAGCTCTGCTGAATAAAGATTACAATTTTGACTCTTTGTATTTTGTGAAGCGTCAAGCTGCGTTTGCTATACTTGGACTTTTCATCATGTTCGTAGCTATGAATATTAGGATGGAAAAATATAAAAAGCTGTTTGTACCTTTATTTTTCATTACAGTTTTACTGCTGGTCATCGTTCTTTTTACAGGCTCTCTTAACGGCGCAAAAAGCTGGCTCAGATTTGGTAGTATTGGTTTCCAGCCAACCGAGCTTGCGAAAATATCCATTATCCTGTACTTATCCGCGCTGATTGTCAAAAAAGGGGATCGCTTTAGAGATTTACGAACCGGCTACATACCCGTAACCGTCATTGTAGGCTTTGTTGCAGGACTCATTATGCTTCAGCCGGATTTTGGGTCTTGCTTCATTCTGGTAGCCACCAGTGGCCTGATTATTTATGCCGGGGGAGCCAGTGTCAAGCATATTACGGCTTCGATTGGTCTGCTCTTACTGGGCGCTGCCCTCGTTTTCGGTGTAGGCTCGTTGTTTGGAGGAAATTCTGGAACAACAGATGGACAAGCCACAGCCAAGCAAGATTACAAAATCGGACGTTTTCAAGCTTTCCTTAATCCTGAGAAATATAGGCAGGGAACTGGATATAATCTGGTGCAATCCTTGCAAGCTATAGGGGAAGGCGGAATAAATGGGTCGGGATTCGGTAAGGGCATTATCAAGCTTCACTACTTGCCTAACTCTTTTAATGACTTTATTTTTTCCGTGATTGGTGAAGAATTCGGATTCATCGGAACAGCCATATTTCTGATGCTGTACCTGTATTTCATTTGGCGAGGGATGATTATCGCCTTGCGTTGCCATGATCCGTTTGGGACGTTGGTGGGTACAGGTATTATGGGCCTGATCGCCATTCAGGCGTTCATTAATATCGGCGGTGTAACCCAGACTATTCCGATCACCGGGGTTACGCTTCCTTTTATCAGTTTTGGTGGATCATCGCTTCTCGTCACGATGTTCTCCATTGGAATCATGCTCAGCATCTCCCGCGAAAACACCAAGCAGGCAGTACAGGAACGTACTACAGGAGTAGCAGTTCGGACCGAAGTGCCTAACCGTTTTCAAACTCGTAGAGCCAACCGTTCCCGTTAAAAAAAGAACTTCCCCGATCGCCGGCGACGGTGGTTTGGAAGTTCTTTTGTATATGTATATACATGCGTTCAATCTGGCGATATACGATGCTGCTTATCTGCAAACAAAAACTGGCGATCCTGAAACCGCCAGTTTTTGTGTTTTATTTGTATCTTCGCGGGGAATTTCCCTGCATGTATAAAACTGGCGGAAAACGTCGATGTACCCCCCTTGTCTTATTTACACTGCGTCGTCCTTGAAAGCGACACCCTCTACTTTTACGTTCACTTCCACAACCCGCAGACCTGTCATGCTTTCGACAGCTTCCCGCACATTTTGTTGAAGAATTCGGGACACCTCATGAATAGGTGTTTCGTAGAGCACAATAATACGGAGATCAATGGCAGCTTCCAACTGTCCAACCTCCACTGATACGCCTTTTTGCACATTTTTACCACTCAGCCTTTTGGCCCAGCCTTCAGATAAGCCACCTGACATTGCAGCAATGCCGGGCGTCTCCAGTGCGGCCATCCCCGCAATTTTACCTACGACATCGTTGGAAATCTTGATGTTTCCTGCTTCCAGTTGTTGAATTTGCTCTGCCATGACCTATGTCCCCCTTCATCCATCCTTTATTTGTATTGTAAAGCCTCAGCCACTGCAATTGCAAACCTTACGTATGAAAAATAACTTTCGTTTACAACCTATATCAATTTGGGTATATTAATTTAGAAAATCCATACAAGTGACAGCATTCACCAAACTTGTACATATCCTTTGATATCGAGGTGCACTACATTGAAAAAATGGTTATCTCCCAGCTTGCTGGTAGCGACCTTTGCCCTTAGCGCAGTCGCTCATTACGCACATTGGAACGCGATCGCTCAATTCGTCATTTGCGCAATCTCTGTCGTGTTCGTAGCCGGGTTTCTCGGCAGAGCCACCGAAAGCGTAGCACATTATGCAGGCCAACGTCTGGGCGGATTTTTGAATGCCACTTTCGGCAACGCAGCCGAACTGATCATTGCCATCTTTCTCGTAAAAGAAGGTCTTTACGATATGGTGAAGGCGAGTCTGACCGGCTCGATCATCGGCAATTTGCTGCTAGTGCTTGGAGCAAGCCTGTTCGCCGGTGGGTTGAAATACAAAGTACAAAATTTTAATGTATCACTGGCTGGCTTAAGCGGTTCACTGATGATTGTGGCGGTCATTGCCCTGTTTGTTCCGGCTGTATTTCTGAATACACATGTCATTACGGAAAGTGAGTCGGATACGCTCAGTCTCATTGTGGCAGGCACACTGATTGTGGCCTATATTGCGTGGCTTATTTTTTCCATGATTACACACAAAGACTATTTATCTGACGTAACTGAACAACAGGACGAAGAACTGCCGCATGAGCACGCCCCTGTGTGGTCCAGAAATAAATCTATTACTTACCTGGTAATCGCTACCGTTATGGTCGCCTTTGTCAGCGAATGGCTTGTAGGAACACTGGAGGTATTCACGACCCAGTTCGGACTCAGCGAATTGTTCGTGGGTGCATTCCTCGTTGCCATTATCGGTAATGCGGCTGAGCACAGCGCGGCCATTTTGCTGGCGATGAAAAACAAAATCGGCGCATCTGTCGAAATCGCAGTCGGCAGTAGTCTGCAAATTGCGCTATTCGTTGCACCTGTGCTGATTTTTGTCAGCTACTTCATGGGAAATACGATGAATATCGTTTTCACCACGATTGAGCTGGTTGCCATTGCCGTCGCTGTATTTATCGCCAAGTCTATTACCCAAGACGGCTCAACCAACTGGTATGAGGGATTGATGCTGCTGGTTGTGTATGTTCTGTTAGGCGTATCATTCTTCCTGGTGTAGACACCTTTCAAGGTAGGTTGACTCGTTCCCATTGCATATGTAAAGGCATCAAAAAAAGCATGCTCTCAGACTCGCATGCTCTCATCAATTAAAACCGTCTTCCTAATTGGCCTTATTGTTCATGGCCTCATATAGAATAGCCAGATTGCGTTCCAGCTCACTGACCAGCTGTTTACCTACCATTTCCGGAAGAAGGCCGGCGCGAACCGCAAAATCCACTTCCTTGGAAAATCCGTACATCTGAGTATCCAGCACTTCCTCATAGAGAGGGCAGTAACGGGTTGCCAGATTCTCCATCTGTACTTCAATAAGCTTCTTTATTTTATCTGCATCGTCCTGAAGCAGATTAATGGCCCTGATGTTCAATTGTTCCTGCAAATCAGATGAAGTCATGGATTCTTCCCCCCTATGTCTCAATGTCGCACAAGACGTCCTAACGTTAATATTAGACCAAATTGCAGGCTAATACAAGAACCTGACAAAAAAAGCATCCCTACAGTTACAGGTAGGGATGCTTTTGATCCAAGAATATAGTCAGGAGGCTACCGTTATGTGTAGCCCGTGCTTCTGGAACACTTCAGTCATCGCTTTCTTGGCTTCCTCCGCGTCAGGTCCGTGAACATGCAGCTCATAGCTGTGGCTGCTGACCAATGTCGTAAACAAGCCAAGTATACTTTTCACATCAATATACTTATTTTCGGAATGAAGGACGATGGAAGAAGTAAACTTGCTCGCTGTCTGTGCAATTTCAACAACCGCCGCATTATTATTAGACATAGAGATCCCTCGCTTTACTGGATTATCATGTATCATTACTCATCCATTATAATACATTGAAATCGCTTTCTCAGCAAGGAGAGATATCGTTATTTTAAATTCTCAGGATTTAACGGCTCCAGCTCAGGAAGTACAAATATGCCGTCTTTGCGGATTAGAACATCGTCAAAATAAATTTCGCCGCCGCCATATTCCGGACGCTGAATCAAGACCAAATCCCAATGGATCGAAGAACGGTTGCCGTTGTCTGCTGTTTCATAAGCCTGACCCGGCGTAAAATGCAAGCTGCCTGCAATTTTTTCATCAAACAGAATATCCTTCATCGGATGCAAAATATACGGATTGAACCCAATCGCAAACTCGCCAATATAGCGTGCTCCCTCGTCGGAATCCAAAATATCGTTCAGCCGCTTTGTATCATTACTCGTTGCTTCTACAATTTTACCATTCTCAAAGCGGAATTTTACATTTTCAAAAGTGATACCATTGTACAACGTTTGTGCATTATAGCTAATGGTTCCGTTAACGGAATCTCGCACGGGTGCGCTATATACTTCGCCATCCGGGATATTGCATTGACCGGAGCATTTGATGGCACCGATTTGCTTAATAGAGAAATTCAGATCCGTGCCCGATCCGCTAATCCGCACCTTGTCCGTCCGGTTCATCAGGTCTGCCAACGCATCCTGTGCCTTATCCATTTTCGCGTAATCCAGATTGCACACATTGAAATAAAAATCCTCGAACGCCTCTGTGCTCGTATTCGCTAACTGCGCCATGCTGTCATTCGGGTAACGCAATACAACCCATTTCGTATGCTTCACCCGCTGCTCGCTATGTACCGCATGCTGATAAATCGAATTATACAATTTCATCTTATCTTCCGGCACGTCTGACAGATCATTGACATTTTCACCAGCGCGAATCCCGATGTAGCAATGCATTTGTTTCATCCGATTAAGGTCTATTTCAGCCCAGGTTTGCACCATTTCCTTTGTCGCATGGCGAAGCATGGCGCTCTGTACCTTACGATCAGTAAGTTGAACGAAAACGTTGCCGCCTTTTTTGCCCACCTCATGAATAATGGCGTTAAGCAGGTCACGTTCTGTACCGATCATTTCAACTAACACGTTCTCACCCGGCTGTACCTCAACAGAGTAACCTACCAGATTTTCTGCCAGTTTAAGTATTCTGGGATCTTTCATTTGTTGTCTCTCCTTCTCTATTTCATTCTTTTTGAACAACGGTTAATTCGAAATCCATTGTATCATGCCCGCCCTGTTACTTGTAGCCCTCAAAAGCAACTCTGGTAATCAGAGCTTCCTCATGCTCCTCTCCGATTGCCTCCTGCCGGGCAATTCGGCATTCCGACGACAACTTCAGGGGCAGACCTGTTTGACGTTCTATCGTCAGATGATACACAGCCTGCACATCAGAATGTTCTAATTGGCTACTCATATCCTCGCGACTCTGCGCCCATATTCGATTCAATTTTTGCTGTAGCTCTCGATTCGTCCCGTCATACTTCATTTTCGCTTGCAAGAGTTGAGGATTTATGGCATTCATTTCTTTCATTAAACGCTCTTTCAACCATCGCTTTGCGGAAGCAGGCTCCGGCTCAATCCTCACTACCCAGGTTCCCCTCGCTGCCCCGGCCTCCATACGAACAGTCTTATTCAGTGCATTCAGTTCCTCCAGCTCCTGAATCGGATTAAAACGATTTAACATCCCTGCTCCATTCATAGCTATACGATCAGGCGTCACCGCAATCCATTTTCCATCCAGACGAAGAAAACGCTCCTTTGTTACCCCATTCCCGGATACGCCTTGTTCGAATGCAGCATAGCTTGACTGTTTGTTAAAAGCCGCCGCAGAACCCCAATGCATGGTCAGTTCATCGTGATTGCTCACTTTCCCATGATATGCAAATTGTTTGTTCATCAGCAAACCGTTTTTGGTTATGACACCAGCCTGTCCTTTGAACGTTAACATTTCTTTGCCCGCTATTCCTGCAACTGCTCTTTTAAAAATCTGCTCCGGCGCATTTTGCTGTTCTGTCAGTGTACATCCACTCAACGAGCACATCACGAGCAATATACAAACTAGCATAACCCATTCTCTTCTCCAACGCATCCAATCATCCGCCCATCATGTCCTGAAATAACCACTACCCAGTAAACAAGGAATCGCACTTCAGGAAAACTACGTTACTTGTACTTATCCATTCTAGTGCCGCTTATGCGCCACACGTCTGAGTTTGTTATTTTTATAGCTACGATTAGGGTTTCCTGTCTACAAAAGGTTATGCACAGCAAAAAAAAGAGAATATTCCATTAGGAACATTCTCTATGAATTACTGACATGATCAATAACAATCCGGTTGCGCCCTTCATTTTTCGCCTCATACAGAGCCATATCTGCCCTGTAAAATAAAGATTCAATACTAATCTGCTCATCCAGCCAATTCCATTCGGCAATTCCGCAGGAGACGGTCACCTGTGGCTGGGTCTCATGTTCTACGCGATAACGGATTTTTTCCGCATATTCCAACGCCTGCTGCACCCCAAGCTGCGGCAAATAGATCGCCAGTTCCTCGCCACCCCATCTGGCACATACATCCACACTGCGAGTCGCCGAACGAACAATATCGCTGACGCTTTTCAATATTTGGTCACCTATCTGATGCCCGTATGTATCATTCACCTGTTTGAACTGATCAATGTCCACCAGAATGAGAGATCCGCAAAAATCTTTCTCCTGATGCCTCTGAATTACTTTGTCCACATAATGACGTACATACAAACCCGTTAACATGTCCATATTGGCCAGACGCCGTACCTCAGCATGCAGCATGGCATTTGTTACAGCCAAACCGATATGGGGCGCCAGCATTTGCAGCATTTTGTAATTATCGTACGAAAAAAAGTGAGGGAGCTTACTAGACAATAAAATAGCCCCTCTCGGCGTGCCGCTGGTCTTCATAGGTACCGCCATCAAAGAAAGGGAGTCGGTCATATCCATAAAATCGGAGGATATCTTCCCTTCCTTTCTGTAATCCGACACGATGAGAGGCTCTCCTGTTCTGCGTATCAGCCCTGCAAACCCGTCCTCATCAGAGTAACTATGCAGCCTCGAACTTTCTACGTTGCTTGACGTGACCTTAAAGCAATTTTCCTCCTGATCGAGTTGCACAATACAGCAAAAGTCAGCCAAGAACATTTTCAATAATTCCTGCACAGCAAACTCGAATATTTCATTCAGTTTAAGGCTTTGATTCAAGCGCTGAACGAGTTCATTAATGAGGCGCAACTCATGGATGAGCACATTGGATTGCTCCAGCAGCTTTGCATTTTCAAATGCGGTGCCGGCTGTGTCTGCCATCATGGCGATCAGCTCCACATCCACTTTCTTCATGCTTTCGACACCTGATGGAAGAATCATATGGAATACACCATATACTCCTTGCTTGCCACGTAAAGGAATGCCAATTTCGGTCATTTCTCCTTCTGTGCCTCCAGGCTCATTTACAGCCATTTGACCTTTCATAAATGCACGCACACATACATCCTCGTCCCGCTCGTGCAACAACAAAGGTTTGACCTGTGGATTACGACTGTGTCGATCCTGGCTCATATATAACGTGATATCCACATGAGGAAACAAGTAAGCTATGCTGCCAAATACCTCGTCCAGCACGCCTTCAACATCAATCTTGTCATGCATCCGCTTTACAATCTGAAATAAAATAGAGCGTCGCCTGCCTTCGCGGTCGCTCCGGTTCTTCATCCCGAGGATGTCTTCCATAAATATATACTCAAATCTCGTATAAAAGCAGGATCTAAAATGCAAAGCTGCCGCCAATAATGCATCCTGCTCAGGAACAGAATGTTGAGCAGGCAGTGTAAAACGAAGAGCAGCAAAAGTCTCACCCTTATAATTGCGGCAAAATACAGGAACCATGTACACAAATGCAAGGCTTCCGTCCCGAAGTTTGCGTTGGCTTATTTCCATTTCTCTGGACAAGCAGCAACGTTCGACCAGCTCCAAATCCTCGTCATCATCCTCTTCCCTACCTGCAACCCGAACACCTGTAAAATTAAAAACGGCGGTATGTTCTTCATTAACCCACGATATGCCATTGCTCTGCTGCAACCAGTTTCGATACCCTTGGACAAGAAGCTGATTAATATAGGGGAAATCAAATGGTGTCATATCCATGTTTTGGAGCCAGGCAAAAGACGTATATCCTTTATCATCAAACAGCGGGGCATCGCTAGCCTGGGCTGTTTTACCGTCAAGCGTTTGCTGATCCGTTGTTGAAAAGTCCGACATATTAAGGCGCTCCTTCACAGCAAAATTAGCTGTACCAAGACAGCGGCTATACACCACTATAGCTTATAATATGATCTATTTTACTCTTAACTACAGAAATATGCATCCATTTTCCAGAAATTCGTCCCACTTTTTTAGTTCTAAAGCCCTATCGACAAATTTTGACGTTTTCATTCTTTTTCTCTTCTTGACATTGACCCACTATTACATATAGTATATATTAATGAAAAAGACTGTACGGCAGAACTATCTACTGTGCGGATCTTAAATTTTGGGCGTAACAGTTTGTGTCACCCTCATCTTATTTGTTGCTGACAGGACAGCGGCTGAACTTTTCTGTCAGTAGTGCGCATCACCTTGATAGGGAGCGCCGAACAAATTGGAGCGCAAAGAGAGCCCCAACTCAAATTTTAATTATGAAGGAGTTAACTCTATAATGGCACGTTACACTGGTCCTAAATTTAAATTGAGCCGTCGTCTGGGAATTTCCCTGAGCGGCACAGGTAAAGAATTGAAACGCCCTTTCCCTCCGGGACAACATGGTGCAAACCAACGGAGAAAAATCAGCAACTACGGTATGCAGCTTCAAGAAAAACAAAAGCTGCGTCACATGTACGGCTTGGGTGAAAAACAATTCCGCACTCTGTTCAACAAAGCTCAACACATGCACGGTATCGCTGGTGAGAACTTCATGTTCTTGCTGGAAAGCCGCCTGGACAACCTCGTGTTCCGTCTTGGCTTTGCTAACTCCCGTGCAGGCGCACGTCAATTGGTAGCACACGGTCACGTTACTGTGAACGGTAAAAAAGTTGACATCGCTTCTTACCAAGTAAGCCTGGGCGACGTGATCGGCCTTCGTGAAAGAAGTCGTTCCCTGTCTTCCATCAAAGAAGCTTTGGAAAACCGCAACCACTTGGCAGCTTACCTGGAGTACAATGACGCAGCTCTGGAAGGCAAATACATCCGTTTGCCTGAGCGTGGCGAATTGTCCCAAGATATCGACGAAAAACAAATCGTCGAATTCTACAACCGCTAATCCTTGTGATAGCACCGAAAAGCACCCGAACTTCGTTCGGGTGCTTTTTTTCGTGTTACTGTTGCGTGAAGCTTGCAACATTTTATTCGATCGGTATATATACCTTAATATCCAAATCGGGAAAGGAAGAATTCATCACATCGGTGATTTCAAAATCCGGTCCTTCCCTACGCTCAAAATTAGAGTTGGGAAGCCATGTGCCGTAGATATAGTTTCTTACATCCTGAACCCGGCCATTTGGACCTGAAGCGTTAAATTCGGCATACCTTCCAGCTGGAATCTCCATATAGATAAAGCCCTTTGCCAAATCCTCCGCTTCTCCCTCAACTTCCTCGCCAATCACAAATGAAAATTCACCATTATCTTGAAAATAGCAAGCAATACCATACGACATCCCCGGTGCAATTTTGTTCGGAATGCGCATAAAATGCTCATTCTTTCCAAAGTGATCATAAAATCCTGGAATCTCATTATAATGCTGCTCATGATTCAGGTTTGTTTTGTATTCATGCCCTATAATCTTAATCGTATCGAGTTGCAGCATCACCGGCTTATTAACATCTAAATCTCCTTTGGTGTTCTTTTGATAATCCAGAAAATTGATCTTGTGTTGTCGAGAAATATCTATATCACCGTTCCGGTATCTCCCCGGGGTGACACCAAAACTTTTTTCAAAAGCACGTGTAAACGCTTCTTGCGAGCTGTACTGGTATTCAAGAGCGATATCTAATACGTTTTGATGGGACCGTTTCAGCCCTACAGCCGCCTCCGATAATCTTCTCTTCCTTATATACTGTTGAACCGTAAAGCCCGATATCGCCTGAAAAAGCCGCTGAAAATGAAAGGCTGAAAAGCAAGCTTGCGAAGCAATTTCAGTAATTTCTAACTCCTCCCGAAGATTCATTTCAATAAACTCAATCGCACACTGTATTCTTTTAAAGTAGTCCATACGATCCTTCCCCTTACTCGTTGTGGTTTGACCATTCATCCGCCAAGCGAATTTAATAAGACTTCGTAATCCATTATGTACAATCCTACACAAGCTTGTTTGATCATTTGTGCTAAGTTTACCACGGTTTTTCACTTCAAATAGAATGTGTAAAAAAGCAACGCTAAGACATGAATATCGTCTCAGCGTTGCTTTTAAAAGCATTTTTATTTCCCAACTATAAAAATCAACCCAGCTTGATTTTGGCGAACTTCCGTTTACCAACCTGCACAATATCGCCTTCCTGCGGCGTGTATGCTTCGTTTACATCGGTCCATTTCTCTTCGTTAATTTTGACCGAGCCCTGCTGAATGCTGCGTTTGGCTTCACCGTTAGAAGCCGCAAAGCCCAATTGAGTCAGCAATTGGATGACACGGATGCCGCCATCTTCCAAATGATCCTCCGTCAAAGTGAACTCTTCAATATCGTCAGGCAGTGCTCGTTGCTGGAATACAGTCACAAAATGCTGCTTCGCTGCTTCCTCCGCTTCCTTACCGTGGTACATGCGTACCAACGTTCCGGCCAGCTTCATTTTGGCGTCACGCGGATGCACTGAACCGTTCTTAATACCTTCCGCGAGCTCAGCCAGTTCCTCATTGTTCAAATCTGTTGCCAGCTCAAAATATTTAAACATCAGTTCATCAGGAACCGACATGGATTTTCCATAGATTTCGTTCGGCTCTTCATCGACACCAATGTAATTGCCCAGACTTTTGCTCATCTTCTGCACGCCATCCAGCCCTTCAAGCAGTGGCAACGTAATGGTGGCCTGTGGCTCCACTCCGTATTCCTTTTGCAGAGTTCTGCCCATCAGCAAATTGAACTTTTGATCTGTACCGCCCAACTCAATGTCGCTTCGGAGTTCCACGGAATCCATCCCTTGCATCAACGGGTAGAAAAATTCATGGATGCTGATCGGCAAGCCGTTTTGGTATCTTTTCGTAAAGTCATCCCGTTCCAGCATACGTGCGACAGTTACTTTAGCGGCCAGCGTTACCACATCCGCAAAAGACATGGGCGCCAACCAATGGGAATTGTAGTATACCTTTGTTTTTTCGGGGTCCAGAATTTTGAATATCTGCTCCTTATACGTCTGAGCATTGCGCTGGACATCTTCCTCGGTCAGCTGCTTACGAGTTTCCGATTTGCCTGTCGGATCACCAATCTTGCCCGTAAAATCGCCGATGATAAGTTGTACCTGATGACCAAGCTCCTGAAACTGGCGTAGCTTATGCATAACGACCGTATGCCCGATGTGAATGTCCGGCGCCGATGGGTCAAGTCCTAATTTAATTTGAAGCGGCTCACCGCTAACGACCGATTTAATAAGCTTACGCTTCAGCTCGTCCTCCGGTACAATTTCTGCCACACCACGTTGAATCACATTTAATTGACGTTCTACCTCTACCTGCTGTTCAGGCTTCAACTCTTCCCACTTCATCCTGTATACCTCCTGTTTTTATCCAAAATATTACATATTAAACAGACCAAAAAGCCCCTTTCATCCCAAGGGACGAGAAGGAGCCGCTCGCGTTACCACCCTAATTAAAGAAACGTATGCCAAAGACAAGCGTTTCTTTCACTTCATTCCTATAACGGGCCTACACCCGGTACTGGATTACTATAGTCAGCTTCGCAAATCTGCAAAAGCTACACCATTCATCCAGACAGCTCCAGACAGTAATTCAAAGGAGGGTCGTTACCGATTCGCACCACCCATCGGCTCTCTGCACAACGTGATTCCACCTTCTACTGAAGTCTTTCTCTGCTTTTCACGATATTTACTTTGACTTATTTATAACACACCACTTTTATAGAGTCAACGACACCAAAAGACAGGCTTTTTAGCATATGGGTTCATTTTGTAATTTTATGCTATAATAATGGCTGTTATAAAGGAGGAAGACTTAATGGTTGAAGAAAAAAATAATGTGTCAGAGCCAAAGCCTTCCCGCTTACGGACATACATGCGAAGGCTCGGCCGTGTCATAAAGTGGGTCGTCATCATCGGTTTTATGGGAGCGCTGTTTGCAGGAGGAGCCGCAGCCGGCTATGTAGCCTCTATTGTAAAAAGCGAGCCTGTGCGCTCCAGATCCATGATTGAACAGGAAGTAGACAAAAACGCAATTACAGGCTTCGCTTATTTCAATGATGGCTCCCCTATCGGACAGCTCCGGACAGAAGAAGATCGGCGTCCTGTCACGTTTAAGGAGATTCCGCAACTCGTTATTAACGCAGTCATTGCCATTGAAGATAACCATTTTTACGAGCATAAAGGTGTCGATCTGTCGGGAACGCTGCGGGCTATAAAACAAAAAGCGCTGCATGAATCCGTACAAACCGGGGGAAGCACCCTAACCCAGCAGCTCGCCCGTCGTGTCTTTCTGAATCTGGATCGCACGGATGACCGCAAGGTCAAGGAAATTTTGCTCTCTCTGCGCCTTGAGCGCTTCCTGAGCAAGCAGCAAATTATTACGGCCTATCTCAATAAAGTACCTTTTGGTAACGGATCAAGCGGTTATAACGTCTTTGGGATCAAAGCAGCGGCCAAAGGTATTTTTAATGAGAATGATCTGAATAAGCTGAATGTGGCTCAAGCCGCCTATCTGGCAGGTCTGCCACAGCTTCCTTCCTCTTATTCCGCTTACAACGGTAAGGGTGAATTTAACGAGTCCGGCTTTAAAAGGGCGATCAACCGCCAGCACCTGGTACTTAGCAGGATGCTAGAGGAGAACAAAATCAATCAGGCACAGTATGATGAGGCGATGGCTTTTGATATCAAAAAGTCGCTCGCTCCACGCACTGTTAAAGCCTACAACACGTATCCGTATCTTATGATGGAAACGGAACGGCAAGCGGCACAGGCACTTATGTCAGTCACAAATCCGGGTCAAGCGGCCAATGCCAGTGCAGATGCCAAAACCAAGGATGATAACGACTTGCTCAAAGAAGCTGAACAACAGCTTCGAACAGGTGGTTATATGGTATACACCACTATTGATAAAAGTATCTACAAGTCGATGCGCCAAATTGCAGAAAACAAGGATAATTTCTCTTCCACAAGTAAAACCAAGGGTGACGAGCAAGCGGCCGCCATTCTTATCCAGCACAAAACAGGCGCGATTCTCGGTATGATGGAAGGCCGGGATTTCCAAAAAGAACAGATGAATTATGCTACCCAGATGGTACGCCAGCCGGGATCGGCTATGAAGCCGATTGCCGCCTATCTCCCTGCATTGGACAGCGGTCTCGTGCAGCCTGGCAGCATCGTGGATGATGCACCTATTATTTTGAAGGATGGCAGCAATGGGTATCACATCCCGAAAAACGCCAATAACCGCTATCAGGGGCTGGTTACGGCCCGTTATGCGTTGAATCAGTCACTAAATACGATAGCACTCAAGCTGTTTAACGAAAAGGTAGGTATCAGCAAAGCTTGGGATTTTGCCAAGAAGCTAGGCATTACCACCTTGGAACCAAGCGATAACAACGCCCAGACGGGTGTACTCGGCGGTTTGGCCCATGGGGTCACAGTCGAGGAACTGACGAATGCTTATGGTGCGATTCCAAACGGCGGTGTATTTAATGACGCCTACATGATCGAAAAGATTGTGGACTCGCAAGGGAATATCGTTTATAAGCATCAGCCTAATCCCGTACAAGCCTTTACACCACAAACCGCCTATCTGATGACGGATATGCTGCGTACAGCTGTGTCGGAAGGTACAGGCAGACTGGTGAAGCGTAATTTCAATCAAGCTGGCAAGATTCCGATTGCTGGTAAAACAGGTACTACACAATCTTATACCGATGTATGGTTCGAGGGCTTTACGCCTGACGTCACACTGGGTGTATGGGTTGGTTACAAGCAACCTGTCAATAAGCTTGAAACGAAAGCACAAAAAGAGCGGGCACGCCGCCTGTGGGCGCAAATCATGAATGAAGTGACCGCAAAGGATCCGGATCTGTTCCGAACCGACAGCTTCAAGCGACCAGACGGTATTGTAACAAGAACAGCATCCGCATACGGTTCGGATATTTACAACAGTAAGTATCCACCCAAAAACAGTGAAAATGGTGTCACTCGTGCCAAATATATTACCTATCAAGGTGTCAATTACATTCCACGGGACGGCACACCGGATGATATGTTGAACGAGCGGACCGTTAGCAAACGGGAAAAACCGATTTCAGAGCTGATTAAAGAGCTCCAGCAAGCCTTTACCGTGATGAGACGACATAATTCGTTGTCCTACTATCTGCCTCAGGATGCAGATAAGGCGGCTCCTACCCAGATTGATCCGCGCAAAGACGATGGAGCCGATCCTAGTGCTCCGTCTAACGTTAGCGTAAGCTATAGTGACGGCAAAGCTATGATCAGCTTTAGCCCAAGCGGAAACAGCGATGTCGTAGGATACCGTCTATATCGTTCTACAGATGGGGGCAGCTTCCAACGGCTTGGCAAAGTCGTCATGGCTGACGGCTCCAAAGTGTTCTCTGACAGCCCGGGTGGTGGCAGCTCCAGCTACTACGTAACCGCCGTTGATGTAGGCGGACATGAGTCAGGGCCAAGCTCCCAAGCAAGTGCAGCGCCTGTAGCACCACCTGTTGATCCCGAGAATCCAGTTGTACCGAGTGAAGGAGATGGACCAAGTGCGCAGCCTACGGAGATTCCTACCGCTCCTGGGCAGCCTCAAGCGAAAGCAGCAGGCTCAGCCGTAGCGCTCCAATGGAGTGCAGGAAAGCCTGCGGATGCGATTACAGGCTATAACGTGTACTACAGTGAAAGCGGTGCGGAGCCTTTTACAAACATCGGCTCCACCGCATCCACCAGCTTTCAATATAAAGCGGGCAGCAAACCGAAGGGTTGGTTCCGCATCACTTCCATGAATGCCTTGGGGGAATCAGCTCCTTCCGGAGCCGTTCGTCCATAAAAGCTCACAACAGCAACAAATACTGATATTTGGTAAAAACCCACTTTATCAGAACCAACAAAAAGGGAGTTCCTTAGCCATCACGGCTTTGGAGACTCCCTTTTTTGTATCTTTCTTAAAAAGCATTTCAATCCTCTATGGTAGACAAATCTCCTGTAGGAAGATTAAGCTCCCAAGCTTTCAGTACACGTCTCATAATTTTACCGGAACGGGTTTTGGGCAGCTTTTCCTTAAACTCAATTTCACGTGGTGCAGCATGGGCAGACAGCCCTTCTTTGACAAAGCGATAAATATCCTGCTGCAAAGCTTCAGAGGGGGTGTAGCCTTCACGGAGTGCGATAAAAGCTTTAATGATCTCTCCCCGCACAGTATCCGGCTTTCCGATCACTCCAGCCTCCGCTACAGCGGGATGCTCCAGAAGCTTGCTCTCGACCTCAAAAGGACCAATTCGCTCCCCGGACGAATTAATGACATCATCAATTCGTCCCTGAAACCAGAAGTATCCGTCCTCATCCATATAAGCAGAATCACCAGACACATACCAGTCGGAAAAACGGAAATACTCCTGAAATTTGTTCGGGTTGTTCCATATACGGTTCATCATAGACGGCCACGGCGTACGAATCGCCAAATGCCCCATTCGGTTAGGCGGAAGCACTTGCCCCCTGTCGTCCAGAATAGCGGCCTGAATGCCAGGCAATGGCTTTCCCATCGAGCCGGGCTTAATCGGCAGCTCAGGGTAATTACAGATCATTTGGCCACCCGTTTCCGTCATCCACCAGGTATCATGAATACGCTGCTTATATACCTGCCAGCCCCAGCGCACCACCTCGGGATTCAGCGGCTCTCCGACGGACAGCACATGCCGCAGGCTTCCGAGATCATATTTGTCAACGATATCCTCCCCTGCGCTCATGAGCATCCGAAACGCCGTAGGAGCGCTATACCATACGGTCACCTCGTAACGCTCAATGGTTCGATACCAGTCCTCGGGGCTAAAACGACCGCCACGAATAACATTTGTTACTCCATTCAGCCATGGGGCAAAAATGCCATATGACGTTCCGGTAACCCAACCGGGATCGGCTGTACACCAATACACATCATCTTCACGCAGATCCAGCACCATTTTTCCGGTATAATAGTGCTGGATCATCGCGTTTTGCACATGATACACGCCTTTAGGCTTGCCCGTTGAGCCTGACGTGTAATGAATAATCAACCCATCCTCACGACTCAGCCATTCCGGTTCAAGTTCCTCGGAGGACGCAAGCATTTCCGTTTCAAAATCAATAATCCCTTGTTCCCGTTCGTCCACGTCGCCAACCACAAAAATATGCCGCAGCTCCGGAAGTTCCTCACGCTGTACGCGCGAGAGAAGTCCAGGCGTGGTCACCAGCGCCACCGCCCCGCTATCCTCCAGCCGATCCTTGACCGCCGTTTCCATAAATGCCTCAAATAAAGGTCCGACGACTGCTCCTACCTTCAAAATGCCAAGCAGACTAATGACCAGCTCAGGTGAACGCGGCATAAATATAAATACCCGCTCCCCTTTGCCAATTCCGTATTTACGCAGCACATTACCAAACCTGTTGGAGCTGGCACGCAACTGAGAAAAGGTGTAGGCTTCATGGCGGTTCGCGTCACAATACAACAACGCCGTTTTGCTGCCTCTCCCTTCCTCTACATGCCGGTCAATCGCTTCATGCGCCATGTTCACCTTGCCTGATTCATACCACGTAAAATGACGCTCTGCATCTTCCCACTGAAAGCGGTTGTAAGCTTGTTCATACGGGCCCATGTTGGATGTGGGAACTACAGCCTGGAGTTCTTCAATCTTCATGCGTTCAGCCTCCTCACGATATAATGAGAATAATACAGAACAAGATAACGCTTACAAATTCAATACAAGCATGTCAATTCCTTTGTTTAACATCTGATAAAAGCGACTAATTGTGAACAATTTATGTCTAAAACAGTATATCATAGGTGAGGATGTGACGACCATCCTTTTCATTTATTTGTTTTTTTGCTATAAGTAGGGGATATGGAGAGCTAGGTCACGGTAAAGAAGGAGGCGCATGTATGCAGCATTTAAAACTGCACCATTTGGACACGCTGAGTCATAACGGGCAAAAGATTTACGTAGAAGGCCCCGTATCCGCTGATCAACTGCGTTCATTTCAAATGCATCCACAACTGGACGCCTTTCGCAAGCCGAAGGAGCAATTCGACGCGCTGATGGATATTTCGGGACTGCCGGAAGGCAGGATTATCATCGCACATGATGGGGAAACCATTCTCGGATACGTGACTTTTCACTATCCGGATGAGATGGAACGCTGGTCGGAAGCCGGAATGAAGGACCTGCTGGAGCTTGGAGCGATTGAGGTAGCCGACGAATATCGCGGACTGGGTCTGGGAAGCCAAATGATCCGTGTCGCCTTTGAGGACGGACAACTGGAATCCTATATCATTTTTACGACTGAGTACTATTGGCATTGGGATTTAAAAGGCAGCGGTCTCTCTGTATGGGAATACCGCCGCATGATGGAACGTCTGATGAAAACCGTGGATATGATCTGGTACGCAACGGATGATCCTGAAATATGCTCTCACCCGGCGAATTGCCTAATGGTCCGAATGGGAGAGGATGTCCCCCTCACATCACGGGAACAGTTTGATCGTATCCGGTTTGTGAGAAGGTTCATGTATTAAATGTTACACTACTAGCCATTTAAGCCAAATACTTCAGCATATACTCCACAATCCGATGCGAACGATGGGAAGATTCTACTGTAAATTCGCCAAAATTAACATGGGCAGATCCGTCTGCCTTATCAGACATAGAGCGGAGGACAACGTAAGGCACAGCGTTCATATGGGCTGTCTGAGCCACTGCTGCGCCCTCCATCTCGGTACAAGCACCGTCCATCTCCTGATGCAATGCAGCTACCAGCTCACGACTGGCGATAAACTGGTCACCGGAAAGCACCTTGCCGATAATATAACGATCGCCGAAGGATTGACAGGCTTGCTCAGCCAGGCGAACAAGATCAGGATCAGCCGCAAACTCCGAGGTATCCTGATAAGGAATGACCCCTTTGGCGTAACCCAAAGGCGTTACATCCATATCATGCTGCATGCACGTCGAGGAGATCACGATATCCCCAATATTTAAATCCGGATGCACCGCCCCTGCCACTCCTGTAAATATGATTTGTTCCGCTCCAAAGCTATCGATAAGGATTTGTGTCGTTACCGCAGCATTGACCTTACCTACACCGGACTTGCATACGACAACCTGTTGACCGTGAATGACTCCCTTTGTATAGGTGATTCCAGCCTTGACCGACTTACTAGCTTCAGTCATTGCAGCAAGCAGCAGCTCAATTTCTTCATCCATGGCACCAATTAATCCATAAATTCGGCTCATCTCAAATCCCTCTATTCTTTGTTTAATGATGTGCATTATGGACTATGTATTCACGAAAAAAGCTCCATAAAAGGAGCTTTCATCGAAGGTCTATCCTGTTAACAAATTTGTCTAGTCTAAATAATTAACCGACAACCGCAAAATCGTTTCATGCGGCAAAATAACGCGGGGATTTTCCACATTTTCCTTCTTCATCAGCTTGGTCAGCAAACGCATCGCTACTGCACCCAAATCGTACATCGGTTGCGCTACTGTCGTAAGCTGCGGACGAACCATGGAAGCCATACGGATATTGTCCACACTGATGACAGAGAAATCGTCCGGTACTTTCAAGCCTTCATCCTGAATGCTATGAATCGCACCAATTGCCATTTCATCCGTAGCCGCAAAAATCGCGCTTGGCTTCTTCTTGAGGCCCAGGAAATACTTCATTGCCTCCACACCGGACTCATAACGATAGTTCCCGATTCGCACGAGATCTTCCTGATACTCCATTCCTGCTGCTTCCAGCGCTCTCTTGTAGCCTTGGAAACGTGCATAGCCGTTCGCAGGATCCTGAAGAGTACCACTAATCATCGCGATTTGACGGTGCCCGTGGCGGATCAATGTATTCACTGCATCAAAAGCAGCGGCTTCATGGTCAATATCAACCGAAGGGTAGCTGCCTTTCTCATCACTCGTTGCGCACAGAACGATAGGAACCGCAGCCGTATGAAAAGCCTGAATATGCTCGTCCGTTACTGTGCCACCCATGAACAGAAGTCCATCAACCTGTTTTTCGAGCAGCGTATTGATGACACGAATCTCTTTTTCTTTCCTCTTATCGGCATTACACAAAATAATGTTATAGTGATACATATTCGCAATATCCTCAATGCCCCGCGCAATCTCTGCGAAAATTGAGTTTGATATATCAGGGATAACCACGCCGACGGTTGTTGTCTTCTTGCTGGCCAGACCTCTAGCCACCGCATTAGGCCGATATCCCAATTGCTCAATCGCTTCATATACCTTCTTGCGTGTCTGAGGTTTTACGTTAGGATTATTGTTAACTACACGGGACACTGTCGCCATTGAGACACCAGCTTCGCGAGCTACATCATAGATCGTTACCGTCAAATTCCTTCTCTCCATTGCCAATAAATTTTCAACCGAATCCAAGAACAACTAATTAGAACTATGATACGACAAAATACTACTTTATGCAACGACAGCGCTCATTCTATCTATACCAAATGATCGTGAAGCGCACGCGCAGTGATATTCGAATGGGATGTATGCCAGACAGCCTCTCCGCCCTTGATCAAAATGGCCTGCGGTGATTCATGCTGCAGTTGGAGCTTGTTCGCAGCCTCATTGGACACCGGCCGGTCTTCTACTACATAAATGATACCGTATTCAATATTTTCGTTGGGAGTGCCTTGCAAATAGGACTCCAGTTCCTGATGTGCGCCAGAGCTAATCGGACAGCGCGTACTATGTTTAAAAAGAAGCAATGCCTTGTCTGATGACGCTTCCAGCGCCGCATTTAATTGTTGAACAGTAGTCATCTTTGTCATCGTCGCCATTGGATATACATTCCTTTCCTCGTATTGTCGTATGTCCTATTCACATCCTAACAAAAAGAACATGTAAAATCCAATGGTGACCATGAAAATTTTCATTTTTTTTAGTTTTTTGTATTCATAAACACCGATTCACTGGTAAAACCGGATAATTGCCCCAATCTTTTCTGTACATCGTTCATCCAATCCTCATCTCCCAGACTTCTCGCATAACGATAAAGGTCCAGCAGCAGATTGATTCGAAGCTCCATTCGCTCCTCCAAAGAGGATTGCCAGTCCACATTAGGATTGTCCGCTTCCTCCAGCACCAGCCTGCGAATAATTTCAGCCAGCTCGTTGTTACGGGCAAAGGAAATGCGCCGAGCCGTAGGCTTGCTCCCCAAATTTTGCAATAGCTCCTTGATGTCCTTCGTTACATGCTGCAAAACCTCACTGGAGAAGCATGAAGGGCATGAAAATACGGGAACATGTAAAATTTCAACCTTGTCCGCATAAACTACCTTTCTCAACTCCAGCCCCATCGGTTTACCGCATTGGCATTGCTTATGCATTTAACCACCTCATTACGTAGGATCAAGCTATATGAGGATTTCATCAGAATCCAGATATATCTATCTACTAGTCTATAAAAGATTTGTTAACTCTATAAAATTTTTCACACTCTTTTTTATTTCGACTTTGGGACCTCAAATCCTTCCACAGATTGCAGCTATGAACAAATTACCAAAGGTTTAGTGGGTTTCGGAATGGTGATGCTAGTATTAAAAGAGCTAGTCAATTTATGAGAATGTGCAGAGGAATGGACTTCCGGCGCTCTTTTTCTTAAGATGTATAGGTGCAGATATAAAACAGCGTGTCATCAAGTGACGCACGAAAGGATGGTTAGATGTCGAGACTTGCCGGAAAAAAGGTTATCGCCCTGGTAGATGAGGAATTCGAGGATCTGGAGCTATGGTACCCCGTGTACCGCGTCCGTGAAGAAGGCGCAGAAGTGCATTTGGCCGGTGCTGAAAAGGGTAAAAAATATATTGGAAAATATGGCGTACCTGCTGAAGCGGAATATGCCTTTGAGGAATTGAACAGCCGCGATTATGACGGGATTCTTGTCCCCGGAGGCTGGGCGCCGGATAAACTGCGCCGCTATCCCAAGGTGATTCAACTTGTACAGGAGTTTCACGCCGCCCACAAACCCATCGGGCAGATCTGCCACGCAGGCTGGGTGCTGATCTCCGCCAAAATTTTGGACGGTGTCACCGTAACTTCCACACCGGGCATTCGTGATGATATGGAAAACGCAGGAGCCATCTGGAAGGACGAAGCTGTCGTGACAGACGGACATATCGTATCTGCCCGCCGCCCGCCTGACCTTCCGCCATATGGAAAAGCGTTCTGCGATCTGTTGGCAAACAACGCAAAGAAATAAGGCAGTCCAATATAATGAGCAAAAACACCTTCAAAATCACCACGTTATCCATGGTTTTGAAGGTGTTTTTTTATTCCAAAACAAGCTACACAGCCATTGCATGATTACTGCCGTCCAGGCCCGACTGAAATACAACTGACACTAACTGCGGTCAGCTTGTCTTCGATCGCCGCGCCGGTAGACATGCTGAAGCACGCCTGGGCAACCAGTGTTGCCTCAGCTGCGGACGTGTTCAGCACACGATGCTTAACTCGCAGCAAGGACTGGGGAGACATGCTTAGCTGGTGTATTCCCAACTCCAGCCACAAGGGAATGGAGCGTTCATCCCCTGCCATTTCACCGCACACACTCACATCAATTCCCGCTTGATGAGCCGCCTGTGCCGTCATACGCAGCATCCGCAGCACAGCCGGATGGTATGGATGGTACATATGGGCAATCTGCTCGTTCATACGGTCTACGGCCAGCACATACTGTACCAGATCATTCGTGCCTATACTGAAAAAATCTGTTTCAGCAGCGAGTAGATCGGCAATCATTGCTGCCGCTGGCACCTCGATCATAATCCCTTGCTGGATATGTGGATTGTAGGCAACCCCTCTCGCATCCAAATCCGCCATAGCTTCCTTCAAGATTGCATCCGCCTGGCGGATCTCCTCCACCGATGAGATCATCGGATACATGACCTTGATATTCCCTGCCGCACTGGCACGTAAAATAGCTGTCAGTTGTGTCTTGAATAATTCCTTCCAATCGAGACTGATGCGTATAGCGCGATAGCCGAGAAACGGGTTTTCTTCCACCGGCAGTTGAAGATAGTCCAGCGGTTTATCCCCGCCGATATCCAATGTACGGATAACAACGGAGTGGTTTCCTGCCTTTTCTGCTACCAGCCGATACACTTCATACTGCTCATCTTCATCCGGTGCAGAGTTTCGATCCATATATAAAAATTCCGTGCGGAACAGTCCAACACCCTGCGCCCCATGCTTCAATGCCGCCTCCAGTTCCTTGACAGAACTGATATTCGCTGCCAGCCTCAGTTCAGTTCCATCCTTGGTCACGGCTTCCACGGAAGCGAGCACCTGAAGCTGTTCTTTTCTGCGGAGCTGCTCATCACGTAATGCCGTATAATGATCAATAATGGATTTCTCCGGCTTCACATAAACCTTACCCAAGTCTCCGTCGACAACCATCATATCCCCAGTCTGGACAGGCAAATTGAGATTGCTCTCCAGTCCCGAAACAAGCGGAATGCCCATCGCACGGGCCATGATCGCGGAATGCGATGTTTTGCCCCCATTCATAGTTACAATTCCTAATACATAGCTTGGATTCAAGTGGGCCGATTGAGATGGAGAAAGCTCCTTGGCTACCAGAATGTAAGGCTGTGTGTCCTTCGGAAGAGTTACTTCCGGCGCACCCAGCAAATGCTTGAGCAACCGATTCCCCACATCCTTGATGTCGATCGCCCGCTCCTTCATATATTCATCATCCAGCAGATCAAACATCGTCACAAAATGGTCAATTGCTTCCTTAACAGCCACCTCGGCTGCTTTATATTGACGCTCGATGATTCCACGAACTTCGTTCATGAATTCAGGGTCCTCCAATATAGCCAGATGCGCATCAAAAATGCTGGATTCTTCCGGTCCCACCATTTCCCGAAACTCATCCTTAATAAACTGGATTTCACTTTTGGATGTGCGTATCCCTTCATACAGCCGCTCGAATTCCTTTGCGAGATCCACCGCATCCATTTTCTGCTCAGGTAAATCCCACTCCCAGCTCGGCAGGACAAAAGCCTTCCCGATTGCCACACCTGCTGCGGCGCCGATGCCTTCTATCATGTCTCTACCCCTCCAACATTCCTGTCATGCAGCACAACGGACATTACCGAGGTCTGACCTTTTTTCACTGTTTTAAACGGAGCAAAGCTCCATGACTTCACGCGATCCGGATTCGTAATGACCATAGGGGTCACTAAAGATGGAGCTTGTTCCCGCAGCGCCTGCAAATCAAATTTGATCAGCAATTGTCCCGGTTCCACCGTATCGCCTGCTTCTACCATAGCAGTAAAATTCCCTTTTAGCTGTGAAGTATCAATCCCTATATGAAGCAGAACCTCAAGTCCCTCTCGTGTAGAAATGCCCAAAGCGTGCATGGTCGGATACAAATGCATAACCGTACCATACACCGGAGACACAAGTTCACCTCGTTCGGGAACAAAAGCAACTCCGTCTCCGACCAGCTTCGTCGCAAAAATTTTGTCCGGCACCTCGTGAATCGGCAGCATTTTTCCATGCACAGGAGCGTTGAACAACACTTGAGGAAGATCACGATCCATAAGCTTCGCGATTTCCTCACGAATCAGCTCCGAATACGTCCCGAACACAACCTGCAAGTTGCCCCCTCCCAGGTTGATGAGTCCAGCCGAGCCCAAGGCTTTTATCGCTCCAGTATCAATCAGCCGGTCATTGTGGACGGTGAGGCGCAACCGTGTAATACAGGCTTCCACCCGAACAATATTTTCCTTCCCGCCGAGCGCCTCCAAAATGAGCGGAGCGCTGTAGGGAATATTGCCTGCCCAATCCTCCAGAACTGAACCTTCCTCGCGACCTGGAGTGGGAATACGGAACCTCCGAATCGCCCAGCGGAATAGCACATAATACACCAGCCCATACGCCACACCTAACGGAATCAACAACCAGGCATTATGTGACAGATGGAAATTGAGTACGTAATCTATAAAACCCGCTGAATATGAAAAACCGTGATGAATATCCAGTTCAAAGGTAAGCCACATAGCCAGACCGGACATGACTGCATGAACAAGGAACAAATAAGGAGCAGCAAACAAAAAGGCAAACTCGATTTGTTCCGATACACCGGTAAAAAAACAGACCAGGGCAGCAGTCAAAAATGTCTTTTGCACCTTTGGCTTCAAGTCTTCACGTGCTTCCTGAATAATCGCCAGCGCAATGGCTGGAATCGCAAACATCATGATTGGAAACAACCCTGACATAAAATAGCCCGCCGTCGGATCGCCAGCAAAAAATCGGGGTAAGTCTCCCTGCACTATGTTGCCTGACGGTGTTTTATATGTACCCAGTTGAAACCAGAATATATTATTAAGCAGATGATGGAGGCCAAAAGCCGCCAGCACCCGATACAAAATACCATAAATAAACAATCCGAAGCCGCCCAAGCTCAATTCCAGACCTGCTATAAACTGCAATCCTCTCTGAATGAGTGGAGCCACAATCAGCATCAGTCCTGCGAACACGGCGGAGAACAAGCCAATTAGCAGTAAAACAAATCGAGTCCCTCCAAAAAATTGGAGTACCTCGGGCAGCTTAATGCTTTTGAAGCGGTTATACGCCACCCCTGAAATGACACCTAAAATGATGCCAATGAGCGTCGCCGGATGAATGAGTCCGTTTCCAAATCTCAATGTGACCTGATCATATATTGCCATACCAGCCAATGCCGCCAATCCCGCCTGACCTGCCTGATTTGACATGCCGAGTGCTACACCAACCGCAAACAAATACGGCAAAAAATAAAAAATACCGTTCCCTGCCGCATTAGCCATATCAGACACCATTGGAAATCCCCAAGTGGACCAGGGAAGGCTACCGAGACTTAGTAATATAGCAGCAGCCGGTAACACCATCGTCGGGAGCATGACAGCACGACCAAGCTGTTGTAAGGATCCGAGCCAATTCATGGCATTCCTCTCCTTTCTATCCCTGATGGTAAGCCGAATAGATACTTTTGTCAAAGCGATTCTCTTGCTTGATTAAAAATACTTATATACGCTTTAAAGGTCTGGACAACTCCATTAAATGGCCTATTTAAGTTATATTTTGCTTGTTTATCAGCTTGGACCAAGCTATCCTGAAACAAAGGGGGATGGAGCAGCGATTCCATTACCATAACCAATAAAATAAGCGAATTCACCAAGATAATATCATCATAATGGCATACATACATTATATGAATTCCTGTAAGTATAATATACAGTTCCTGACTAAACTTAACCAAGCAACTGAGTGAAAAAAAGTAAAGCCAAATATAGTTTAATTCCACACTAAAAACCTTCTTCCCCGTATTTCATCGGGGCGAAGGTTTTTCTTCATGTCCAGATTATCCTTTGCGTACAGCTTGGGTTACGGAATCCTCTACCTTAATGCAGCGATCCATAATAACCGTCATTCCATGCTCCTGCGCGATGTCAGCGGCTTCCTGGCTGATAATGCCCTGTTGAAGCCACAAAACCCTGGCACCAATGGCAGCTGCCTCACGAGCAACCTCCGCGCAGTACTCACTGCGACGGAATACATTGACCAGTTCCACAGGCTCAGGTACTTCTTCGAGACTTGCATAGCAAGTTTCTCCTAAAATCGTTTGCCCCGCTGCTGCAGGATTAACCGGAATAATCCGGTATCCCCGCTTTTGCATAGCATAAGACACCATATACGAGGTCCGGTCCGATTTATCAGACAAACCCACAACCGCAATGTTGCCTACTTGTTCCAAAATGCTTTTGATCTCTTCTCTTGACGGATTTTCAAAAGCCATCCTGTCCCCTCCTGTTCACTTCTAAAGCTTACTATTATTTTACCCACTCTACAGAGGCGCCAAGCGTCGTCAGATGGTCAAAATATTGCGGATATGATTTGGCAACATGATGCGCATCCTTGATCACCAGCGGTTTCTGGGCCCGTAGACCGACTACCGTCAAAGCCATAATAACACGGTGATCAAAATGCGCGTTGATTTCAACGCCGCCTTCGACCCCCTCCGGTCGGCCATGTACGATAATTTCAGCCTGACGTTCCTCCACGCGAGCTCCGGCCTTGGTCAGTTCGTTCAAATAATCGGTAATGCGATCACATTCCTTGTACCGCAAATTTTCCACATTATAAAAACGGGATGTGCCGTCAGCAAATACAGCGGCAGCCACCATGGCCAGCACAGCATCGGTTGCAGCATCGCCGTCAAACTCGATTGCCTTCAAACGTCCATTCCCCTTCACGACAACTGTGTCGTTCTTGTGCGTCAGCGGTACTTCCATCATACGAAGCACATCTACAATAGCACGTTCTCCCTGCTTGCTCTGTTCCTTTAGCCGATGGATGGTGACATCCGAGTTCGTTACGGCAGCCGCTGCCAGCACCGCGGCACTGCCCGGGTAATCCCCCTGCACTGTATACGTGCGCGGCTGATAAGATTGTCGTCCCGGAACACGGAAAGACAAATAATCGTCACTTGCATGAATGATTATACCTGCCTCTTGGAGCACCTCCAGCGTCTGACCAATAACCACCTTGGATTTCAGATCATGCAGCACCTCGATTTCGCTGTCTTCCTCCAGTAAAGGTGTAAGGAATAGCAAAGCGCTCAAATATTGTGAGCTAACCGAACCGGACACCTGAATTTTGCCGCCCTTAGCTTGACCGCCCTGGATACGAATTGGCAACTTACCTTCGCGATGGTCCACTCTCACACCCAATTGGCCCAGCGCATCAATTAGATCATCATGTGGTCGTTTACCCAATGAGTCAGGATATGTATTAACGAAAGTAACATCCGGACATAAGGATGTAATTCCCATCAAAAAACGGAGCACCGCTCCGGCATTCCCCACATTTAACTCCTTCACAGCACGAGGATGGCTACCAAAACCCGTAATGACAATTTTTTCGTCATCCTCTTCCAGCACTGCCCCCAGATCAGCGATACAACGACGCATAGCATCACTATCCTCACTGTGTGCCGGAAAATAAATGGTACTTTCTCCATCGGCAAGCGCTGCTGTGAGCAGATAGCGTGTAGTGTAGTTTTTGGAGGACAAGGCCCCAATCTCTCCCTGCAAGGAAGGGGTAGGTCTAACGATAACATCCATATTGTACATGCTCCTTTTCGATTCAAACCATCCTAGTTTACGTTAATTATACAAGCTGTAGCGTTCATTTCTCTACCCAAAAAAATATACAATATTCATCTAGGTCTTTCGGAGTTTAATCCAGCAGGTTGATTAGTCTCTATCTTTCTTTAGGATTAACCCAATTGACAGCTTAGAGATAGCTTCGCTATCATACATAGAGAGTGTGATGTTTTGCACACGTCAATAACACACGCAGCACCCATTATACATTAGAAAAGAGGTCCAGCCATGACGCAAATCGCCCTGATTGAACCTTCTGAGCTTCGCGCACGCCTGCAAGCAGGAGAGCAACTGCAATTGATCGACGTTCGCGAGGCAGAAGAAGTAGCGGAAGGCATGATTGACGGTGCCAAGCATATTCCGCTCGGACAGATTCCGAGTCGTCTTGAGGAAATTGAACGTACCGGTGAAATTATCTTTATTTGCCGGAGCGGTTATCGCAGCGAACGAGCCTGCGAATATTTACAACAGCTCGGTTATGAAGGCTGCACTAACATGACTGGCGGTATGCTGCAATGGTCACAAGAGCAGTAAAATGCTGCTCACCACAAGAGACGGGATCTTCCCGTCTTTTTGTTACAACCCAAAGCTTAGACGCGGTAATGCGTTAAAATATCTTGTCGTTATCATACCACAGCGCCAAAAGATTACACAATCCTCTAGCTTCATCCTCATCCAATCAACTATCCACGAAAATCAAAAAACGGAAGCTTCTTCTACCACAAGGGTAAAAAAAGCTTCCGCTGTATTACATCGATGCTATCCTTACATATCCATCAATTTATTAGAACCACTGGTGATGGAACACGCCTTCTTTGTCCACACGTTTGAACGTATGCGCACCGAAGTAGTCACGTTGCGCTTGCAGCAAGTTTGCTGGCAGACGCTCAGTACGATAGCTGTCATAGTATGCGAGCGCGCTGGAGAAGCCCGGCACTGGAATACCTTGAGATACAGCCACGGAAATCACCTGACGCCATGCGTTTTGGTAAGTTTCTACTACATTTTTGAAGTAGGAATCCAGCAACAGGTTTTTCAGAGCAGGATCGCGGTCATACGCATCCTTGATGTTTTGCAGGAATTGCGAACGGATAATGCAACCGCCGCGGAAGATCATAGCAATTTTTCCGTATTTCAAATCCCAATCGTATTCATCGGAAGCTGCACGCATTTGAGCAAACCCTTGAGCATAAGACACAATTTTACTTGCGAACAATGCTTTACGTACGCTTTCGATAAATTCTTTTTTGTCTCCGCTGAAGGATTCAGCATTAGGACCGCTCAGCACTTTGCTTGCCGCAATGCGCTCGTCTTTCATAGCAGACAGGAAGCGGGAAAATACGGATTCGGTGATCATAGACAGTGGCACGCCCAGATCCAGCGCGCTTTGGCTTGTCCATTTACCAGTACCTTTTTGACCTGCTGCATCCAGAATAACGTCTACCATTGGTTTGCCTGTTTCGGAATCATATTGGGAGAAGATGTCAGCCGTGATTTCGATCAGGTAGCTGTCCAGCTCGCCTTTATTCCATTCTGTGAAGATTTCATGAAGCTCTTCCGCATTCACATTCAGGACCGATTTCAACAGGTGATAAGCCTCACCAATCAATTGCATGTCGCCGTACTCGATACCGTTATGCACCATTTTTACATAGTGACCAGCACCGTCGGGACCGATATATGTACAACAAGGGTCGCCTTCTACTTTTGCAGAGATTGCTGTCAGAATCGGCTCTACCAGCTTGTAGGCACTTTCTTGTCCACCTGGCATAATTGCAGGACCGTTCAAGGCACCTTCTTCGCCACCGGATACGCCTGTACCAATAAAGCGAAATCCTTTTTCCTCCAGCTCCTTACTGCGGCGCTGTGTATCAGGGAAGTAGGCATTGCCGCCGTCTATAATAATGTCGCCCTTGTCCAGATGAGGCACAAGCTGCTCAATCGTGGCATCCGTTGCTTTACCAGCTTGAACCATGATCAGGATTTTACGGGGCGATTCCAGTGAGTTCACAAATTCTTCAATGGAGAAAGTACCCGTCAATTTCTTACCTTCTGCTTCTTTGATAAGATCGTGCGTTTTTTCGGGAGAGCGGTTAAATACCGAGACGGTGAAGCCTCTGCTCTCAATATTAAGGGCCAAATTCTTACCCATTACCGCCAGGCCGATCACACCAATCTGCTGTTTTGCCATCTGGTTCCTCATCCTTTGCAACATATTTTTTATTCTATATCGCCGCTTTACCGCATTACACTTTATGTGAATCGGAACACGTGCAATTCTATTTTAACGTTTTTGGTGTCAGAAGTGAACCCCTGTCTATTCGCAGATCAAAACACCCCATTTTCATGAGGTGTTCAATTATACTAAATCTACATCATTATGCTTCCATCATCAGCAGTTGGCGGGATAGCGCTTGCAGGCGTTCATGGCAGTTCTCGGCTCTGGTCGTATCTCCCTCTGTCATTGCCGTGAAAAGCTTCTCCAATTCATCATCCACTTGCATTCTGAGCAGCAGCAGTCGGGTCTCTCCCTCATTGGAAATATACATTTCCTCCATCTCCTGCACTGACAGCACTGGTCCCTTCTGATAAATAACGCGTTGCTTAAAACCAGTAACCTCAACCAGACGAATGACCTCACCGAACAAAATATTTTCCACCAAAATATGATGGTCCTTGACTCTTTTGACAATGGCATGGCCTCGGGTGCTTCCAATCAGCTTTTCCAACCACTCCGCCAACTTGGCGTCGCGGATCACATAATCTCCGGCCAACTTGTAGTGCCCTGTACGCAATTGTTGAAAACGAAGCTTCACCAGCTTGCGTCCGGTCCTTACCGACAGCACCAGGTACGACTCATCCTCGCTCCAGTACAGCGAATATCCTTCCGATATCAAATCCTTGATCAGATTATGGATATGCCGACGGCTAAACCGGAGCTCCAAATTACAATATTCTACCTCGCAGCCCTTGTTCACGGCATTCCCTCCTTTTTCAAGTCCGATTCAAGAAGTCCGGCTACAGCAAGCCTGCGGCTTTCCCGCTTGATCTTCCCTTGCTCTATTTTATACTTCATTTTATGTAAGGGTACTTGGTTATTTGACCTATTTTTATGAGTAACAACGCACAATCCTACTTTTGCCTTATACTCTTGTCCCAAACCCGGCCTAAAGTCGGTCAAGCCTGATGGCATTATGCTATAATCGGACATATTACGCCACACGAAATGGCTTAACCCAGTTACAGGAGGAAAAGGTATGACATTCAGTGGATTTACTGCAAAGGACTTTGATGTTTTTGGAATACCGGGGCTGGAGCCTCGCATGGAGGTACTGATTGAACAGGTTCGACCCAAACTGGAAGCGATTGGTGCGGAGTTGGCTCCTTTCCTGACGGACTTGTGCGGCGAGCCTATGCACGTTCATGTTGCAAAGCATGCACGACGCAAAGTAAACCCACCCAAGGATTCTTGGGTAGCTTGGGCGGCGAACAAGCGTGGATACAAGGCGTTACCGCATTTTGAGGTAGGTATGTTTGCTTCACATCTATTCGTCATTTTTGCAATTATTTATGAAAGTCCGAATAAAACTACGTTTGCCCAGGCACTCAAAGCCAACCTGAGCAATGTACGCTCTAACATACCGGATCATTTTTACTGGTCCATGGACCATATGGCTCCGGAAGGTACAGAGCAAAAACAAATGGACGAGAAGGATTTTCAAACGATCATCGACAAGCTACAGCAGGTAAAAAAATCCGAGGTCATGTGTGGTATCCGTATCGACCGGGACGATCCACTCGCCAGTGACGGAGCTGCATTGCTACAGACAGTGCGTTCTACTTTTGAGCGTTTGCTGCCGCTGTACCAAATTGCCTTCTCGAAAGAGTAACCAGCATTAGCTAATCAAGCTGCTATTCAGGCTTTGGCCGTCTTTCTGCGCGGATTACGCGCCAAAGCCAAATGACAGCCGAACATAAGCAGCATTACAACTCCGCTGATGATAAATGGAGCTGTGTGTCCAGCGCGGTCCCACAGCACTCCTGAAACGAGTGGACCGATGACCATGCCGGAGCCTTGGAGTGTCAGAAAAAAGCCCCATACCGTCGCTCGTTCGCTTTCCGGGATCAATTTAGCGAGGAAGGTATTCCATGCAGGTAAAATAAGCGCATAGCCCAAGCCAATGAGCGCTACGGATACGAACACAAGCGGAATGGATCGGACGGCGGAAAAGAAAAACAGCGTAATCCCGGCAAGCAAAAAACCGGCGTGCAGAAAATACTCTGTTCCCAGCCGATCCACCAGCTTTCCGCAAGGAATAAGCGCCAGCACCGTCACCCCGCCGCCCGCGATCAAAAATACACTGTACAGATTCGGCGAAATGCCGAGGTCTGTCCGGGCGTACAGTGTCAATACTGGGCTGATCAAACCGATAACAAACGACTGCAAAAACAGCGCCGGGTAAATTAACGGGTTTACATCAAGTTTTGTTTTGAGAGAGTTGAACGTTTCCTTGATTCCTCCCAGTAGCTGCTTCTTTTGCTTCGCGAGACCGTCGGAGGACACCAAGGCGCTCCGTTGCAGCGCTCCTTTGTCAGCAGATTTTTTGCGTCCGGGCAGCATAAGGGAGACCAGCAATAACAAAATGCTGCATCCTGTCAAAATCATAAACACCATTCCGTAGGAATGACCATAATGTGCCATAGCGAAATTCATAACAAGCGGCCCCATTCCTGTTCCGCCCATGGACGCAATTTCCAATGTGCCCATCGCCGCACCATTGCTGTTATTAGGCCCGGACATTTCAGTCGTTCCAGTCATGACACAAGGCCAGAGCGGAGAAGTGCCCAGACCGAGCAGCAGACAGGCGACTACGAGCCACACTGGCTCTGTCAGCACGCTTAGCATGATCACCGCTACAAGTGTGAACAGCAACGCGGTCGACATCGTTCCCCGGTAGCCGAGCCGTTCAGCTATCCAGCCCGCCGGTGCCCGGAACGCATTGTCACCAAAATACTGGAGCGAAAAGGCCAGACCGATGATTCCGGCTGACAGTCCGAGCGTTTCTCCCATATATACCGGCAGGATAGCTACCAGAAGAGATCCCTTCATAAATTCAACCAGAAATACCAGTACCCATAATTCCGCAAAAAAGGGAGACCATAACCGCCGAGGATTTTTTTCTCTTCCGATTTGTTTCATCTGTCCCACATCCTCTACCTTCGTTTTTTCGTCATAAAGTCCGGGTTGTCTCCATGCTCCTCTCATTCACAAATAAAAGCACCGTCAACCGCTTGCATTCCTACTTCAAACTGCTATACTCAATTTTGTTCTATTATCACTTGCCAGGATTGTCGAAATCCTGCACGAAAGGTTGTGACAACACTAATGAATCAAAGCAACACCCCGCTTTTTACTGCTTTGAAAAAGCACGCTCAGAGCAACCCGGTTCAATTTCACATCCCAGGTCATAAAAAGGGAGTGGGGGCAGATCCGGAATTTCGCGAATTTATGGGGGATAATGCCTTTTCCATAGATATGATCAACATCGCTCCATTGGACGATCTGCATCAACCTACGGGTGTCATCGAAGAAGCCCAAAAGCTTGCGGCAGAAGCCTATGGAGCAGATTATACTTACTACAGTGTACAGGGTACAAGTGGAGCTATCATTACTATGATTATGTCCATCTGCTTGCCAGGTGATAAAATTATTGTACCCCGAAATGTACACAAATCTATAATGTCTGCCATTATATTGTCTGGAGCAAAGCCTGTATTCGTATCTCCGGTCAGTGATGAAAATCTTGGTATTCACCACGGGATTACAACCAAGTCCGTACGCCGGGCACTGGAACGCCATCCTGACGCCAAGGGCGTCCTCGTCATCAACCCGACATATTACGGTGTGTGCGCCGATTTGAAAGAAATAGTTGATCTCGCTCACAGCTATAATGTGCCGGTCCTGGTCGATGAGGCCCACGGTGTACTCATTCATTTTCATCCTGATCTGCCGATGTCCGCCATGGAAGCGGGAGCAGATATGTCAGCTACAAGCGTCCATAAGCTAGGCGGTTCCTTGACACAAAGCTCGATTCTGAATGTGAATACCAAAAACGGATACGTCAATCCGCAGCGTGTGCAGACGATTTTCAGTATGCTGACAACGACTTCCACTTCCTATATCCTGCTGGCTTCTCTGGACACATCACGCCGCAATCTGGCTCTCAATGGCTATGAAATAGCGCAACGTGCGCTTGATTTGGCCGAATACTGCCGTGCAGAGGTCAACAAGATTGAAGGATTATATTGCTTTGGCAGTGAAATTCTCGGTACAGAGGCAACCTATAATTATGACGCGACCAAAATCACCATTCATATTCGTCATCTAGGCCTTACTGGGTACGACGTGGAAAATTGGCTGAGAGAAAACTACAATATCGAGGTTGAGCTTAGCGATATGTACAATATTCTCTGTCTGGTGACCCCCGGGGATACGAAAGAGGACATTGAGATTTTATTGAAGGCTCTGCGTGAGCTGGCTGCTATTCATTATTCTACAGGTCAGCAGCATGAACTGGATGTAAAAATACAGGAAATCCCCCAGCTCTCCCTGATTCCGAGAGACGCTTTTTACGGAGATACGGAAGTGGTACCATTCAAGGAATCTGCTGGACGCATTATTGCAGAATTCATTTATGTATATCCGCCAGGTATTCCGATCCTGCTGCCGGGCGAAGTGATCTCACAGGACAATATTGATTATATTGTCGATCATGTGGAAGTAGGCCTGCCTGTTAAAGGGCCTGAGGATCGAACGGTACATCAAGTGAAGGTTATCGTCGAAACGGACGCCATTTCCTAAGCCTCCTGAGCCGTAACAAGCTTGAAAAATCTTATAAGCATCTTAAATGCTTAACAAAAAAAGCCCCCGATTGGGGGCTTTTTCATCAGCTTACAAAGTTGTAGCAGCCGATAGATCCAAGGTTATTCGTATTGGGCAACCAGCTCGCTGTATGCCTCTTCTACACGTTTCCATTCATCTTCGTCCTCGATATTGTAAAGCACCATTTCTTCGTTTTCTTCTTCCATACGAAGAATAATGCCGTCTGCTTCAGGATTGCCGCGCTCCAGCAGGAGAGCGTAAACGTGATTTTCTACGTCAAAGGTCTCTACCAGCACCATTTCTACATCTTTGCCATTTTCATCAGTTAGCGTAAGAACCATTTCTTCATGTTCGTGGTCATGATCGTGGTTGCAGGCTTCACCGTGTTCATGTTTGTGATCACTCATGGAAATACCTACCTTCAAATTGTTTTATTTTCCCCCGTATCGTAACATGATCAAGGGTACAGGTCAATTTGTGGTATGCCTAATTTATCGCTGTAATGACTTTTTCGGACACCAGTGTATAGCTGCTGTCTTTACTTTCTTTAATGTAGAAACCAACCCGGTAATTCCCTGCTGTTTTAAAATCATACGTAAAGTCGTTGGTACGGAACCAAAAGTTATCCTTTTGTGCTCCGCTGATATCCTGGGACTGAATATCTTTCACGTTACCCGCCGGGTCAGTAATCGCTACCTTCACTCCGGAGATATCCGCTTTCAACGTATCAATCTGACTGAATACATTGAATTTCACTTTGTTGCCTTTATTCACGTTACCGAACACCGTATCGCCCTTAAACAAGAACATGTGTACATTTGGTTGGTCGAAAACAACTTTTCCACCGGACGGATCAAAACTGACAATCCCGTTAAAATCCCGAATGGGCACATACGTTTTGCCATCAATGACAACCGCGCCATCCTTCGACACCTCACCGTTAATAATCAACTTCACTTGGTCCTTGGCGGATTCCGCCGAAATAACGGTCCCTCCCATTATCGAAAAGGCCATCACTAGGGCCATAACTTTTCTCCACTTCATCGCTAGATATCCCTCCATCATTATCTGTTAAATAACTTCTGTCTTACATTTATACCTAGCTCAGTTCCACAAGTTGCGCTAGGCATCACAAATTGTCCAAAGTTTTTGATATGGCGTAAAATCTTTAATTTCTAACAGCATCGATGGTAAGATACGACTGAAGAGGATTTATACACATTTAGCCTGGAGGGTGAAATACGAATGAGCCTGACCATACAAATGCTAGGCACAGGCAGTGCCTTTGCCAAAAACTATTACAACAATAACGCACTGCTGGACAGTGGAGAAGGCAAGCTGCTAATCGACTGTGGAACAACCGCTTCGCTGGCTCTGCACCAAATGGGTGTCCCATTGCCCGAAATTGACGCCATTCTAATCACCCACATTCACGCCGATCATGTCGGGGGTCTGGAAGAGTTTGGCTTTCAAATGAATATCCTACATGGTCGCAAACCTGTGCTTTGTATCGCAGAACCGCTAATTCATCCATTATGGGAAAATACGCTCAAGGGCGGCATGTCACAGCAAGGAATGATTGGCAAGCTGGAGGATGTGTTTGAGGTAAACGTGCTGACGCCTGGTGAACCCACCAGCTTAGTATCCGGCATCGAAGTTGAACTCATTCCTACCCGTCATATCCCCGGTAAAGACAGCTACTCCCTGTTCATTAATGACCGTCTTTTTTATAGTGCGGATATGACCTTTGATCCAGATCTGCTGAATCAACTGGTACACGAGCGAGGCTGTCGCAGCATTTTGCATGAGGTTCAATTACAGGGTGCAGGAGAAGTCCATACGACGTTGGACGAGCTGCTCAGCTTGCCAATCCAGCTTCAAGAGCGGATTCGTCTCATGCACTATAGTGACGACATGGAGCAATTCAAGGAAAAAGCTGGAGTCATGTCCTTTCTGGAGCAGCAGCGCGTATACAACATTGTGGAGCTGGAACGCACAGAGCAAAAATAATACTGGATACAAAGTGAGAAAGCAAAAAGCCGCCGGGTTTCCAACTGGAAAAAGAGCCCGGCGACTTTGGCATATACTTGCGTGTAGTTATGTGCTTAGTGATAGATGCTTGAAATGAACGTCAGAACAACGGCAACTGATCCAAATTATTCGTAGGATCTCCATCAGCATCTCCGCGAATCCGGTTGCTTCCGTCCTTGGCTTTGAAAACATTGACCCCGGCAATCGAGCCTGCTTCAATTTCATTTAGAGCCTGACTGTAATCCAGAACCCGTCCGGTAGATGTCTGAAATGACGTCAGATCACCATCACCGTTTTTACGTACTGCCGTAATTTGTTCCCGTTCTACATTAGCCATGCTGCATCGCTCCTTATCCATAGTGTAGTGGAGGAACTTTTACTAGCATGCACCCTATGCAGAATTATATGCATCTTCGGGCTGCCGGCTACAGCTTTTTGCGCATGCGCACATGTGGAATCCCGGCATCGTCAAAAGGTTCTTCCGAAATCGTCTCGTAACCGAGCTTCTCGTAAAACTTTTCAGCTTGACATTGAGCATCCAGCAGCGAATGCCGCAGCCCCAGCTCACGTGCGCGTTCCTCCAGAGCCAGCAGCAATATACGTCCGTACCCCCCGGAGCGATGCTCCTTGAGAACCGCAATACGTTGCATTTTAGCTGTATCTTCCTCATAATAGGTCAAGCGTCCCGTTGCCACCATCTCACCATGATCAGAGATCAACAAATGATGTGCAGTATCCCCCAGCTTGTCAAAATGGTCAATTTCTAGATTGAGAGGAACTTTCTGCTCCTCGACAAACACCTTAGTACGGATCAATATCGCTGCCTGTAGCTGTTCTTCTGTCGTCACACTAATAATTTCTGCGGCCATCATCCGCTCCCCCTTATCACTGCTTCAATTTGCAAACCCACTAAATTTGAATTATATATATAAATGGTAATGAAGTACAAGCTTATTTCTATTTTTCTACTTTACATTTATGGTTAATACATGATATTATCTAATAACCGAAGGACGGTAGCTCAGCGGGAGAGCATTATCTTGACAGGGTAAGGGTCATGGGTTCGATCCCCATCCGTCCTATACGTCAAAAAGCCTTGATACTCAAGGCTTTTTTGTTTGCCTGAAAATAAAAAAGTCTCATAGTTAGAACTCCAAGTGACTTATTGTGTATATCCCCCTCTCTCTTCTTCATTCACTTTATCCACCTGTTATAAAAATCTCTTCCTATCTATGGAATGAAATAAATTCTATTCCTGATTGAAAGACCCATCCAGCTCCATAGTAGCTTCGCTATGACAAAACTTACATTTAATAAAAATTATTGAAAATATAATGAAAATTAAATGTAATTTTCAGATAAAAATGATTGAAAAATATTTTCATTTTCATAAATTTTCTTATGTAAACACTTATATAACCATTTTTCACACAACATACTTGTTCACTTGGTTTAAAATAAGGCGTATACTGGTTCACGAATTGTTCAAGGTTTAACTAAATGTAATTTTCTAGAAAGAAGGAATTAGAAATGCGTGCTTTTCAATTGACGGAAGATGGTTCTATCGAAACCAAATTAACCGGAAAGGAATTGCTGGCTAATCCACTACTGAATAAAGGAGTGGCTTTTACTCTTGAAGAACGGCAGCAGCTTGGACTTGACGGTCTCCTTCCTCCTACCATATTGACTATTGAGGAACAGGTTCAACGGGTTTACGAGCAATTTCAGAGCCAACCGGATAATTTGCGTAAAAATATCGCGTTAAACGATCTGTTTAACCGGAATACAGTCCTTTACTATCGCTTGCTCTCCGAGCACCTAAACGAAATGCTTCCGATTGTTTATACTCCGACGGTCGGTCAGGCTATACAGGAATACAGTCATGAATACCACAAACCCGGCGGTATGTATTTATCTATTGGTAACCTTTCCGCCATTGAAGAAGCTTTTAAAAATTTGAGCCTGGACCCTGAGGATATTGACCTCATCGTAGCCACGGATTCCGAAAGTATTCTGGGAATCGGGGACTGGGGAGTTGGTGGAATTAATATCTCCATCGGTAAGCTTGCCGTGTATACCGCTGCTGCCGGAATTGATCCTAGCCGGGTGCTGGCAGTTGTTCTTGATGCAGGTACGAACAACGAAAAACTGCTGGAAGATCCTTTATACATGGGGAACCGTCACAAACGTGTTCGCGGAGAACAATATGACCAATTTATTGACACCTATGTTCAAACTGCACTGTCTTACTTTCCGAATGCGCTACTGCACTGGGAAGACCTGGGCAATGTCAACGCCCGGAACATTATCAATAAATACGGAAGCAGTATTCTGACATTTAATGATGATATCCAAGGCACTGGTGCAGTTACGCTCGCAGGTGTTATGTCTGGTGTTAAACTGTCCGGAGTCCCACTAAGCAAGCATCGAGTTTTGGTCTTTGGTCCAGGAGCCGCCGGTATCGGTAATGCAGATCAAATTAGTGCAGCCATGATGCTGGAAGGACTATCGGAAACCGAAGCAAGAAGTAACTTCTGGGCTTATGATTACCGCGGCCTGCTTACTAATGAAACAGAAGGACTTTTCCCATTCCAGGTTCCTTATGTACGGGATGCCGCAGAATGTCGTGATTGGGAACGTGCGGAGGACGGCAAAATTCCACTTTTGGAAGTTATTCGCCGGGTGAAACCGACCATTATGATCGGAACCTCCGGTGTTACCGGAGCATTTAGTGAGGAAATCGTTAAAGAAATGGCCAAGCATACAGAACGTCCTATTATTATGCCTATGTCTAATCCAACTCCACTGGCTGAAGCAACTCCGGAAGACTTGATCCGCTGGACTGAAGGAAAAGCATTGATTGCAACAGGCAGCCCTTTTGAACCAGTAACCTATAATAATGTTAAGTTTGAAATTGGACAATCCAATAATGCTTTCGTGTTCCCTGGTCTTGGACTTGGCGCGATTGTAGTGAAATCCAAAATCATCACAGACAGCATGTTCGCCGCCGCTGCCCATGCAGTAGCCGATATGGTCGATTTGTCACAGCCTGGAGCTTCCCTGCTGCCGAAAATCAGCGAGTTGCGTGAAGTATCTGAAGCAGTAGCTGTAGCAGTTGCAGAGGCTGCCGTTCAGGATGGCGTAGCACGTCACCAGCCCGATGATATCCGCCAAGCGGTTCGGGATGCAATGTGGGACTGCAAGTATAGACCAATCAAACAGAATGGCAAAGAAACGGTCCTGGTTTAAGATTAGCGAACAACGTCAGGTTGTACTTGCATACAAACAAAGTAATTATTGATTCCCCGATGTCCGCCATCCATTTGGCGGACATCTTCATTATTGGAGGCGACATCATGGCTACAGGTCATATTTTTATCATTTTAATTCCTATTTTCTTTGTTATTTTAATTGGTTATGTTGCAGGTTTGTTCAAAGCATTTAACCCTGCTTCTTGGGATTATCGGCTTTTATATCGTATTGCTCGTAGGATATCGCTTAATTGCCAAAAAAGCTCTGACCGAATCCTCCATGTTCGCTTTGAATTCAACTCAGCCTTCTTTTGCGTTTATGGGAATACCGGTTCTCGGCAGCTTATTCGGAAGCGCTGCTGTCGCCATTCCGACTGCGATCACTGGCATCGTCGTTAATGCGATTCTTGATCCACTTGCAAGTATTTTAGGAACGGTCGGTCAGCGCAACTCAGAAACGAAGGAACAAGGCAACTTGTTTAAAGTTACTATGAAATCAGTCCTTCACGGACTCAGCGAGCCACTTGCCTGTGTACCGTTGATCGGCGTCATACTCACCCTTTGTGGATTTCAGGCTCCGAAGTTGCTGCAATCCATGTTTGATCAAATCGGCAACGTCACTTCTGGTACAGCCTTGTTTGCCATCGGGGTAACCATCGGAATCAAAAAGATTACGTTCAGTCCCAAAGCAATTAGCATTGCTGTACTGAAAGCCATCGTCATGCCTATAGTCATGCTAGGCATCGCTGTACTCGTAGGACTGTCCCATGAAGATATAACCAAAGCTGTACTGCTTGTTGCATTTCCAGGCTCGGCGGTAGCCGCTATAATTGCTACCCGCTATGAAACGCTGGAAACGGAAGCCGCATCTGCATTTGTCATCAGCTCAGTATTGTCGCTTATTTCCCTCCCCTTGCTCATTTCATTGCTTATATAAGGGGCAGGATTTTCTATAAGCCTCGACGTGATGCAGACATATACATGATCTTAGGGTGCTCGTCTGTTCCTTAATATCTTATTTTTTAAATATTGTCCAAACAATAAAATGAATTATTCATGCCGACAAGCGGTCGTTCCACAACGTTCTTTCGTTGTAAGCCACCGTTGTTATTATGTAGCCTCCCATTTCCTTTTCTCCTCCAAACCCCATTTTTCCCATATGAAAGTGAAAAGAATCTTTGTCGGTTTTTGTCACTATATTTCACCAATATGTAACCGATATTCTCCAAATTTAATAAATATCTAACATTTAGAAAGCTAATTGACGAAATATATAAGGTATAGGTTGTATATTAAAAATATAGTTCAACTTAAAGGAGAAGAAGCACGTGAAAAACTTGAAGTGGAGTACTATGTCCTTTTTTGGTAAAAATCTATTGATTTCATTCCTTAACATCGTATTGATCGGTACGATTCTCATCACATCCAGCTACATACTTCAAAAGAACATTCTGACCACACAGTTGCAAGACCAGGTTAAGGTGTTAACCAAAAAATGGGCAAATGATGTCGATAAAACGAAAGTAGAGCAAGCCTTGACCGAGAAAGATTATAATGGCTCTGTTCAACAGGATTTACGCAAATTTCTCGACTCCATTCACACCTTTTATCCTAATGTTGCCCAAGCTTACATATTTGGTACAGAGTTAAAAGAAGGAGACCAAACCTCCATCATTGGCGTTCCCACAAATCTGGTTCAATCGTTCCAAGATTCCAAAATGAACATAGGGGATATGTATGCTCTTCCTATTGAAAACGTAAACGCCGTAAATGAAATGCTAAAATCGAAAGAATCGGCGTTGAGCAGCTTTTATTCCGACGATTATGGCACATGGACTACCATTGTTTATCCCATTACTGATGCAAGCGGTAAAATTACGAGCGCCATCTACTTTGACGTAGACGCAAGCTCAGTGCCTGCCGGACTTCATAAACTGCTTTTATACGGTGTATCCCTGCTCATTCTGTTCCTTGCTATTTTCTTAACCATTCAATATTTGCTGGTAAAACGTACCCTTTCCCCGATTCGCAGCTTGATGAAGGGCATCGAGGAAGTGAGCGAGGGCAATCTGAATGTTAGCATCAAAACAGGCCAGGATGATCTTGGCATTATCAATCAAAAGTTTAATACCATGATCAAACGTATTAACGATACGATGGTAAAAGTACAGGATACGACGCAAGAGGTTACAGGATCAGCTCAGGAATTGCTAAGTATTAGCGAGAAAAACAGTGAGAATACGAACATCATTAATAGCAATATTCAGGAAATAACCCAAGGACTTGAATCCCAGGATCAAGCTGCGCTTGAAAGCTCCCGGGCTATGAATGAAATGTCTACGGTTATCCAAACCATTGCCGAAAGCTCATCTTCCGTATCAGATCAAGCTTATTCCATGGAAAAACGCTCGGTAGAAGGCAACCAGGTAGCCCAGAAGCTATCTACTCAAATGGATTCTATCTCTACTACAATAGAAAGAACAGTTGATTCCGTTAATGCGCTACAGAACCGATCTAACGAAATCAGTAATATCGTAAGCATCATTACAGGCATTGCCAGCCAAACCAATCTGCTCGCACTGAATGCCTCCATTGAGGCCGCCAGAGTAGGTGAGGAAGGTAAAGGCTTTGCAGTAGTAGCAGGAGAAGTGCGTAATTTGGCTGAGCAATCTCAAGAATCCGCTAGACAAATTGCCGAGCTTATTGGGGAAATTCAAAAGGAAATTGAACAAACGGTAGAAGGAATGAGTCTAGGCGCGAAGGAAGTTCAAGTCGGGCTGGAAGTCACACGTCAGACGGGCGAAATGTTCTCGGAGATTTTGAATGCGGCCAATAATGTATCGTCACAAATTCAGGAGGTATCCAGTGCGACGCAGCAGATTTCAGCCAGTACGCAGGAAATGTCAGCAACCTCTGACGAGCTGTCTTCCACAGTAAGCAAAACAGCAGACAGCAGCAAACAAATTGAGCACACCATTGGAGAACAGGCTGAGTCGATGGCTTCTATCGTCAAAGCTTCCGACAAGCTTACCATGATGTCCGGGGAGTTAGGAGAGCTTATTTCATTCTTCAAGGTAAACCGGAAATCCTAACGATCTACCTTCAATAAACCAACGAAAACAAAGAACCTCTATTCTGCACATTGTGCGGATTAGAGGTTCTTTGACATACTCGTCACGTACTCTAGTTTATAAAGCCTTCCAGCGCTGAGGTTGGCTTACCGTCAGCCTGCCAAGCACCTTTGTTATAGCCCTGATTATAACCTGGGGTTGCAGCCGGCTCCCAATAAAATACTCCCAAGCCTTTGCCGCCCGTGATACTACGAACCTTCGTTTTGATGTCTGCAATAAATGCCTTTGAGGTTGCAGGTTCATTATATTCCATTCCGATTTCACTGATAACAATACCTTTGCCGTATTTTGCAATGAGATCATTGGTATTGGTAATCGTCTGGTTCACTTTTCCCTGCCAGTTCGAAGGAGACGGATACAGAGAAAACCCGATGAGGTCAAACTGAGCTCCATTGTCAATTAAGCCGCCAATATTCCAGGCTAAGGTGGAGCCACTATCCCCGTTTGCCAGGTGTACGATCGTTTTAGTACTGCTGCTTACCGATTTTACAGCATTATTCCCTGTATTGACGAGCCAGGCGTAGTTTTTCATGTTCACTGAGGCTTTGCCGTCTTCCCAGAGCATTCCATTGTTCGTTTCATTGCCGATTTGCACCCAATCCGGTGTTACCCCCTTGCTTTTCATCGTGTTCATAACATAAACCGTATGAGACCAGACCGCATCCATAAGTTGCGTAAATGTAAGATTTCGCCACGCATAAGGTTTGTTCTGCTGCCCGGGATCAGCCCATGAATCGCTGTAGTGCAGCGTCAGCATGACGCTCATACCCAATTTTTTAGCTCGCTGCGCCAGTTCTGCTGCCTTTTCGGCATTCATGTATCCGCTTCCATAATCCTTCATGTCAGGGTTTACCCACACCCGGATACGCACCGAGTTGATCTGATAATCGTCCCGCAAAATTTGCAGCACATCTCCGCGAACCCCTTTTTTATCCTTCCAGGTCCTACCTTGCGCTTCCATTCCTGCTACCCAGCTTATATCTGCTCCTTTGGCAAAAGCAGGGGCGGCCGAGGCCGCACCTAATCCCGCAGAGCCAAATGGATACAAAAAGCTGGATAACAAGATCAACATCACAAATACCATAGTCCGTTTACTTGTTTTCATAAGTCATCCCCCATCTGAATTGTGTACCCCTCATTGTCTCTGACAAATCTACCCAGATCCCTCATTCGGGAAAACGTCAGCCATCACACTCTATACTATTTCCGATTTACTCCGCTCTGTCTTTAGTACCTTAACAGCATAGGCATCCAATAGAACCTTGCCGTCTTCCACCACATGATTTTCGAGCATATCCGCATAAATTCGTCCATCCAGCCTAATCTCTTGCGGCTCATGAGTGAAATTCAGCATGAAAATATAATCATGGACTCCATCGGTACGAATCGCCGTATTCACTCCATGCGGCAACTGAACATCGAGTGCTTTACTAATTCCTGCGCCATCAATCAAACTTCTGTAAAAATGACTGTTGAACGATCCGGTGTTGCGTGAGGCGATATAATAAGCTTTTCCCTGTCCCAAGCGGTTCACCGTCAAGGCTGGGCGTCCTGCATAAAAGTCTGAACCGTATACAGCCAGTACCTCTGCACCTTCCGTATGAATGAGATCGCACAGTTCTACAGCCTCATATTCGCCATGCAGATCCAACTCATTGCCTTCAACTGGCAAAATATGATTACGGTCGTGATCATGCAGCCCGTCAATCTCTTCCGACCAGATCCCAAGCGTCTTACGAAGCGGCCCCGGAAAGCCTCCAAGGAAGCACAAATCATGTTCATCCACAATACCGGACCAATAGGTTGCTACAAAAATGCCACCGCTTTCAACAAACTTTTGTATTCGCTCACCTACACCGCTGCGCACCATATATAGCATTGGAGCTACCACAAGTTTGTATTTGGAGAAATCTGCATCCATATGAATGACATCTACAGGCACACCCTGCTCCCACAAAGCCAAATAATGTGCTTCGGCTGTCTCCTCATATTTTACACCTTTATTACGTGGCCCTTGTGAGTCGTTGACCGCCCAGCGATTCTCCCAATCAAAAATAACTGCCGCCTCTGCTGGTACAGATGTGCCGATAACCTCCTCCAGTTTTTCCAGCGCGTTGCCCACATTTGTCACATCCCCAAACACCCGAGTATGCTCATGCCCCACATGATCGACGACTGCACCATGCAATTTTTCACTCGAACCGCGGCTTTTCCGCCACTGGAAATACTGGACTGTATCTGATCCGTGTGCCACAGCCTGTAAAGACGATAGCAGATGCATACCCGGCCGCTTCAGCTTGCTAATCTCCTGCCAATTCGTCAAGCTTGGCGTACTCTCCATCAGCATCCAAGGCTTCCCGCCCTTGATTGAACGGATAATATCATGCATCATGGCCACTTTGGCAGCCTGACGGCTATCATCTCCCCCACGGTCATGCCACGTTGGATAGCTGTCCCAGGATACAACATCGAGCAGATCGGCAAACTTCCAGTAATTCAATCCTTCAAAAAACTCCATCAGATTTGTGGTGACCGGAAGCGCCGGGTTTGCAGCTTTGAGCGGTATAATCTCATTTTTGATAAAATCTGCGGTCTGATCAGTTACAAAGCGTCTCCAGTCCAAATTCATAGCATGGACCTGCGTTTCACCGTGAGGGGCCGGAGATTCGATTTGACTCCAATCCGTAACCGTATGACTCCAAAAGGTCGTCCACCATGCGTGATTAAGCTTATCCAACGTGCCGTATTTATCCTTCACCCAAACGCGAAATGCCTCCTGACAATAATCACAGTGGCAATCCCCACCAAATTCATTGGAAATATGCCAACCAATGACAGCCGGATGATTTGCATAACGCTCGGCCAGCTTCGTATTCATGATACGTACTTTTTCCCCGTAGACAGGCGACGTAGAACAGTGATTATGACGAAACCCGTGCAAGTTACGGACACGGTTAGCCTCCACACGCAATACCTCTGGATATTTCTGCGACATCCAGGCCGGTCTTGCTCCACTAGGAGTAGCCAAAAACGCATAGATCCCGTTTTCAGCAAACGAATCCAGGATACGGTCCAGCCATTCGAACGTGAATACACCCTCCTCAGGCTCCAATGAAACCCATGAGAATATGCCGACGGACATCACATTACATTTAGCCTGCTTCATCAGCCGAATATCCTCATTTAGCACCTCGGGATAATGCTGCCATTGCTCCGGGTTATAATCCGCCCCATGCAGCATACGTGGAACTCGCTCACTGATTGGCGGGTATTTGATTATGTTTTGCTGTGACACTATAAATCATCTCCTTTTAATCAATGCTGTTTACTCCTTGACAGAACCAAGCGTCATACCTTTAACAAAATACTTTTGTAAAAATGGATATACAATCAGAATAGGGGCTGCACCAATAAAAATTTGCGCTGCATTCACTGTCGTTTGCGAAAGCAACTCCATCTCTTTGGGACTCATACTCATGGAGCTCATATCCTTCTGAATGATTACCGTTTGCAGGAATGTAGCCAATGGATAATCCTTGGCATTGCTCAAATAAAGCAGGCCATCAAACCATGAGTTCCAGTGAAATACCATACTAAACAACGCAATCGTCGCAATAGATGGCATGGATATCGGCAAAAATATACTAAACAAGGTCCGAAAATGACCTGCCCCGTCAATCAGTGCGGCCTCCTCCATCTCTTTGGGTATTCCTCTAAAAAAGTTCAACATGAGGATTACCAGAAATGTATTGACCGCTCCTGGCAAAACAAGTACCCAAAAGCTGTCCATTAGATGAATCTTTTGAATAACCATATAGAATGGAACCAGGCCACCGTTAAAAATCATACTGAATACAAACAGCCATGAATATACGTTTCGGCTACGGAACACAGATGTTTCCTTTGAAAGTGGATAAGCAGCTAAGAAGGTAATGAGCAGCGTCAAACCAGTTCCCAGCACGGTCCGGAGAACAGAAATCCAGATAGAGTGCAGAAAAATAGGATTATTCATCGTCTTCTTGTAGGCTTCTAATGAAAATTGCACCGGCCACAGTCCAACCAGATTGGCGTCTGCTGCTGATTTGGCACTAAATGATACCGCCAATACATGAATCAGCGGAACGATACACAGGATGGATAAAAACACAAGCAAACAAATATTAAACACATTGAAGATGCGATATGCCGTTGTTTTATGATACATGACTCTCCCTCTTTCAGCCTCGTAGAATCAAAATATGCGGTAACCTGCCCATTTGTAAGCAAGTCGATAAGATATCAGAATGAGAACCATACTAATAACGGATTTGAATAACCCAATGGCGGTAGCAAAGCCCATTTCCCCATTAATTAAGGCTGTCCGGTAGACGAAGGTGTCAATAATATCGCCTTTTTGGTATACCAACGGATTATAAAGGTTAAAAATCTGGTCAAAACCGGCATTCAGGACATTGCCGAGTGCAAGCGTACCGACAACCACCACCATAGGAATCAACGAAGGTACAGTGATGTGTAGCGTCTGTCTCCAGCGGCTTGCCCCATCCATCTCGGATGCTTCGTACAACGAAGGATTAATGCCCGCCAGTGCGGCGAGAAATACGATGGTGTTGTAGCCAAACTCCTTCCATATATCCGACACAATGACAGTAAAGCGAAACCAGTTATTATCTCCCAGAAAGAAAATGGGCTGGATCCCGAAACTTCCGAGAATACGGTTCATAAATCCATCTGTAGCCAACAGGTCAACCAGAATTCCGCCCAAGATTACCCACGACAGAAAGTGTGGCAGGTAGACCAGTGTCTGAATGGAACGCTGAAGTCCAACCTTGCGGATTTCATTGAGCAGTATAGCAAAAACAAACGGAATCAGCAGATTGAAAAACATCTTTAATACCGCGATAATGAGCGTATTCCAGACGACCTGAAGACTGTCTTCCCGTTGAAACAAAAAGCGGAAATTGTCCAGTCCAACCCACTCGGAACCGGTTATGCCGAGCCAAGGCTTGTAATTTTGAAAGGCCATCACAATGCCGCCCATCGGAATGTAGCTAAATACAATTAAGAAAATGATGGCTGGCAGTAGCATAATATGAAATGGCCACGTACGTTGCAGACTTCTCATTGCAGTTCCTCCTGTAACTCTCATGTTATACTTCAATTATAAAGACGATTCTACTCTCCCAACAGTTCAAAAAACCAACATACATGGCACAAAAGCAATCATTTTTTAGTCTCACCCGGTGAATGAAAGTCTATCTCGCAAGCATCATTATAATGCATTCATTTCCAATTCATTCTGATAATCTGTATTAAAAAGGCTGCCCGTTTGGGACAGCCTGTTAACCCGTTTTAACTGTTATTACTTTTCAACACTTTTATACCATTCGTTCACTTCATTTGTAATTTGTTCGCCTCCGGCAGTCTTCCACGTCTGCACGAAGGTGTCAAAGGCCGAAATCGGCTGTTTACCATAAATAATTTCATTGAAGGTCTGGTTTTCAATCTTGTCCAGATAGTCCTTTTTAGCCTTCATCGTTGGCGTAGTAGGCCCCGTGAACTGATCCTTCATGGAGATGTCCTTTTGTTCCATCAACACCTTGGCAGCCGCAGGAGTGCCTTTCCCGTAATTAACCATTACATCCTTCTCCAGACGGGTCTTCGCTTCCCCGCCGTTAGCCAAGCTTAACAAAGCTTTCATTTGGGCATCAGGTATACGCGCACCATCACGAACCAGCAAATAACGAACAGAGTTTACATAACCTCCTGCTATTTTGTCGATCGGCAACAGCTTTCCGCCCGCATCCAAATCATAGTCGTAGCCCTTAAACATCCCGTTCGCCAAATCCCCTTCCGATTTGGCATTTGCAAAGTGATCAAACAGGTAATTTTGATAGGTGAAAAAAGCTTCAGGATGCTGCATTTGTTTGTTGATCAGTACGACACCATTGGTGTATTGCGTACCGTGCCGCATGGCTTTACCGTCAGGCCCTGCCGGAATCTTGATCGGCTTCCATACGGCGCCCGGCGCATTTTTGACCGTGTCCTGAAGCGGCCAGCCGCTCATCCAGTATGGGCCCGGGATCATACCTGCTGTTCCCGCGACTGTGGGTTCTGCCGTCTTATTCTCATCCCACAATGCTGCTTCCTGCGGAATATATCCCTTTTTGAGCCACTCGCTAAGCTTTTGTAAACCCGGCTTCATGCCAGGCTGCACGGAGCCATATTCCAGACTGCCGTTCGTACCTTTGTTCCACTGTTGCGGGAGTGTACCGTATGCCCCAAAAATCCAGGACGGGTCACCCATCCAAGTGTTCATGGACGTTTTGAAACCGATGCTGAGCGGAATAACTTTGTCCGGAGACAATCCGTCCGGATTTTTGTTTTTAAAAGCATCCATCACTTTTTCCAGCTCATCCATCGTCTGAGGGGCCTTCATGCCCAGCTTGTCCAGCCAATCCTGTCGTACCCACAACACATAGTCATGATTATAGGCGAAATCCAGCACAGGAATACCCATTTTTTTGCCATCCCGACTATATTGGTTCCATACGTTCGAATCCTGATTCATCGCTTGCTTCCAGGAATCCGAAGCATACTTATCGAACAACGGACCCGCTTCTGCAAACATACCGGAATCGATCATATCCTGTGCCAGTTGCTCATTCTCCGTCCCCAGTACAACGACGTCCGGCATCTCCTGACCTGAGGACATAGCCAAACGCAGCTTGGTGGCAAATGCACCATTCGTATCCGTGACAGACCAGAGTGATTTTACATTAATCCCGAATTTCTCTTTAGCCCACTTCGTCGCAACGTTATTTTCGATAGATTCGCCATTTTTAAATTTTAAGGCGGGATCTACACCCCATACTGTGGAAATTGTGACTTCCGGATTGTATTTTTCTTTGTATACGTTTTCAGTTTTAGCTGTGCTAGCCGCATTTCCATCATTCCCCGACCCTGAGCAGCCCACAAGGCCAACTCCTATTACCATAGTTGCGGCGAGCAACGACAACAGCTTTTTTTTCGAATGAACTCGCATATTGTTCCCCCTTAAAAAATCATTTTCTACTCTTTTAATTATAAGAGGGCTTTTCTACGCAGCCTATGTCACAAAATAAATATTTCTGCACCTTTCCCAACTGATCTTTACTATTCTCTTCTTGGTCTCATCTTTACTGGTCCCGAAATTCATGCGGAGTCATTCCGTAATGCTTTTTGAACATCTTACTGAAATATTGGGGATTCTGATAGCCCAATTCAGTTGTAATTTCATATATTTTTTTGTTGGAATACTTGAGCAAATAAAGAGCCCGCTCCATTCTCATTCGGATGATATAATCTCCCAGACCTTCTCCGGTTTCAGCTTTATATATTTTCGACAAATAGACCGGATGAAGATAAACCTGATCAGCAAGCGTCTTAACAGACAGCTCCTGACCTTTATCCTGGGAGATGAGCTCCTGAACCTGTTTGACCACATAGCTTTTGGCGCTTTGCTCACTTGCAGACCATTCCGATTTAAGCTTGTTCATCATGGAAAATATCCATTCCTTAAGGTTGGAGAACGATTGAACCATTTTCTGCGCATGCAACGGGTCGAAGCCCGTTTGATCCATCTGCGTAATGAAGCGCCCTTGCTTGTGTGCCGTGTACATAAAGGCGCTCGTAACCGAGATAAACAGCTCATATAAATGTTCGCGGGTATATCCTGCTTCTTCTATCTTCCCAAATACACGGTTCAACTTCGCTTCAGCTTCCTCCCATTGCCTAGACTCCAGTAGATGAGTAAGCGTAGGAGGCATATATATTCCCTCCAGCGACTTGACTGACCTGTGTGACTGTTCTGTCTGCTCATCCACAAATAGCAACGTATCCGCCTCCTCCCGGTGGTTCCAGTATAAGGATCTTATCGCTGTCTGATATGCCTTAGGCAGCTCCTCCGGGAACATAAACCAACCAGTTACCGTGACGTAAATTTCCCCTTTCAAGTAATTGCTCACATTTTTCCGAAAGGTTTCGATACTCGCCCGCAAAATACTACTATGCTCGTCCATACTAATTTCTGTTATTCGCTTCATTTCATGCTGTTCTGGGACATCATCTGATTCTTCCTTATGATGTATACCATGCTTTTCCAGATTGTTATTCCAATTTGATTCTATTAATACAATTAAGCAGTCATGTGGTGCTTTACAGTGCCAGACGTGAAAATCGGGTGCGAACACTTCTTCAGCAATATTTCCAATCGCATACTCGATTAAGGATACTGAATGATAATCCATATCAGAAAAATGCTTGCCCATCTGAATAAGCAGCATACCTGCGGGTTGTCCCGTACGTAACATGATTTCGTACTGGGATAACTTGTCCTCTATCATCTGTACAGACAAATCGCGTCCAAGTACCAAATCGTGCATTAAGTGGGTGCGCAGCACACCAAAATCCGTCCTGCGGTTATACTGTAATTGATGAACCTTATTAAAAGCTTCCCATTCTTCCTTTAGCGAATCGATGGCAGCTGATACACATTTCATAAACTCTTCATCATCCACCGGTTTTAAAATATAATCAAAAGCCTTAAGCTGAAGTGCCTTTTTAGCATAATCAAAATCGGCATAGCCTGTTAGTAGCAAACATCGGATATGCGGCCATCGTTCGTTTACCTCAACAATCAACTCCAACCCTGTCATGCCAGGCATACGAATATCCGTAACCAGAATATCAATATCATACGCTTCCAGCACATCCACTGCTGCTAATGCGGAAGCCGCTTGATGAACCCTCTCAATGCCCAGCGCCTCCCATGGAATCGTAGCCACCAGGCTTTCTGTTACATAGCTCTCATCATCTACCAGTAATATCTGAACCATCAGGTCCCTCCATTTTAACCATATTCGAATTTGACGAAGGTTTGAGCTTGATCAAGCTATTCGCCTGCTCTTCTTCTGTTAACAGCGGCCATTTTAAAACCGCGCGCAGTCCCCCCAAAGGTGACAATGAGAAGTCCAGTCCAGCGTCTTCCCCAAAATGTAATCGCATTCGTTGATGCACATTCCATAAACCATAGCCGCTTTCCTCTTCTACAGGCTTGTCAAGTGCTGATCTCAGGGATGTTATAGCCTCCCTGCCCAAACCGAGTCCGTTATCATCCACAATCAAGCACATATATAGCCCGATCTGTTCCGTTGTAATGCGGATTATACCATCCTCTGCTTGAGGTTCTATCCCATGCAGCACCGCATTTTCTATTAGTGGTTGCACTACAAGCAACGGAATCAGCAGACTGTTAGCCTGTGAAGAAACATGAATTGAAAACGTTAGCCGCGGCATACGCATCTGCTGAATTTTCAAATAATAATGAACAAACTCGATTTCCTCCGATAAAGGTACCAAATCCCGTTCCTGTCTTGTCGTATATCGATAATACTTGGACAAATTATGAGCCATTGCCACGACCGCCTCATGATTACGCAGCTTCGCCATACTTGTAATAAAAGAAAAACAATTATAGAAAAAGTGTGGATTAATTTGTGACTGGAGCTGTTTTAGACGTGCTTCCTTCACATGTAGCTTCTCAACATAAACCTTTTCAAACAGCTCCTGAATCTGTCCGACCATCAAATTAAATTGACGAGATAGGAAAGCAAATTCATGACTCCCCTTCGGACTCAATCGAACAGCATAGTCCCCATCCTTTAATCTCCGAAATGCCCGCACAAGCTGAAGAATCGGCACTTGCACCTGTGAATGAAGCAGATAAGCACCAATGAAGCCTACCAGCAGCAAGCCAACAACGGTTATATAAAATAGTCGATTAGATGTGTAAATCGGAGACATCATATCGGACAAAGGCATGTAGTCAATCAAATACCAGCCCGTCGTTTGCGAAAGAACAGCGTGAACAAGGTAACTCTCTTCTCCAACTTTCACGGTCAGATTATCAACTTCATGCAATCCCATCTTCTCCAGTTTCGTAATCAGCTTGCCTGACAGCTCTTCATTCGCAGTACGATTATAGATCACTCCTACGCCTTTTTTATAATAAAAAGGTTCCTTCCGTCCATCGCCTTTGAAACGGTCAAGCATGTCCTGAATATTGCTGCTGTCAAATTCGACCTTAATAATCGTGTTAGCGGTTTCCGGATTACCAAGTGAAGAAAACGGGGATAATGTATACAACGAAAATATGAACTGATCCTTCCCGTACATCCTTTTTTTAGATACCTGCCAGCCGTTTTTAATCATTTGCTTTAATTCTTTCTGATCATAAAAACCGGCTCCTTTTTCTGATACAACACGTCCAAGCGAAGGTGAATAAATATTCAGACCCGTTCTCCAATTCGATGAGCTTTCTTGAAGTCCAAGCTTGGTTTGGATCCGTTTGACAAGGTTAATGCCATCCAGATTGAGAGTCTTATCCTTTAAAAAAATCGCTTGAAAACTGGCTACGTCAGGATCATGAATCAGCAGATGCGGCCAGGAGGATATCATTTCAATATTCGTATTCACCTGATTTTGGAAAAAAGTCAACTGGTTATAATTAGACTGATTCAGCTCCTTACGTAACACATCTGTCGTTGTCTGGTTCGAATACACATACAGGATTAGCACAGGAATAAGCAATACGATAACGATAGAGACGATTTTAGTATAAAAATTAAGTCTTAACATGTGTTCTACACATCCTCTGCACAAAAAACAGGCATACATAAATGGTATGCCAGAGCCCTGACCTTCGTTGCCATCAGAACATACTATACATTATTAATGGTTGGCGGTGATAAAATGTTTGATGCTAAGCAAATGGAATGGTTCAATCAACTATCCGCTGAAGATCTGGCGATATTAGGTGCCGGCTTCACTACACTAGGTGATTTTTTTGCTTTTTTGGCATTGATTAGAGCCAAACAGGAGCCTAAGGAAAATAATTTTGTGGCTCTGGTTAGGGCCAAACAGGAGCCTACTAAGGGGAAAAAAAAGTAACGATACGATCTCATAACATATTATTTGACGACAAATTTTACGCGAGTTCCATCCTCATACTCATCCAATTGGTGACTGACCCATGATCCTGCCCCACGATTATCCTTAGGAGCTATGTATTTGACATTTGCACCTTTTCCACCTTCTGAGCACATAGCCATCGGCCATTCGTCACGATCGTATCCTTTACGAGTGGGAACTCCTGTAAGCGAATGCTTGCGATTCTGCTCGGCTCCTTCACGGTCAATTGTGCATATGGATGATTTCCCCGCTTGAATGGCTTCCTTGATATGCTGCGCCGTTTCAGGATAACGACCTGACGGAAATTGCAACGTAACCTGAGCCGATGAAGGCGGGTTCTCTCCTGTCGTTTTCGTAAGAAGATTGGCACCTTCAAACCAATACACGCCAGTAGCTAGCAGCACTAGAGTTATAAAACTTAACAACTTTTTCTTCAATTTTCCTCTTCCCTTCAAGCTATTCCAGTGGACAACCTTCAATCAAGGAAATCCCCGAACTTTATTTTCTATAACCCGACTCAATGAGATATCCAGCGGACAAACCCAAAGAAGGCACACCACAGGAAAAGACTGATCAATATTCCCCAAAATAAACCTTTAAAAAGCTTCATACCGCACTGACAACCTTTCCGACTGGGCTTTGCCCTATTATAACATGCCAGAAAGACTGTTGTCGCAACATGCCACGCATATATCTTAACCATAAATATTTTAATTTTAAAACATAATAATCTGAAGATAAATTGGAATCATTCCGGAAATAAGTTCATCCTATTGGAAATGACAATTGTGATATAAAAAAAATCACATTTTAATCAAAGTTTAATGAAAGTTTTCCGAAAATGATGTATAATTATTGACATAATAAAACGTACGAGGTGATCATCATGGCATTATTAAACAGAGTACAGGAGTTAAAATTGCAACTACCTAGCGAGCATCATAGCATTTCACAATACGTGGAACATGCGCTGCATTCAATTGACAGCTTTGTTGAGCAACATCGTCAATTTATAGCCGCTCAGGCTTTGTATGGTGAAAAAATTAACGGCACGGAAGAAAGACTGTTCCGAGATACCATTTCCGAGATTAAAGCTCAACTGGTGGCCACGCTGGAAAAGACGGTTGAAGACTTCTCACACAAAGGCGACAAACACTGGAAGAACCATTATCAGGACGGCGTAGAATAAGTTGAAAAATAACCCCTGGTCATTGACCGGGGTTATTTTTGCATAAGCGATCATGAAGATTATTTTAACACTCTGACAGAGGTAGCTACAGTCTTACCTTTATAAACCACTTTAATACTGGAATTTCCGTAAGCCAATGCCTTCACCTGTCCTCCGCTAACCTGTACGATAGAAGGCTTGGAGGAAGTCCATACCGCTGAACTTGTCACATTGGTAATTGTGCCTGTGTCATAAACCGCATTCACACTCAGCACATGAGAGGAACCATTAGGAAGCTTCAAGTTCTTGTTACTCAAAACCAGCTTGAGCAGCTTAGGTGTAACCTTGACCTCAATGTTAAACGACTTATTCTGGTATGTGCCCGTAATCGTCGCTGTTCCAATCCCAACCGCTTTGATGGCTGAGCCTTTTACAATCGCCACGGAAGCATTGGATGTTGTCCATTTCACTTTGTTGCTGAGCGTAACTTTTTTACCATCTGTATATGCACCGATGACCTTGACGGATTGACTCCCTTTCAAATTCATTTCAGCGCTTGAAAGGCTTGGCGTCAACGTAGAAATCGTTCCTTCTACGATGACAGGCACTTTCACATATTTATTCAAATACATGGCCTTGATTCCGGAGTTACCGCCGCTTACTGCTTTTACCTTGCCATTTCCCACTGTTACGGCCGCAGTAGTAGCCACCCAGCTTACCTGATTCGTAACATCGAGCGTTCCACCACCAGCCATTTGTGCTTTTACCGTGGGAACACTCACTTCTTGTCCTGCTACCAGCACATACTTTTTCTCGGAAGCGGTCAGCTTGAGCACTTTGTATTGCACAGTTACCGGGATATCCAGCTTGATGGCACCCAATGTAGCTGTCAATGTTGCGCTACCCGGATTCACTGCAACCAGCTTACCGTCTGCGATTTTGACAACACTTTCATTGCTCAGGCTCCACTTTATATCGGATTGTACTGCTTTTTTGGCTCCATTGACCAAGTAAGCAGATATGCTCGGAAGAGCCGTTTTGCTTCCTGTTTCGAGCGATAAGCTCGCTTTGCTTGATACCAGCTTTTCAATGGTCGGCAATACGTTGACCTTCAAGGTCTTGCTCAAGCCGTGATAGGACACAGTAATTACCGAATTTCCTGCGTCCAATGGGCTAATTTTCCCTTGCTCCACTGTGGCAACCAGCGGATTGGAGGAAGTCCATTCTGCAGTGCTGGTGACATCAGTTTTACCTCCGGTAAGGTTCACATCGGTCGCTTTGATCTGAATTGGTGAACTACCCAGAAAGACCGATTGGGAAGCGGATGGACTCAATATTAATGCCTGGGAAGAGGAACGTACATACACGATCGTTTGTGCTTTGAGTTCATCTTTGCTTGCTTTAATGTAAGTCATGCCCTTGGCAAGAGGACGAACCAGACCATCTTCCACTGTAGCCACGGACGGATTCGTGGATGTCCATTCCACATCGGATACTTTTTCTGTACCGCCCGCTGTAAGCGTACCTTGGGCAGTCAATTTCTTCGAATCTCCGCTCACCACCAGATTGATGGGACCAGATGGATCGATTTGCAGCTTGCTGTAAGGCGATTTAACCGTAATCGTTGTGCTTACCGTTTGCTGTTCATATGTGGCAACAACCTTAATTTGCCCTTTTGACACTGGAGTAATAAGTCCCTTATCTACCTTTAATATGCTTGAGTCTCCAGAGATCCATTCTGCCTTTTGTGTAACATCTTCTTTGCCCTTTTCTGTCAATGACCACACTTTTAATTGAGCGGGGTTTCCACCCAGATTAACTGCAGTCGGATTTTGACTGTCCCACTGTACCGTAGAGGTCTTGCTCTCCTCTGCCGCCTGGATCAAACCCGCTGGCAATGCTGCAAATAAAAACATCAGCACAGCAAGTAAGAAGGTACTCCGTTTGCTCATACGTTTCATACGTTCCATTCGTTTCTCTCCCTTAGTTTCAGCTCTATGAAATAGGATATAATTAACAATCCTATTACTTTATCGGTAAACAGCTACTTGATTTGAACCCTTAGGAAGAAAAAAAGGTGGATTATAACAGTTAAAGTTCTCCGTGTAGCGACCTGACCACGAACAGATGACCCTCCTTGGACAAGGTTTGTCCATCATCCAGAACGACATCGTAATCCGTGTGACTGGTCAATTTTGTGTTGTAGGCAATCAGCTGGTCTTCTTTCCAAACGGTCACCGCCGATTGAAAAAGAATGGCATTATCAAACTGCAATGGAACGCTCATCACATAACCGATAGAATTTAGCTTCGCCGGATGACGGCTTCTGCGCTCACGCCCGGGAGGGAGCATCGTAATATACGTTATATTTTCAAAAGGAATAGACAACATCTTCGGGCCTAAAATAACGCACTTGTGCGTGTCATCCCATTTTTCAATCGTGCCGCGCACCTTTTGGGTATGACCGTTGTTGCCGTGATATAAAATGACCTGACGTCCCTTCCATTGACGCATGTCCTCACCTCCAGTGCTAGCGGTTAGGAATCTCCCACCGAATCGGTTCCATTCCATGCTCCAGCAAAAATGCATTGGTTTGCGAAAAAGGCTTGCTGCCGAAAAAGCCCCTATGAGCCGCCAAAGGACTCGGATGGACGGATTTCAAAACCAAATGCTTGCTCGTATTCACAAAGCTTGCTTTCTTTTGAGCATGGCTTCCCCACAAAATGAACACTACCGGCTGCTCACGTTCATTAATCGCCTCAATAACGGCATCCGTGAAACGTTCCCAGCCTATTCCCTGATGAGATTGCGGTTGTCCTTCACGCACGGTCAGCACATTGTTCAGCAGCAGCACTCCCTGCTCTGCCCAAGGAACAAGGTAGCCCTGATTGGGAATGGGGGTGCCGAGATCATCGCGCAGCTCTTTATATATATTTTGCAGAGACGGCGGTGTACGCACACCTGGTCTTACGGAAAAGCTCAAGCCGTGGGCTTGCCCCTCTCCATGATAGGGGTCCTGCCCCAATATAACCGCTTTGGTAAGATGATATGGTGTTAATTTAAGTGCAGAAAACAAATCTTCCTTTGGAGGGTAGACTTTATGTATCTTGTATTCACGTGCTAATGTATACCTCAATTCATTGAAATAAGACTTTTCTACCTCTTCTCGTAAAACTTCATCCCAATCATTACCAAACATAACTCCCGTCTCCTCTCGATATATGGGTCCCGAAATGTTTAAACGTTTTATTCACAAAAAAATAAGCTGGTCTCCCTCATCCGGAGCCAGCTTATTTATTCGTTACCTGTGTTACATGCCGAAGGACCAGGATAGAAACCATACGATAATCAGCTACCGTTGGATCTAAATTCGATTTCCTTATTATAGCATTAACGATAATGGTGTCAAGTAACTGTAAGCCCAAATCCACACGGTACCTCATAAAAATCAAGAGGTTGGCCCAGAATAGTCGGTTAAGCCTTATGAGCTGTTAGATATTCTAGCGCGTTATACAACATAACGGCTGCTTCCGCACGTGTAATCTCACTTTTTGGATTAAACTTTTTACTTGCATCCAAGGTATTGACCTTGTATATCAGCGAACGCTGAATGCTGCCTTGATACGAAGGCTCCAACTTGCTATCATCGGCAATCGTTGCAGGTGCAATTTTGATCATCGGCAGGCTGCCTGATTTTTCCATGCCCTGAATCAGCATATGGGTGAACTCTTCCTTGGTCAGAGTTTTTGAAGGATCGATATTTTGGGGAATCTCCACGCCATTATAATGCGCGTTGATAAAGGCTTCGGCATACCATGCTGTATCCTTAACATGGGTGAACAGTCCGCTGGCCTGTGGCGCCTTATTAAAATCAATAGCGGCCAAACTAAGCTGAAATCCGCCGGAGATTAACTGAATGCCTTGGGCAGCAGTCACTTTAGAGGCGGGGAGAAACTGCGTATCAGAGACCCCTTTGAGCAAACCCTGATTTTGAAGGGAGATGATTTTATCTTTACCGCTTACGCTGTCCAAATCCTTGAACGGATTGCTCGCCGCAAACATTTGACCCCCAAAAGAGAAGGAAAGAAGTGATACTGTGGTCATGGCTGCGAATGCACTTTTTCTCATGTTCATGTCAAGTTCCACCTTGTAGTTGAATTAGGCCGCCCGGCCATTAACAACCTCTTTGACGTAGTACAGGTTGGAAAGGTTGCAAGCGATCTAACAGAGATTCGGATGAAGATTGCGGAATGATCAATTCTTATCTTTTCACACCAATCAGGATGACATCCCCCTCAAAATTATGCATATCGATAACCGTTACATTGTCCTGGAACGCTACCGAAGCTGCTGCAAATCGGCGGTATTCCAGGTCGATAATTGTAAACTTGTATTCTCTAAGATCGGCGTCTAGCTTCAGGACCGTGTTTACAGGCACGTAAATAGCAATTTTTTCGAAGCCTCTGGTTGAGGCAACTCGAATCTCTTCCGTGTTCTTAAGTACTATGTTCCAAGGTTGCAAATCTATCAATCCGTACATCTGAAACAGCCACTTCGCAAATCCATAATCCCACGCTCCCTCAAATTTAAGGGCAGCCTGCCACTCATAGGGGCTGTCAAAACCTTCCCCGGTAACTCCGAAGCGTTTCCCTTTTTTGTGCCAGCTCCATATTCCATGTGCTCCGTAGGTTACGCCGGCTCCCGCACCGGACAAAAGACTTTGCCATGCAGCTTTACGCACGTCGGCACGGCCGAAACGACCGTATTCTCTCCGGCTGTAACCCATCATCTCGTAGCAAGGTTCCGAGTTCAGCACAGGCCGTGTTACCCGCTTGTTGTAGAAGTCCAACGCCAAGGCGTAAGCCTTGGACTGAAACTGCGAATTGTGACCTGATTGGTACATGTAAAAGTCCAAATTAGGATCGTTAATGAACTCATCCGGCACCTCCGCCAGTCTCCCCTGAATGTGCAGAGTAGTCAAGCACTCCGGACTATGCGTCTTCACAACGTGAAGTGCAGTGCGATAATACTCGTTCGCTCGCTTTGACGGGAAGTCGGTATCCCCGCTCACGATATAGATAGGGTGGTACTTTGAGAATCGGTCTGCTGCATAACGCACATACGGTTCCACCGCCTCCAGAGGCATGTTTTTCTCATCACGAAGCTTGGCCGCCCAAGTATCCGGGATATAATTACACCAAAGCAAGACCAGCGCGGGTACAAATCCCTTGCTCACTGCCATCTCGACCATAGTCTCCGCCCTGTCAAAATAGTCTGGATTCAGTGAATAAAAATCGTAGCTCCCGTCCTCAATCTGTGCGAACGGTTCGTGATCCAGATCACTGCCGCTGGCATCCCACTGACGCAACAAATTGATTTGCAGAACATTAAACCCCTGGCTGCTTCTGTAGTCAAGATAATCAGCCCATTCCTCCAGTGAGATATTGGTAAATGCGCTCCAGACGGTATCCGCCAGATAAAAAAATGGAACTCCTTCATTGACAAAGTAACGTTTGTTCTCCGCTATGCCAAGCTTGATCATACGGCTTCCCCCTTATTGCTGTAATGACAGAAAACGGCGAACAGTTCGCCGCTTTCCGTTTTATTGCTCATTTATGAAGTAACGATACTTGCTTGGGCTCCAGCCGTTCCCTCCTGTTCTGACTTCTCCTGTGCTTCGCGTTCCCTGTTCAACGCTTGTTTATCAAGCGTTCTAAAGAACGGATAGTAAATCAACATACAAACGGGAATGAGCAAAAGCTGTGCAGCAGCAAGTCTCCAGCTCCCCTCAATAAAGCCCAGAACAAAAATCGGAGTGCCAAATGCCGGGTAAATTCCGATGGGTGCAGGCAGCAAGCCCGCAGTTGTCGCAAAATAACCGAGGACGGCGCAGACGATAGGAGAAATGATAAACGGAATAGCCAGGAGCGGATTCAAAACAACTGGAATTCCGAAATTGAGTGGCTCGTGAATCGAGAAGAAAGTCCCCGGAAGGCCGAGCTTGCCAATCGTGCGTAATTGCTTGCTCTTGGCCAAGAAGACCAGCAGGAGAGCGAAGCCCAGCATCGGCGCATAGTTTGAGAAGATATACCAAAAAGCCAGCCCGATAATGTTCGGTAGCGGAGCTCCCGCCTGGAAAGCGTCGAGATTGGCAAGATCCAGGCTCATCCAGATCGGTTTGACGATGGCAAGCGTTACGATTGCACCGTGGATTCCGAACATCCAGAGCACCTGCATAATGATGAGGGCGACAATCATAGCCCCCAGTGATCCACCCAGTCCTTCCAGTGGCACTTGCAGATAGGTATAAATAAACTCATGGACCGTACCGAATGACGTATGCATGAACAGACCGGAAACAATAACGAATACCATAGCTACGAGTATCGCCGGAATTAATCCTGAGAATGTTTTGACAACGGTGGGCGGTACTCCTTCGGGCATTTTAATGGTCCAGTTGCGATCGACAATCCAGATATACAATCGGGAAGCCAGCAAGCCAACCAACATAGCAACAAACAAACCCTGCGCACCGAGCCACTGAAGTGGAAGCGCCCGGACTTTATCGAATGTTTGAATCGGCGTCAAAATAAGAAACGAGAGCAGTGCCGTTGCTGCGGGAATCAGCGGGTCCTTGTCAAAAGCTTGCGCCAGTCTGTAGGCGATGAAGAAGACTGCATAAAGGGCGATGATGCCAGTTGTCATCGTCGATCCTAATCCGATAATACCCTTGATCGGTGCAATGAGGTTCTGGTAAGGCTCCCAGGCAAGTGCGGAAAAAAGGGTCGAAAATGCCCCGATAACCAAAAAAGGAAGGGTGGACATTAGTCCATTTGAAATAGCGCTCATATAGCGATTTTGCTGAATTTTCCCAGCGTATCTTTGCAACTTATGCGATAGTTTTTTTTCGTTAGCCATTTTCCTTCAACTCCTGCTTTAGACTTTCATCTGTTGAACAATAATATAGAGAGCGCTTCCATTTAAGGAAATCACATTTTTTTACCCATGGAAACTTGTGAATATGGCAATGTCTTCCTTTATAGATTTAACGCTTCGGCAAGTACCTTTTCGCCATTCATCATGCCATAATCCATTCTGTCAATTACGCTTACTTTGATGCCTTTAGGCTCGTATCTGGTTTTAAAATCGTCTTCCAGGTAGCCGACCTGCGGTCCAATTAGGAGTACATCCGTTTTGTCCGCATACTCTTTAAAGGAGCTTTCGGAAGTAGCTCTGATCTCAACCTCAACATTTTGAGCCTGTGCGGCCTTCTGCATTTTCTGTACCAGCATACTTGTAGACATTCCTGCTGCGCATACGAGCGTAATTTGTTTCATTTGTTATTCCTCCCCGATAATGGTGTGATGGATACTGCTGCTTCGTAACGGTTCAATCTGCTGTAAAGTTCCACGATATGCCCCGCCAGATCCTTTGTCGTAATGGCTGACATGAGATGGTCTTGTGCATGCACCATTAGCAGTGTCACTTCATGAGTTGTCCCACCCGCTTCCTGCTGGATCAGTCGCGTCTGTGATTTATGCGCTTGGACCAGCTCGTTTTTGCATTCTTCAAGACATTCTGCTGCCTGCTCCGCATTACCCTTCTCGGCAAAGCTGATGGCTTCCATAGCTTTACTCTTCGCAATACCCGAATTTGTTATAAGTCCCATTATGATTTCCTGATACTCATCCATTGAATTCACCTCATGCATTTCATCTCTTTAGCTTACAGATTCAGTGTATACGATTCTTGCCGACTTCTAAACGCAACTCTTTTCCACTAGAAGCGGAAATGCTTACAATGAAAAAAATAGAAAAACTCCGCACGATGCTTGTCCAGAATCCAAGCAGATGTCGTGCAGAGCTTTATTTTAATACAGTTTATGTTTGACGATAATTTGAGCAAAATCTCCATAGGTTTTGCATTCCAGCATCTGCTGGATAATATCGGAGTCGTCAACCAATCCCATCAGATGCTTATACATTTTCGCCGGGGGCTCGTCACCGTTTTTGTTAATACTGAGCAGGCAGACGAGCTGCACAGGCTTGCCAGACCAATCTATGGGAGATTTCAGTGCACAGACCGCCCATACCGTCCGATTGCTTTGCGGAATAATGGGATGAGGAATGGCTACCAGATTTCCGTAAGCTGTAGGAGCAGCATTTTCTCTTTCCAGCACCAGTCCGATGAATCCCTCGGAAGAGCGGATCAATCCGGAAGCATGCATTCTTTCTCCCAAAAAAGTAATGATCTCTTCCTTTGTGGTGAAGTTCTGTCTTAGAAATACAAGCTCTTCCATAATATAGCGGAAAGTATACTCCCCTTCACCCGTCAGCAGCTCTTCAATCTTATCGATGTCACCGCCGCCAAGCAGAGTCTGGACTACCACGACCGGAACGGATAATGTCTGCGGGATTGGAACTGTGCTTACCACAAAATCAATGTCATGCAGAGGAACCTGCTGCAACTTGTAATACTCGGTCGTGCCAGCAACCTCAAGCCTTTCACCGAACTTGCTACGCAACTTGTAATACAGCAAGCGGGCACTTCCAACACCCGAAGTGCACACGACAAGGCAGCGTTTAGGTCTGTTGTTCATCTGCTGCCTTTCCATGGCGGCTCCGATATGAATCGCCAAATAACCCATTTCTGTCTCTGGTATAGCCATATTCAACTTGCTCTCGATCAGCTTGGCACCTATGACCCCCGCCTGAAAAGCCAAAGGATAATTATTCTTTACATGATCCAGCATCGGATTACGGATATTCATCCCATATTTTACGCGATTCAGTGCCGACTTCAGGTGAAGACATATGCCCATTAACAGTTCTTGATCCCGGCTGATATTCAGGTTAAAGCCCTTGTCAATTTCATCCAGCATTTCTCTGCCAAGCTCATAAATTCCCCGATCCAAGAGCTTCTGAGGCCCCGCCTCTACCGTCTGTTGCTCCGTAATTCCCTCAAACCACTTGTTCCCGGCCAGATGCATGGCGATATAAGCAACTTCATCTTCCGGAAAGGTCAAATCCATTTCCTTTTCAATGTGGCAAACAATATGCTCAGCGGCTCGAAATTCCTCGGTAGCCCGAAAACCTCCCTTTTCATCGGAAAGCATCGCGACCCGGTTCCCATTACGAATGCGCTTGCAAGCTATAGCGATATGAATGGACAGGTTGTTGAAGGCAACATCCGACAAGGCGACCCCGTGGTTCTGGATTTGCTCCATAATAATATCGCGAATCAGTGTCATTTCCCATGGAGATACCATCCTCGACGCAGCCTCCACACCCCCAGTCCTTTCTTCAGAACGGTTGACGATGAATTCAGACATGCAGAAACGTAAGCGAACCTCGTCGCCCCTCAGCTTGACACCGTAATTCGGGCGCTTATCAATGCCGATTCCGTATGCCTGCAGCATATGCTTAACCTCTTTGAAATCATTTTGTACGGTGGATTTGCTAATGTATAACTCATCCGCCAACTCTTCCAGCTTCAAATAATTTTCTGTAAACAGGAGGCGCGAGATTAAATAACGCTGTCGGTATTCAGGAGAATTGGGATCATCCGGTTCGTTATACAGGAACAACTGCTGTAGGAGCGTACGAAAGCTGCGGTCGTCCGTGATTTTCAGTTCATACCCCCTTGAACGAACAGGCTGAATCGATGCTCCATGCTTGGCCAGAAATTCATCCAGTTCTCTGATATCGCTACGTACGGTACGTGAAGTAACCTGGATCAATTTTGCCAGATGCTCGCTCTTGACAGGAGTGTCCGCAGCCAGCAAATGCTGTAGAATCGAAACCATTCGCGTATTCATTCAAAGTGACCCCCTCCCGTTCTTTTGTCCAAATCTGTCCTCTACTCAGACCTGCTCGATTACCTCGCCTTTAGATACGAAAGTGGCAGGAGCAGCACAGGAATTGCGCTCTACAAATTTCGTATCCACTGTGATTTTTGCCGTAACCTGCGTTCCCTGCTCAATAGTATCGGTCAGGAGATCGACAGCAAGAACGGCCATTCTTTCTTTTTCTACATGAATGGTCGTTAGCTCCGGCGTGACAATGACCGATTCCGTAATGTTGTCAAAGCCGATAATTGAAGTATCCTGCGGCACCCGGATACCAAGCTCGCTCATGGTCTTCATAGCACTGATAGCAATATAGTCGCATTCGCAAAACCAGACCGTCGGTAAAGTTTTTCCGCTCTCCATATAAACAGTTAGCTGCCGATTCAGATCCTGCTGCGATGTAAGAATGGTTGGAGCTACCGCCAGCATTAGTGTCTCCGGAATCTTCAGCCCCCGTTCCATGAGTGCCGCCAAAAATCCGCGTTTACGTTCCTCAAAATTATGAATCCGTACATTAGAAGCAATATATCCGATTGAGGTATGGCCCATGTCGCATAAATAAGCTCCTGCCTGATAAGCACCCATAACATTATTAATCTGGATAAATTGTACGGGAAGCGTATCAAAGCAGGTATCCAGCACAATCAGATTCGGCAGCTTGGCATGAATATCACTGATTTGCTCACGGGTCAGATTGGTCCCCAGAACGATAGTCCCTGCACTGCGTTTCTCCTCTGCAACCATCTGGATATCCCTCTGGAAAAATTCTACGTCGACCGTCGAAAAGATCAAAGAATACCCTTTTTGTCGGCAACGCTCCTCAATAAACTGGATTAATTCTTTAAAAAATGGCTGTTGATAGTATTCCTCAAGGACAATACCCGAATTGGTACACACGAGAAAAAGCAAGGACTTATCACTTCTCGTAGCCGTTATCGTCTTACTTTTGGGACTGTATCCTGCCTCGTGGGCTACCTGGAGAATACGTTCACGCGTATCTGGACCAATTCCCGGCTTGCCACTGAAGGCCAGTGAAACAGCTGATTTGGATACGTTGGCCAGCTTAGCGATGTCTTCCATTTTCATGCCCTAATTCTCCATTCTCAATAAGATGAACACAGCAGTGAAGTGAATAACTGAAGTTTACACCGAAGTGAGATACGATGCAATATTTAGCTGAATTTATTCATATTTGTTTAGTTATTAGTTTAGTTATACAACTAAATATCACTAAATAGTTCATTGACACCGCTTTAATTCGATGTTACTATGGCTTCGACATAGAAATAGTCATCGAATTTAGTTTTTTTCAACTAAACTTATTACTTTAATTTAGTTAATTCATTTTATTTTGTTCAGCAAATGTTGTTTATTCGAGTACAGAGGAGACATGATCATGAAGAAATTAAAGTTGGGTTATGCTCCGACGCGCCGATTTACGTTCAGCGCCGACGATGCCTTTAAGTACAAAGTGGAAATTCGCAAGAAAATTGAGAGCTTTGGCATGGATATCGACATTGTAGACCTGGAGGGCCTTAATGAGGAAGGCTTGCTGTATGACGACCATATAAACGCGGATTTAATTGCAAAGCGATTCAAAGAGGAAGAAGTCGACGCTGTTTTTTTCCCACATTGCAACTTTGGTACAGAAGATACTGTAGCCCGTGTAGGCAAAGCGCTCGGCAAGCCCGTCCTGTTGTGGGGACCGCGGGATGAAGCGCCGCTCGCGGACGGCATGCGCCTTCGCGACACCCAATGCGGTATTTTCGCCACAGGTAAAGTGTTGCGAAGATTCGACGTTCCCTTCACTTATGTAACGAACAGTTGGGTGAATGATCCGGTTTTTGAAAGGGGCTTTACCAACTTTGTGGCTGCCGCCAACGTTGTGCGTCAGTTCAAGAGCTTGCGCATTCTCCAAATTGGCCCCCGCCCCGCTTCGTTCTGGACGATGATGTGCAATGAAGGTGAGCTGCTCGAACGCTTCGGCATTGAGATTCACCCCATTACCCTTGTCGACATTCAACTGAGAACCAAAAAAATCGCCTCCAGCAACAGCTCTGAGCTTCTGGAAACGATGGATTACATTAAAGAAAAACTCGATTACAGCGAAGTGACCGAAGATGACGTAAAACGGATAGCTGCTTTAAAGGTTGCCATGAAATCTTTCGCCCGTGAGACAGGAAGCAGCGCTATCGCGATCCAGTGCTGGTCCTCTTTACAGGATGCCCTATCTATTATGCCATGTCTTGCCAACGCTATCCTGACTGACGAGCAAATTCCAGTTACTTGTGAAACAGATATCCATGGAGCCATTACTTCCATTATGGTGCAGGCCGCCGCCATGAACACATTGCCGACCTTCTTCGCGGATATTACTGTTCGACATCCCGAGAATGATAACGGCGAACTTCTCTTCCACTGTGGCAATTTCCCGGTCTCGCTCTCCGTAGAGAACAAACCGAAATTGCGTAAGCATTTTCTCTTCGACGACCATTCGCCCGGAACGCATGAAGGCGAAATCCGCGGTGGCGGTATGACTATTGCCCGATTCGACGGCGACCACGGTGAGTACTCCATGTTCCTCGGGCGTGCCCGGGGTATTGAAGGTCCTTATACCCGCGGCTCCTACGTATGGGTGGAAGTAAACGATTGGCCGCTGTGGGAGGAAAAACTCGTAAAAGGGCCTTACGTCCATCATTCCGTAGGTATCCACGCCAATGTGATCCCGGCCATTTATGAGGCCTGCAATTATATACCCGGCCTGACGCCTGATCCGGTCGATCCCACGGAACAGGAAATTCAAAGCTGGCTTAGAGGATCCGATCTCGCCCGTAATAAGCGCCCGAACATTCACGTTTGAGACGTCTAAAGTGACAAAGCCCATCCCTATAATATCTATCTTGAGGAGGACATTATGGAAATCCAGGAACTGAAAGTCAAAGCCGCACAAATCCGCATGGACCTGCTAACCATCATTCACCGCGCCAAAACGGGACATACGGGGGGATCGCTGAGCAATACAGACATTTTAACGGCTTTATATTATGAAATCATGAACGTTGACCCTGCCAATCCAAAATGGGATGACCGTGATCGCTTTATCGCCAGCAAAGGGCATTCCGTAGAATCTCTGTGGTGTATTCTGGCCGACCTGGGCTTTTTTCCAAAAGAAGAGCTGGAGACCTACAGCCAGTTCGGTACCCGACTCATTGGCCACCCGAACAACAAGGTTCCAGGGATTGAAATGAACACCGGGGCCCTCGGCCACGGCCTGCCCATTTCCGTCGGCATGGCATTAGCGGCCAAGCGGGATGACCGTCCTTACCGTGTATTTTGTCTAATGGGAGATGGCGAGCAGGCCGAAGGCTCCAACTGGGAAGCCGCTATGGCAGGCTCTCATTATAAGCTGGATAACCTGATCGGCATTATCGACCGCAACCGACTCCAGATCAGCGGTGCTACCGAAGAAGTCATGGGACTGGAGCCGCTGGAAGAGAAGTGGGCTGCCTTCGGCTGGAACGTCGTCTCTATCAACGGCAACAATATGGAAGAATTGCTTAAGGCATTCAGAGCCGCCCCTGAAGTAGCGGGAAAGCCAACGCTAATTATGGCCAATACCACCAAGGGCAAAGGCGTATCGTTCGCCGAAAATGTCCCGGCATGGCATCACCATGTGCCTAATGATAAAGAGTTGGAGCTGGCTCTCATAGAGCTAAAGGCAACGATCGAAGAATTGACGCAGAAAGGGCAGGTGCATTAAGCATGAATAAAATTCCTAATCGCCAAGTAATCTGTGACACATTGCTGGAGTTGGCCAAAGACGACCGTGATATCATGGTACTGGCCAGCGATTCGCGTGGTTCTGCTGCAATGGCTCCCTTTGCCAATACGTTCCCGGAGCAGTTCGTCGAGGTCGGCATTGCCGAACAGAATATCGTAGGCATGTCCGCAGGCCTGGCCCACAGCGGCAAAAAGCCGTTTGTGACTTCACCAGCCTGCTTTCTCAGTATGCGCAGTATTGAACAAGTCAAAGTTGACGTTGCTTATTCGCGGACAAATGTGAAGCTCATCGGCATTAGCGGAGGCGTCAGCTACGGGGCGCTTGGCATGTCACACCACTCCGTGCAGGATATCGCAGTAGCCCGGGCAATTCCGGGACTGGCGATTGTAATGCCTGCTGATCGGCACGAAACGAAGAAACTGACCGAAGCGCTTGTAAAATATGACGGCGGCGTATACGTGCGAATCGGGCGTAATCCCGTTGAAGACGTTTACGAAACCGATGATTACCCATTTGAAATAGGCAAGGCCATCACTGTGAGAGAAGGCAACGACGTTACAATTATTGGTGTCGGTGAAACCGTGCGAATCGCACTCGATGCCGCCAAGGCACTCAACGACGAAGGCATATCCGCCCGGGTAATCAACATGCATACAATCAAGCCGCTGGATGAAGAGGCGATCATCACCGCTGCACGTGAAACTGGACGCATCATTACCGTTGAGGAACATAGCATTTACGGCGGTCTCGGCGCAGCCGTGGCAGAAGTTGTTGTGCAGAATCACCCGGTTCCTATGAGAGTGCTCGGCATCCCTGATGAGCCAGCGATTGCCGGTAAATCGGCGGAAGTTTTCCACCACTACGGCATTACGGGTGACAATATCAAACAAATTGCATTCGAATTGATTAATAAGTAGAGGGCGAAGCATATGGAGCACAATCAACAATATATATTGGCCATCGACCAGAGCACTTCAGGCACCAAAGCACTCCTTGTAGACCATCAGGGTGCAGTAATCGCCCGCAGCGGGATGGAGCATAAGCAATATTACCCCCATCCCGGCTGGGTAGAGCATGATCCGCTCGAAATTTATGAAAATGTCAAAATAACTGCCCGCAGCGTATTGGAGCAGGCTTGCGTACATCCATCCGCACTGGCTGCGCTGACAATCACCAATCAACGCGAAACGGCACTGGTGTGGGATAAGACGACTGGTCAGCCAATATATAATGCTGTTGTCTGGCAGTGCCAGCGTACGGCGGACCTGTGCGCCGAGCTGAAGCAAGCCGGCCACGAAAGCACCATCCACGCCAAAACAGGGCTTATGCTTGACCCTTATTTCTCCGCTGCCAAGTTCAAATGGATCATTGAACATACGGAAGGAGCTGCCAACCTGCTGGCTGAAGGGAGGCTGCTTGCAGGGAACATGGACAGTTGGCTGGTCTGGAAGCTTACCGGCGGTAAAAATCATGCAACCGACTATACAAATGCCAGTCGTACATCGCTGTTCAATATCCACACGCTGGAGTGGGATGAAGAGCTTGCCCGGCTGTTCTCCGTTCCTTCTTCCCTGCTGCCCGAGGTTAAACCATCTGACGCTGTATTCGGATATACGGCAGATTGCGACCTTTTCAATGAGAAAATACCGATTTCAGGCGTCATCGGGGATTCACAAGGCGCATTGTATGGGCATCTGTGTTTCAAGCCCGGAACAGCCAAAGCAACCTTTGGCACGGGCACCTCTGTATTAATGAACGTAGGGAATCATCCGGTGGATGGCGGTGACGGACTTGTAACCGCTATCGCCTGGGGGGCCGGCGGAACTGTTACGTATGCGCTTGAAGCCATCATCCGGACAACAGGTGACAGCATCAAATGGACGCAGGACAATTTAGGGCTGTTCTCTACCTTTGAGGAGATGCAGCACTTAGTCGAAAGCGTTCCTGCAAACGATGGCGTCTATCTTGTACCTGCCTTTGTCGGAATGGGCGCTCCCTATTGGAATCCCTATGCCCGAGCGGCAATTATCGGTATGAACCGTGGAACTGGCAAAGGACACATTGTCCGGGCTGCGTTGGAGAGCATCGCTTACCAAGTACGGGATGCTATAGAGTTTATTCAGGAACAGTCCGGGATTGAGTTGGTCGGCCTGCGCACGGACGGTGGGGCTTCCTCCAACACTTGGCTGATGCAATTTCAGGCCGATATTCTGGGCAACCTTGTGACCCGATCCACATGTGCCGAGCTGTCCGCCATGGGTTCGGTCTATCTCGGTGGGCTCGGCACAGGCTTTTGGTCCGATTCAGATCAAATCGCTTCCAATCTTAAAATGTATGAAGCATATGAACCAAAGATGGATGATGCTACCAGAGAGAAATATTATACTGGCTGGCAGCGGGCTGTTCAGTCTGTAGTGCAACAACAGCATGAATCTCCCGTTTTATAAATAATCTCTATACTTCATTCCTCATATCTCCCCAAAACAATCCATACAAAAAGGGCCCTTGCTTTTGCAAAGGCCCTGTTATTAAATTACTCACTCGAACGATATAGCTGACTCAACACTTTTACAAACTCACGGGCTGCCGGGGTCGCTTCATCAAAGGAATGCGCGATAATTCCGATATCCCGCGAAATTTGGGGAATGATCTCTTTAACGATTAGTGAATGGGACACCGAGGAAAGCGTAAACTTCGATATAATGCCAATGCCCAGCTTTTTTTGGACCATATGGACTAAGGTTTCAGCCGTTTGGACTGTGAGACTCTCCTGGAAAGGAATTTGCTGCTCATGCAAGGTGTTTAATACAGCAGATTCATGTCCTCCTTTACAGAAGATAAGGTCGTTCCTGTTCTGTTCCAGAGAAACCTCATGTTCTGCTTGCAATGGATGATTCTCCGGTATGATCGCAACCATGGAATCGTGTTCAAGAATATGGACGTCATAATGATCGAATGGAGAAGCTACTATTCCAATTTCAACAGTGCGATCCTCCACCCATTGTTTAATTTGATTCGAGTTTCCTTCCATCAGTTCAATAGTGACATCGGGGTATTGGGAGCGGAATAAGCAGATCGCTTCTGGAAGCAAGTTCGTAGAGGCTGCCGGGAAGGAGCCTATTTTTACTTTACCGCGTAAAAGCTTATTCTCCTGACACGCAAGCTGAACCATTTTATCTTCGATTTCCTTCATTTGTCTGGCCAGACTCAGCATTTCTTTTCCCACTTCGGTCAGTACGAGTCCATTCTGCTTGTCGCGAATAAACAATTTTACCTGCAAAGTATTTTCAAATTGGATCAAAGCCTTGCTAACCGCAGGCTGGGAAATAAACAGCGCTTTGGCAGCCTCCGTCATATTCATTTTCTCCGCAACCTTCATAAACACTTCAAGATGATTCATATTCACAGACATACACCCATTATAACCGTACGGTTATTCCCTCTATGAAATAATAGTATTTCAGTTATATCAAAACATACCTTATGATAAAAAACAACTCCTGCTCCTTATGAGCAGATGTAATGCTTGATAGAAGGGGATTGGAATATGAATTCAAATCTGAATTTTACCGCACGCACTACCAGAGATACAGCTTCATCTAAAGGACTTCCATGGGGCGGGTTACTGGCGCTTGCTATGACCGGATTTATTTGTATTCTCACCGAAACGCTTCCCGCTGGTCTATTGCCACAAATCAGCAAAGGACTGGGAATATCGGAAGCTTTGGCTGGCCAATTGGTCACGTTGTATGCTCTAGGTTCGCTCGCTGCCGCAATCCCGTTGACTGCCGCAACACGGGGCTGGCGACGACGGCCTTTATTATTGCTCTGTATCATTGGCTTTCTCATATTTAACACCATTACGGCACTGTCTTCTTACTATATCTTGACGCTGGCTGCCCGTTTCCTTGCAGGCGTAGCCGCTGGTGTGTTATGGGGGATGCTTGCTGGCTATGCCCGGCGAATGGTGCCGGATGCATTAAAAGGACGCGCCATGGCTATCGCCATGTCAGGAACCCCGCTGGCTCTTGCCCTTGGCGTTCCGTTAGGAACGTTCCTCGGTGCGCTTGTTGGCTGGAGAACGGTTTTTGGTACCATGTCCTTTCTCGCGGTAGTCTTAGTCTTCTGGGTACTCTGGAAACTTCCGGATTTTCCCGGACAGGCTACCCAACAGCGACTCCCACTGAGTAAGGTTTTCACGATTGCCGGTGTACGTCCCATTTTACTTGTCGTTTTGGTTTGGGTGCTGGCGCATAATATTCTGTACACCTATATCGCTCCTTATTTGAATCAGGCTGGACTGTCCTCCCGAACGGATGTGGTGCTGCTTATTTTCGGGATAACTTCGGTTGCCGGAATTGGATTGATCGGTGCATTGATCGACCGCTGGCTGCGTCTATTGGTACTCATGAGTACCCTTGGCTTTGCTGTAACTGCTGTAGCACTAGGAATCGGAAGTCACCAACCTGCTATCGTGTATTTAAGTGTTGCCCTGTGGGGACTGACCTTTGGCGGTGCTGCTACCTTATTACAGACCGCCTTGGCCGAAACGGCAGGCGAGAGCGCAGATGTAGCTCAGTCTATGCTTGTAACTGCTTGGAATTTGGCCATTGGCGGGGGCGGCTTGCTTGGCGGAATTCTTTTAGAGACGCTTGGGGTTCGCTCTTTCCCGTGGACGTTGCTTATCCTTATGCTTCTTGCCTTCGTCGTTTCGTGGGGGGCCAAGGAACACGGGTTCTCTACAAGAAGATATGTGTAGACCTGAAACTCAAGAAACGATATAGAAGGAGAAATTTTGTTTAGAGGTCAGCAGGTGATGGTAGCTTGAAAGTTGCATCATGAGATATGCAGAAGCTAAATGAAACATGGGTTAAGTTAGAAAGAACCTTCCATTCCATCTTGATGGATTGGAAGGTTCTTTTACCAGGACCGACTCCTCTAATATAGCACCTTCTCCAAGCAGCGTGCCAATTCATCATCGGGTAGCGGCTTGCGATGCGTATTCTCCAGGTAGATATGTTTCTCTGTTTCCGCCATTACATATTGTTTGTACCACAGGAACATATCGGGACTATCTCCCTGAATCCGCAGAAATCTCCGCACTGTGTCCGCATGAGAAATGGTGTTATCGAGATTAGTCAACCAATCCGCCCGGTAGAAATGCTCCCATCTTCCAGTCCCTGCGAGCGAGAGCATTTCTCTACCCGTCTGGTAGCTCCAAACGGCTTGCGAAGCTTGTATAAATGCTCGTGGATAATCTCCTTCAAGAAATAACCCGTAAGCGATGCAGATGTTAGCCAGCCCGCGACAACCGCTTAGATGCAATTCAATCTGTACAAGAAGCTGATTATATAGTCTGCGATATTCATCTTCAGGTAATTGTTTCATAATTTGTAGACACCGCTCTCGCAGTTCAACCCAGCCCGGGATAGCCGACTCGGCTTTTTCCTTGAACCAGCGTACCTGCTCAGCAAAAGGTCTTTCTCCAGCAGCCCAGCACAGCCGTTGATCACTTCCTTCTTTGCCTTGCAACCAAAAGCCCATCATTTGCCGCGCTGGATGGTGATAGAATTCCTCCCCCGCCCGATCATCCTTATGCGGGCCATAAACAATAGTACAACGGGAATAATCCCGGTATAATTGGAAAATCTCTTGATGCTGACGACTGTACAACCGCCCGATAAAGTCAGTAAGCTGCTGTTCAGCATCCACGTTACCATACGTCCATAAATTCGCTGCCAAATCCAGAGTATATAAATGTGGCAAAATATTACCTGAATTGACCAACAGATACTCGTCTGCTCCTGCGACAAATGCTGCCGTTAATTCGTCCACAATCAGCTCGGCTGAGGAGGGAAATTGAGTAAGATGGTTCGACGCCTGCAAGTCGTGGAAGGTCACATGATAATATACACCGTTCTTGCCTTCATCCTCCACCTCGGGCAATGCGGGTACACGATGATTGAGATTCCCATGGCGCCGGGATACCATTTTACCGTAACCATTGTCCGCCCATATTTTAATCACCCCTTCGGGGACTTCAATATGACCCTGCTTGTATAACTCGGCAATCTCGCCATACATCGCCATACTGCACACAGGCTGCTCTACAAATTCACTGATCATACTGTACTGCTTGCGAACCACATACGATATTAATTGTCCACGCTTCTCCGGCGTATTAAAGGAAGGATCATTTTCCCAAAAAGGCTTGTCTCCCTGCCCACGAAAAGACAATACCCATACAATTTTCTCTCCCTTTTGCCGTTCAATCGCTTCCTGCCATAGCTGCTCAAACAGCTCGGGATGCTCCTTGTAGCTGGCCTGTTTCCCCGGAAAAGCACGCAAAAACATCTCTGCACCCAGCGGCTCGGCATGATGATGTGTAATCCATAATCCCATTTCTACTGCAAGCTTATGATGAATACCCGTGCGTGGTAAATCCGTTCCCGGTATCACCATGTTGCCACCACAGCGTAGTAACGCTTCAAAAACGGGCTCCCACACCTGCTCCGTTGGCGGATAATCATCCTTCCAGCCAATCAGGCATACCTCATCATTGACGAACCAGCCCCGATAGCGAACCTTGGACGGTATACTGTCATAATCCTGGCTCGACAGGACTATTGTATCCCGCTTGGTCGGAGGGAGTTCCGCCCAGAACCAGAACGGCTCCACACCAAGCACGAAGCGACTGTAATGAAGCAACCCATAAATGATCCCCAGCTCATCACGGCCAATGATATGAAGTACCGTTCCCTTGCCACCTGCAACAAAACGAAGACAATAGCCCTCTGGCCACTGTGGACATCCTTCCTCTTCCTGCGCATAACGGATAATTATCGAGGCCTCTTCTTCTGCTTGCAAGGGCTCTCTGCCAAACACTTGCTTATGATCTCGCGCAATCATTCTCCAAGCGTGGGCAACTGGCACACTTCCGACAGCTTGAAGATTGTATCCGCTTTCAGATGAAATGATCAGAGGTTCAAAGGCTTTCATTTATTGTCATCTCCTATTCAACGATGAAGACTCTTCTTACCTTCATTTTATAGGTTGGTGGCATACTAAGCCCAACGGGACATGAAGATTTGCTAGAGATAAAATGTCCAAGAAAGAGAAATAATTACTATAATCACTTGATAATAGTTGCTATAACAGTATGATAAAAATATCAATGAACCAACGACTAGGGGGCTTATTAGTGAACAAAAGGGAATTTGTAATTCACGATTTATTGAGCAAAATCTACCAAAATCATTATCCTGACTGGAAACTGCCGACGGAAAGAGAACTCGCGAAGCAGTATAATGTTTCAAGGTACACCATTCATGAATCAATCAAAAAATTAAAATACATGGGCCTGGTTAAAGTCGTTCAGGGATCAGGCATCTTCATTGGAAAGAATATTCAGACCAGTCCGCTCATCTATAACTCTTTAACTGAGAACCCATACTCCAACATAAAATCCAAAGTAATCGAGTTGCAAAAGCAACCCGCTACTCCCGAGGACCAACAGATTTTTGGAATAACAAGTAGCGATGAGGTATGGGTATATCAACGTCTAAGAATCGTTAACTATCAAACGATGCAATTAGAGTTGTCCCGATTACCTGTTATTTTGTTTCCAATCCTTACGCACACGGATGCCGAACACTCCATTCAATCCTACGTGAAAAAACATAAATATACGATTTCGCATTACCTAAATACCTATGAGGCAATCGCCCTTAATAAAGAACAGGCTATGCTCTTGCAACAAAAGAGAAAGAGCCCAGCGATGAAAATATCAAGCCGCGGCATTCTTAATAATGGGATTATCTTTGAGATAAGCGAAATCGTAGCCATTGACTATAAATGTACGTATTTGACAGCCTTCAATAACGAGCATCACAAAAGAAGAAGCTTATAGAAGCATTCAACTAAACAGGCAGCTTCTCCAGCATAAGGGTCCCTATATGCTGGAGTATTTTTGTTTTAAGGGGTCATCAGTGTTCCATCTGGCAATCTCGCCTGCGTCCATTCGTGCATCCTGTATTCCACTGGATAATTTTTCGCCCGTTCTTCATTGAATTCCACGCCGATGCCCGGAAGTTCAAGAGGGTAAATGTATCCGTCTTTAGCGTCTATGATGGGCGTAAAGATGCTGCGTGTGTTCTCCTTAATCGGAATATTCTCTTGGATCGCGGCACTGTGCAGGTGAATATTAAGATGAGTGTTAACGGCGATTCCAATAGGAGTAATGTCTGACGGTGTATGCCAAGCAATTCTAACTCCGAATGCCTCGCATAAGGCTCCGAGCTTAAGAGCAGGCGTGATCCCTCCAATTTGAGATACATGGCAGCGAATAAAATCAATCTGCCTGTTGACAATAAGGCTTCTCCATTCTAAAGGATTATTGAACAGTTCCCCGGTGGCTATTGCAGTTGAAGTTTGGGAGCGTATCTGACTTAACCATTCATTTTGATCCGGCGGTAAAATGTCCTCAACAAAGTACGGTTTATAGCATTCGAGGTCTTTTGCAAACTGTACGGCTTGATTCGGGAAAAGTCGTTCATGCACGTCATGCAGGATATGAAACTGGTCATTATATTTTGACCTTAATAGAGCAAACATCTTGGTGGTTGTTCGCATATACTCGTCCTGGTCATAATAGGAACCCTGGGTAGGGTAATCCGGAGCGTGCAAATGCGAAGGATTCCCTCCATAAAAGCCAAGTTGGCACCGGATATGTTTATATCCTTGCTCAAGAATACCATTAATCTCTCGGTATAAATCCTCGATGTTGTCTGCAACTGCATGAGTATATGCAGGTATCGCATCCCTCGATTTGCCTCCAAACAGCTGGTACAAGGGCATATCGGCAATTTTACCCTTAATGTCCCACAAAGCCATATCCACCCCAGAAATAGCGTTATTCAGTACAGGTCCATTACGCCAATAAGAGTTGACCATCATCATATGCCATAAGTCCTCAATATTGTTGGCGTCTCTTCCAATCAATATAGGTTTAAGGTACTCCTCGACGAGGAGTTGAACGGCTTTCGGGCGCTGCTGAAAAGTGGCGCAACCATATCCCGTAATTTTATTATCTGTAGTTACTCTGACGACCACCAGATTATGTCGATCAGGTTTAAGCACAAAACATTCCACATTAGTGATGATGGAAGGGTTCATATGTCTCCTCTTTTCTAAGAATTTCTAGGTTTATTGAAACATGTTTGAAATGCAGAATCAATTTGGCTGGGTAAATTGTCGAATTGTTTAAAAAAACCAATCCAATTTATCATAAAAATCTCAAAAAAACCTTATGTATCAAGGTTTTTTTATAAAACAAAGCTTATTTTGGACTGCTTTTATTCACCAGACCTTTGTGATACCATTCAGAATGTAAACGGAACCAATACTTTATATTCCTAGGACAGGAGAATTTTAATGAACAAAGTGAAAGCGGTACAAGACATGATTTATGGGGTCGGAGGAGAAAGCAATATTCAAAACGCTTGGCATTGCATGACCAGACTCAGGTTTGATTTAAAAGATAAAAACAAAGTGGACATAGAGAAAATTAAGGAATTGGACCCGGTTTTGGGCGCGCAGTTTAATAATGACCAATTCCAAATCATTCTTGGTCCTAAAGTCGCGGAATATTTTAATATTTTGGCCAGTGAATTAAAGCTAACGGATGTTCAAAAGGAAGATGAGGCAAGCTCTGAAAAAAAGAAGGGGTTTGTTACACTCTTCATGAATATTGTATCCGGCGTGTTTGGGCCTATCGTTCCAGCTATTGCCGGGGCAGGATTGATCAAGGGACTTATCGCAGGGCTGACCGCCCTCCATATCATCTCGGATCAAAGCGAAACCATTCAGATCATTAACATGATGGCGAGCGGAGTATTTACGTTTTTACCGTTTTTCCTGGCAGCATCGGCGGCTAAAATTTTCAAAACCAACGAATATTTAGCGATAGCAATCGCTGCTACCATTATGTTTCCAACGATGGTGGATGCGGCCAAGGCCGGGGAACTTTCCTCGTTTCAGTTTTTAGGCTTTATACCTATCCCAGTGTTTAACTACACCGGTACAGTAATCCCGATTATCTTTGCCGTATGGGCGATGAGCCATATTCATAAAATCGTCAACAGGTTTATTCCAGAAGTGTTAAAAACCGTAGTTACGCCAACGTTAACCTTGTTTATTTCGGGCTTCCTTGCATTATCCGTTATCGGTCCCATTGGCATTCACCTAGGCAATGGCTTGGCTTGGCTTGTTCAAGGCTTATTCGGTATCTCTCCCATCCTTGCTGGCGTTGTTGTTGGTGCGATTCGACCTTTGGCCGTCTTTACTGGCATGCATCATGCAATGACTCCGATTGCTTTGCAGAATTTTGCAACACAAGGTTACGATATGTTAATGCCTATGATGTGTATGGCTAACTTTTCAATCGTAGGCGCAACATTTGCAGTGTATTACAAGGTAAACACACCTAAAGAAAAATCTATTATTGTTTCAGCCGCCGTCTCCGGTCTTTTGGGAATTACTGAACCCGCTTTATTCGGTGTTCTAGCTAAGTACAAAAAAGCTTTTCTAGCCGCCATCATCGCAAGTTCAGTTGCTTCGGCTTTTATCAGCTTTTTCGGTGTCCGATTGTATGGATATGTGTTATCGAGTATATTTAGCATTCCCGCTTACTTCGGGCCTTACTTTATCTATGCCATTTCCGGAATGATCATTGCTGTCGCACTCTCCTTTACAATCTGTTATCTGTTTCTAAGCAAAGTAGATGTTGCGAGAGCAAATGAACCTACGCAGCTCAAATAATCGTTTGTCATGGCTTCCAAGCTTTTTTAAGATCAATAAATCGTTTTAAAGTATCTAAGATTATGAGTGGAGCCTGACCTACTGTATAAGTGTTGTCAGGCCCTTCAGTTACTTTCTTTGTTGCCCGTATTCGGCTTTTTGCACCCTCCAGTGGACGTGTGCCAGTATCCAGCGTCACGAACATGGCCGTGTAGTTCGAAGCTCAACAAACGTTTTTCGTTAGGTACAGCTAATATCACAGTCAGCACATCAACATCGACCGAACTGCTGGCCCTCTGTCTTTTGTTTCTTTACAGTAACCAGATGGTTATTAAATAATTGTCGCCTATCGGTCCCGTTGCCCGCGTTCGGATTAATACACCGTAATCTTGACAAAACAAAAAACGCCCCTCCGGATAGTAACGGTGAGGCGTTTCGTTGGCCCTGTATACCTATAACGGAACATTCCGCAGATATACAGGACCTCTTGTTATTTTCGTACATTTAACTCTGATGTGACCGTGGTAAAGCATACTAATGCCGAGGACCGGGATCGAACCGGTACGGTAGTCACCTACCGCAGGATTTTAAGTCCTGTGCGTCTGCCAATTCCGCCACCCCGGCATAAATTTAGGAACGCTATTTTTCATACTTACTTGACTTATAAGTATCGGAGAAACATCCAGCTTATGTACAAAATGGTTCTCGCTATGTAAATACCGTTTTATTGGGCACCAACATATAATACGACAATTTCATCGAGTTGTAAAGTGTTTTTTTCTAAAACAATAAAATTTCTTTTTTGTATAACTTGGGCCCATTTGAATTACAATAATAAACGTCTTTCCAAACTACCAGAAGGGGTGTTACGAATGCGTGAAGGTATGATTCCAGCTGTTCTTGGAACGGTAGTATCGGCTTCAGGCGCTGTGTTGCTGAGCAGTAAGTACAAGCTTGCGGCTACAGGCATTCTCGGTTTCGGACTGGCTCATGTTGTTCTGGGAGCGATTGATCTGATTGAGCATCGCTAGTCGTTTGGGAAGTGCCGGGCGGGAGCTATTTCCTCCCCGGCTTTATTATTATAGCCGCTTTAGCTGCCTTGAGCGTTAACGTTTATATAAAGCGTACAATATGCTTGCACTCGTAAAGGAGCGTGTGATGTATTATGAAAGAAAACATTAGGGAAGAAAAGAATCGCACCGTCGATCAGGTCGAACATGAACAGTCGTTAGATCAGCGCGAGCCAGGCTTTAATCGTATTCCTGACATCAATGCCGATACTCCTGCTGCTACAGATATGATTGATGAAGCTATAAACCGTGGCCTGGACAAGCTTCGTAACGATTTTACAGATTAAAACCTGGGTCATAGGGCACGGGTTACTTAAGTAGCATTTAACTAAACAGCCTTATATAGTGATTCCTAGAGATCACTTGAAAATAAGCATAAACCAGCCAATAATCGAGACCCAAAGCACAACACTAATCAGGATTCCCCATACGATACCTACTGAGAAATTCCCTTCACTCTTCGGTACAGCATGGCCAAATTTCATTCTAAGCTTCATTTGATTCCAGTTCATAGAACCCCCTCCTTAAGTTCTATTTCGGAATATGAAGCTCATTTATGTAGATCAATAGTCATGTTTTTCAAAAAAATAAAAAAGGGTTTTTTGTCCTATCATCCAGATCGGGGAAAAAGTATTACGGCTATTCCGACCAAGCAAATCAAGCCACCCACGATATCGTACAAATCAGGTGTCTTTTTATCAATCCACCATCCCCATGCAATGGAAAGGACTATAAAGACACCCCCGTATGCTGCATACACACGCCCAAAGGAGGAGAAAACCTGAAAGGTCGCAATGACTCCGTAGACAGCCAAAATCACCCCGCCGCAAAGTCCGACATACCATGTCTTCCCTTCACGCAGCCACTGCCAGATCAAGTACCCTCCCCCAATTTCGGCTATGCCAGCCAGCATAAAAAGTAACGCTGCCTTTAACACCACTTCACACCCCTGTTCTTCTAATCTTCTTGGTTTTATTTTTAGATGTTATCCTTAGAGCACTCGACCTAAAATAATAATCAACGCAATCACGCCAACCAGAATAAGCAGATTGCTGACCTGACGCCATAAGCCAGAGGCTCCCTCAGAGTGAAGCTTCCGCTGGTTCGCATCAAAATTCGCTTTGGCTCCTTCAGCATCTACAGGGCTAGAAAACGGTCGGTTATCTTCATTCATGTGAATGGCCCCCTTATCAATATCACCTTAATGATACCAAACTTTCCCGCTGATTTCGCGTTGATTTTATACTCATGCTTACTGTATATTTCCCACTTCTCCTGCATATTTATGAAGTGTACAACTATGTGTCAATATTTCACTGAATATAGAGTACGATGGCGAATCAAGGCAGAGTAGGTATTTTGACACCTTTTATTGCAGGACGGTAGTTATGGTATAATTTAGTCAACTTAATTAGATTGTAACGAGAGTACAACTACTTGCCTACCTATATTGAATTCACATTCATGAATCCGCACCCGGTTACAACCTGCATATTCTGATTGTAATTTAGGAGGAGGATACCGATGTCCCCAATCATTTTAGCTACTTTAATGTTAACGGGCATGTTTTTATTTCAGGTAGCCATCGTTCTGGGCATCATACACTGGATTTCCAAGTGTAGCCGCCGTCCAGCGCAAACCAAAATGGTTCTTACCATGGGTTTGCTTGCGTTGATTTTCGGCTTCCTTCTGCTGGAAAGCTGGATATATTCACAGGAACCGAACTGGTTGGTTTTCTCCTGTTTGCTAATAATCCTCATTAGCGCATGTATCCAGCTGAGAAAGCGCAAAGAAAACTTGTAATTTCATCATGATGTCATCAAAGGAGGAGCGCCATGAAATCTCACTCAATACGCTTTTGGTTGCAAAGGGTGCTACTGCTACTACTTGTTTTACTATTCAGTGTCTTACAGCAATCGTTCATTATAGCTGATGCCGCTCCGCCTGTTAATTCCCAGGCCTCTGCCAAAGCCAGGCAACTACTCACCTACCTTTCCAATGTGCCGGGGGGTACGCTAATTTCCGGGCAGCATGATTATTTGGAGGCACCGGATGAACAAAATAACAAGCTACAACAAATCAGCGGACAATATGCAGGACTCCATGGCTATGAGTTTGGAGGATTAGCCAATCAGTCCCACGCAGCCTTACAAGAGCAACGTCTGCGTGTTGTGGACAGTGCGATCCAGTGGAGCCAGTCTGGCGGGATTGTAGCGATCACCTTTCATCAGGCGTTACCAGGTAAACCGAAAACGTGGAAAAACGTGCAAACCAAGCTCAGTCAGGCGGAATTTAATCGTTACATCACACCGGGTACCCCGCAATATCAACAGCTGATTGCAGATATTGATGAGGTTGCACTCTCCCTCAAAACCTTGCGGGATGCAGATGTGCCTGTTTTGTGGAGACCCTATCATGAAATGAACGGTAACTGGTTCTGGTGGGGGAACAAACAAAATTACGCCAAACTGTGGAATGTGATGTATGACCGATTCGTTAATGTTCATCATCTAGATAATCTGTTATGGGTATGGAGTCCGAATGCACCGAACGTATACAGCACACCGTACAGTCGAACTTTTCCAGGCATAAACAGAGTGGATATTCTCGCAGCTGACATATACAATAATGATTACAAAGCCTCTTATTACACCGGACTGCTCAAGCTTGCACAAGGCAAGCCGATTGGAATTGGAGAAAGTAATATTCTGCCGAGCGCCAATGTACTAAAAAATCAACCCGCCTGGGCTTATGCCATGACTTGGGGAAAGGAACTATCCACAACCAATTCGCAATCAGCGATCAGAACATTTATGAATCAAAATAATATTATCACACGGGACCTTCTCAACGAGGCTCTGCGCTGAAATAACAAAAAAAGCTTCAACTTCGCTCTATGAGTGAAATTGAAGCTTTTTTGAGTCTAACCAAGCGCTTAACTATTTCTAATCACTTCTTCCAGATCAATATCGGCATACGCCTCTTCACCGAGATGCACAGATACAATGGTATAGATCCGCTTGGTCAATCTCGACATCAGTCGATCTCCCGGCGCTACTGAATATTCTTCCCGATAATCTCCAATTTTATGAAAACCGCTGGACATATGGATGTACAAACTGCCTCTTCGTGTTTTACCATGTACCAACATCAAATCTCCTCCTGCTGTAACCATTCCTAATTTCATCTGTTACATGTATATCGGTCAGAATAAGATATGATATAAGTCCGCGTTTAAACCAAACGGGCCTGCCAGTAATATGACAGACCCGTTTTTGCAAAAGATATTTTCGTTCTTTAGGGAAAAACTATCCCTGATAGGATTCTGCAATCGCATTTGCCGCAATGATGGCGTTGTACACGTCAGCAGGACTGACCGGAAACGGCATATTGACCATCGTGTCATTCGATGCACAGGCAGCTTCGGCTACTTGACGCCATTCAGCCTCGACAAACTCCTCTACACCCAGATCACGAAGCGTCAATGGAAGACCTACATCCTTAACCAGTTTGATGACCGTTTCCAGTTCCTCTTTCGGTGCATTTTCCAGCACCAGCTGAGTTAGCAAGCCGAATGTGACCTTCTCGCCATGCTGTGCTTTATGCAGTAAAGGAACAGCCGTCATGCCATTATGAATCGCATGAGCTGCTGCCAAACCACCTGATTCCGCACCAACACCACTCAGATAAATTGTCGCTTCAATGGTATCTTCCACCGCACGAGTATATACTTTACGATCCACCGCAAGCTTGGCTTTCACGGCATTTTCCAGCAATGTATCATAACAGAGACGGGCAAGCCCCAGCCCTGTGGTGGAAGGCTTGTTCAGCACGAGGTTGTCCCCATTGGACTGATAACAAGCCCGCGCTTCAAAATAAGTAGCCAGCGCATCGCCGATGCCAGCTGCGAAGAAACGTGCAGGCGCCGCTGCCAGAATGCCCGTATCTGCGAGTACAACGTCGGGATTGGTTGGCAGGAACAAATACTCATCAAAGGAGCCATCTTTCTTGTAGATAACCGCAAGGGCTGTACAAGGGGCATCCGTAGAAGCAATCGTCGGGAAAATAACGACAGGCAGCTTTTCATAGTAAGCCGTTGCCTTAGCGGTATCCAGCGTTTTCCCGCCGCCGATTCCTATAATGATGTTAGCGCTATGTTTGCGCACCAATTCCCGGTTACGCTCAATTTCTTCTTTAGTACATTCATATTGAAATTTCTCGAAAATGGCCTGATTGCCAGCCGCTTCAATAGAAGCGCCAGCCTCCCTTTGAGCCCTTTCAAGTATAAACTCATCGCAAATAATAAAGGCTTTATCGCCATAATCCTTAATGTAGTCATTTAACGACGAGAGCAGATTTTGGCCAGAAATAAATTTCTTGGGTGAAGTGACGGACCTTACAACGTTTGTCATGTAAATTCCTCCTTAGCTTTGACTCACACCGAAAACACTATGTATCTCAGTATGTGACAACTTAACTATAGACCTCTTTTGACCCTGTTAAAAGACTGTTTATGGAATATTTTATGAACAAATTGTGTATCTCTCAAACTTTAACGCTTTCATTCCATTCGGAATACAGCATCCCCATCATAATACGGTCGTAACTGTTGCCATCACGAAGAACAGCCGAACGAACCCTGCCCTCAAGCTGGAAACCCGCCTTTTCGTAGGTTCGAATGGCCTGTTCATTGTACTCAATAACATCCAGACCGACCCGATTCAAATTTAATTCGTAAAAAGCATAACGAAGAATGAGACGCACCGCTTCCGCACCGTATCCCTTCCCACGGTAGTCCGTATTGCCTATGCCAATCGCCAACTGGCCGATCCGATTATTCCACTCAATCCCGTGAATGGCCACAAATCCGATCAGGACATCATCTGCTAACGTTCTCAACCGGAAATAGACCTCATTCGAACTGGGTGAACCTTCCGATTCCATTTGCTTCAGCGTATAAGGAAGTGCCAAGTCCGTATCCACATTTCGCAGATACTCCGCATCCTCTCCCCATTTGAACATCGTTTCGGCATCTTCTTCCCTGACAGCGGATAGTTTAATCCGGTCCCCATAAAATAAATTTTCGATTGTCATGACACTCCATCTCCTGTTTTATGTTGTCCCATTTTCGCTCTAGCTATTATGCTATTAAACGTCCGCAATATAAGCCCCCTCAGGAATTCAATGTATAAACTTTACAAAACAATCGGACAAAACACAAACAAATAGCCATAAACTATCCATTCATCCTTTTTTATAGAAAAATATCCCTGATTCTGATAGACTATAATCAGTCTAATCCCCTACATATTTGTATAAAGGACCGGGACTATAGTCATGAACAGAAAGGAAGAGTAAGGATGAACAAACAATCCAAAATCATCTCCATCGCACTGGCATCGGCTCTAGTATTCAGCGTTTCTCTTCAATTCGCCCCCACCGTGGAGGCCAAAAAATCAAAAAAATCCCATAAATCAGCTACGCAAAGTTCCGTCTATTACAAAAACTGTACAGCTGTTAAAAAGGCAGGTAAGGCACCTCTCTACAAAGGTGATCCCGGCTACCGCTTAGCACTCGACCGTGATCATGACGGAATTGCCTGCGAAAAATAATCTCTCATTACAATTGAATGGGTATAATGCACAAAAAGACCCTGCGGCCGCAAGGTCTTTTTCATATTCCTTAATATTTAAACAGCATAGCAACCAGCTGATATCCGGCTCCAATTGTCCAGAACAGCACATAATCACCGCGGCGGATGCGACCGGATTCAATCCCTTCATACAAGGCAATGAACGGGCTGCTGGTACCCGTGTAGCCATAGCGATCACCCACATAGATCATTTGGGCATCCTCCAGCTTCAAGTGCTCCTGAATCTTCAACACATTTGCCAGCGAAAACTGGGACAGGCAATAAGCCCGTATATCCTGAGGCGCCAGTCCGTTCTTCTTCAAAATGCGTTCAAGCAGCTCAAATGTAGGGGGCAAGGCCATATTAGCGTCAAACGGAAGCCACTGAATATATTTTCCCGGAGCATCTGCTTGGAGTGTTGCCGCTAATCCCTGAGCCGGGTACAAAATTTTATCTATGTTGACCGGGTCCGTAAAATACATAGAATCCATAAAACCTGTATCCTCTTCTGTACGCTCCAAAATAACCGCACAAGCGGCATCCCCATAATTGGCATAAGTAATTTCATCCTCAGGGCCAGAAACAAGTGAATTATAATCCGAACCAATGATAAGTGCTGTCCTCACGTCAGGACTAGACAGCATGGATCGGCTGGCTTGATCGACAGCCACCGTCATGCCTGCACAATTCGCGTTAGAATCCATGACAACCACGTCATGTCTGGCCTCAATCGCTTGATGAATAAATAGGGCATTCATAGGGAACAGTGACTCTGGGACTTGGGTGGAAAACACGATCATGTCCACATCACGGCCTGTCATTTGAGCCTGATCCAGCGCTTTCTTGGCAGCCGCGATCCCCATCGCCAAACCGTTCTCGTCCGGGTGATCAATAATGTAACGCTTTTTCCTGCCCATATGCTCCATGAAGCGCCGAATATCTTTGCCCTGTTTGCCAAAATGACGGATATAATATTCGTTATCTACTGAATGAGGCGGATGATACACACCCAATGCCTTTATTCTAATATGGCTCATCAGCAGGTTCCCCCTTACACATTCATCTCGCTGTTTGTCACCGCTTCAGAACATTATTGTACGACGATATCTACGTTGTTTAATCCCGCTTCACGTGCTACACGACCGAGTTGCATTTTAATAATCGTTTGTTGAAGGCTGATAACAAAAATCACTTTGGCAAATCCGGTCTCTTTATACCGTACAAAAGAACCTTTCAGTTTTTCTACTTCTCCTGGGCCCAGCAGTGCCAATTGGGTACAGTCTACTTTGAGCGTAAAGCTGGAAGCCTGAATAGAGGAAGTCTTGGATACATACTCATTGACAAAACTATCATACTCAGTCGGGCTAAACACACCGTTCACCGCCATATGTACCGTTTTAATGGTTTGATCCACTTCGATGCTGTAAGGATTTTGACTCATTTCAGTAAGACTCCTTTGAAATCATATTTTTTACTATTAATAGTATCGGAAAAATATGTAGAAATTTTAATATTAAAATAGAGAAATCGACACTAATATATTACAAATTTGTGAATATGCAAAAAAAGCCGCCACTGCTCCTGGCTACAGGGAGCAACTGACGACTAACGAGTTACGTGTTCTTACGTTGAATTAATTTGTAAACGTATGGCGGCCGAGTGAAATGACAGCCGGACGGCTCTTGCTCCACTTGGCTGTGGCAATGGCCGGATTGTAATAAAACAGGGACCCGTTCGTCGGATCAGCACCATTAAGAGCCTGTCTTGCCGCACGATACGCGGTCTTGTTCGGTTTCAGGCGGTATTGACCATCCTGTACAGCGGTGAACTGGCCTGGCTGCAAAATAACGTCCGGAATCGAGCTTGGAAATTCATTGGACTGCACACGATTTAATACGACCGCCCCCACGGCTACCTGCCCTTGAAAAGATTCCCCGCGTGCCTCGGCATAAATAATCCGGGCCAACTGCTCCAGGGCGGTTAAACGCACCTTCCCGAAGGAATCCAGCTTGGCTTGCGTTGTCGCTCCGGCTACACCGTCGGGCGTAAGGCCGTAGTCCCGTTGGAAACGGGCAACTGCTTTACTGGTCAAGGATCCGTAATACCCGGTAAAACCGGCTTTAAAATAACCGAGCGAATGAAGCTGCTGTTGAAGCTCCAGCACCTGCTCACTCTGAGCCCCTTTCGTCAGCGTTGACGATTGCGCTTGTACTTGTCCTGGAGCAACCGACAACACAGCACCCAGCATACATGCACAGGACAGGATCAACATAGAACATTTTTTCATATTCCAGACAACCTCCTCTTTCTTGTTCTGTCCGGTACAACCATTCCGGCCTGTACAACTCAGGGGCGTTTATCCGATGATGTTTCTTGGGCTATAGCTTATGCCTAGCTGCGGAAATGACGCGTTGCTACATACGGAATCGGACAAAGATGCTCTCACACGTCCGTTGCAGTATACCACAAGCCGCATTTACGTATCATCCGGCTCTGGTCCTATGACTGCGCATACAAATAACGTAGCCTTAGCGGACTGACGAGTGCCCCTATCCCTTGCACACAACATTGGGCGAATGCATAGGGTAGCTGTACGATCATCAAATTTTAAATAGCAGAAAGGCAGGAACGACGCGTGGATTCATATATGGATTACACCTCTCCCTCCGCACAATTTACTTATGATTTAAAAGACAATGTTTTATTTCAAAAGGATGCTCAAAACTACATCAACGAGCTTTCGATCCAGCAACTAAATACGTTGGCGAATATATCGCTGCTGGATATTTACCTCAGCACAGCCAACGTCGTAGAGCCTCATTACCACCAAAATGCAGCAGAACTGGTATACTGCGTCTCTGGAGCAGTGACCGTGTCACTAATTAACCCTTTCACCCGCGAGTTGCACCATTTCCCGCTCATACCTGGTCAGGTCGCTAATGTTCCCCAGGGATGGTGGCACTACGAGGTCGCCACAATGGATCATACTCATTTGATAGCGATTTTTAATGCTCCCACCCCTGAATTCATCCTCGGCTCCGACATCTTGCGATTAACGCCAAGCAATATTCTGGCTCATACCTACTGCCTGAATGAGAATAAAATTCAGGAAGCGCTCGCTCCTATCAAAAAGCCTGTGATCATCGGTCCGCCTAATGACTGCAAGCACCAGCAGGCCAAAAAAACGGGAATACATGTGAGACTTGCCGATACTCCCCCATACCAACAGGTCGCCCCGGAAAGAAACTATGCCCCTACAAACGGATATCCCGGCTTCGCCTTTAACCCTTATCATGAATGGACCTGACCCTGATAAGATCATAAATCCGTGGGAATGCCCTCTCCCTGTATATTAGCCGTTACCGTTACATCATTCCTCTCATAAAATGCGAATGTACAAGAGGGGGTGATTGAATGGACGCTTATTACAACTGCTTGGGCTGTATGAACAGACGGGTACGTGTTTTGACTATGGACGGACAACAGCACGAAGGAACCATCGTGAAGGTGGATCGCAATAATGTGTACTTAAAAGCGGAATCAAACGGGCGTGTTCAAACCTCTGCATTTTATCCTGGCTATGGATATGGTAATCAAATCTTAACCTTGAGCCTGTTCACCCTATTAGCGATTGCTTTAATTTAGTCCACTGCACCCGTCAAGCCCTGTCTACCAAACCGATTGACACCTCATATGACAGCTACCACCCCCGACACTCATCCGTCAGGGAGTGGTAACTGCTATTTGGGGTGTTTTACAATCCAAACAAGTCACTTGAATCCCTTAAAATGCTAAATCCCCCACCAGCTATACACCGGTGAGGGATTTAATACACTCAATTCAAATTAGATCCATAACGACTTGGTGATGATGACCAGCAGAATGAACAGTACCAGGATAGCCCCTGTTGATGTCCAAACTCCGCCTGGGTATCCTTGACCGCCGCCACAACCTCTTTCGCATTCACTCATGGTAAGTTCCTCCTTCAATTCAAGGTACATCATAGCTTATGTATAGAGGCTTCCTATGGACCGGGCTTATCGGCAATGATGTGAATCTTTCCGTCGATTGGGCATCCGCCTACACCCTTTCTGGGCAGGAGCATAAGATATCACAATTAATCATGAAGGAGTGAAGCAATTGAATCCAAATCAAGCGCTTAATTACAGTACGAACCAACCTTTTCCCCATCACCACCATACCCCTCATCACATCATGGTAACCCCTGTAGACCCGTATGTGGTAGAAACATTAAAATCGGTCATTGGCAAATATGTTGTACTGGAGACCACTCGTGGCAGAATTGACGGTTGTGTAGTGGATTGTAAACCTGATCATGTTATTTTGGATGTGTACGGAAAGAAATTCTTTGTCCGGATCTGTGAAATCGTATGGATTATGCCCAATTAGACGATTAGACGCCAAAAATCCTCGCCGATCCTATGCCAGATTCGCGAGGATTTACTATTGTCATAAGCTTCTGCTATTCAATATCTCCCGCCAGCGAAGAACGGAGTTCATCTATCGTTCCATTGAATTCATTCAAATCCACATTACCACGGATACCCGGAACACTACCTGTGCTACTGTACTGCCAGGCCCACCAGTTATCCCAGGCTGGAACTGCAGTCGGTTTTTGAGTGGTGCTGTATCTGGCTACCCACAATTTATACATAGAAAGTGTAGGATCAAACTTGGAAGCGAAGACATTTCCCGTGTACACGATTGGCAGACGTCCGGTAAGCTTCTCCGTTTCATCCAAAAATGCATGAGCCACTTCACTAATTTGCGCAGGAGTAAGACCTTTTGGGTTATTTTCATAATCCATCACTGGTGGAAGATCCAGACTGCCCCCTGCTGATTCTATAGCCCTGGCAAAATTAGCAGCTTCCTGACGAGCACCATCCGTAGTTGTAGCGTTCAAAAAGTGATAAGCACCGACCAGTATGTTGGCATCCCTCGCACCCTGAACATTTGCTAAAAATTGATTATCTTGATATGCTGTCCCCTCAGTAGCCTTGATGAAAGCAAATGTCTTGCCTGCGGCCGCAACCTGCTGCCAATCTATATTGCCATTATAGTGAGAGACATCGATCCCTTGAGCATGTCCGTCGGAAGAGATGACAGGCTCAGGGACGATTGTATCAGGAGCTATAGTAGATGTAACAGGCTCAGTAGATGTTGACTCCAGTGTTTCTTCTGAATCCTGATTCAAAGAAACACTACTTCCGCTTGAGACAGGTGGGGAAGTCAGAAACACCGTTTTTAACTTGCTGCTCCATGTCACATCAAGCCCTGTCTGTTCAGATACAAAGCGAAGCGGAACATAAGTCGTTCCGTCTTTAAGCAATGGAGCTACCATCAACCCCATTTGATGACCATCGACTGACGCTATGGGGCTATTTACCTGGAGGCTGAGGTTATGATCTCGATCCTGTATCGTTACCGTACTTGTCTTGGGCTCCCAATTGACCTTATAACCCAATTCCTCCACAATGAGACGAAGTGGGACCAACACATTACCTTTTATTTCCTGGATCTGAATTCCCTTCGCAGTACTTAAATCTTTACCATCCAGCTCAATATGTGAACTTGAAGACGTAGCGTGAGTTTCCCCTGGAAATACCCATAAAAACAGAAATAAAAAAGCCAAAAAACAAATTTTCTTCATTATGTACCCTACCATTCTATAAATTTTCACTTATGAAAATCGTGCAATCTAGTATCCTCAGTACCCGCCATTTTGATAGACGCCAATAATATGTAAAAAGTTACGGATAAGTCATCACATATCTCAAGTTTATCATTTACAGCACTAAAAAGTCTCTACCAGCTACATAGCGAGCAGAGACTTCTTTTGTATCCTTATTCACACGGTTAAAAATGTTAAGCCTGCAAGAATGACCGAGGTGATGGACAGCACCAGTAAAGGAAGCACCGCTTTCTCCCGCAAGGTCTTAAAGCTCACATTCAGCCCCATGCCTACCATTGCCATCGTTAGCATAAATGTGGTGATGTGAGAAAGTCCGTTCATCAGACTAGAAGGAACTACGATATATTTTCCCAAAACATAGCTACCGATCAAACTTGTTATGACAAATCCAATGAGAAACCAGGGGAACTCCATTTTCGCATCCGAGTGGATCTTTCCGGTTCGCTTCATCCAGTACATGATCATAAAGCTAAGCGGTATTAGCAAAAAGACACGGCCCAGCTTGGCTAGTAAGCCAATCGCGAGAGCATCCTGTCCGGCAGGTTCAGCAGCTAAGGCCACATGTGCAATTTCATGCAAACTGATGCCTGACCATATTCCATATTGCATATCCGTCAAAGGAAGCCAGGATCGAAGGACAGTAAACAAAATGGCAAATACAGTTCCGACCAAAGCAATGAGCCCTACTCCTATAGCCGTATCCTCATCCTTGGATTTCAACAGGGGAGAGACAGCCGCAATCGCAGCCGCACCGCAGACACCTGTCCCAATACCGAGAAGAAGCGAGAGCGAAGCATCTGCCTTAAAGCGCTTGGCCAGCCACATCGTAAACAGGATGGAAAATACGACGGTACCCATATCACGCAGGAGCAAGCCCATACCGTGATGAATAACAACATCCATATTGAGCTTTAGTCCGTATAATACGATAGCCCCTCTCAGCAATTTTTTAGCCGAAAACTCAACCCCTGAGTGTAAAGCTTCGGGATATCCCCATAGCTGTCGGTATAAGACTGCGAGAAACATGGCGCAAGCCAAAGGGCCTACATAATGAAAGCCAGGTATTTCGTTCAGACCATACCCCACGGATGCAAATATCATGGTCAGTCCAATGCCTAAGATACGCTGGATAAAGCGATTTCGGTTAGAGTGTGGGGAACGCTTTTGTGATAAACCGGAACTTAGTGAACATTTCATGCGCTTTATGTGACTGCTCATGGTGAATACCTCCAATTCTGTCTTCATAAAGCTTAATGCGTATTTTGTCATAAGTAAAATAAATCATTATAATAGTATTCATAAGTAAATACATATGATGAAAATGGAGGAGTTGGCTTTGGATCAATCTTTAATCGTATTTGTTATGGCAGCGGAGAAACAAAACTTCACAAGAACAGCCGAAGAGTTACACATGACCCAGCCTGCCGTAAGTCAATACATTCAAACGCTGGAGCGTACGATGGGAGCCCGGCTTTTGGAGCGAAGTAATAAATATGTGCGTTTAACCAAAGCCGGTGAAATTGTATATCATCATGCCCAGGAAATTATCCGCCTCCACACCCGAATGCAGTATTTAGTGGACGAGTTGATGAATACAGCAAAAGGCAATCTGTCCATTGGCGCAAGCTACACGTACGGAGAGTACGTACTTCCTCATGTGATTGCGCAAATGAGAAGTCAATATCCGCTCATTCAGCCCTCCATTAGCATCGGCAACACTCAGGAAATTGAAAGATTGGTGATCGGCAATCAACTGGATGTGGGGATTATTGAAGGAGAATTTCAGCATGACCATTTGTACATTGAACCGTTTGCAGAAGATGAAATGTATATTGTCGTTCCACATCATCATCGTTTGGCTGGTAAAGCTCAAGTGGGATTAAGTGAGCTACAAGAGGACATTTGGATTCTGCGCGAAGAAGGCTCTGGAACCCGGGAAGCGGCGGAAAAGATGTTTGCACGATTTCAGTTTGCCCCTGCTCATATTATGGATTTTGGCAGCACTCAGATTATTAAAGAGTCTGTAGAAGCAGGCTTGGGCATTTCTTTGCTGTCACAGTGGACAATTCAAAAGGAACTCACCTTGGGCACTTTAAAAGTGTTGGATATAAGCGGCTTCCCGGTCGTTCGAAAATTCTCTTTTCTGACCCCTTCTGCGGTATTTGAAACGAAAGCGGCTACCGTTTTTTTAGAGGTTTTACGAGGTTATAACGTGAAAAGGTGAAGCTCAAAAGCCATGAAAAAAGCACCCCTAAAGGTGCTTGAGCTTACTCGAATACATCCGTGAATGTTCCTTTGGGCTCTTTTAATAAAGACTGTCTGGCTTCTAATAACCAGGGATGCACAACCTTCATCTTCTCTTTATTGCTCCACACATGGTTAAAATAAATCATAATCGCTTCATCCAACAAATGATCGTTCACATTCTTCCTTATCTCTTTTAGAAAAGGCGCGGCGTGTGCTTGATCCCATGACAATTTGTCTCCTACAAATAAAATCTTATCCAGCAGACTCATGGACTTCCGCAGCGTTGTGTGACATTCAATCGCATTCAGCAGCATCGGATCCGTTAGTCCAAAGATCTGAATAGTCATCTCTCTGGACAGCTTTTGGTGCAGGATATACGGAAATGCTAATTCTTCTTCTAAAATGGGGATATGTAATGCCTGTGCTACAGCTACTTTATCTTCATTGGGGATGATGGTGCCTATATCGTGCAACCACCCCGCTCGTTCAGCTATAGCCGGATCAGCATGGAATTGTAGAGCCAGTTCCTTAGCTTCATGGGCTACCTTCGTACAATGGACCCACGTAGCTTCTGCGTTATGTTTGTTAAAAAGCTTCTCTACGTCCGAAAATAGATCCCCGGTAAATTCAAGCTCAGCAATGTAATGATGTAAAACGGATTTCATGAATTTCTTCCTCCACTTCGCTTATTCCGATGATTTTACTATAAAATGTACATAACGCGCCATTACGCAGGCGGATGGTGCCTCCCATCGCTGTTGCTGCTTGTACATCACCATTCCGCCTACTCCGTTTTTATGAAAAAGATCCAAAAGCCCCTTGCTTGAAAGCAAGGGGCAGCAAATCCTGCTCCTTCAATTCCATCGGATGACTGCGGTTGCTTAAACAACATGTGTTGCACTTATATGTTATAGCGGCGGCCCGCCTGCTGCAATCATCAAAAAGACAAAATGTTGGATAGACAACACACTCGTTATATTTTTGTTTTAAGAGGATAGATGGTCTTGCCCATGATACAAAAAGTGGCTAAAATCGGCGTAGCTGCCTTGAAATTGTTGCATGTCGTGGGCGGCAATCCCTACAAAATTCCCTGTAAATCCACCTGATAAAAAGCTGATATTTTGCTTTTCAAAAAGTGGAGTCCAGGTGGGTTCATTCCCGAGATGGTAATAAAATCGTCCTTGGGTTGCATGGACTTCTACGGCCAAATGTATAGGAAGATCCTCCTGAAGTGTAATCGCATGGGGAACTAATGTGAATGTATCTGCTTCACATCGCATCATGCGCAGCACTTTCCCTTGTCCCTCTTCATAGCTGACATAGGCATATAGATAATTTTCATCATTTAGATACAGCAGGAGCCCCGCCATTTGCAAATAGCTGACAGGTTGATATTCCAGTGCCGTTTCCACCCGAAAATGATGATCGGTTTGTCGGATGGCAAGCACATGATGATGAAACAGACTTTGAATGGATTCTCCAGCCAGAATTCGAAGATAGCCCGGACGCTGGCTCAGTGAGCACCAACGGTCATCCGCCAGTATGCGCAATGTGTTCCACGTTTTATTTAAAACGGGCCCCTCGAAAAAGTCTTCGAATATAAAGCTGTGCTTCTGCCCTGCCGAGAAATTGGTTCCGATAGGTGCAGGCACTTCGAATTGCGGCGTATGGCCCCCGCCGGTTAATCGCAGCCAGCCTTCATCATTCCAGTACACGTGCTGCAAGGCTGTTTCTCGCCCTAAAATGGCATACTTCCCTTCCAATGGACGAGTACATAAATGAGCCATATACCAATCGCCATCTGGCGTCTGTACAAGACTGCCATGTCCTGCACATTGTAAAGGGAATTCAGGACGATCGCGTGACGTAAGCATCGGGTTATGCGGGTCTACTTCATAAGGCCCGGATAGCTGCTTCGAACGGGCTACGGTTACCGCATGTCCCGTACCCGTTCCACCTTCCGCTGTAATAAGGTAATAATATCCGTTTTGCTTGTAGATATGAGGGGCTTCTGTCTTTTTCAAAGGCGTGCAATCAAAAATTTTCACAGGCTCGCCAATAAGTCGTTGCTGCCTGCTATCGTATTCCTGCATAACAATACCTGAAGATTTATTGCTGTCCAACATGCGGTAATCCCACAATGCATTCAATAGCCATTTACGTCCATCCTCGTCGTGAAATAAAGACGGATCGAATCCACTACTGTTGAGATAAACCGGGTCTGACCATGGGCCATGAATCGCAGGCGCCGTCATCACAAAATTATGAACGTCCTTAAACGGACGTCTGGTGCTCTTCACATCCGTATAGAGCAGATAAAAAAGGTTATCCGCGTAGCTCAGCTGCGGCGCCCAAATGCTGCAATTTTTCGGGTTTCCTTTTAAATCAACCTGATCGGTCAAAATATCTGTACAGTGCTCCCAATGAGCCAAATCTGTGGACTGATACACCCGTACTCCCGGCAGCCACTCAAACGATGACACGACAATATAGTAAGTATCCTCGACTCGTACAATACACGGATCGGGATTAAAGCCTTTTAATATGGGATTTTGGATCATCATGAGAAATTGCTCCTCCTTGCTTCCAAAAAGTGTCTCCAACAAAAACCTGCTCCTTGCTCCACACTTCTGCTCCTGTTTCAAAACAACCCGCCCACCGAACACGCTGCCTACGCAACGAGGCAACATCGGATACACCATACTCCTGATAGCAAACTGTTTTCTCATTTGCAGCATCGTCCCAATTGTCCCAACCCCGTGGATCAATATGTTCGCCCATTTTACAATCCACAAATACGGTCTTGGCATACTCACGCCACGGACGCCCCAAAAATACCGGGGTAATATCAGGCTCTGCGGTTAAGTAGCAATGATTGAATACATAGCCATACGCTTGTCCGTGGGGAGTGGAGGCGGCTGTAACGTAGCTCGTTTGGTTCTCATGATGGCGCAAACTGCGAATTTCGCAATGTTCAAAATAAGCGGTAGCCCCACCAAAAATGAAGTCTACCGTTCCCTCGATATAACATTGCTGATAAAGCTGGCGATAGTGGGCATGATGTTCTTTCAAATGAATGCCGCCAAACTTTAGCCGTTCTTTCGGTGCCGGAGGCAAGGGGCCTGTAAATAATGTATCCTGATGCCCGCGAAAGGTGCAGTTTCTAAAAACCGTTTTATCACAGTGAGCATATACGGCAACAGCCTGTCCAATGGCTTCCCCCTGTCCCGCCGTGTTGGAAATCGTGAGATTTTCCAAAATCAGATGGCTACCGCCTAAAAATAAAGTGGGAGTCGCAAAGGTTCCTATTTCCTCGCCTGCCTCATCCAGCTCCCTGGCATACCGATGCATTCGAATGTCTACCTGTCCGATGCCTATGATATGAAGACACGAACGGTAGATCCGCACCTCCTCCTCGTAGGTACCCGATAAAATATACAGCGTTTCCATTTCGTTAGAAGGCGACTGCTCCAATACAGCAATCGCCTCCTGAATCGTATGAAAATCACAAAAGGATTCTTTCCCTACCAGCATGGTTGCCCCAATCCTTTCATTGGAATTACAGATGTTCTGCTAAAAATGACTGCCACGCCATTCGCATTTCCAAGGTCTCCATATGCCCGCCACCTGCGATCACAGGCTGCCAATGTTCAGGGTGACCTGCTTCCTGGTAAGCTTCCAGCAGTCCTTTCGCCAGATGCTCGACTCCTTCAATAGGACACATTCGGTCATTTTGACCTGTTATGCTCATTCGTGGACGGGGAACAATCCGCTTTTGAATATCCAACGTGGTAAAATGCTTTAGCAAGCCGGGGACATAGGAATAGAAGCCATGGTGATCCAGTCCCCTTTTGGCGATCAGCGTATGGGCATCTACCTGTCCGCAAATATCAATGGTGACCTGTATCCGCTCATCTAACGCTGCCAGCCACCACGCCATCAGACCTCCCATCGACATGCCAATCGTTGCGATGCGGGAAGCATCAACACTCTCTCGCTGGCACATATAGTCCACCAAACGACGGTTATCGTACAGCATCATGCCCCACAGCACCTGGCCCTGCCAGAGCATCTCCTTTACCAGCTCACTTTCGGTTTTGCCCCCACGTTCATTAAAGCCCCACATGTCAATACAACAAGCGCAATAGCCCATGTCTGTCAGGGTTTTGGCAAACGAGGGCTGCTGCAAGTAAGAGCTGCTATGGATAAATTCCTTGCGTCCATTCGTATAATTGCCCCCATGCGAATGGTTGAAAATGACCAATGGAAACGGACTGTTTCCTTGTAGTGGTGTGGCTATATAAGCTGGCACAGGCTCGATTCCGTTTATGTCCAGCAGGAGAGATTCCAGTTGGTATCCCTCTTGCTCCTCTTGCTTTAGCACGGTAGCTGTAACGGGTCGATCTGCCGGAAGATCTCCCAATAATGCTTGCAGCTTATCCACGTGTTCCCTCCTTCCATGCCCCTCCTAAATCAGGATTTTTGCAAAATCCTCAATTAAAAACATTTTGTTCAGAAGGTTGTATCGTCACTTGTTCGATCAGCTTTTCAGGCTGGTTTGTATTTTTCGAATGACAACGGTTGACTTCAACGCCTTCCCCGTTTTCAATATAAAAAGCAGGGCCTTCATGATTCTCAATGGTCACCTGTTGAAAACGGATATCTCTAACATTGCCTAGATAAAAACCACGGTTGTTCATATCTTCGATCCCTGTCATCATGGCAGGACGGCCGGGAATCGCATTTTTCGCCATAGAAATATCAATATTGGAAAATGTAATTTCAGCAATATATTGTTCTGCAAGTCCGTATAAGAATCCAGCAGCCGCATGAACCTGTCGTGCCGTGATATCGGAAAAATGAATCCGTCTAAAGCAAGGCGTTTCATCGGTAATTGGATAGGGATTTTTGTCCCAGACATATTTGTCTTTGCCCCGAGGTCCGCAGAAATAATAGAGATTCAGAATAAATGGACAAATCACATCTTCCATCACAATATTGCTAACGCGAATATCCTCGATGATTCCGCCACGTCCCCGTCTTGATTTCAGGCGGATGCCCCGATCCGTTTGCTTGAACACACAATTGCTGATCGTGACATTACGGATATCTCCACTCATCTCGCTTCCCAGTACGACAGCGCCATGTCCATGCACCATCGTACAGTTGGTAATCGTTATATTTTCACAAGGAATCCTCTCCTGTGTATCTTCGGTTCCTGCTTTGATCGCAATACAATCATCGCCCACATCAATATTGCAGTTACTAATACGAACATTGGAACAGGATTCGGGATTAATGCCATCCGTATTGGGGGAATCCGCCGGGTTAAGAATGGACACATTGTCAATCGTAACGTTATAACAAGCGATAGGGTTTACAGTCCAACTGGGGGAATTTTTCAACATGATATCTTTAATGGTGACCCGCTGACAACGGTCAAAGCTGATTAATTTGGGTCTCGGGTACTGTAACTCCTCGGGATGATTCCGATGCTTTTCCCACCACGGTTGACCATTTCCGTCCAGCGTTCCGCTGCCTGTAACTGAAATATTCTCTAGGTTCTGCCCATAAATACACGACGCATGTACTTCTCGCTGAATGCCTTCCCATCTGGATTCTACTACAGGATAATCAACCAAATCCGTACTGAAGGAAAGAATTGCACCGGGGCTTAAATGCAGCTCAATGTTACTTTTCAGAAAGATTGCGCCTGTCAGATACGTACCCGAGGGAACAAATACCGTTCCTCCCCCGGCATTACTGGCCGCTTCGATCGCAGCCGCAATCGCCCCTGTTGCCAACGTCGTACCATCCTGAGGTGCTCCATAATCTACAATGTTATACATTTGCATCTCGTTCTCTCCTGTCTTCATTTTTTGTGAATACGAAAATGATGTATAGGCTGAACTTAAAAATACACTGGAAAACGGAGTAGGCGGAATGGTGCTGAACAAGCGTCAGCGATGGTAAGCACCATCCGCCTGCGTAGTGGCACTTCATGTACACTGATGTTCAACCTATATCTATATCCTTATTTTTTCGATTTCTTATACGCTTCTTCGTATTCAGTAATAATCTGTGATCCACCGGAATTTTTCCAGTTTTCTACCGCTGCTTTAAATCCGGCTTCATCGGTCTCACCCATAATAAATTTGAACGTAGCATCGGTAATAATTTTTTCGAGCTCAGTTCCTTTTTCATTGGCAGTTACAGAATCCAGAGGAACGGTTGGGTCCAAAACGGCAAATTCGTTATTTTCCTTGATTAATTGATTGGCCAGTTCCTTTTCAGGGTTGGCATCTTTTAACGTGTAAGTTACTTCACTCGGTCTGGAGCTTGCAAACGGCTGTACATCTGCTTGCCACAAATCGGTGTTAATAATTCTGAAAGCTCCTTCATTATCAATGTCATAATGAGTTCCCTTGATACCACCTGTCATGTCCATAAATACTTCTTCATCAATCAAATCATTGACAAATTGAAGTAATCTCTTCAATTGAGCTTCCGTCTTCACCTCGGATTTAGGAAATGCCAGCAAACCGCCAACTCCGCTGCCCTCGGACCAAATGTGATATTTACCGTCTCCATTGGAGATTTTATTTACAGGCACCAATTCAAGCCCCTTTTGCAAGCCTTGTGACAGATTTCTCAAGTTGGTGATATCCACCATTCCCGTATAAATTCCGGTTTTCCCTTGAGCAAATTGCTGCTGCTGATCGGTTTTAGCGGTTACGGCGAAATCCTTCGATATATACCCGTTCTTATATAATTTATTGGAATACTTTATCGTTTCCAAATATTGAGGTGTATCAAATTCCGGCGTAAACTTGCCATTCTCATCTACTTTCCAGCCATTAGGTGTGCCAAAATAAGAGCTTAAGGTTTTAAAGCTGCTGTAGCGCAGATCAGATCTGTCGCCAAAGCCTGTCGTATCCTTTTTGCCATTACCGTCCGGATCATCTTCTGTAAACGCTCTCGCAACTTCGTAAAGCTCATCCAGGGTCGTAGGTACTTTAAGTCCTAAACGATCCAGCCAATCTTTGCGAATAACCAAGCCTGCTCGTGCCAAATTTTTCTGGAATGGAACTCCATACAGAACTCCCTCGATGGAGGCTGCATTTCTAACTTCGGGAGGTATCTTTTTTAAATTGTCATAATCGTCCAAATAACTCCCTACATCCCAGAATAGACCTGATTTCAATGAACTTCGAACTGAAGAATTTGTCATCATCGTAAGAGTCACGATATCCGCCAATTCACCAGACGCCAGCGCTGTAGTGATTCTCTCTTCTTTCGATGCATCAGGAACCCAGTTGAACGTAATCTTGGAATTCGTGTATTTTTCAATTTTGTCCTTAATCGTGTCTGTAGGTGGAGAGGCTGTGTGCAATACATTTAACCAGGTTAATTCCAGCTTTGAATTCGGATCATAGGTTTGGCTGCCTTGATCCTCTGCCCCCTTGTCACCGCAAGCAGCTAAAAAAACACTCATGACCATAAGTACGGCAAGAAGGCCCGATACTCCCTTTTTCATCGATATCCCTTTTTTCATTGTGTTTGCTCCTTTTCTGATCGTATATTCATGCCATATCTTCCTCTTTCACCAGAACCTCTCGCTCTATTTTGCTAAACACCTGATGCGTCATCCACATCACGAGATAACCGATGATACTGGCTCCGGCAAAAGTCAGAATTCCTGGGTACAAGCCTAGAATCAATGTAAAAAGCGCGACAATCGCAACAAAAAGAACAAGTGTATATTGTAAATACGAAAACCCAATCACCACGGACATTCTGATTTTCAGCTTGATCCCTTTCCAATCATAATGAGCCAGTAACGGGAAAATGTACGCCAACGAGATGAGATACAAAAAGGCTCCAATAAGCGTCACTACGCGAACATACCAGGATGAGACATTGACGATATCCACATAGAGCACGTAGCCCACGAGGCTGTAAATCGCTCCAATGATCGCCGCTTCTTTAAAACTTTCTCTAAAGTAACGTACAAACGTGGAGAAAATGGCGACCTCCTCATTCCCCCGAATCCATTGCCTTAAAATACTGAGCATAGCGACAGTAGCAGGTCCCACGCCTATAAATCCCAAGCCCAGGATCGTCGCAACCGTCCATAGCAAATTAAGGTAAACCAGCCGGAGCAGGCGCATGCACCATTTGTTCATGTTTTCTACAAACCGTACCATTCCGCATCCTTCCCGTCGTCATTAGTAAACGCCGTCTTCACCAAATTTCTTGGCCAGTCGATTGGAACCCATGATCAGGATTAATCCCACCACGCCTTTAAAAAGTCCTACCGTCGTACTGAAGCTTAATTGTCCATTCTTTAAGCCTGCTGTATAAATGTAGGTGTCAAATATTTCGGCAACCTCGCGGTTTAATGAGTTCAATAGCAGATACATATGCTCAAAGCCCAAATCCAGCGTGCTGCCGATTTTCAGAATTAACAACGTAATAATGACTGGGCGAATCGCAGGCAAGGTAACATGCCATGTTTTTCGGAGACGTCCGGCACCGTCCATTTCTGCTGCCTCATACAGTTGCGTATCCACGACTGTAATCGCCGATAAATAAATGATGGTAGACCAGCCGAGTTCCTTCCAGATCACTTGCCCCATATAAACGGTACGCAACCATTCCGGGGAAGTTAAGAAGCTGATCTTCTCACCGCCTAGTGCAGCAATCATTTCATTCAGTACCCCGCCGTCTACGGTTAAAAATACATAAGAAATCGAAACAATGATGACCCATGACATAAAGTGCGGGATGTAGATAATCGTTTGGATGATATTTTTAAAAACAAGCTTCCTTACCTCATTCAGCATCAATGCCAAAATGATCGGTAATGGAAAGAAGATCACAATGTTGAGCGCAAACAAAACCAGGGTGTTACGTAATAGCATGAAAAACGTGGGCTCGGTAAATAAACGAATGAAATGCTTCATTCCTACCCACGAGCTGCCCGTGATTCCCAAAAAGGCTTGATAATCCTGAAACGCAATGACCAAGCCGCCCATAGGGAAATACTTAAAAATAATGAAGTACACCAGCCCGGGTAAAACCATCAGATACAGCAACTTATGTTTTTGCATACGTAAAAGATTTTCCGTCGTTCTGTTGTTCTTTTTCTTTTTCATATTCGGTTTCATGTTCGGTGCGGGGACACTTGAAACTTTCATTAGCTCGACCTCCTTCAAACGTTCCTGTATACGTTTTCAAGAGTACGTGATTTTTGGCATTACGCATATAATCATCAAATGATAGCGTTTACAAAACCTTATATACCGCCTATTTTCCGGATTTTCACCTTACCTAATGATTACTACACAACCTAATGATTACCCTCTTTTTTCCATGCTTAGGAGAACACCTCAAGATTTGATTATATACGGAATTCCGCCCTCTTGGTACAGTTTACATGTAAACGATTACGAGGAGGTCAATCACTTGGTGCAAAAATCACTAAAAAAAGAATCGCTGGGCAGTCGTATTTTTACCATCGTAAATAGTACATTATTAATTCTCATTGCCCTCACTTGTCTCTTGCCTTTTCTGAATATCATCGCCAGCTCTTTTGCCTCAACCCAAGAAGTGGTAGCTAAAAAATTCATTTTGTTCCCTGTCACTTTTTCCCTGGATGCATATCGGTATATCCTGTCGACCCCAACGATTTTCAGAGGACTAGGGGTTTCGATCGGAGTGACTGTAGTCGGTACCGTGGTGAGTATGATCTTTACTGCTTTTATGGCGTACGGATTATCCCGAAGATATCTGCTTGGCCGAAATACGATTAACTTCATTGTCGTGTTTTCCATGTTGTTTAGCGGGGGGATGATTCCAACTTTCCTGGTTGTAAAAAGCATGGGGCTCATCAATTCGTATTGGTCTCTGATCCTTCCCGTGGCCATTAATGCATTTAACCTGATTATTATGCGTAACTTTTTTCAGGCGCTACCGGATGATCTGGAGGAATCGGCCAAGATGGATGGGTGTAACGATTTTGGCATCTTCTTTAAAATTATGCTGCCGTTAGCTATGCCCTCTATTGCAACTATTTCACTTTTCTACGCGGTAGCCTACTGGAATACGTATATGCATGCCATTCTCTATATTAATGATTCCGCCAAATGGCCTATTCAGGTCTTGCTTCGCCAAATTGTAATCGTTTCCAGTGGTATGCAGGCAGAAGGAACCTCTGTGGATGTCATCCCACCTGCGCAGACGATTAAGATGGCGGTCATTGTGGTTGCAACCGTTCCTATGCTAATCGTGTATCCATTTGTGCAAAAACACTTTGTCAAAGGAGCATTATTAGGGGCGGTAAAAGGATAAACTGCCCCTTGATTGCTAGTGAAGTTCATTTTAATTCGCTTGCTTCATCTTACGGTATGCTCCGGGCGTGACCTGCTCCTTCTTCCGAAACGAGCGGATAAAGTTCTGCGGATTATGATATTGCAATCGCTCGGCGATTTCTTTAATCGTCATATCCGTCTCAATGAGCCACTTTTTGCCCATTTGCAGCCGGTAGCCCATTAGATACTCACTGAACGTCGTACCGTATTCTTTTTTGAAAATACTGCTTAAATAATTGGGATTGTAATGAAGACGGTCCCCAATGAGCTCCAGTGACAATTCCTGGTCATATTCAGCCCGGATAATGGCGGCAATTTTCTCGGAGAGACAGCGGAATTGCTGGTTCGTCTTCTCCTTCATACTTTTTACCATAGGGGAAATGACTTGCTCCACCAGCATACGCTCGATCTCTTCCGGATTACGAATGTCCAGCAGACGATGGTACAACGCATGATTGTTCTGCGTCAGCAACACTTCGATCCCTAGCAGCTGCTCCAATTGAATGAGGTTATTCACAAACCGCACCAACAGCACCTCAAAGTTCATGGAATGATTGTTCTTTGTCATTATTTCAGTCAATAAGGAATGTACGGTAAGTCGTACTCGCTCTTCATCTCCTATTCGAATGGCGTCAAACAGCTGCGATTCCATTTCCGTCGGATAATGAAGCAGCACCGGGCCTGAAATGACTGTGGAAATGTCTTCGTAAAATATAATGGATTCTTTGCCTAAGTTTAAACGGTGGTGCAAGGCTTGCTTACTCATCTCACAGGCTTCCTTGCTTTCTAACAAATTGTCATACGATTTACTAATGCCGATACTGATGGATACATTCAAATACTCTTTTACGGTTCGAATCAAAAGGGTGGCATCATCCAGCACTTGCTTGTTTATTTCCTGTTCATTCTTTCCTGTAAACATTAAAATGGTCGCCTGGATGTCATCGTTCAAAATGATGGGAAGCATTCGCTGCTGCTCTGGAATGGTTTCTTCTACGATTTTGTTAATAGCCAGCAGTAAAATGTCCTTATCCGAGGGCTCCCGATCTCCCAGATTATCCAGTTGAATCAACAGGGTAATATACATTTGGTTCTCCAGTTGCGGATAGCCCAAACGTGGCATTTTTCGTGCCAATTCCTCGGCTGAAATCCGCCTGCGAAACAGGTTAAGGATCAATTGGGTTTCAAGCTGTGGCATTTCGGACTGAATGAGGCTTTCCAGGCTTTCCTTTTCCGTTACAATGCTGTCAATGGAATCAATAATCCAGTCAATTTCATTTTTGGAAGGCTCATTTTTGAACGAAAAATTAGGATTTTTAGGCAGGCTGCGTTTAATTTGCTGGAATGGCTTTGTAAAATAGACGGCTATGATATACGCCACCACCACAATCAAGAGTGTGAGTACAAGTACCATCGTGATGATCCCGAATTTGGTCGTTTGGAATGCATTCGAAATCTCCTTTTTATCTAATATCGTTAAATACGTCCAGTTGTTATAAGCAGACTTGGCATAAATGACTTGCTGAGCAGGCTGATGCTTCGTTTTTTCCAGTGTCAACATGCCTGAATTGTCGGGTGTAGCCGTAGCCTCTGAAATGTGCTGGAGCTGCTGGGTGGTCAATAATTGTTCAACGGGCTCGGTTTCGTACATTAAATCGCCTTGTTTATTCAGAATAAAAACGGCCATGTGATCCTCTGCTTGAATTGTACGATTTAACGTTTGCAACGAAATATCCGACAGCGCAATGGCTTGCTTCTTTTTGGAGAATACAGGCAAAGTATTTACAAAGCGGATTCCCTTGTCTGTTTTAATCCAGAATAGCCCCTTATCCTGATGGTCGATATAGGTTTTAAATAGCTTCTCCCGTTCTGTTTTCGTCAAATAGGACAGGCTTCCATTGGATATTTTCCAATTCTGATCCAGGCTAATCAGTGAGTATTCCGTTCCTTCTAATCCCATCGTAGCAATATAATTGAGTTGCGAATTCACATTCCGATACGCTACAAAATCTTTTTCTGTAATGGGATGTTTTACGACTTCATCAAATGAACTGGTCGTACTATACGTATTAAAAGCATATTCAATCGTTTGGATTTTCTGCTCCAGACTGTTTTTGATCTGCGTCATGTAGCTTTGTTTACTGTTGGAAACTCTTTCCACAACTGAGCTAATTGTTGTAAAATAGATGTAGCTGCCGAAGCTGGCCACCAACCCTATTCCCAAAACCAGAATCGTAATAAAAATGGTATAGAACATCCTGCCTTTTTTCATTGCGCTCCCCCTTTGGTTCTTTGCATCATACCAAAATTATAGCGCTTTCATAACAAGGTTTAAATCATTTTTTTCACGTGTGCATTTATTTAAAAAACAAACCTGAGCTTAAGCCCACTCTTCAAACAGAAATGTTAAATACCATTACATCCGTCCCATCCCGTTTTATGTTCATCTGGATTAGCTTGCAGAATTTAAAAAAGGAATTTGGAGGTACCTTATGTTACACGTTGTTAGTCATAAAGAACAGATTGTAAAAAAAGAATTTCCGGCAGACACTTCCTTTCTCTCCCTCTATCCAGCAGTGGCCCATGAAGCTCGGCCTTTTATATTGGTACTGCCCGGCGGTGGCTACGAGCACTTGGCTTCACATGAGGGAGAACCCATAGCTCGGTGGTTGAATGATTTAGGTATTCATGCAGGTGTGCTGCATTATCAAGTCGGAGACTTTGAGGTCGATTCCTTGTTGGAGGATGTGGAACATGCCCTGAGGTGGATTCGACAAACGCCCAAAGACTGGCAAGTGATCCCGGAGCAAGTCGGTCTGGTTGGATTTTCAGCAGGCGGGCACTTGGCCTCCATCGTCGCCACCAGAGGGGCGGAAAAACCCGATCTTCTGCTGTTGGGCTACCCCGTGATTTCGTTTCATGATGCTTATACGCATATCGGAAGCCGCACTCATTTTTTAGGTGAACAGCCGACACAGGAGCAACTTGACGCCTTTTCATCCGATCAACAAGTGACTTCACAGACCCCTCCAACTTTTATTTGGACAACAGCTAATGACGCCACTGTTCCGGTCGAAAACAGCTTGTTGCTAGCTTCCGCATTATCCAGAGAAGGCATTTCATTTGAGCTGCATGTGTTTGAGGAAGGGCGCCACGGCTTGGGACTGGCTGAAGATAACCGCGAATGCCAGCAATGGCTCGCTCTTGCGGAAAAGTGGCTCCAAAAACATAGCTATGTTACGGAAGGACAGCGGATCACATCCAGGCTGTTTATCGCTGGTGACTCCACCGCAGCCCAAAAAGGAGCTACCGAAAAACCGATGACAGGCTGGGGCGAACACTTGCAGAGTTATTTTGACCCGTCTGTTCAAGTGAACAATCGTGCGGTTAATGGACGAAGCACTAAATCTTTTATAGCGGAAGGTCGATTGTCTCATATTGAAAAGGATTTTCGAGCCGGCGATTATCTGTTTATTCAATTTGGACACAACGATGAGAAGAAAGAAGATCCCACCCGCTATACCGATCCTGACGGGGACTACCGTCAAAACCTAATTCAATGTATCGAGTCTGCTCGGGAGCGTGGTGGAATCCCAGTACTGTTAACCTCTGTAAGCCGCCGCCGCTTTACCGCAAACGGAGAACCCGATCCGCTTGCTGTGGGTGCTTATCCCGCAGCGATGAGACGAGTAGCCGAGGAAACACGGACACCCCTGCTCGATATTTTTAAAGCCTCTCAGCAGCTTTATCGTACCCTGGGAGAAGAAGAATCCAAGCAGCTATTTATGCATTTACCTGAAAAAGTGCATCCGAATTACCCCGCTGGCGTAACGGATAATACTCATTTTTCTGATGAAGGAGCGCGTCAGATCGCTAAATTGGTCGCTGAAGCAATTAGCCAATGTGCGGAATTGCACGCCTTAAAGCAGCTCATGCGCATGAAAGGAACGAATCAAGACAGCGGTGAGAGACTTGCACACCAACTTGTCAACTGATATCAAGTACTAAAAAGATACAAACACGAAAAACGGACTTAGGGCTAATCACTCTGACGTCCGTTTTTTATTCCGTGTGGGTCAAAGACTATACAGCTATGGAGAATAGTTCAAAAGTACGGTAAGTTAAAAAGCAAATACTTGAATTGTTATATTTTAATTCTTTTGTATTTTATAGGGCTTTAGAATCGTTTTATTGTATTATTTTGACAACATTTGTCGAATGAAGTGAAATCAACAATTTTACATGGTATATTTTAGGAGCTCATATCATACATCAGGAGGAATTTTTATGAATACTAAGAAAATATTATTATCAACGGTCATGTCTTTGGGGCTCATTGGTAGTATCATCGTCCCTAGTGCGTCCGCAGCAGTAGGTCCTTCACCGATAATTACGCCTATTGTAGAAGCTAACGGAGTATACTACAGAACTGCTACGTTACCGCGAAATTATTCCTATGCGCTGTCAAATTATCCGGGGGATACTTATAAAGTGGCAAGTGGAAATGTGACAGTCTCCGCTTCTGGCGTGGTAACAACCACTACTGCAACAACCGCAAGAGTCGAAATTTATGGCGGTAACGGTAAATTGAGAATGGTGTACACTGTTAAGGTGCTCTAAGATTGGAGTAAGTGTTCCTGGGAATGTAGAATCAACGATCATTATCAAAAATGGTGAATCAGTGGGGAGTATTTAAGGCCCTTTTTAAGCGATTTTGAAAATATCAAAAGAAGCACTGTCCGTTTATTAGGGCAGTGCTTCTTTAATGGGGCAATAAGAACTCATATTCTATTTTATCAGTGGAACCCTTTATTAGTTTTCATTGAACTCACAGACTCATGAGAAGTTTTATTTAAATACTCCTCGAATTGAGTGCCACATGCTCAAACGTCCTCTTTTCTAAACTTTCGTGAGATCAATAAAAATACTCCGAATGTCCACTGGCTCCAACAATATTTATTATGTACGGACAGATATAATTTCTTCTAGCTTTACCCAACTGAAATCATCCTCATTCCTCCAATTTCCAACATTTGCTGCGGTGGTTGATGAGATACATACCGTTAAGCTGTCCGTTCTCAACGGAAGCGACCTATGATAAGCTTAGCTTATCATAATTTACTAAATAATAGATATTGAATATTTCATTAAAGGGCAGGATTGTTGAATGGAAAGGATGATCATTTATGAGCGATTTTAAAATAATAGAGGGGCATTTCAACTCTTTTCAAAACTTCGTAAATGCTATAAACGAAAAATCTAAAAAGCAATCTACTTTGCTGATTGGGATAGATGGTTGTGGTGGTTCTGGTAAAAGTACATTCGCATACAAGTTAAAAGAAGAACTAACTAACTCAACTATTGTTCACAAGGATAATTTTTATCTCTCCTCCTCTAACATTTTAAATACACATCCCTCAAAAAAACCTATCGGTGCTGATTATGATTGGAGACGTCTTTTAAATCAGGTACTGGAGCCAATAAGAAATGAAAAGGATGGGCATTATCAACGGTATGATTGGGAGACGGATAAGCTAGCGGAATGGCATACTGTTCCTGCTGGTGGCATTGTCATAATCGAAGGAGTATATTCCATTCGAAAGGAACTGGAGGATAAATATGACTTCAAAATTTGGGTTGATTGTCCACGAGAAATTAGGCTTTCAAGAGGTCTTGAAAGAGACGGAGAGTGTGCTCGTGGGATGTGGGAAGATAATTGGATGATTTCAGAAGACATTTATGTAGAAGCTCATAAACCCTTTAAAAGAGCAGACCTCGTTATTAGTGGAGCTTTATAAATTTCTTATTCAAAGAATGAAACAGGGCACCTCCATACATAAAGGTTCTCTTGTTTCTTAGTTTAACGATCATCACAGGCTAAGTTTTAAGGCGAAGAATTTACGTCATTATAAATGAGCTTATAGATAGTGTCCTATCTGCTCAGCGAAAGAAGATATAAAACAACAAAAAAACCCTTGCTACGCAAGGGTTTTTGAGGAAATGGGCCCTGAGGGACTCGAACCCCCGACCAATCGGTTATGAGCCGACCGCTCTAACCAACTGAGCTAAGGGCCCTCAAAAAAATATGTATATTCACGCTACATTTACATAAAACAGCGGCGTTAATTAATATACAACATTTTCTTGTGTTTCGTCAATAGTTTCTCAAAAAAATATTTTTTTCGGATTCATTTTTCATAAAAAACTAAGGAATAAATCGAACTCCGTAACGTCCTTTACGCGAGCGGTACACCTCCACTGCGCGAGGATCGTTGTAGCCGTACATCCAGCCGTCGTGCTCCAGCCTTTTTGCCAGACAACCTGCCTGAAATTTGGTCGTGTACAGTCTGCCGTAGTAAATCCAATACATCCGAACTCCCTCTTTTCACATGATGGTAGAAGTTAGTGTAACCGGATCGAATTCGAATTACACGGCCTGCATCATAACAATCTGCAACGAGTATGAGTCGCTTTAATAAATGGCCCCGTTACACTTTATATGCTAAGCCTTATTTGCCAAAGGAGGCCGGGTCCTGACGCCACGAACGCAGCAGCTCCAGTTCTTCCTCCTGAATCGTTCCCTCACGCAAGGCAACGTCCATCAGGGCCGTGTAATTGGACAAGCTTTGCAGCTTCACACCTGCTTCTGCAAAGGCTTGAGTCGCTTTATCAAGCTGGTAGCTGAAAATAGCGAGTACAGCTAACGGCTGGGCGCCTGCTTGCTCTACGGCCTGCGCTGCTTTGATGGAGCTGCCACCAGTAGAGATGAGATCCTCGATAACAATAACCTTTTGTCCCTCACTAATCCGACCTTCGATCTGGTTCTCTTTGCCGTGTCCTTTGGCTTTGTCCCTTACATACGCCATCGGCAGATTAAGCTTTTGCGCCACCCAGGCAGCATGAGGAATCCCCGCTGTAGCCGTGCCTGCTATGACTTCGGTTTCAGGGTATTGCTCACGGATCACAGCAGCGAACGAATCAGCGATCAGCTCGCGCACCTCCGGATAGGACATAGTCAGGCGATTGTCACAGTAGATAGGTGATTTAATGCCGGATGTCCATGTAAAAGGCTGCTGCGGACGCAGCGCTACCGCCTGAATTCGTAACAGATGGGATGCAATTTGCTCGGGGATATTATTTAATGTAGTCATACTTGGTTCATCTCCTCAATAATGTGTTCCGCTGCGGCACGCGGGTCTAATGCAGCCGTAATGGGGCGTCCAACGACGATGTAGCTGCTACCTTGGGCGATGGCTTGCCCAGGTGTCACTACACGTGACTGGTCGCCTGTAGCGCTGCCTGCCGGACGTATGCCAGGGGTAATCGTCTTGAAGTCCGCCCCGCATACAGCGCGGATCGCAGGCACTTCCAACGGGGATGCCACTACTCCGTCCAATCCTGCCTCACGGGTCAGTTGTGCGTATCGAACGACCACATCCTGTACTGTACCGGGAATGCCTATCTCCTTATTCATGGTTGTCTGGTCCATACTGGTCAACTGTGTAACTGCTATAATGAGCGGCATAGCAAGTGAACTGTCTGCCAAAACAGCGGCTTCGGCCCCAGCCTTGGCGGCTGCCATCATATTTCGCCCTCCGGCAGCATGTACGTTGAACATATCCACACCCAGGCGGGTGATGCTCTCCGCACCTCCCCGTACGGTGTTGGGGATATCATGCATTTTCAAATCCAGAAATACGGAGTATCCTCTCGACTTTAGCTGCTCTACAAAAGCTGGCCCTGCGCTATAAAACAGCTGCATGCCTACTTTTATATAACAGGGAATACCCTCCAGCTGTTGAATGAGCCGCTCCGCCTGCTGCGCATCCGGATAATCTAACGCGACCATCAGCCGTCCTGCCATCTGCTGAAATGCTTCGTTCATCGTCCTGCATCCCCTTTTCACGTCAATTCGGGTATATTTGCCCGTGATAAAGGACATCCGTCAGCCGAAGCTGATGAATGTCCTTTCCTGTACTACTTATTTCTCATCTTCTATTCGTATCGCGTTAGTGGCTCAAAACCGGCATGGATTCGGATGTAAAGTTAATCGTCTCCAGCATTCTCAGCAAAGCGCGTACGGTATCCAGTGAGGTCATGCAGACGATGCCGTTCTCAACCGCTTCACGGCGGATACGGAATCCATCACGCTCTGGCGTTTTCCCCTTGGTCAGCGTATTAAAGACGAAGTTGGCTTCACCCGTGCGGATCATATCCAGGATGTTCGGGGTACCCTCGCTCAGCTTGTTGATCGTCTTCACTGGAATGTTAGCCTGCTCCAGCGCAGCTGCCGTTCCACCTGTTGCAATAATTTTGTAGCCCAGTCTGTAAAAGCCCTGCATCAGCTCGACTGCTTCTTCTTTGTCCTTATCCGCCACCGTGATGATGATCGCTCCGGTAGATGGGATTTTCATACCAGCACCCACGAGTCCTTTGTACAGCGCTTTGGCGTACTGAATGTCGCGTCCCATCACTTCACCCGTCGATTTCATTTCCGGCCCCAGTGTCGGCTCTACACGGCGCAGCTTGGCAAAAGAGAATACCGGAACCTTGACCGAGACATAATTACTTTCAGGCCATAGCCCTTCTGTATAGCCCGCATCCTTGAGCTTGCCGCCCAAAATGGCCTGTGTTGCCAGATTCGCCATCGGGATATTCGTGACTTTGCTCAGGAAAGGAACCGTCCGCGAGGAACGCGGGTTGACCTCGATCACATACACCTCATCTTGATGAATGACGAACTGGATGTTTACCAGACCAATCGTTTTCAATTCCTTGGCGATGCTGATCGTGATTTCCACGATTTTTTGCTTCAACTCGTCGGACAAGTGCTGCGGCGGATACACCGCGATAGAGTCACCTGAGTGAACCCCAGCCCGTTCCACATGCTCCATAATGCCCGGCACCAGTACCGTATCGCCGTCACAGATGGCGTCAACCTCAACTTCTTTGCCCAGCATGTAACGATCGATCAGCACCGGGTGTTCAGGGTTGATTTTAACGGCTTCTTCCATGTAGCGCAGCAATTCCGCATCGGAGTATACAATCTCCATCGCACGTCCGCCGAGGACGTAGGATGGACGCACCAGCACCGGGTAGCCCAGCGCCTGCGCAGTTCCTACCGCTTCATCTACCGAGATGACCGTGTTGCCTTTAGGCTGTGCAATAGCCAGACGTGATAGCAACCGCTCAAACTTTTTCCGATCTTCCGCTTCGTCGATACTTTCCAGACTCGTACCCAAAATGTTCACGCCTGCCGCACTAAGCGGAGCAGCGAGATTAATGGCCGTTTGACCGCCGAACTGGACGATAACGCCAATCGGTTTTTCCTGCTCGATGACATTCATAACATCCTCGAAGAAAAGCGGCTCAAAGTAGAGACGGTCGGATGTGTTAAAATCCGTAGATACCGTTTCTGGGTTGTTATTGATAATTACTGCTTCGTAGCCCGCTTTTTGAATGGCCCATACCGCATGTACAGTGGAGTAATCAAATTCAATCCCTTGCCCGATCCGAATCGGCCCGGAGCCGAGCACGATGACTTTCTCTTTATTGGATGGAATCACTTCGTTTTCCACCTCATAAGAGGAGTAGTAGTACGGCGTTGTAGCTTCAAACTCGGCTGCGCATGTATCTACCATTTTATAGACCGGGCGCAGGTTGTGACTCAGACGGAACTCACGTACCTCGCGCTCGGTTGTCATGCTGCCACCCGGTTGGCCCAGACTGCGAACCTCGGCGATGGAGCGGTCCGTAAAGCCATTACGTTTGGCCTGATAGAGTGTTTCGTAGGTCAGTTCAGACTCTTCAGCCATTTTAGCTTCGAACTTGACGATGCCCTCTACCTTGTCAAGGAACCACCAGTCAATTTTCGTTAAATCCTGAATTTCCTGCTGCTCCCAGCCACGACGGAATGCCTCAGCTACCAGGAACAAGCGCTCATCATCTGCTTTAATCAGGCGCTCCGTGAGCACCTCATCCGACAGTTGATCGGCTCCCTTAAGATGCAGACGGTGTACACCGATTTCCAGCGACCGTACCGCTTTGTGGATGGACTCTTCGAACGTGCGACCGATAGCCATCACTTCGCCAGTTGCTTTCATTTGCGTGCCCAGCTTGCGATTGGCAGAAATGAATTTATCGAACGGCCAGCGCGGTATTTTGCTCACGATGTAATCCAGTGTCGGCTCAAAGCAAGCATACGTTTGTCCCGTTACCGGGTTCACGATTTCATCCAGCGTGTAGCCCAGCGCGATTTTGGCAGCCATTTTGGCAATTGGATATCCAGTCGCCTTGGATGCCAGCGCTGAGGAACGACTCACCCGCGGATTTACTTCAATGACATAGTATTGATAGCTGTGTGGATCAAGCGCAAACTGCACATTACATCCGCCTTCAATATTGAGAGCGCGGATAATTTTCAGGGAAGCGGAGCGCAGCATCTGGTACTCTCGATCTGACAGCGTCTGACTCGGCGCTACAACGATACTGTCGCCAGTATGTACGCCGACCGGATCAAAGTTTTCCATGTTGCAGACAACGATACAGTTATCATTGCCGTCACGCATGACTTCATACTCGACTTCCTTCATGCCTGCGATGCTCTTTTCCACCAAACATTGTCCAATTGGACTGTAACGCAAGCCAGAGCTTACCGTCTCACGCAGTTCTTCTTCGTTCACACAGATCCCGCCGCCTGTTCCACCCAGCGTATAAGCCGGGCGAACAATAATCGGATAACCGATTTCGTTAGCAAAATCCAGCGATTCCTCTAACGTTGTAACAATGACGCTCTGAGGTACAGGCTGTTCCAGCTCACGCATCAAATCGCGGAACAAGTCACGGTCTTCGGCTTTTTCAATCGAAGTCAGCTGTGTTCCCAGCAGCTTGACGTTTTCACGCTCCAGCACTCCGGCACGAGCCAGCTCCACCGCCATATTCAGTCCTGTTTGTCCTCCCAGTGTAGGAAGCAGGCCATCCGGACGCTCTTGACGGATAATTTGTGTTACAAAATCAAGTGTAATCGGCTCGATGTATACTTTGTCCGCCATGTTCGTGTCTGTCATGATGGTTGCCGGGTTACTGTTGATCAGCACTACCTCGACGCCTTCTTCTTTGAGCGCTTGACAGGCTTGTGTACCAGCGTAGTCGAATTCCGCAGCCTGACCAATCACGATAGGACCGGAACCAATTACGAGTATTTTTTTAAGTTCTGTATTTTTCGGCATATTAGCGCTCTCCTCTCACTGCGGCGGCGATAGCAGCCTGACGCGGTTGCTTTGGATGATTTCTTTTGTGCTCACGGATCATGTCCAGAAAGCGGTCAAACAAGTAGCCGTTATCGTAAGGTCCAGGCGCAGCCTCCGGATGATATTGCACCGAAAACGCGGGATACTTGGTATGCTTAAGACCTTCAATCGTTTTATCGTTGTTATTAATATGCGTCACTTCAAGCTCGGTTCCTTTGATCGAACCCTCATTCACGGTGTAGCCGTGATTTTGTGAAGTGATGAAGCAGCGTCCGCTCTCCAGTTCCTTCACAGGATGGTTACCGCCACGATGACCGAATTTCAGTTTCTCCGTATCCGCTCCCGAAGCTAAGGCAAACAGCTGGTGTCCCAAGCAAATTCCGAAGATCGGATATTCCCCTAGCAGTTCAGCCACCGTGCGTACGGCATGCGGTACGTCTTTGGGATCTCCAGGGCCATTGGACAACTGAATTCCGTCCGGGTCCAAGCGGCGAATTTCCTCTGCCGTTGTATCATGCGGAACCACTACTACGTCGCAATCCCTTTTATTCAGTTCACGCAAGATACCGCTCTTAGCGCCATAGTCAATCAGTACGATTCGCTCCCCGTTGCCAGGGCTGCTATACGGATGAGGCGTTGAGGTCAATGGAACCTGATTACGCAGTTCTTCAATCGTCAGGTCAGCCATCATTTCTTTCAGTTCTTCCACAGGCTGAGTGCCCGTCGTCAAAATGCCCTTCATCGTGCCGTGATGGCGAATAATCCGGGTAAGCATGCGGGTATCGATGTCGCTAATGCCAATGATGCCATATTCCTTCAGCAAATCGTCCACGCTGTATTGGGCACGCCAGTTACTTGGCACCGGCTCGTAACGTCGAACAGCAAAGCCATGCACATAAGGCCGTACCGATTCAAAGTCATCCCGAGTAATTCCGTAATTGCCAATCAGCGGGTAAGTCATCGTTACGATTTGTCCGCAATAAGAGGGATCGGTCAGCACCTCTTGGTAGCCTGTAATCCCTGTGTTGAAAACGACCTCGCCTGTTTTTTCACCGTCCGCACCAAATGCTGTGCCTGTAAACAGCGTGCCGTCCTGAAGCAACAATCTTGCCTGCATCCCGTCTCACTCCTCTGTATGATTTCCTGCTATAAGGTTCTATTTTTTTAGTGGTTTATATTTATTTCACTTCGTCAGCAGACCATACCAGTCTGCCGTCTACCCAAGTTTTCACAGGCCAGCCTTTAAGTTTCCAGCCTGTAAAAGGAGTGTTGCGTCCTTTGCTGGCAAATGTTTGCGGATCAACCGCCTGCTCCTGCTCCAGATCAATCATGGTCAGGTCAGCGGGTGCTCCTTCTTCTAGACGCCCTGTGTCGAGGCGGAAGACACGTGCCGGGTCAGCAGTCATGCGCCGTACCAGAAAGTCGAGCGTCCATTGTCCAGTAGCTACAAATTTCGTGTACAGCAGCGGAAAAGCCGTTTCGAAGCCAACAATACCAAAAGGCGCCAGTTCCAATCCTTTTGTCTTCTCTTCTTCGCTGTGTGCCGCATGGTCGGTTACGATGATGTCGATCGTCCCGTCCTCCAGTCCCTCGATGCAGGCCTGCACATCACGCGGGGAGCGCAGCGGAGGATTCATTTTCCAATTCGCGTCCAGCCCCGGAATGTCTTCATCCGACAATACCAAATGGTGGGGACATACCTCAGCCGTTACCTTGATGCCAAAAGATTTCGCGTGGCGGATCAACCGCACTGACTGCTCCGTGCTAACATGGCATACATGATAGTGTGCCCCGGTTGCCTCGGATAGTAAAATGTCCCGTCCGACGTGAATCGCTTCGGATTCGTTCGGAATGCCTTTAAGTCCGTGACGCTTGGCAAATTCGCCGTCTGTCACCGCTGCTCCTTCAACAAGCGTGTTATCTTCGCAGTGAGCAATAACCGGCATATCCAGCGCTTTGGCCCGCGCCATGGCGTCCTTCATCATTTGCGCGCTTTGCACTCCGACACCGTCGTCAGTAAAACCAATTGCGCCTGCTGCTTTGAGCGCTTCAAAGTCCGTCAGCTCCCGTCCCAGCTCGTTTTTCGTAATGGCTGCGTAAGGAAGTACCTTGGCAAGCCCGGTGTCCTGCCCCTTTTTCAGTACCAGCTGAACCGTATCCGCATTGTCTGTCACCGGGCGTGTGTTCGGCATGCAGGCAATCGTCGTAAATCCACCTTTCACCGCCGCACGGCTGCCCGTTTCAATCGTTTCTTTATATTCAAAGCCAGGTTCTCTCAGATGCACATGCATGTCGATCAAACCGGGAATTACCAGCTTGCCTTGGGCATCGATTTTTTCGACTTGGCTCTCCTGCTCGGATGTCCCTTCTTCCACGAGTAGACTAACTCCAGCGTCCGCATTTACGATTGCTAGGATTTTTCCGTCCGCGATCAGAATAGATTTCAGTTCAGCTTCGCCCTGCTCGTTCAATACGCTTGCGTTCATAATTAATTGGTTCATGTAAAAAGTTCCTCCGCTCAGGTTTTCTGCAACTTTAGCCGCTGCTTGTTATGCTTTGCTTTAACCGTTACCAATGCTAATTCCGTGATCCTGCTGACAGTTTCTACAGCTTCATTGCCCGTTCCATAACCGCCATGCGGATTGGAACCCCGTTTGCCATCTGCGGGAAAATCCGTGATTGCTCGCTTTCCACGACTGCACTGTCGATTTCCACATTCCGGTTCACTGGAGCCGGATGCATAATGATCGTTCCGGGTTTAAGATTAGCTGCTCTTTGCTCTGTCAAGCCGTACTGCTCGCGATACTCATCCGCTGAGCGCAGCATTCCTTCGGCGTGCCGTTCCAGCTGTACCCGAAGCATCATAACCACGTCTGCCTGCAATGCCTCTTGCATAGGTACATATGGAGCGTGCGCCGCAAGATCAGATGCCTGCATATTGTCCGGCGCGCAGAAGCTAACCTGAGCTCCAAATTTTTGCAAGGCCCACAGATTCGAGCGAGCCACACGGCTGTGCAGAATGTCTCCAATGATGGATACCCGCAAGCCTTTTAGCTCGCCGAAAGTTTTGCGCATCGTGTATAGGTCCAGCAACGCCTGCGTAGGATGCTCGTTGTTGCCATCACCGGCGTTCACCAGTGGAACACTGACCTTCTCAGCAAGCTCTTGCAGCACTCCGGCCGGCTTAAGCCGAATGACTCCTGCGTCGATTCCCATGGATTCAAGCGTGCGTACCGTGTCGTAGATGGATTCCCCTTTTTCTACACTGGAGGCCGCAGCGGAAAAGTTCAAAACCTGAGCGCCTAAGCGTTTTTCCGCCATTTCAAAAGAAAAGCGGGTGCGGGTGCTGTTTTCAAAAAACATGTTAGCCGCAAAGCGTGATTGTAGCACTGGAACCAGCTTTTCCGGCTGTGATTCCCAATAATGAGCACGATCCAGAATGGACTCGATTTCATTTCGGCTAAGTTCTTTTAATCCGAGCAGGCTACGTTCTCTAAGTTGACTGGTTGTTGTAATCATGCCTGTTCCCCCCGGTTCTGATTGATCGTCACTTCGTCCTTACCGTCCGTCTCCTGAAGCGCAACTACGATTTCCTCGGATTTGGAGGTCGGGATGTTCTTGCCGATGTAATCTGGACGAATCGGAAGCTCACGGTGTCCGCGATCTGCCAGCACCGCCAGCTGGATCATTTGCGGTCGTCCGCAGTGCATCAATGCGTCCATCGCCGCGCGAATGGTACGGCCTGTGTACAGCACATCGTCGAAGAGAATGACTTTCTTATCATGAACCGATACGTCAGCGGGATTCATCAAAAGCTCTTTTCCATTTCCCTTGGCTTCGGCATTGTTCCCCCGGTCATCACGGTAAGCTGTGACATCCAGCTCCCCCCATGGAATCGGAGCGCCCTCAATTTCAGCGATTTTTGCAGCGAGACGCTGCGCCAGATGAACCCCTCGCGTTCGAATCCCTACCAGCACACAATTGTCAATGCCTTTGTTTTTTTCCAAAATTTCATGTGCAATCCGTGTCAAAGCCCGGCGAATCGCAATTTCATCCATCAGTACATGTGTTTCATGACTCATGCTTCCAGCCTCCTCAGGTTATGTTCCCTTCAGACCTGGTCCCGTGTTCGGATACAAAAAAGACTCCTTGCCCAAGTTTGGCAAGGAGTCTCGTATGAACAGTCTTCCACCGTTCTCCGATCTCTCGGATACACTGAAGACATGCCGCCGCAGCGGATGCACTGATCAGTGATCCATTCACGTTACCTTGCCAGCCTCACGGGACTGATTTAAAGGTGCTATTCAGGATTTCCTTTATCCGGCTTCTCATAGTACAAGATGGCAATCCATCTTTTGGACAAAGTTCATCGCAACTACAAGAAGTATGACAGATTGAAAATCACGTGTCAACACCTGTTCAACCGGAGCCACCGGAAGCACTTAAATAATTATACAACTTTAATGTATAATTATCCATAGTTGTTTTTACATATACCATGCTCAATAACAAAAATAACCGCCAATCAGGCGGTTATGCTTAATCATTATTCAGGTTTGTGAATATCAAATGCAATTTATCATTGTTTACCGACTGCGTAAGGATGCCAGTACATCTTCCATATCGGGAGGAATCGGTCTGCTGAACTCCATGTACTCTCCAGTGGTGGGATGCTTAAAGCCCAATACCGCGGCATGCAGTGCCTGACCGTCCATACGGACTCCTTTGCTACGTCCATACATCGGATCACCGACCAACGGGTGCCCAATAAATTTCATATGCACACGGATTTGATGCGTGCGCCCTGTTTCCAGTTGAAGTTCCAGCAAGGTATAATCCCCCAAACGCTCAATCACGAGAAAATGGGTAACTGCATGCTTGCTGTTACGCTCTGTCACCGTGAACAATTTGCGATCCCCCGAATCACGCCCGATGGGAGCATCTACCGTTCCCTGATCATGACTTAGATGGCCGTGAACCAGCGCTATATATTTACGAGTGACGCTGTGGTCCTTGAGCTGCGCTGCGAGCGAGGCGTGAGCCTGATCATTTTTGGCCGCCATCAGCAGTCCTGATGTATCCTTATCAATACGATGGACGATACCTGGACGCAATTCTCCGTTAATGCCGGAAAGATCATGACAGTGGTACATGAGTGCGTTGACCAGTGTTCCCGAAGAGTGTCCCGGTGCAGGATGTACAACCAGACCACGTTGCTTGTTAATGACAATGACGTCCGAATCCTCGTAAACAACATCCAGCGGAATATTTTCCGGTACAATATCTACACTCTCCGGCTCAGGTACGGATAATGAAATTCGATCACCTTCAGCCAGCTTGTAATTCGCCTTGATCGCTGTCCCGTTCACCAGCACCCGACTGTTCCCGATCCACAATTGAATCTGGGAACGGGACACATCCCTCATTTCTTCGGCGATATATTTGTCTATACGTGTTTTGGCATCCCCGGATTCCGCTGTCCATTCCAGAAATTCACCCTCCAGTTCGTCCTCATAAGACAAACCTGTGGCTTCGCCGTTTTCGTTTACTTCTTTCATGCTATGACTTCCCTTCAATGCTATCACTGCCATTACCTTTGTTCCGACGCGATTCCAATAATGTATCCAAAATAATCAGTGCTACACCAATGACAATCGCCGAATCTGCCACATTAAAAATCGGAAACGTATAGCTTCCAAAATTGAATTGAGCAAAATCAACCACTTCCCCTGAAATAGCCCGATCCAAAAAGTTACCGACCGCGCCTCCAAGTACCAAACTTAATGCAACTGGAAGCAATTTCTGCCCGGCCTTTACCGTTTTCCGCAAGTACCATATGATACCGATCACCACCACAATCGTAATCACGATAAACAGCCAACGCTGGCCTTCCAAAATCCCAAAAGCGGCTCCCCGGTTACGATGGGACGTGATTAGAAAGAAATTGCCGATGACTGGTATCTGCTCGTACAATTCCATGCGCGTAGCCACCAAATATTTGACTCCCTGATCAATCAAAAAAATAATTAGCGCAATACCAAAATAAATCACAGTCCTTCGTCACTCCGATCTGCTTATATCCGTTGTCGAACCCATTTATTGTAGCATAAGCCTTCTCAGATCGTCCACGAATCCCCAAGCTATTGGGCCTGGATTACGAATGAAATCAACTCCAGCGCATTTGATCAGAATTTCCTATGTAAAAGAGGTCTTTCCGGTGCAAACTACAAGGAGCATAACCGACAAAACGTACGCGCAGGTTAAACCTAGAATAAGGAGTGGATTCCATGTCCCCATTGACGGAGCAACAATTGCAGGGATTGCGTAACGAACTGCTGGAACGTAAAAAGGAGATTGAACATCGTTTGCAGGACAACGATCATTATGGACTCGGCGATTCCCAACGCGATCAGACCGGCGAGCTTTCCCCTATTGATAATCATCCAGGTGATTTGGCTACCGAAACGTATGAGCGAGCCAAGGACATTTCCCTATTGGAGCACGACGAATTTCAATTAGAACGTATCGAATCAGCCTTAATGGCAATGGATAAGGGAACCTATGGCATTTGTGTAGCCAGCGGCAAACCAATTCCTTATGAGCGTCTGCTAGCTGTTCCCTATACCATTTACTGCAAAGAATACAGCCCTGAAACGGAAGTTTCCAACCGACGCCCGGTGGAGGAGGAATTCCTCGCTCCCGCATTCGGCAGAACAAGTCTGGATGAGCGTGAAGATCAAAACGGCTTTGACGGCGAGGACGCCTGGCAAATCGTTGAAAGCTGGGGTACATCGAATACACCTGCTATGGCCGAAAGTGGAGAAATTCATAGCTACGATGATATGGAAATTGAAGCCAACGATGATAATATGGGCTTCGTAGAGCCTTACGAAAGCTTTGTAGCCACAGACATATATGGAAAAAATATATCTGTTGTCCGCAGTTCCATTTATCAGCGTTATCTGGATGATGGCGAGGGCGAAGGTCTGCTGGATCCGGATACGCACGAAGAATAGTTAAACCAAATCCTAACAGGTAAACAAGTACCTAGTAGGTGTTTAGCTGCAGTTGTCGTTGCACAATCCGTACAATATCAGCAATATAATCACCGATGATCGGCAAATTCAGCGCTCCCAACACTTGCAACACATAGATAATGGTCGCCGCGAAAAAAGTAAATCCAAGCGCGATACCGAGCCCCCGAGACAGACCTGATATTAAGTTTAGCCATAGCAATCGCCAAGGCTTGTTGAGCAACAGGGCATAATCAGCAATGCGGCTGCGTTCCAGCTGCTGCGACACGGAACGCACCAGCTTTTCTACACGGCTTAGCTGGTCAACCTGATCACCTGCTGTACCTAGATTTGTGACTACAGCCCCTGTACTTCCTCCGTTCATGCCTTGGCGGCTTCTGCCCTGTCTGCGCCTTGATCGTGCGGTCATGCACAATCCCCCTTTTCCCATACTGCCCTGAACGCAGCAAACGAGCCGAAGCATGTAACGGAGATCATCCATCCGTTTCCAATGCTTAGGCTCGTTTTTTATATGCTGCCTGTTATTGTATTATGGGACAGGGGTCTTGTAATTATTCCCCAATATGCACGCCGATAGTTTTACCGTTCACTTCTACGCGTTCCACAGGCTCGGCTTGACCAAATGTCACTGTCGTTACCAATACGTTCTCACGCAACACCGAATCGAAGTTTTGAATCGCCTGACGTAGCTCACTATCTACATCCAGCGTAAGTGCCACATACTTTTCAATCGGCAGATCCAGCTTCTTACGGTAATCCTGCACCGCACGAACAACCTCACGTACCCAGCCCTCTTGCTCCAGCTCAGGCGTAATGTCCGTGTTCAATGCTACGGTTAAACCATAGCCGGAAGCGGAAGCAAAGCCTTTCTTAGCTTTTTTCTCCACCAGCAATTCCTCGGCTGTAACCTGCAACTCTTCCCCTTCTGGAGAAGCCACGTTCAGCACTCCTTTTTCCACAACCGACCGGGTATCTTCAGCAGACATTCCTTTGAAAAAGTTTTGCAGGAAGCCGACATTTTTGCCGTATTTCTTGCCCGCTACCTTCAAATTCAGCTTCAGCGTGAAGTCTACAAAGCCGCTATCGTCCGTTTCAACATGAATATTTTTCACATTGATCTCATCCTTGATGATTTCCTCATAACCACTCAGATCAAAATCCTGATCCATGGACAAAATCAATTCGGATAACGGCTGACGCGTTTTCAGCCCCGTTTCGTTACGGACATTGCGCGCCAGTTCTACTACGCGGCGAGCCGTCTCCATGTCACGTTCCAGTTCCAGATCAATCAGGGCTTCATTTGCAGTTGGATAATCATCCAGATGAACGCTTTCTCCGTTGCTCAGGTTCAGGTAAATATCCTCAGCCAGCATCGGCGTGAACGGCGCAAGCAGCTTCGCTGTGGTCAACAACACCTCAGTCAGTGTACGGTACGCATCCAATTTATCTTCTGTAAGGCCATTGCCCCAGAACCGATCACGCGAACGGCGGATATACCAATTGCTCAGTTCATCCACGAACGACTCAATCGCTTTGGACGAGTTCAGGAAATCGTTCACAGCCAGTGCTTTGTCCACCACCAGAATCAAGCTGTTGAGACGGGACAAAATCCAGCGATCCAGCTTGTGTGCCGATGGCTTGAACGGATGCTGCGCCGGTTCAAAACCGTCGATATCCGCATACAAGGTCAGGAAAGCGTGTGTATTTACGAGCGTATCTACCAGCTTCGATTTGGCTTCGCCTACAATGCCCTTGGAAAAACGTTTGCTATTCCACGGTGCACTATCGGACAACAAAGCCCAACGGAAAGCATCTGTACCATACTCGTCAATCACTTCCCATGGATCAATCACATTTCCCTTGGATTTGGACATTTTCTGCCCCTGCTCATCCAGTACGTGGCCTGTCGCCATAACTGCTTTGTAAGGAGCTTTCCCTGTAAGCATGGTCGAAACAGCAAGCAAGCTGTAGAACCAGCCACGAGTCTGGTCAATACCTTCACAGATCATGTCTGCCGGGAATTGCTGCTCGAATGTTTCATTATTTTCAAACGGATAATGATGTTGGGCAAAAGGCATGGAGCCGCTGTCGAACCATACGTCGATCACTTCCGGTGTACGGGTCATTTCGTATTTACCGCATGTACTGCGAACCTTGACTTCATCTACATATGGCTTGTGCAGCTCAATGTCAGCTGGTACGTCACCAATCGCACGTTCCCGTAGTTCAGCAATACTATGCGGAGCGAACTGCTCTCCGGTTTCCTCACAAACCCAGATATTCAGCGGTGTGCCCCAATAGCGATCACGGCTGATGTTCCAGTCCACCAATTCCTCCAAAAACTTGCCGAAGCGTCCTTCGCGTATATGACCCGGATACCATTCAACTTCGTTATTGTTGGCAATCAGTTGATCCTTGATGGCGGTTGTTTTGATAAACCAGCTATCCATGGCATAGTACAATAGCGGAGTATCACAGCGCCAGCAGAACGGATAACTATGCTCGTATTTTTCCTTGCTGTACAGCAAGCCTTTTTCCGACAGCATTTTAACAATATCCACATCACAGTCCTTTACAAAACGGCCTGCAAAATCAGTGATTTCCTCTACATAGTTACCCTGGAGATCCACCACATTGATGAATCCAACGCCATTTTCACGGCATACCCGGTAATCATCCTCGCCATACGCCGGAGCCATATGAACAATACCTGTACCGCTGGAGTCGGTTACGAACTTCGCACCCAGAATCTGATTGCCCTTCTCGACTTGGAAATACGTAAATGGCGGAGTATACGTTTGACCTACCAGTTCCGAGCCAGACAACGTGCCAATCACTTCATGATCGCCTTTAATCACGTCTCCGACGAGGTTTTTGGCAACGATGTATACACCGTCTTCCTGTTTTACACGAGCGTATTCCAGATCAGGATTGACGGCAAGTGCCACGTGACTCGGCAAGGTCCAAGGTGTTGTCGTCCAGGCCAGCACATATTCACCACTGCTATGCAGCTTAAATTTGGCCGTGGCACTCAGGTCTTTTACGTCTTTGTAGCCCTGTGCCACTTCATGGGAACTCAACGTTGTTTGACAATCTGGACAATACGGACTTACGCGATGACCGCGATACAGCAGACCCTTTTCGTGAATCGTCGCCAGAATGTTCCACACACTCTCGATATAGTTATTATCCAGCGTAATGTATGGATTATCTAGGTCTGTCCAGTAACCGATAGCTTCGGTCAGATCACGCCATTGCTGCTCATACTCAAACACGCTGGCTTTACATTTTTTGATAAACTTTTCAACGCCGTATTCCTCAATTTCAGGCTTATGGGAAATGCCCAGTTGCTTCTGTACACCCAATTCTACTGGTAGCCCATGGGTATCCCAACCCGCCTTACGTACGACACGGTACCCCTTCATCGTTTGGTAACGGCCAACAAAATCCTTAATCACACGGCCCAGCATGTGACCGATATGCGGTTTACCGTTGGCTGTTGGCGGACCTTCATAAAATACAAAGTTTGGCTTACCCTCACGATGCGTGATCGTTTTGCGGAACGTGTCCTCCTGCTTCCATTTGCTCAGGATGCGCAGGTCGCGGGACCGTGCCTTTTCTTTGACATCTACTCTGTTCATAATGTCATTCTTCCTCTCTGTTCATCAGTTTCTGTAGCATTCTCTGAAAAAAAGCAACAAAAAAGCCCCGTCCCTGTAAAGGGACGAGACTGTGCTCGCGTTACCACCCTGATTCCGTAAACAGACCATTTTCAAAAAGACTGGTCCCGTCACGGCTCTCCGAGCCCTACTCAACTACAGCAGGGCGCCATTGTAACGTATGGCACACGGTGATAGCTTACACACGCCGGATAAAACTCAAGCGCTTCAGCTCACTTCTCAGGGAGGATCTTCGGTCATGTTCTGAACGTTGGCTTGCACCGGAAAAAGGCCAACTCTCTGAGGGACAAAAACATGACGTACTCATTCCCATCAACGAATTACAAATGTTAAATTCATCGGGATATTAAATCAGCAGCTTCGCTGCCCTGAATAACAACCCATTACCCAACGGATAACGTGATATTCAGTATAGTATTTACAGTTATAGCCTGTTTGAAGATAAAAGTCAACCCTGACGAGACCCAATCATCGCTGTCAGAAATGACGATTAATAAATCTCTTTCATTTCACGCTCACGCTCCAGCACTTCGCGTTCACGATTTTCAAGAGCTTCCCATCCGTCCTGACTTAACAAGTCAAGCTGCGCCTCCACCAATGTACGAAAACGTGCCCGGTAAATCGAAGCCTGCTTCTTCAGTTCCTCGACCTCCAACGCAATTTTGCGGGATTTGGACAACGCTTCATTCACAATGCGGTCCGCATTTTTTTCCGCTTCCTTCACGATGAGCTGCGATTCTTTCTTGGCATTGTTACGGACTTCATCAGCCGCTTCTTGCGCCACGATAATCGTCTTGCTCAACGTATCCTCAATGGTCGAAAAATGATCGAGCTTTTCCTGAACATTCAACAGCTGTGTACTCAGTTCTTTATTTTCACGGATAACGCCCTCGTAATCCTTGATCACCTGATCCAAAAATTCATTGACCTGATCTTCGTCATAACCGCGAAGCCGGCGGGCAAATTCCTTGTTATGTATATCCAATGGCGTTAATGGCATGCCGTCCACCTCCTATAAGATTGACAAAAAAACATTTTCCGCGTCACGACGCTCACTATCATCTATCGGTCATCATACCCCGTTTTGTGAATGCTGTACAGAGCAAAATCGTTCCAGTTCTCCGCTATAGCTTAATTCTTTCGACAGAAAGCTCGTGATTCCTGCCTCCAGCTATATAAACTTGCCAATTTTGACACGGAATCTTCCTTTTTTTGTCATTCCATCTGTTTCCAGCACTTTGAAACGCCCAAACCCCTGCATGGAAATAACGTCCCCCGCTTTAAGTGAAGTGGATGGATTCTCCTCCACCTTCCAATTCACCCGGCAACGTCCGGCCCGGATCGGAGTTAAAATCTTGCTCCGGCTGAGCTTGTACACATCACTGGCAATGCCATCCAGACGCAAAGAAGCCACCGTCAGGTCCAGCGGCTCCAATGCAACATCCTTCGTCCGCAGATTTTCTGGAGGCAACAGTTCGGTCCACACATGAACACGATGAACCTGCTGTAAATGCATTGTAATAAAATCGCTGATCTCTGAAGCCACCAATACATGGCACCCATCGTCCAGCACATGAATATCCCCGATTTTTCCACGCTTGATTCCAAGTCCCAATATCGCACCCAAGTAATCACCGTGCTCCAACGTATTAATTTTATGATCATCGGACAAAACGGAAAGAACCTGAATCCCCATATTCTCCTCGTCCAAATACGAATAATCGGGCGCAATCAGCGCCCGCTTTCGTTCCGATGCCTCATAGCCGCCATCTATCCTAATCGTGACCTTGTCTTCCTTCGAAGCAAGCGTCTCCAATATGTACAGTTGACGCGGGTCCAAAAAATCAGTCAGCTTCTGCTCATGATAAGCCCCCGCATGACTGATCCATTCGGAAGCGCGATCTACATAATCCCGTTCATCCGGGTGAAAATGCTCATAAATCTCGGTTCGCATAAGTCCTCCTAGACGAAATTGCTAATTAAAGACATCAAACCGTACGACGCAAAACGCAGAGCAATCAGCGCAACGATGGGTGAAATATCAATCATCCCGAAGATTGGCGGTATAAATCTGCGAAAAGGAGACAAATACGGCTCCACAAACTTGGCAAGTAAATCACCGATTACACTTTCTCTTGCATTAGGAAGCCATGACATCAGGACATATGCAATGATCATGTAAGAATAAATCTGAAATAGCCAACCGATTACCTCGATCAAGAAAAGCTCACCTCATTCTGTTAAGTTCTTGTTCAGTGTCAGCTAGTATTTCCGTAATGGAGCCTTGAATTTCAACCGTATCCGGTGTACACAGGAAAATATTATTGCCCACCTTGGAAATCCCCCCGCCCAACGCATATACAGTACCACTTAAAAAATCAATGATGCGCAACGCCTGATCCTTACGGATGCGTTGCAAATTGACCACGACTGTACGATGGGAACGAATGTGGTCGGCAATTTCCTGTGCTTCATCATAAGAACGCGGCTCATACAGGACAACTTTCACATTTTTCTGTGAATGGATGCTGACAACATTATTGCCCTTCTGGTTCTTACGTTTATCAAAGCTTGGGGTTTCAATTTCTTGATCTTCCGGCGTATTCATAACCTCTCGCTCTACAACTTCCTCTTCTTCCTGAAGTCCCAGGAAGTTCATGAACTTATTCATTACGCCCAATGGAAATCCTCCTCTCGTCCGACCAGTACAGAACCAAGCCGTAACCAGGTCGCTCCTTCTTCAACCGCCACCTCAAAATCATTAGACATGCCCATCGACAGGTGAACAATAGGTTCTCTCGTTAAAGCTTGTCCATTTAACGCATCACGCAGTTCACGTAGCCCCCGAAATACAGGCCGGGTATTCTCCGGGTCTTCCTCATGGGGAGCCATTGTCATCAAGCCGATCACGTCCACATGCTCCAGATCGCGAATTTGTTTCAGAAAAGGTACCACCGCCTCAGAAGAAAGGCCATATTTCGAAGTTTCCCCTGAAATATTAACTTGCACAAAGGCTTTGATCCTTAGTCCAAGAGCAGCCGCCTTCTTGTCCAATTCCTGAGCCAGCGACAACCGATCAAGCGAGTGTATAAATTCAAATTTTCCAATAACATCTTTAACCTTATTGGTTTGCAGATGACCGATAAAATGCCATGTTCCCCGGTCACCCAGCTTGCTCCATTTATCCGCAGCATCCTGCCAGCGATTTTCGCCAACATGCTCCAAGCCATTGTCTAATACGGATGCCATCGCCACTGCTGAAACATATTTCGTGACAGCAATCACATTTACTTCTTCACGCAAACGTCCGCTGCGGGCACATGCCGCTTCCACACGGGCGTTCACTTCTTTAATTCGTTCCTCCAAAGACACGGGAGGACTCACCTCTCTTCCAGACCAATCCAGCTCGCCATTCTCCCTGTGACGCCGCCTTCCTTGCGATACGAAAAAAACAAATCGCTGCGGCTACTCGTGCATAAGGTAGTACATTCGATACGGCTCGGCAATATTCCTGCTTTCATCATAATGTGTCGATTGCATTGTTTCAAGTCAAGGAGCGTTTTTCCGCCGCCTAACGGGAAATAGACAGTACCTTCCCATTTATCATTACCCGGGCAATCATGCTCCAAAACCCGAATTTGGCTCATAACATGCTCATCCACCTCGTATGACTCAGAACCAATGGAAGGGCCAATGGCTGCAAGCAAATCGGACGGCTGAGATCCATATTCGGTCTGCATCGTTTGCACCATTTTCAGCGCAATCTCCGCAACTGTTCCTTTCCAGCCCGCATGCGCCAGCCCAACCACACGCCGCACCGGATCACAAAAATATAACGGCACGCAATCCGCATAAAAGGATGTCAGTAAAATGCCTGGTGCATCGGTCAACAGTCCGTCTGTATCCTGAAAAGCGGATACACGATCCACAAAGCCACGCCCGCGGTCAGCAGCCTTTACAACAGCAACGTGATTACCGTGTACCTGCTCTCCACAGGTCCAGGCTTCAGGCATAAATCCGAGCTGCTCCGCAATAAGCTGCCGATTGCGAATAACTTTCTCCGGGTCATCCCCTACATGAAACGCACAATTCAGACTTTCATAAGGCACTTCACTGACACCGCCATGGCGTCCGGTAAAGCCTGCTGTCAATCCGCGAACCTGTTTCTCCCAGGATTGAATATATAACAACTCCGGCAAAGGATGCGTGCCATCTGCCGTTGACGCGACACCCGTTGCCCCGGTATTTACTACAAACGGTTCCATTCGTTCTCACCTCTACTGCCCAGTGTACCAAAAAGCCGCCGCCGTGTCTTCACATAGCTGTCAAATGCACATATTCCTAAAGCTCAAAATCACTGTTCAAAATCCCCGTCGATCATTTCGTTCCTGGCGCTCAATATATACTTTTTCCTCACCATCACCCTGCGGCTCATGCAGTCCCTCCAATCGTACAAGTACCACATCCGAGCCAATTTTCACAATGTTGCGCCAAGGAATGACCAGTTCACTTCCCCCTCCAAACCAGCCCATAAAACGGCTGCTGCCAGGGACAACAATGGCCTCGATTTTGCCCTGCCGTACATCAATCTCCAAATCACTGATTTGTCCCAATCGTCGCCCATCTACAATGTTAATGACATCCTTTGTTTGAAACTCGGAAATTTTCATGGCCCTTACCGACGTTTCCGGCGTACTCACACGCATCACATCCTTTATTTCACTATATGAGCGAGAGAACCCAAAAAATGTCCTTTAAACGCAAAAACGATCCACACAGGATCGTTTTTATCAGTGTGCCTTCCAAGCTTCTCTTCCCTTAAAACTAAGACTTCACATGCTTTTGCATTTGCTGTATAGCCGACTTCTCTAATCTCGAAACCTGGGCTTGAGAGATACCGATTTCGTCGGCAACCTCCATCTGCGTCTTTCCTTCATAAAAACGCATGGACAATATCATCTTTTCACGCTGGCCCAGGCGATGCATCGCTTCCCGCAGAGCGATTTCCTCAATCCATGAGACGTCCTTATTTCTGTCATCACTGATCTGATCCATCACATAGATTGGGTCGCCCCCGTCGTGATATATCGGCTCGAACAGCGAAACCGGGTCCTGAATCGCATCTAATGCGAACACAACATCTTCCTTAGGCACGTTCAGCGCCTCAGAAATTTCAAAAATCGTCGGTTCCCGCGAATTCAGATTTGTCAGACTATCCCGCACTTGAAGCGCCTTATATGCAATATCTCGCAGCGAACGGGATACACGGATCGGATTGTTGTCCCGCAAATACCGGCGTATCTCACCGATAATCATCGGCACCGCATAAGTGGAAAACTTCACGTTTTGCGAAAGGTCAAAATTATCAATCGCCTTCATCAGGCCGATGCATCCTACCTGAAACAAATCGTCAACAAACTCTCCCCGATTGTTAAAGCGCTGAATCACACTCAGGACGAGCCGTAAATTGCCGTTAACCAATTTTTCTCTGGCTGATCGTTCATTATTTTGCTGAAGTGATGTGAACAGCTCGCGCATTTCCGCATTGGTTAGCACCGGCAGTTTGGCGGTATCCACACCGCAAATTTCCACTTTGTTTCGGGTCATCGTGTCTTACCTCCCAAGGAGCAACATTAATGTACATTATCTCCTGAGGGTGTTTTTTTATTCGCCGTTTCCATCGCTTCCGAATATACCCAAACGTCACACCATTTTGTTGAACTCTTTCCGTAAGCGCTTTATAATACGTTTTTCCAGACGCGAAATATAGGATTGCGAGATGCCTAACAGGTCAGCAACATCCTTCTGTGTCTTCTCTTCCCCGTCCTGCAAGCCAAAACGCAGCTCCATAATCAGACGTTCCCGATCCGTCAGCTTATCCAGCGCCTTATGCAATAATTTGCGGTCCACCTGCTCCTCAATATTGCGGTAAATGGTATCATTTTCCGTCCCCATCACATCGGAAAGTAGCAACTCATTCCCATCCCAATCAATATTCAAAGGCTCGTCAAAAGAAACTTCCGTTCTCGTTTTACTATTTCGGCGCAAATACATTAAAATTTCATTTTCGATGCATCGGGAAGCATAGGTAGCGAGCTTGATTTTTTTCTCGGGATCAAAGGTGTTAACTGCCTTGATAAGTCCAATCGCCCCTATGGATACGAGATCCTCAATGTTGATTCCTGTGTTCTCAAACTTACGTGCAATGTACACCACCAGCCGCAAATTCCGTTCAATCAACATGGAGCGTACTGCTGCATCACCGGAAGAGAGTTTTCCAAGCAAATACTCTTCCTCATCCCTCGTCAGCGGCGGGGGGAGCGCCTCGCTGCCGCCGATATAATAAATCTCTTCACTTTTTAACCCGAATAAAAATAAAATACGATAATATTGCAACTGTAAAGTCAACCTGATTTTCATCTTGAATTTCATCTGTTCCCACATGTCATTCTCCCCCTTCTGAAAATGGTGCTAAATCTCGCTGCATCCCTTCGTCCGTTACAGCAATAGCCTGATTGCCTTCAGACCTGATCGTGTGTCCACGACCATCGTCCTGCGCTTCAAAGCTTGCTTCCTGCTTATGATCCTCCGGCTCAGCAGCCCCCTCCGCGTGTGCCGTCACATCTGGATGAATGATCGCGCGGTATTTTCCCTCTGCTGACAGCTTCCCCCCATCCAAGCCGATCAGCACCCGATGATGCACATAACGAGCCCCATTCATCACCACCTCTACGCGATCCGGTTTGAGTGCGAGCATAAAGGAGTGGTTACGGTTAATGCCACGATAGGGAACAAGACGAACTCGATCCTGCCAGTTGAACGATTCGTCTCCCAACTCCATCACCAGTTGATCCGCATTTCCCTCAGATAGCTTTTGGAGCCAGGAAGAGGGTAAATATGCCTCCCACAAGGCAGCCTCCATGACCATCACTGGTGACCTGGTCAAAGGATCATGAAGTTGGTTCCCCGTATCCAACAAGCCTGTACACTCAATATGATCCTGTCCGATCCATACCTGCACCTCACCCAGAAATCCACTCATCCTTTCCGCGCGATGCTTTGAAGATTGCACAATACGAAAGAAAAGCATCACTCCGCCAAATGTGCATAAGATAAACCAGAATGCAATTTTCAGCTCAAAGGACATTCCACCTGAAGCCGTGTACCAGATGCCATTAAACAATTCCCCCGTACTCTGGAGTAAATAATGCATCCCCAGAATTCCTCCCGCTGCTACAAAATTGATCATATAAAAAGCACCCATCGTACGAAGATACTTTTGCATGCTGCCAAATCCAAAAGCCACCAACAGCATAATGACCGATAATGCCAGCTTAATCAGGAATGTAAATAAAAAGGACAGCTCCGGCACAAACATCATGACCACATACATCGCACCGATAACAGCCGAAGCAAGCAGCCGCCACCACACCAGACGAATTTTTCTCATCCAGGCGGTAGCCATCAGCAGTACAGCATCAATGAACAAATTGGCCAAAAAAATTAAGTCGATGTAAACAACCAAAGGTTCACCCGCCCAGCGTTTGCAGGATAGGCTTAAGTATAGTAGTCATGCTGTTCAAAGTCTGTCTAACGATGGGGACGGTGACCGACTAATTTTGTCGGAAAGGGGAGAAGCACGGGAAATGGTAAAAATGGAGTTCTTACAATGGAATCAGCCAACGAATCGAATACGAGATACAGAAAATAGAAAGAAGCCCGCATCTCCAAGGAGAATACGGGCTATCCGATTTCAATCTAGTTATCGTTATTATTATTGCGTGAACGGTTACGTAAAAATGTCGGAATATCGAGTTGATCACTGCTCTGAGTGTTGCCGAACGGACGCAAGTTAGGAGAACCCTTCTCCGCCGATTCAGGTGCCGCCGGGTTAGCAGTCGGTTTACGCCCAGGTGCCGGTTGGCTTGGTTTACCTTCAAAGCCAGTTGCAATGACGGTAACCTTAATCTCTTCTTTCAACTCTTCGTCAATGATGGCACCGAAGATCATATTGACCTCCGGATCGGAAGCCGAGGTTACAATTTCAGCTGCTTCATTCACTTCGTATAAAGACAGATTGTTGCCGCCAGTGATGTTCATAATCACACCCCGTGCGCCTTCAATGGATGTTTCCAACAACGGGCTCATAATAGCCTTGCGTGCTGCTTCAGCCGCCCGATTCTCACCAGTTGCTTCGCCAATCCCCATCAAAGCGGAGCCACGCTCCGTCATAATCGTTTTCACGTCAGCAAAGTCGAGGTTGATCAAACCCGGTACAGCGATCAAATCAGAAATACCTTGTACCGCCTGACGAAGAACATTGTCCGCTTCGCGGAATGCTTCCAGCATAGGGGTCTTTTTATCCACAATTTCAAGCAGGCGATCATTTGGGATAACAATTAAAGTGTCTACCTTTTCTTTTAATCCCTCAATGCCCAGCTCGGCTTGATTGGAGCGCTTACGCCCTTCAAATGTGAATGGTCGTGTTACAACGCCTACAGTCAGCGCGCCGCATTCCTTGGCAATTTCAGCAATGACAGGAGCTGCTCCAGTACCTGTACCGCCACCCATTCCCGCCGTCACGAATACCATATCCGCACCTTTGAGTGTGTTCATAATGAGTTCACGCGACTCCTCAGCCGCTTTTTTACCCACATCCGGATTAGCTCCGGCACCCAAACCACGAGTCAGCTTATCACCAATTTGAAGCTTATGCTCAGACTTCGCTAAATGAAGCGCCTGAGCATCTGTGTTGACGGTGATAAACTCCACACCCTGAACACCATTTTCGATCATTCGGTTAACCGCATTGCTGCCGCCGCCTCCGACGCCGATCACTTTAATTTGAGCCAAGCTCTCCATTTCAAAATCAAATTCCAACATACTATTCCATCTCCCCCTCAATGTGCATGGATGGCCCGTCCATGATTGGCATAATTAGCAATGAACGTTATATAAACTCACTGAACATGTTTTTTAAGCGTTCAATCAACCCCTGCTTTTGCTCGCCTTCCGCAACGGGACTGCTCTTGGTTCGGTTGGTCGGCTTCTTGGAACTTCCACCGCTGTTGCTGCTAACGCTGGTCGATCTTCCGCGATAGTAGCGAATGGCATTATGCAAGATGCCGACTCCGCTTGTGTAACCCGGATCCCTTACACCGATAAAGTCTGGTACGGCGATCCTTACAGAAGCGGCCAGTTCGCTTTGTGCCACCTGAAGTACACCAGGCATGGAGACGGTGCCTCCGGTAAGTATATAACCCCCCGGAAGCTCTGTGTAACCCAAGCGCTTAACTTCCGCCTGAATGAGTTGAAAAATTTCCTGCACCCTCGGCTCAATAATGGCAGCCAAGTCCTGCTGATTGAATTCCTTATCGACATTACTGCCGATGCGGGTCACTTTAAAGACGACATCGGCTGCCGCATCATCATACCATGCGCAGCCGTATTTAAGCTTTACTTTTTCGGCTTGATCGGTAAGGGTTCTCAGTCCGTAGGCAATATCATTGGTTACAAATTCTCCGCCGATGGGAAGTGTAGATGTGGCAACAATCGTTCCTTCCTGGAAAATAGCAACATTTGTAGAGCCTGCACCAATATCCACCAGCACCGAACCCATCACCTTTTCATCCTTCGAAAGTGACAATTGTCCGGCGCCCAGAGGTAGCAGCACCAAATCTTTGATTCTCAAGCCGCCCTTCTCAACGCAGCGCAACAGATTATGTATCGGCGTCTTGCCTCCCGTAACAATCGTAGCCTCTACTTCCAGACGAACTCCGATCATACCGCGAGGGTCTTGAATACCTTCAAGGCCATCCACGACATACTGCTTGGCTACCACGTCAATAATTTCTCTCTCTGGTGGTACTGCAATAACTTCAGCTGCCTTGAGCACACGCTCAATGTCCTCCTCACCGATTTCACGGTCCTCGTTGGACACGGCTACTACGCCATGACTATTTTGCAGGCCAATATGGTTGCCTGAAATCCCCACATACACTTCTGTTATTTGAATACCAACCATGCGCTCTGCGTGATCCACGGCGTTACGGATTGATTGCACGGTTTGATCGATGTCTACAATTGCACCTTTGCGAATCCCTTCCGAGTCGGCAGATCCAACTCCAATAATATTAAAGGTTCCATTGTTCATTTCCCCAATAATAGCCCGAACTTTGGATGTACCGATGTCCAAACTAACAATGATGTCATTGTTGCTCAAGTCTGTGGCACCTCCTGACTCCAAAATGAATTTCGTTCTTTGAACACACTCTGTACATATTCAACATACTCCATGCTTTCCCTCTTTTTTCTACAAATTTTTTAGAAGCCAATTTATGGTTGCAGTCACATAAAAATTTGAAGAAAAAAGAAGGAGGCAAGTCTATTACCCATAAAATCAATTCTAGCATTTTTTCACATCACTGAGTAGTATCTTTTTCTTGGGGCTCTTCGCTCGTATCCTGTTTGAACGGAACGTAGGAATCTGCCTCCAGCATTGTGATCAAACCAGGCTCTTCTGTTTCCAGCACCTGATTCAAATAACTGATTTTAGAGCTCAGCAGAGAAACCGTCGTAATAACCTCAAATTGAGAGCGTGTATACATTTTGATGCGGTCTGGAAAAGAGGGTATCGGCGCGGGAATGATTTCCGATATGTCGGCTGTCCATTCCCCCGGAATCCGAGATAACGCATCACATAGCTTTGCTTTGTAGGGATCATCCGATTTCCATTTGGTTAAAATAGGCTTCTCAACCGCAATTCCGCTACTGCCCACGCCTACGCTGGTCCCATTCGCAAGAATGGCGCGCAGGCTCCCATCACTCTGCAACTCGTAAGCAACCGTAGCAAACTCTTTAATATGAACAGCAATGACTCCCGGAAACTGCTTGTCCACTGTTACTTGTTGAATCGACTGAATCTCTCGCAGCTTCTCGGAAATGCCCGAAGAACTGACTCCGAAATACTGATCACCGATAGCCAGACCACTTCGATTAAGCAACTGTTCCTGGGTCGAAAATACATTGCCGTCAAAACGGATTTCAGAAACCCGGCTTAATGAGGAACGGAAAAAGAGAACAGCAAGCAGTACGATAAACAACAAAATGAGCAGTATGGCAATCTTCCGACTTGTTCTTTTCTTCATTCTGTTCTGTTTAAGAACAGGTATTTGAGCGTTTGGCATAGCTTCTCTCCACAAAAGCCTTTGGTCCCTCCGCTAACGGAGGGACATTACAGGCATTAATTTACGAAATCCAACTGCTCCGGCACCGGAGACTGACGGCTCATTCGGGCACCCAGTCCCTGGAAAAGACGCTCGATCCGGTCATACCCTCTGTCAATATGGTGTACCTGCTCGACAATGGTAAGTCCTTGAGCGGCCAGACCCGCTATAACCAGCGCAGCCCCTGCGCGTAGATCGGTAGCCTCTACCGTGGCCCCGTACAGACGGGGAACTCCCCGTATAAAAGCTGCATTCGCATCAACTGTAATATCGGCACCCATCACATTCAATTCATCCACATGTTTGAATCGGCTTTCGAAGACCGTCTCTTTCATCACACTAAAGCCATCTGCCAGAGAAAGCAGAACCATGACTTGAGACTGCAAGTCCGTCGGAAAAGACGGGTAAGGGGAGGTAACAATCCTCTCCACTGCTTTGGGGCGGCTCATGCAACTTACGGTCATTATATCATTCAAGATACCGATTTGAACACCAGCCCGCCTGAGGACATGAATCAGAGCGGACAAATGGGAGGGATTACAGTGTGTCAACGACACACTGCCGCGTGTGGCCGCAGCCGCGATCATAACGGTCCCAGCTACGATGCGATCGGGAATAACCTCATACGTACACGGATTCAAACAGTTGACTCCCGTAATTGTAATCGTATCCGTCCCCGCTCCGATAATACGAGCTCCCATCGCATTCAGGAAGTTTTGAAGATCCTGAATCTCAGGTTCCCTCGCTGCGTTGGTAATCGTCGTTCGTCCTTCAGCCAACGCAGCGGCCATCATAATATTTTCGGTGGCCCCTACGCTCGGGAAATCCAAATGGATATCCGTTCCAGTCAGCTTGCGAGCCCGAAACGTAATTTGTTCTTCTTTTTCCACGATCTCCGCTCCAAGAGCCTTCAGGCCCTCCAAGTGAAGATCAATTTTGCGCTCGCCTATGGCACAGCCTCCCGGCTGGTAAATGGAAACTTCTCCATATCTGGCGAGCAGCGGTCCCATCAGAAAAATAGACGAGCGCATCTGCTTCATCAAATCTTCCGGAATCTGGAACGTTCGGACGGACGACGTATCCACGTATACCGTTTCCTCTTCATGTCGGCATGTACAGCCAAGTCTCTCAAGGATGTGCAGCATGACCTTAATGTCTAATAGATGGGGCACATTCCGAATTTCTACTTTTCCTTGTGCAAGCAAGCTTGCCGCAAGAATGGGTAGTGCCGCGTTTTTTGCCCCATGGATACGTATGGTGCCTGACAAGGGACGGCCTCCCTCAATCACCAATTTGTCCAATGTATCACCTCCGAGTTTACCGCTCACCCACTACGAAAACCTCCGGAACTAGCTTGATGCCGGTTTGAGATGATATTGTACTTTGAATATGCTTCATTAGGGTAAGCACGTCCTCTGCTGTCGCTTGACCGGTATTAACAATGAAATTGGCATGCTGTACGGAAACCTCAGCGCCTCCCGCTTTTAAGCCCTTGAGACCTGCATTTTCAATGAGACGGGCCGCATAGTCTCCTGGCGGATTGCGAAACACACTTCCCGCACAAGCCAGTTGTAACGGCTGAGTCAGCCTACGACGATCTTTGAAAGCCGCAAGAGCCGCCGAAATTTCCTCACGGTTACCCTGCTTCATCCGAAACACCGCCTCTGTCACCATTCCACGCTGCTCATGCAGCACGGAGTGACGATAGCTGAAATGCATTTGTTCGGCATCATACACAGCCAATTCCCCTGTATCCAGCACAATCTCAGCGGACTGGAATATTTGTGACACATCAGACCCATGGGCACCAGCGTTCATGTAGACAGCCCCGCCAACCGATCCTGGGATACCTCCCGCAAATTCGAGGCCGGATAGCCCCTGCTTGCTGGCCATAACACACAGTTTGACTAGTGACACGCCTCCACCGGCGACGATCCGTTCATCTTCAAAACGGACATAATCAAATCCCGGTCCCAGCTTGATCACGAGGCCCCGGATTCCTTTATCAGAAACGAGCATGTTCGAGCCCCGTCCCAACTGCATCCACGGGATTCCGTGCTCGCCAGCCAGCCGCAGTAAAGTTGCTAGCTGCTCCTTGGTATCCGGGATGACAAGAGCATCCGCCGGACCTCCAATCTTCCACGTCGTATATTTGGAAAGCGGCTCATGCTCCAGTACTTTTCCGATATCATGCTCCGCTAATAATGGCATCCATTGCTGCATTGTACTGAAACCTCCTTGTTGCTTGCCCCGCAGGGTTATAAGGCTCTCACCTGACAACCGGCAGCCTGAGTGATGGTCACAATGTATAGGGTATCTTATGTCAATACCATCCGGTGTGTGACAACCGCCCAGTCTGCGCTACGGTCTAACTTTTACGGGCAAGACGCTCCATTTCTTTTACTAAAATATCGGCTGAATCAGGTTTGCCAAGCGCTGACGCTGATTCAGCCATCCGGCTGCGCAATGCCTCATCCTCCATAATCTCCGCAATAGATTGAAACAAGGACGCACCAGTCAAGTCCTTCTCCACAATCATGACAGAAGCCCCTGCCTTTTCGAGTGTACGGGCATTGGCCTCCTGATGGTTGTTCGTCACATTGGGGGATGGAATTAGAATGGATGGAATACCCAACGATGTGATTTCAGCCAAGAAGGACGCGCCAGCGCGATTAACGATTAAAGAGGTACAAGCCAGCACCTCTGGCATATTGTGAATATAGGGAAGCACATGCAGATGATTGGGCAATGATCCGATCTGATTCCGTATGCTGTCCAACGTCTGCTCATAGTAAGATTCACCAGTCACATATACAAATTGGACGTCTTTCAGTTGCGAAAGTTGCGGAGCCATTGCAATCATGGCATCATTGATGGCCTTTGCTCCCCTGCTGCCACCGACCACAAGCACGACCGAGCTGTTCATTGGAACCCCGATGGTAGCAAAGCCCCGGTCCCTGTTAGCCTGACGAACCGTTGTAGCGCGCGGATTCCCGGTGTACAGTACATTTTTGGCTTTGGGGAAAGCTCCTTCCGAGCCCTCAAAGCTGACAGCCACCGTATCCACGTAACGGCTCAGAAACGCATTGGTCAGGCCCGGAATTGCGTTTTGCTCATGAATAATGCTGGGTATCCCCAACTTGGAAGCTGCATAGACGACAGGGCCGCATACATAACCCCCCGTGCCGATAACGATATCCGGCTTGAATTTTTTCAATAATGCTTTGGATCTGCGGACCCCTTTGAAGAAGCGCATAATCGTTTTTATATTTTCCACAGACAGGCTGCGACGGAATCCTGTAATATCAATAGCCTCGAATGGAATTTTTTCCTGGGGAACCAGCTTGCTTTCCAGTCCCCGCTGACCGCCAATGTATAAAAATTCAGCGTCCGGATCAATCTCTTCGCACTGTCTGGCTACGGCGAGCGCCGGATAAATGTGCCCCCCGGTACCGCCGCCGCTCAACACGACGCGCATAAACGTTCACCTCGCATAACGTGATAAATTTAGTAAAATGCCCAGCGCTGTTAGCATCAACGTCAGAGAAGAGCCTCCGTAGCTGATTAAGGGCAGTGTTATTCCTGTCACCGGCATTAAGCCGATTACGACACCTATGTTAATGACCACCTGTACGGCAACCATTCCCACAATGCCTACAGCAAGCAAACTGCCGTAAGTATCCGGGATGGTAATAGCGATGCGCATTCCTCTCCACACGAGAACCAGAAAGAGCGCCAGCACTGTCATTCCACCGATAAAGCCAAGCTCCTCCGCCAAAATCGAAAAAATAAAGTCCGTCTGCGGCTCGGGAACATAGCTGTATTTCTGGCGGCTCATGCCAAGCCCCAAGCCTGCCAGCCCACCAGGTCCAATGGCATACAGCGATTGAATAATTTGATAACCTGCGCCAAGCGGATCGGACCATGGGTCCAAAAACGCAGTGATCCGCTGGAGCCGATAAGGGGCTGCCGCAATCAGGGCCGCAAATCCCGCCGCTCCCGTTAATGCCAGCAAGCCCAGATGCTTCATGCGTGCGCCTGCCGTAAATACGATTAGCATGGACGCCCCCATCATCACCGTGCCTGTACCCAAATCGGGCTGGAGCATAATCAGGCCAAAGGCCAGTCCCATGAGTCCAAGCGGGGGCAACAGGCCGCGAGTAAAGGAATTAATATCATAATCCGGGCGGCTGAGCCAGCGGGCGAGAAAAAGAATCATACCCAGCTTCATAAACTCGGATGGCTGAATGCCAAAAGAGCTGATACCGAGCCAGCTTCGTGCCCCGCCTCTTACTACACCAATGCCTGGAATGAGTACGCCAACCAGCAACGCGAGACAAATCAGCAGCACGACCTTGGCATACTTCTGCCAGATCCGATAGTCTGTTCGGGCAGTGAAGTACATCGCCACAAGACCTAACCCGGCGAACAGCAACTGCCGCTTTACAAAATAGTAGGAGTCCCCGTACTCGTGAAAAGCGAGGACGGCGCCCGCACTGTATACCATAACCATGCCGATGGCTAACAAGCTCAAAATACAGACGAAAAGCCATATATCCGGCGCCGGACGAGATTGCTTCATCAGGAGGCCACCCCTTGCATAAAAGTAGGGGCTTATCCAACCCCCCTACTTACAATTTATGCGCCGCCTCTTTAAAAATACGTCCACGCTCTTCATAGGACCGGAACATATCCCAGCTTGCACACGCGGGTGAGAGCAATACAACATCTCCCAGCTCAGCAAGTTTAGCTGCCTTGTTCACAGCCTCCACGAGCGTAGCGGCGGCGTCCTCCCCATTATCGACGACCTCGACACGCTCTATTCCGGCCTGACGTGCCCGATCTGCAAGCTTATGCCGAGTCTCGCCCAGCAGCACAACAGCCTTTACACCCTCTTGCAAGGAGGGTACAAGCTCGGCATAATCCGAACCACGATCCAGTCCTCCAGCTATTAGTACAATGGGTTGCTTGAAGGAAGACAACGCCATCATCGTCGCTTTGGAATTGGTGGCTTTGGAATTGTTGTAATAAGCTGCTCCGGCATGTTCTCCAACATATTCGAGCCGATGTTCCACTCCACGAAAAGCGCTTAGCGGTTCAGCCAATCCAGACGGTTCCGCTCCTGCGGCAATTGCAATTGCGCAAGCGGCGAGGGCATTTTCCACATTAAAGCGGCCCGGAAGGCCAATTTCGGCCACGCCTATAATTGGATGCACCACACCACTGGCATCGCGATATACGATGCTGCGTTCAATGTCATCCGTCACATCCGGTATGTATGGCGGGTCAGCGAACAACCCTTCCTGCAAACGTTCTGTCATCGAGAACGGAAGCAGTTTCGCTTTGGTATAGGGCACAAGCTCCCGGCAAACAGGATCATCCCAGTTCAATACCGCAGTATCAGCCGCCGTTTGATTGGCGAACAGACGCGCCTTGGACGCAACATAGTCCTTCATGTCCCCATGATAGTCCAGATGGGTTTCAGCCACGTTCAGCAAGCAGGCTACAGCAGGTTTGAAATCCTTTGTTCCTTTTAACTGAAAACTGCTCAGTTCCACCACCATCCACTCGTCCGACCTGGCATCCACAGCGGCCTCACATAATGGCGTGCCGATATTACCAGCCACGATCGGCTTCATACCGGATGCCTCTAACAGCTTACCTACCCAAGTGGTTGTGGTCGTTTTCCCATTCGAGCCAGTAATCCCGATCATCGGCGCTTTGCATAGATGATAGGCGACCTCGACCTCGGTCACGACCTCAATGCCCAGTTCGACAGCTTTTTGCACTGGCGGGGCCGTATAAGGAATACCCGGATTTTTGACAACCAGCTTCACTCCCGGATGGATTAGCCCTTCCGGGTGACTGCCACATAAAACGGAAATTCCCAAAGCCTCTAATTCAGAAGCTTCGGGACATTGTTCCCTGTCTTTTTTATCATTGACTGTCAGCTTGGCCCCGGCCTGATGCAGTACCTTGGCGACTTGCACGCCACTTTTGGCCAGGCCTATAATGATGACCTCTTGATCTCGGTATGTGTCTGGATGGTTCATTTGTCTACAACCCCTTGTTGAGATAAAGTCCGAGTCCTGCCAGCAGCAGTCCTACAGCCCAGAATGTAATAACAACTCGCCATTCGGACCAGCCGGACAGCTCGAAGTGATGATGAATCGGGCTCATTTTGAAAATGCGTTTGCCACGTGTTTTAAAGGAAGCTACTTGCAAAACTACGGACAGCATTTCAATTACAAATACACCACCAATAATAATGAACAAAATTTCGCTTTTGGTGACGATAGCGATGGCACCTATAGCGCCTCCGATTCCCAGCGAGCCTGTATCGCCCATAAATACCTTGGCCGGATGCGCGTTATATACAAGAAAGCCAAGTACAGCACCAATCATGGCCGCTGAGCAAACCGCAGCCGGAAGCGAGGTTGCTTGAATCGCTACGATGGCATAAGCACCGAAGGCAATCGCACTGGTACCGGACAGCAGCCCGTCCAGTCCATCTGTGAAATTGACGGCGTTGCTAATCGCCAGCATCATAATGACGATGAACGGATAATAGAACCAGCCGCTCCAATCAAACGACCAGGAAGTTCCCGGAATGCCAATGGCAGTGCTATGATCGTTACTAATCAGAAGCCAGCACATGATTCCACTGAACAGCAATTGCCCGAATAGCTTTTGACGGGCAGTCAGTCCGAGCGAACGCTTGAAAACAATTTTGATATAGTCGTCCAGGAAGCCGATCAGCCCAAAACCAAGCGTAGCGACCAGCAGGACGTAAAAGTCCGTATTTTTTATCGCCGAAAATTTAAGAAAGGTCAGCGTAAAAGCCACCAGAATAACGATTCCGCCCATAGTAGGCGTACCCGTCTTTTTAAGATGGCTTTGCGGCCCGTCATCCCGGACCTGCTGGCCGAATTTCATTCGCCGCAGCAGCGGAATGAGTATTGGAGCGGCAATGACCGCCAGTATAAACGATACGACGATCGTCAGCAGTAATAATTGAATATCCATGGGAGTCTCCCTCTCGTCAACATCATTTCTGTAGCGGACCGTTTTTCAGCGCATCCACAATTTCTTCCAGTCGCATCCCTCGGGATGCCTTAACCAGCACGATATCATCGGCACGGAGGTAAGCTTGCAGATCTTGAATCAGTTTTTGCTTATCCTCATAAGCATGTACGTCATCAGACGGCATGGACGCTTGCGCCCCATGCGCAATGGACGCCCCCAACACACCGTAGGTGAACAGCATATCTACGTCATGTTTCGCTGCAAAAAGCCCAATTTCCTCGTGGAATTGCTTTTCCTCGGGACCCAGCTCCAGCATATCGCCAAGCACGGCGATTTTACGTCCCTTTGTTTCGTAACCGGATAACGTCTGAATTGCAGCTTTCATTGAAGCCGGACTGGCGTTATAAGCATCGTTCAGCAGGGTAAGCCCATTGGTGCAGCTCACGACCTCAATGCGCATGCCTGTCAATTTCAAAGCCGACAGCCCTTGGCGCACATGGTCTGCATCCACCCCAAAATGGTGCGCTACCGCCAGTGCTGCCAAACCGTTCACAACATTGTGCTGCCCAAGCAGCGGAAGCCGGAAAGCATCCTTGCCGGATTGGGCCGTCGTGAACAAACTGCCTTCTCCATCCGTAGTTATTCCAGTTGGATAATCATCGTTATCCGCAGACATACCGAACGTGAACAGCTTCAAGCCGTCAGGCTTAACCGTTTCGGGCTCCGCAAGCACTTGCGGCAATAGCGGTTCATCTCCATTGTAAATCAGCAAGCCGCCGGGTTTGAGACCGCTGACGATTTCCAGCTTTGCACGTGCAATTTCCGCACGGGAACCGAGCTGGAGCAAATGCGCTTCGCCAATGTTCGTAATGACCGCTACATCAGGCTGGGCAATATCAGTCAGCAGGCGGATTTCCCCGCGTCCACTCATTCCCATCTCCAAAATCAGGATGTCCGTATCCTGCGGCATGGACAGCACGGTTAAAGGCAAACCGATATGGTTGTTATAATTCCCTTCGGTTTTGTGTACTTTAAAGGTCGTGCCCAACAGAGCGTTGACGATGTCTTTTGTCGTCGTTTTGCCGTTGCTTCCAGTAATCCCTACGACAGATGCACCCGTCTCCCGCAAATATGCGGTCGCAAGACGCTGGAGGGCCGCCAAAGTATCCTCTACTTCAATCGCATTCCCTGCCGGAGGTGCACCGTGATCCTTTTGCCATAAAAAAGCAGCTGCGCCTTCTCCGCTCACAATCTGCTGCACATAATCATGCCCGTCAAACCGTTCACCCGTGAGTGGAACGAACAGCCCCTGGGACTGCGGCTTGCGTGAATCTGTAAAAACGCCCTCAACCATTCGTCCGGCGTCCGCCTCTATGTGAAGCGTTCCCCCGCTCATGGAGGCGATTTGACCGATTGTTCTTTTCATCACTTGGATAAACCCCTTATCGCTTCTTTGGCTACGATGCGGTCATCGAATTCATGCACCGTTTTTCCGATCAACTGGTAGGTCTCATGACCTTTTCCCGCAATCAATACTACATCGTCAGGGCTTGCCATTTCAACAGCTTTATGAATAGCAGCTCTACGATCTACGATCAACTCGTAGCGTTCTGCGGGTATACCTTCGTCAATCAGCCCTTGCTTGATGTCTTTCAAAATGGCTTCCGGGTCCTCTGTCCGCGGATTATCCGAGGTAATAAAAGCATGATCGCTGTATTGAGCAGCAATTTTCCCCATCAAAGGACGTTTCGTACGATCCCGGTCCCCGCCGCACCCGAATACACACCATACTTTGCCAACTGCAAACTCCTTAACGGTGCGAAGCACATTTTCCAGTCCATCCGGTGTATGGGCATAGTCTACGATAACCGCAAATGGCTGACCTGCGTCTACAGGCTCTACCCGCCCATCTACGCCTGCTATGGACTCCAGACTGTGCTTGATATCAGCCAGAGCCACTCCTTCCAGCAAAGCGGCCGTGATGGCTGCCAATGCGTTATACACATTGAACTTGCCCACCATTCGCAGCTCAATATCGGTATCTCCTTTAAAAGTAGAGACATGGAAGGATGTTCCCTTGGCACCTACAGCGATATGGGATGCCTGCACATCCGACTTCTTTTCCACGCCGTATGTAATCACTTGGGCGGCAGTTATGGCCTGAAAATAGGATGAGGCCGGGTCATCCTCATTCAGAACAGCATATTTACTATCCGACGCATCCCGCGAGAAGGTATTCCCCAATCGGGAAAATAACAGCCCTTTAGCCGCACGGTACTCCTCCATCGTGTTATGGTAGTCCAGATGATCCTGCGTCAGGTTCGTAAAAATAGCGGTGCGAAAATCAGTTCCTTTCACGCGCCCTTGCTCCAGTGCATGTGAAGATACCTCCATTGCACAGCATTGGACCCCTTGCTCCGCCATATTGCCAAGATAGCGTTGCAGTTCCACCGCCTCGGGTGTGGTACCGGACATAGGGTAGGACTGACCACCGTAACGCATTTGAATAGTGCCGATCAGTCCAGTGTTCACTCCGGCATCGTTCAAGATTTTTTCAATTAGATAAGTTATGGTTGTTTTGCCATTCGTTCCGGTTACGCCGATCATGCGCATGCGGCGGCTCGGTGAATCAAACATATAATCCGCCAAAATCGCCATTGCGTACCGGGCATCCTTGACTATAAGTTGTGGCACAGGTACATTCAATTCCCGTTCCACAACCAAAGCCGCCGCCCCGGACGCAACTGCCTGCTGCGCATAATCGTGTCCGTCAACCGTAAAACCGGGCAGACACAGAAATAAATCTCCCTGCTGTACCCGGCGTGAGTCCGCCCCGATTCCTCGGCAGTCCACTGTACCGTCCCCCACAATGCGGGAGGCAGCCAGCAGTGAAGCCAATTGTTGAAGCTGCATCTTTCATTCCTCCATTGCTCTCTCGTTAATCATAGTATGGGTATAAAAAGAACCTATCAATCCCCCATATATATACGGATTGTTGATCCCCGCTCCAGCCGGGAGCCTGGCTTTGGTGCCTGACTGACAACCGTCTTGCCTGACCCGGATTTTACGAGCATAAAGTTCATATTCATATCTTCGTATAAATCAGCCACAGTGGCACCTACCAAATCCGGCACCGTATCAATTCGATTTTCCCCGTACTTGTATTCCTTGGCAATCTGATTGGTACGAGGTGGTATTTTCAGAGCAAGCAGCGAATCCCGCAAAATATTTTGCACGATTGGCGCAGCGACTACCCCGCCGAATTGAATGCCCTTTGGGTTATCCACAGCGGTATAGACAACAATTTGTGGATCATCCGCCGGGGCAAAACCGATAAAGGATACAATATGCTCCGAGGATGAATAACGTCCGTTGATCACCTTTTGCGCTGTGCCTGTTTTGCCTCCCACCCGGTAACCCTCAATAAAAGCGGGACGGCCTGTGCCTTTCGCAACGACGCTCTCGAGCGCTTCCCTCACCTGTCGGGAGGTATCCTCTGAAATGACTCTGTGCACCAGTTCAGGCTCTACTTTTTCCAGCACCTTGCCTGTCTCTGGTTGAACCCAGCCTTTTGTAATGTGAGGTTTATACAGATTGCCGCCATTGATCGCAGCCGACACAGCCGTCACCTGCTGAATCGGAGTGACAGATACCCCTTGACCAAAGGCAGTTGTCGCCAGCTCTACCGGTCCTACCTGGGGTAACTTAAATAAAATACCATTCCCCTCACCAATCATGTCAATGCCCGTTTTGCTGCCGAACCCAAAATTGCGAATATACTTGAACAGCGATTCCTTACCTAGACGCTGACCCAGTGTCACAAAGCCTGGATTACAGGAGTTTTCCACGACTTGAAGGAAGGTCTGGCTGCCGTGGCCTCCTTTTTTCCAGCAGCGCAGGCGAGCCCCGCCAACTTCAATGTAACCCGGATCGAAAAAGTGATCGTTTTTGAGATTGACCTTCTTTTCTTCCAATGCAGCGGCCAAAGTAATAATTTTAAAAGTAGAGCCTGGTTCATATGTCATCCAAATCGGCAGATTTCGATTGTAAATTTCAGGTGCATATTGTTTGTATAGCGCAGGCTCATAGCCTGGTCGCCCGGCCATGCCCAATATCTCCCCATTCTTGGGGTTCATTGCGATGGCCAACGCGGAATTAGCCTGGAATTTGACCATAGCCTGGTCAAGCTCCCGTTCCATGATAGACTGTACAGACTTATCAATGGTCAGTTGCAAGTTCAGACCATCCTTTGGTTCAACGTACTTCTCAGAAGAACCGGGCATCAGGCGACCGCCTGCATCGGATAGATACGCAATGCTTCCGTCAATACCGCGAAGCTTGCTGTTGTTCTTTTTCTCTACCCCCGTCAACCCCTGATTATCAATTCCCGTAAACCCGAGAATATGAGCTGCCAAATCGCCATAAGGATAATAACGTTTGTTGTCTTCAGCAACAACGATACCCGGCAGCTTCAAATCACGAATTTGCTGCGCTTTCTCCATCGTAATTTTTCGTCCGCCGGGCTGAAGTTTTTGGCTTGCTGTTCGTTTGGTAATCAGCTTGAGCACTTTATCCTCGCTCATGTCAAGCAAGGGCGCCAGCCTGCGCGCCGTTTCTTCCGGCTCCTTGATCTGCACCGGTATCGCCATGACTGTCGGCGAAGTGACATTATAGGTCAGCGCCGTACCTTGCCGATCCAAAATTTCGCCGCGTTTGGCGGCAAAAGGTATATTCCGGCGCCACGATTCCTCGGCCTTGGCCGAGAGTTCGCCCCCTTTACCCAATTGAACATAGGCGAGCCGGACCGACAAGGCTGCAAACAGTACAAACAATCCCAGCAGCCCCCATACCAGCCTGCGCCGCATGGTCACGTTAGATTTCTTCAAACGCGCTCCCCTCCGTTCCTCCAAATACTCATGACATGTCTTACCTCATGAATATTCAAAAAAACGGACGTTAGAACAAGCTATCAGTTATCCTCACCTTTAATTGCAGCCGCACTTTTTTCATCGGCTACAGCGGAGCTCCCACCCTTGGAAGTCTCCCTGCTTGAGCTTGCACTCGCAGTGGTATCGGTTTTTGAATCGGTACTCGTTTTCGCTGTACTGCCTTTTTGGTTAGATGCTACGTCGGTAGTTGAGTCCGGTGTTTCCTCCGGCTTTACTCCGGTCACGGTTTCTTTAGCCGGCTGGAGCGTCACATTGACGATCCGCTTGCCACTCACCATTTGTGCCTTTTGCGAGACAACATAACCTTCGCCGCTTACCTGAACGCCCACCTTCATGAGCGTCAACACTTGCAGCGTGTCACGCAACGAGACGCCTGTAAAGTCTGGAATGGTCATGTTGGCACTATCTTCAGTCAGCAAATAAATGCGTTGTCCCGGCTTCATTTTGACGCCTGCCTCCGGATACTGGCGGACAATTTTGGAGCCTTTGCCGACCGTTTCATAGGCAATCCCCTGTTTGAGCAATGCGTTTTGCGCATCCTTCTTCACCTGACCGGTTAATTGTGGCACTGTCGGCAGATTCACCGTTTTCACAGCAGCACTGTCTGATTTATTCGCTTTGGCTCCTGTTTTGGGAACTCCCATATATTGCAGCGACTGGGATACGATTTTTTTGAACACAGGGGCTGCTGCCGTACCTCCACCTACCGATTTGTTAGGTTCATCCATAACAACCAGAACAGCTATTTTCGGATCATTCACGGGTGCAAAGCCGATAAAGGACACGACATCCTTCGAATGGTCATACACTTTGCCCACAACTTTCGTCGCTGTACCTGTTTTACCAGCAACACGGTACCCATCAATATAAGCAAGACGCCCGGTTCCAATTTCTTGGTCAGACACGACCTGCTCCAGATAGCTGCTGGTCTGTAATGCCGATTCCTGCGAAATCACCTGACGGACTTCCTTCGGTTGAATCGTCTGTACTTCCCCTGTATCCGGGTTCGTAATTTCCTTCACCAGATGAGGTTGCATCAACTTACCACCGTTAGCAATTGCCGAGATAGCCGCTACCTGCTGGATTGGCGTTACCTGAACACGTCCGTGTCCATATGCAGCCGTTGCGACTTCGGATTTGTATTGGGTGTGGAACGTAATGGCTCCGCTAGACTCACTCGGAAGATCAATACCTGTTTTCACACCAAATCCGAAGTTGTTAATATATTTCCTCAACCTTTCGCCGCCCAGCTTATCCAGCCCCAGATGGACGAAACCGACGTTACTTGAACGCTTGACCCCTTGAAGATAGGTTAACGTTCCCCAATTTCGACTCACGTCACGAATATCCCATCCCCCGACTCGGATCATGCCAGACTGATAGGTTTCATTTGGATTGAACACCTTTTCCTGAACTGCGGCAGCCAAGGTTACAATCTTAAACGTGGAGCCTGGCTCATAGATGGACTGAGTCGCATTATTACGGAAATGTTCCATTGAAGATGTGCTCCCGTATGTATTGGGATTGAAATTGGGGTAACTTGCCATACCGAGAACGTCCATCGTTTTGGGATCTGCGGCTACAACCGTCATCGTTTTAGGATTGTATGTTGCAATAGCTTCCTGCATAGCGCCCTCTATATAATACTGAATTGTGTCATCAATCGTCAGCTTTAAATTCTTACCATTTTGTGCCGGTTCATAGATGCTCTCCGATCCCTGAAGAGGAACTCCCTTTCGATCCCGCTGATAAAGAAGCTTTCCGGCCGTGCCCGAGAGCTCTTTATTATAATAGGCTTCCAACCCCATGCCTGCTGTACCATCTTTACGGTAATAGCCAAGAACATGAGAAGCCAGCTTATTTTCCGGATAATAGCGTTTGGATTCCTGAACCGTGTCCACAGCTCCAATCACTTCGTACTTATCCTTTAAATATTCTTTGAACGTATCCACCTGTGCTTTGAGCTCAGGATCTACCTTCCAGCCTCCGTTACGGATCTCGCGGTTTTTTAAATATTTACCGTCTTTGTCCTTGGCTGAGAGATGCTTTCTCAGTTCGTCCTCAGGTGTTTTTAGCAGCTGATGCAGTTTGGCTACGACCTCGTTTTCCAGATCATATTCCTGAATGATGCTCGGGTTGACCACTACCGTATAAGCAGGAGCATCTGCAGCCAGTACATTTCCCTTGCGATCCGTAATCGTTCCGCGCTTGGGCTGGATCACCTGGTCTCTTTCCACCTGCGTAACTACCTGATTATGCCAGTATTCCCCGCTCACAACCTGAATCCAAAATACCTTAAGTAGCAGAACAAGAAAAAAGAGGGTAATACATCCCCCTATCAGCAGTGTGCGAAGCTTTATTCTTTTGACCATAGCTCAAACCTCTCTGCGAAAAAATGTACGTCAGAGCATAGCTTGATGCCATGCTCCTAACAAACTATTTGGCAGCCTGCTTTTCCACACGAATGGGCTCTCTCGTCGGCTCGATATATCCCTGTTCCTTTGCCGTAGGTACAATCTGATTTTCCAGCCGTTCCTTCTGAATTTTCAATTGGGCGATATTGGTCTGTAATTTGGAAATGTCCTTGCTCGCTGTATTAATCGAATAATTGATTTGATAAATGTGCGCGTACCTGCCAATCAGCATACCAGCAATGACAATGCACGTTACAAGTGTCAAAAGATACAGCAGCTTTTCCCGAATCGGCAGCTCTCTGCGGCGTGTAACGACTTTGGTGGTTTCACGATACCGTTGTTGCTGAACCTGTTCCTGACGGGCTCTTTCTTTTACAGCCAAATTACCGCGTGTATAAGCCATGTCGCCTCTCCTTCTCCATTAAATTTACAATTTCTCGGCAACTCTCAGCTTGGCTGACCGGGACCGTGGATTAAGCTCCAATTCCTGCTCTGACGCCACAATCGGCTTACGATTCACCAGCTTCAGATCGCCTATCATTTTGTCCTCCAAAATAGGCAAATCAGATGGATAGATGCTTCTCGCCAAATACTCCTTGAAAATATGCTTGCATATCCGATCCTCCAGAGAATGGAACGTAATGACCGAAATTCTGCCCCCTGGAGCCAGGCATTTTACTGCCTGATGCAAAGTATCTTCCAGTGCACCCAACTCATCGTTTACAGCGATCCGCAAAGCCTGAAAGCTGCGTTTGGCCGGATGTCCCCCGGTTCTGCGTGCCGCAGCCGGAATTCCTTCTTTGATAATATCGACAAGTTCCCCTGTTGTGTGAATAGGCTTGTTCTTTCGACGTTCAACCATAATCTTCGCGATCCGGCGTGAAAACTTCTCTTCTCCGTAGTGAAACAAAATACGTGCAATCTCTGCTTCCGACCATTCATTGACAATCTCGTAAGCCGTCAGCGAGCTACTCTGATCCATCCGCATATCAAGCGGCGCATCATGATTGTAGCTGAATCCCCGTTCCCCCTCATCGAACTGGGGCGAGGACACACCCAGATCGAACAAAATACCCTGGACCTGCGGGACGCCGTCTTTTTCGGGCAATCCCAGTTCGGCCAGCCTGTCCTGTAAGTGGCGAAAGTTGGATTTCACCAATGAAATCTTTCCTTCGTAGGCCGACAGCTTCTCGCGCGCATTGTTCAATGCCCAGTCATCCTGATCAAAGGCAATCAGCCTTCCCTCAGGGCCAAGCTGTGACGCAATGACGGAACTGTGTCCTGCCCCTCCCAACGTGCAGTCCACATAGATCCCGTCCTGCCTGATGTTTAGTGCCTGTGTTGCTTCTTCCTTGAGTACGGTAATGTGGTGAAACAAACGGCTGACCTCCTAAATTACAATTCAAAGTTGAAATCAACCAATTTCTCAGCAATGTCGTTAAATGCTTCTTCTGATTGGCTGAAATATTGCTCCCAAGTGTGCTTGCTCCAAATCTCTACCCGGGTGGACACTCCCAATACGACGCACTCTTTGGTAAGCTTGGCGTATTCGCACAAATTCCCCGGTAAATTTACCCTGCCCTGTTTGTCCAATTCGCATTCAGTCGCGCCCGAGAAAAAAAACCGGGTAAACGCCCGCGCATCGGCCTTCATCAAAGGCAGTGCTTTAAGTTTTTTCTCCATGACAGCCCACTCATCCATGGGATACACGAAGAGGCATTGGTCCAGCCCGCGGGTAACCACGAACGAGGCACCGAGAAGTTCACGAAACTTGGCCGGAACAGTAAGCCGACCCTTCTCATCAATGCTATGTTGGAACTCCCCCATAAACATTGGTTTCGTCACCCCTTACCTCATTCTCCCACTTTGGCCCACTTTCCACCACCTAAGCATAATAGATTCGCTTTAAAAAATCAAAGACCTTCTTTACATTTCCAAAAAGAGATAAACGACAAATCCATACGATGATGTCTATTATTGTCGCCACGTATCATAACACGCTAAAAAGCCCCTTATTCCATGAAGACGAACTCCCGACAATATGCATCAGGTTTCGAAACAACATGAAAATAAAGGGCTTAGTCCCATTCATCATACCAACCTATACAGACACCTGTGTTACACGTTAAAACCTTTGAACCCGGACATCGTGATCGGCAATGCTCAAGTTATGCATTCCAGCTATCCAGATAGACCTTTTGGTCCTCTGTTAAAGAATCAATTTGGATTCCCAGGCTATCCAGCTTGAAGCGGGCTACCTGCTCATCAATTTCATAAGGTACATTAATTACGGCTTTGCCCAGCTCATTATAACGATCGTTCACATATTTCAAGCCAAGCGCCTGAAGTGCAAACGTGGTATCCATAATTTCCGCAGGATGACCATCCGCCGCAGCCAAATTCACGAGGCGTCCTTCTGCCAGCAAATACATTTTACGTCCATCCTTGAAGCGGTACTCCTCAATGTTGCGACGCACCGTCCTAATGGATTCGGAACGTTTGGCAAGCTCAGGCTTACTAACCTCCACATCAAAATGCCCCGCATTGCACAGCACAGCCCCGTCCTTCATGACATCAAAGTGCTCTCCGGTAATTACAGCTTTGTTGCCAGTCACCGTAATGAAGAAGTCACCCAGCTTGGCTGCTTCCACCATCGGCATCACATGGAAACCATCCATATGTGCTTCTACTGCCTTGATTGGATCAACTTCGGTGACGACCACGTTGGCTCCCAGCCCTTTCGCACGCATCGCAACCCCTTTACCACACCAGCCATAACCCACCACGACGACCGTGCTACCTGCCACAACCAGATTGGTTGTGCGAATAATGCCGTCGAATGCTGACTGTCCAGTACCATAACGATTGTCGAACAAATATTTGCAGTAAGCATCATTAACGGCCACCATCGGGAAGTGGAGTTGACCCTCTTTTTCGAGCGCCTTCAAGCGGATAATCCCGGTAGTCGTTTCCTCCGCCCCACCACGGATGGTAGAAATCAGATCAGGGCGTTCGGATTGCAAGAGGGTAACCAGGTCACCCCCGTCATCAATAATAAGGTCCGGCTTTGTTTCCAGCGCCTTAATTTGCAAGCTTTTAAACTCAGCAGGGTCCGGATTGTATTTAGCCAAAACCGTAACTCCATCTTCAACCAATGCTGCGCAAACATCATCTTGAGTGGACAACGGATTACTACCCGTAATTGTAACCTCAGCCCCGCCCGCCTGTACTACTTTAGCCAGATAGGCCGTTTTGGCCTCCAGATGCAGACAAATGGTTACCTTCAGACCCTTAAAAGGCTGCTCCTGCTCGAACTGTTGACGTATACGGTTCAATACCGGCATATGGGCTTCCACCCAATCAATTTTCAGATGACCCTCAGGCGCCAGTTTAAGATCGTGAACAATGCTGTTTTGCAAAGAATGGGAAGTCATATTTGTTCCTCCTTCATATTTGTTGTAGCTGTTAACATGCTAAATCATACATAAATGACACGATGCGTACCCGTCAGATCGGTCGGCACATCCATAATCATATCGATCAGGCTGAGGCCGTAACGGTTTAGAAAATGATAGATAGTATACACCCGTTCCTGCGGCTGTCCGAACGGAAAAAGTGACCACTCGATGCGATCCCATTGACGAAGCGCTGTTTCATTTTGCCGGAACAGTGCTTCCTGAACTTTTGCTTCCAGATAGGCAATCTGCTCCAGAATCTTCTCACGATTGGTTTCCCCAATCCGAAGCAAACCTTTTTCAATCAAGCCTGACTGCTGTATCAGTGGTTCGTACATACGGACAAAAGCTTCCTTGGCCCCGACAAACTGCTCCTGCATTCCAAGCTGGTCGTGGGTGACAATCCATTGCTTTTTCCGTTCCTCAAGCCCGTCTCTAACTTCTCCAAAGCTCAATTCGTACTTAAGCATATGCTTTTCCACACCTGGCTCCACCAACGTAAAGGACATCCGTGGCAGCAGTAATGGCATCTGCATCCCCAGTACGCCGAAAGCGTCGCGTGTAATCGCCCAGTAGGCAATTTCTCCTAAACCCAGCACAGAGGCCAGCACTGGAAACAGTGAGTCCTGCATAAGAGGGCGGGTTAGGACATTGTTACTAAAACGTTCCGGGTGCCTGTCTGTCTCTTCGAGCAGTTCTTCGACTGTAAATGCTACCTGACCGCGGCGGTCCGTGAATAGACCATCTTGTTTGAACAGCAGCAAGCGTTCTTCTTCATGGATATAAAACAGATTGGCGCCGCCTTCATGCACATCTGCTTGCAAATGATAACCATAATCTACAATCCGTGCAGCAGTCGCGTGGTAAGCTTGCTCCAGCTCATCATTGTGTTGAACCAACCGACGAAAAACGGATGTCTCCAGCTTGCGCAGCGAAGGATCAGCTGAATCCAGCAGCACTAATCCGTAGGCACCGAAAAGAAGTCCCAGCAACTTGGCGAAGCCTTCACTTAATCCGTAAGAATCATTGAAACCATGCTTAATCATGCGTAAAATATCAGCCTTATGCTCTGAGTCAGGCAAGCTTTGCTCTATTTCAGCCATAGCTTTCTTCCACTCTGCGGCATCGACCTTAATCGCACTAATCGAAGAACGACGTTCCGGCTGCTTATTCAGCTTGATTTTGACTGCTTGCGGGTCATTCGCCATTACATATGTATGATTGACCTCATCCCAGTCATGATCCTCACCCGCAATCCAGAAAACGGGAATAACTGGACGCCCCAGCCGTTTCTCCGCTTCCCTGGCCGCCTTAATAATCGTAGCAGCTTTGTAAACGACCAGCATCGGACCTGTGAACAGTCCACTTTGCTGCCCGCCAACTACCACCAGAGCGTCTGGCTGCTCCAGCCGATCCAATGAAGCATGAACCGCCTCGTGTGCGTTGTATTGCTCATTGTATATACGGAGACATGCTACGACATCCTTACGGTTTAATCGCAGATGCTCCGTCTCATCCAGTCGCTTTGCTCGTTGGGCATAAGCATCGGCATGCAGAACATTATATTCATACAAATCGCGTGCGCGTCCTGTACCCTGTATGTAATCTTCTGCCAAAGCCGACCCTCCGCGAAGCTCTTCCGGAATTATTCTCATGGGTCTGCCTCCTGTCTCCACCAAAACCTTACTGCTTGATTGTACCGAAAGCCCTTGTCCGCGTCAAAGCTTCTCACAAAAAAAACCGCCAAGCAAACTCGGCGGTTGGTGCATAAAACAACATCAGGCGTAAGGCTCAGCTACAAAATGTCCTTTGGACACTTCGATCAGCTTGGCATTTTCCAGGTTATAGGCTCCTGACTTATTGCCGGATGCATCATTTGTATGAATTGGGCCAGCTTGATCACCAGGCATAATAATCCGTTTTTTGTTGGCTTCCACTTCCGGATCGGGAATTGGAATCGCCGACAGAAGCATTTTCGTATAAGGATGGATCGGGTTTGCATACAACTCCGCGCTTTCTGCAAGCTCAACCATTTTACCCATATACATTACGGCTACCCGGTCACTGATATGCTTGACCATTGACAGATCATGCGCAATGAACAGGTATGTCAGACCAAGACGCTCTTGAAGCTCTTTTAACAGGTTGACAACCTGAGCCTGAATAGACACATCAAGAGCCGAAATCGGCTCATCACAAATGATGAATTTAGGGTTAACTGCCAGCGCACGGGCAATACCGATACGTTGGCGCTGACCACCGGAAAATTCATGCGGATAACGGGTTGCATGATCCGGGTTCAAACCTACCAGATCCAACAACTCTTCAATCCGCTTTTTGCGCTCTGCACGGCTACCTGCCATGTTGTGAATATCCAGTGCCTCACCGATAATATCAGAAACCGTAAAACGCGGGTTCAAGGATGCATACGGATCTTGGAAGATCATCTGCATATCACGGCGCATAGCTTTCATTTTACCTGATGATAATTTGTAGATATCCGTACCGTTAAAGCGCACGCTACCTGCTGTAGGCTCATATAAGCGAAGAATGGTACGGCCCGCTGTAGATTTACCACAACCTGATTCACCAACCATACCTAGTGTTTCGCCTTCGCGAATATAAAAATTCAGGTTGTCCACCGCTTTGAGCACACGGTTTTTGCCAACATTAAAATACTTTTTAAGACCTTCAACCTCAATTAAATTGTTGCTACTCACCATGATCTCACCTCCTATTTCTTCAGCTTCGGATCAAGCGCATCACGCAATCCATCACCAAAAAGGTTGAACGCAAGCATAATCAAACTGATCAAACCTGCCGGGAAAAGCATACGCCAAGGATAGTACATCCATCCTGTCAGAGCTGATTCAATCATCGAACCCAACGACGCTTGAGGAGCCTGTACCCCTAATCCCAAGAAGCTCAGAAAAGCCTCGGAAAAAATAGCACTTGGAACCGTCAAAGTCAGTGTGACGATAATCGGACCCACAGCGTTAGGCAACAGGTGACGGAACAGCAGGCGGCCTGCACCAGCTCCCATCGAGCGGGAAGCAAGCACAAATTCCCGATTTTTCAGCTGTAGCATTTCACCACGCACAATCCACGACATGTTAATCCACCCGGTCACACAGAGCGCAATAATAATCGTCGTGATACTTGGCTCCAGTACAACGAGCAGCAGGATCGTAACAAGCAGATATGGAATGGAATACAGAATTTCAGAAAATTTATTCATGATTTCATCTACACGGCCACCAAAGTAACCCATAATTCCACCATAAATAACACCAATCAACAAGTCAATCATTGCTGCGGCCAAACCGATAATCAAGGAAATTCGGGCACCCATCCATGTACGGACAAACATATCACGCCCCAGATCATCTGTTCCGAACCAATGCTCCGCCGAAGGAGGAAGATTGGTGCTCAACAAATCATTCGTGCGGTCGTCGTATGGCGAAAGCATCGGACCAACTATCGAAGCAAGTACAATAAAAATCAGAACGCTCAGGCTTGTCATTGCCAGTTTATTTTTACGAAGCCGTTCCCAAGCATCACGCCAAGCGGATAAGCTTTCACGCTGAATAACTTCAGACTGCTTCTCATCCGCTCCGATTTTCTGAAAGTCTTCCGGTTTTACCTGAAGCTTCTCCAAATTCACAGCATTGTCTTTCACAGACATAAAGTTATCCCTCCTTCCCGCCGGTCAGCTTAATCCGTGGATCAATAAAACCGTATGCAATATCAGTAATAAAACGTGCCACCATTAGCAAAATGCCGTAAAAAATAGTAACTCCCATAATCATGGTATAGTCACGGGTCGTAATACTGTCTACGAACACTTTACCGATACCACCAATCCCGAAAATACGTTCAATAACGACGGAACCGGTAATAATATTTGCTGTCATAGGCCCCACATAGGTAACAACCGGCAAAATGGCGTTACGTACAACGTGTTTGAACATTACCGTAACAGGCTTCAAACCTTTAGCCTTGGCAGTCTTGATATAATCCGCATGAAGTACTTCCAGCATGCTGGAACGCGTTAGTCGAGCGATAAACGCAATTGGCGAAGCGGATAAAGCGACAACAGGTAGGACGTAATCCATTGGACCATCAAAGCCCATGACATTAAACCAACCTAACTCCTGTGCAAAGAAGAACTGAATCAACGATGCCAGGACAAAGCTGGGAACCGCAATCCCCATAATCGCTAAAATCATCGCTACGTTGTCAATAAGCCTGCGATGGTATAAAGCTGCGAGCATACCTAGCAAGAGTCCGACAATAATCGACACAATTATGGCGACAAAGCCCAATTTAAGTGATACCGAAAAAGTTTGTCCAATAATGTCTGTAACACTTTGGTTCAACTTTTTCATAGAAATACCAAAATCACCTGAAGCAATATCACCTAAGTATTTAAAATATTGGACATATACAGGCTTATCCAGCCCATATTGCTCCATTAACCGGGCTTGAATCTCAGGAGAAGTCGCTTTTTCACTCATGAAGGGGTTACCCGGAATTGCTTTCATGAGAAAAAACGTCGCAGAGATCAGAATGAACAAAGAAAGCAGCATATAGAAAAATTTACTGATCAAATAACGCGTCATTGCCCGTTTACACCCCCCATAAATTTTTTTCGACACCATTCGATTTTATCGAAATAGAATTGGAATGTCCAACCTACTTATTTGCATGGTTACATGATAATGGAAAAGACCATGACACACAAAAAAACGGGATATATATGGTTGTATCCACATATATATCCCGAAGTAACTATCAAACTTCAGAATTAAGCTTTAGTTACTGTGTAATATACGCTCTTGTGAAATCAATCGCTCCACTAAAGTCAAGAGCTATGTCTTTTACATTCGGTTTCGTTAAAGAAACATTTGAATAGTAATAGACCGGCAGCATAACCATATCGTCTTGAACCAGAATTTTCTCTGCTTTTGCGAAATCTTCCATGCGTTTTGCTGGATCGGTTTCTGTCTTAGCTGCTTCAATCAAAGCATCATATGCAGGATTAGCGTAGCCAGAATTATTATTAGTGTTGCCTGTTGTCCACATATCTAGGAATGTCATTGGATCATTGTAGTCGGCAGACCAACCACCACGAGCAATTTGGAAATTCAGCTTGTTACGTGTTTGAATAAATACGCCCCACTCTTGGTTTTGGGTTTTGATGTCCACACCAAGGTTTTTCTTCCACATATCAGCGACTGCCAAAGCAATCTTTTGGTGACTTTCACTGGAGTTATACAGCAAAGTTACCGGAGGAAGTGTAGTTACGCCTTCTTCTTTCATACCTTCTTGAAGTAATTTTTTCGCTTCAGTAAAATCTTCTTTGAAGAAATCATCTTTGTTCTCGGTACGGAACTCCTGAGAAACTCCTTTGATACCTGGAGGTACAAAGCCGTAAGCAGGAATTTGACCACCCAATGTTACTCTCTCAACAATCGGTTGGCGTTGAATAGCCATCGCAAATGCTTTGCGGATTTTAACATTATTAAATGGTTTTTCAGTTACGTTAAATAGATAGTAATACGTACTTGCAATCCCTTTAGCCTTAAACTCATTCGGCAGTTCTTTTTTCACAGCCGGAATTTGGTCTGTAGGAATTTCACCGCTTGGCATACCTGCATAATCAAGTTGTCCACTTCTATAAGAAGCCAGCTCTGTTGCACCGCTGTTTACAAGAGACATCGTGATTTTGTTCAGCTTGATTTGGTCTTTACCCCAATAGTTTTCACTCTTGGAAACTTCGATCTTTTGACCGCTGTCCCACGTTGTTAAAGTGTAAGGTCCATTGGTGATCATGCTGTCTTTCTGAACCGCCCACTTGTCATTTCCTTTAATAGAAGAATGTACAGGGTAGAAGGTGTAGAAAGAAGTCAAGCCCAGGAAGTAAGGAGTTGGGTGATCCAGCTCTACTTGCAATGTATGGTCATCAACTGCTTTGACACCTACATCTTTAAAGTCTGTAATTTTAGTGCCTTTAAAAGATTTGGAAGTGCTCAGGTTGTAGCCCTCAGCATTTTTTATATAGTACAATTGGTAAGCATATGGAGGTGCTGGAGCCGTAGAAGGATCCAATACCCGTTGCCAAGCAAATACGAAGTCACTTGCTTTGACTGGGTCGCCATTACTCCATTTTGCAGTATCACGAAGCTTGAACGTATAGGTTTTGCCGTCATCGGAAATTTTCCAGGATTCAGCTACGCCAGGAATTTCTTTGCCATCAGGACCCATACGTACAAGACCTTCATACAAAGTTTTGAGAACCGTGTTCGTTTGACTATCCTGAGCCTGTGCCGGGTCAAATGTTGGCGGCTCGGATGCCAGATTAATGCGCAAAATCTGTTTGTCGGCCGGAGCCGGTGTAGTTGAGGTATTTTCTTGCGCGCCCTTGCCATTGTTTTCGTTCTTGCTGCTGGAGCCACAACCTGCGAGCAGTGCGCCAACTGCAAGAACGAGTGTCAAAAGGACTAAAAAGCTTTTCCTTTTCATCTAGCGTTTTCCCCCTAGTTCTAAAGTGGTATATGTTTATAGATTATACAACCAGCGGTCAAAAAAATCTACATCACATTTCTTTAAATTGAGCTTTTTTTTCAAAAAAACATGATTAATTCATATTTTTTTAGGTTTTCATGTCATGTTATATCACATGTTATTGAATATATTTTTAAAAATGCCAACAATAGTTAATAGAATATAGGCTAATGTCATGGCTATAAAAGTTAATCTCCACACTGCTCTACATAATCTTTTCCCATCGACCTTACCCTTTATTCGATTTTGGGCTCCTCCAATTAAACCCAGCGCCAAAAGTAGCAGCAGTAATATCAAATAAAAACCGAATCTTGATGCAAAAATGACATTAAAGAGCGCCGCGACGGATAGTATCAGAAAAGCCGTGGTAATGTCCATAGATATAAGCAACGACTTCTTTTTTTCCAGTTTAAGTAGGTAGCGGCAAACCGCAAACACGATCAGAAACGGAAAAAAGGGAAGAATACTAAATGTGATGATGGTACCTTGTATGAGACTCAACTGATCACCCCTCTTTTAGCCGCATGCCCTCAATTAATTGCCATAATACCGCATGGGTTGGTGCAGTAACCCCCGCTTGCTCTGCCATCTGCACCAGTTGTCCATTAATGGAAGCAACCTCTGTCATGGAATGTGCAAGCACATCGGCCAGCATAGACGACTGATTCTCTGCCGTTGCCCGGCAAATCTTCATAATCTGATCCCACCATGCGCTGTCACACCGAATACCATTGGCTTCGTACACTTGAATGCCTTCTTCGTATAGCTTGCGCATCATATGTATACGGCCCGGATCGGAAAGCAGCTCTCCATTGGGGATTCGCCATATTGCTGTCAGCGGATTAATCACAGCGTTGATTAGCAACTTGCGGTATATACCGTTCTCGATTTCTTTCGACAAGCAAACGTCAAATCCTGCTGTAAGCAGCCGATTTAGCACATATTGTTCGAAACTCCCGACCTGTTTCTCCTCCAGCTCATCCGGACAGCCAATCTCCGTAGCCCCCAGCCCGGCATGCACGACGGATGCTACTCCCATTCTCTTGGCTCCTTCGGTCGTTACCGCAGGGTATACCACCGCTTCAGGATAGGCTTGTCTAATTCGTTCTATATGTCCGATTCCGTTCTGTAAGCAAACAATTCCGATATCGCTTTCTGTATTAGCCGCAGATTTAATCTGCTCCAGCACTTCCCCAATCGCCCCCTGTTTAGTCATTATCAAAATCCACCGTGCCGGAACCTGTGAATTCAAGCGTTGCCAATCTGCCAACGGCGCTACCTTCAATGTATCTCCAATCACATGAACAGCAACCTGTCCCTCTTTTTCAAGCACAGTAATCCCCTCACATGCAATGATACGTGCCTGCTCAAGCGTTCGTGTCCATAGCCTTACTTTTGTACCTGAGGCTGCCAGCCTTCCAGCGAACAACAATCCGAGCGAACCTGCTCCAATAATATCAATCACCTATGTATCGTCTCTCTTCCATCTTTTTTTCTACTATATCATATGCACTCTAGAGAAATACAAAAAACGCCAACTACGGCAAAGCGTGAGTTGACGTTCTATTTAATATTTGCTGCTGTAATTTTGCTACTCAATGCGCTCCAGGTTCCCATTGGCGTCCATTTTGAATCTGGATTTAAGCTCTTCCTCATCCTCAGTGATTAAAGCCAAACGGCGGGCCCGGTCCATAATCTGAATCAAGGCTTTGTAATCATCATTCACGACGCGATAGTCGGTTTGCACCTCATTAACCTCTTTGGACAACCGATCATTAATGGAGCGAAGTTGATTTAATTCCTCTTCCTTTTCACGTAAATCTTTTTCCAGCATCTTGATCTGTCGATTGGTTTCCTGTACAGATCCCTTCCATTGACGCAAAAAACGGATCACTGCGTCGATGGACAACGTATCCTCACTCGTTCCATCCGCTCTGTATAGCCCTTCAGCCGTATCAAGCGTGGCAAAAGCTGCCACCTGAGATACACCAACCGGACTCTGCTTGCGAATATAACTGCGTTTTTGACGTTGCGCTTTAGCAATGCTGATGGCTTCATCATAACGCTTGCGCACGCAACTGTTCCAGCGGAAGCCGCATGCTGCGGAGGTTCTTCCTATTTTTTGCCCAACCTCTTCAAATGCAGCGAGCTGTGTTCCACCTTCCCGGATATGACGCAATGTCACCTCCGCCAGTATCAGATCATCTTCAACACTCCATGCATCTTGTCTTATTGCAGTCATGCCTCTAGCCCTCCTAACAACATCCTGAAATAACCGTCTTCATGAACCGGCCTTACCGGTATTTGAATAGGGTATAAAAGCTGTTTATTCATTTCTATGCCTCTCGTAGAGTTCATAGAATCTATTTGATACTAAATTGTATTTCCATTTCTATAAGAACTCATACGTGGACAAATATAGTTTCGGGTTTCAAGCATCCTCTGGCTGCTGTACAATAAATGAAATGGTTAAAGAATAAGAAAGGCACATATATATTACTGTTAGACTTTTTTCGGTAATACACAAAAGGGGAAAACCAATGATCAGACCCACTCTAAAAATGATAAGTTGTGTTCTGCTGACCATCATTATGATTTGGACCTCCATGTCAGCACATCCTGTTCTGGGAGCTCCTTCAGAAGAGGCAAACCGGATTTTGCAGGATAGTCTGTCAATCGTCGAGATTGATCATGAAATTGAGCGGATCAGCCATGAACAGCAGATGCTTTTACAACGTCAGCAGGAACTCAGGAGCAATCTTGCCACTCAGCAGGAACAGATGACTATGCAAAGGAAACGCGCGAGTTCTGTGCTGCGCTCCTATTATATGGGTGAAAGGGACAAGCTGCTCAGTGTAGTACTGGGTGCCAAAAGTCTAAAACAGCTTCTCTCCCTGTACGATTACTACTTGTTGCTGATTAGCCACGATCAGGATGTACTTCAAGAATACGAGTCCAATTATCGGAATATGCGAAAAACAGAAGAACAGGTCACCCGGGCTTCAACAGATTTGGAAACCGTCAAAACAAACCTGCTGGAACAACGTAAGCGTATTGTCCTGCTTCAAGCGCGTGTAAATGACGGTGTTAACGCCAGCAAGGACCCGGATACTCTACGCAAGCTGATCGGCGAAATGACAGCTTATTGGGAGAATGTAGGCGTCTACGAGGTGAACAAGCATTTTAAAGCGCTGGCTCAAGCGATGCAGGATTTGCCTCAATTTATTCAACAACAGCAAGGAGCCATGATTACAAACGGCAAAGTCATTACGATAAGCATACGTGAGGATGATTTTAACCGTTTTCTGAAATCGGAAAATGAATTATTTAATCACTTCAACTTTTCCTTCGGGCAGGATCGTATTGTTGTAGAAGGCCAACAGGGCACCATGAAATTAAGGGTAGAGGGGCACTACACGGTAGAGAATGAACCACAAAATGCAATTTTATTCCATGTGGATCGCCTGGTCTTTAACGGGCTGGAGCTACCAGATACGACCCGTAACAAGCTGGAAAAGGATTTTGATCTAGGCTTCTATCCGCAGCAACTCATTTCTTATGTCAAAGCTACAGAGGTACGCACCATAGCCGGAATACTTGAGGTTAAGCTCGAATTGAGCCTGAAGTAAGGCTTTGACACCCTTGTATTGCTATCATAAATAATACATGGACAAAAATAAGAGACCCCGGGATGTTCCCGAGGTCTTCTTATTTACAACAAATACTACGCAGTATATAAACATCCTTATCATGGGGTAGTGATATGAGCTTCTACAGCAGATCGGCTGCCAACTGCGCCAGCTTGGAGCGCTCTCCTTTTTCCAGCATGATATGCCCGCTAATCCCTTCCTGCTTGAAGCGTTCTACTACATACGTCAAGCCGTTACTGGCAGCATCCAGATAGGGGTGATCAATTTGCTCCGGGTCTCCCATCAAGATGATTTTACTCCCCTCACCTACACGGGACACGATTGTTTTGATTTCATGCCGCGACAAATTCTGTGCCTCATCAATAATAATAAATTGTCCAGGTATTGAACGCCCGCGAATATAAGTGAGCGCCTCCACCTGAATGCTGCCCAAGCCCATCAAAATTTTATCAATATCGCCTGATTTTTTGGTATCAAACAAATATTCCAGATTGTCGTAAATCGGTTGCATCCACGGACGAAGCTTTTCTTCCTTTTCTCCCGGTAAATAACCGATATCCTTGCCCATAGGAACGACAGGACGGGCGATTAGCAGCTTCTTGAAGCGATGTTCATCCTCTACCTTGAGCAGACCAGCAGCGAGCGCCAGCAACGTTTTGCCTGTACCTGCTTTTCCGGTAATCGTCACCAGCGGTATATCGTCATTAAGCAATAGCTCCAGCGCCATCCGCTGTTGGGCATTACGCGCACTGATCCCCCACACAGGTTCATTGCTTAAATACAGAGGCTCTAATCGGTCTGCTTCCTGGTTTACTTTCAGCAATGCTGATTTTCCAGTCCCCATCTCGTCCTTTAGAATAACGAATTCATGAGGATATAGCGTATAAGACAGCTCCAATGGCTTAATCGGTAAAAAACGATTGGAATAAAACTCATCTATGATGGACGGATGCACCTGAATTGCCGAGTACCCGGGATATAGCTCACTCAGATCACCGGTTCTGTCGGATAAATAGTCTTCGGTCAGCAGTCCCAACACATCTGCCTTGATTCTCACCAGCACATCTTTACTAACCAGCACCACCGAACGCGGTTCAGGCAGTTCCTGCTCCTCCAACTGATAATTCAAGGCGACCGCCAAAATTCGATTATCGTTCGAAACTTCCCCGAACATCTCCTGAACTTTCAAAAAGCTCCGATGATTTAATTCAACCTTGAGCCTCCCACCTTGCGGAAGCGGAACACCGCTGTGCAGATGTCCTACTTTCCTCAACCCGTCCAGCAATCGTGATACGTTGCGGGCATTCCGTCCAATCTCATCCGCGTTGCGTTTTTTGGAGTCGATTTCTTCCAGAACAACAGCTGGAATAACCACTTCATGTTCTTTGAAGGTAAAGATGGCTTTCGGATCATGCAGTAGCACATTCGTATCCAGCACAAAAATTTTCTTCATTTAGATCCCCTCCAAAGCGGCGTGGACAATCTCGTGTTTCATACCTATACCTATTCACCGGGTAGCCAATACTTGCTGATTCCCTGAAAAAAGACCCCAGCAGCAGCGTTAAACAACGAAAAGTTGGTAGGTAATTAGAGCCTTAGAGCCTGTACACCTTTGGATCAGACACAAAAGGCCCAGTGATCACTCACTGGACCTTACTTATTTCATTCATTTCATTACAGAAAAAGCTAACAACCTTAGACAGCAAACGGGTATGAATGTCAAAACCATATACTTGGCGTGCTACCCATTCAGACATACCTCAACCCCCTTATGCAATAGAGCTTTTACTCGCTGCGAGTATAACATAAGAGGGAAGAAAGATACACACTCAAGAATTGGAAGAAGAGACAGTATTATTGTCGCTCGCTTTTTTTGATAGCTCCTCTTGCAAGGATTGTCTGGCCAATTCAAGCTGTTTCTCATCAATATAGACATAAGGACTGCGCCATGTTCCTGCTACCGGATTGTATTTCACATTTTGCTTGGAAATATTCCAATAGGTCTGTACGAGATTTTTCATTTGCTGAGATTCAATATCTGTCATCAAATTCTTATCAACAGATTTAATAATTGCACTGAATTTACTTAGAGCACTGAAGGACTGCATTTGGTCAATTAAGGAATGAAGCACCTGATTTTGTCGACGGTTGCGATCAAAATCATCAGATTCAGCTGTTCTCGGGCGACAGTTTGATTTACGGTAACGAACAAAATCAAGGGCCTGATCACCGTTCAAATGTTGTGCTCCAGCCTTCAAGTTAATGTTAGTACCATCTGCACTGTCACGGTAACACATATTTTTGTCGACCGTAACATCTACGCCACCTAAATTATCCACAACATCTCTGAAGCCCTGGAAGTTAATAACCGTCACATAATCGATGTCAATATTCAAATATTTGCCGACCATCTTCTTCATTTGCTCTTCAGCGACTTCACCAGACTCTTTCTCTCTGGCCTTGAACACCGGATAGTACTCATTCAGCTTACGAGGTTTATATCCATCCAGTTCCAGTCGCGTATCCCTCGGCAACGACACGATTGTAGATGACTTGGTATTCGGATTCAGTGTAGCTACCATAATAACGTCCGACAAATAAGTTGGATGATCAGGGCGGTAATCCGTTCCAAGCAACAAAATGGTCAAAGGCTTGGCCTCGGCCAATTGTGTTTTGGGCACTTCCTTATTGATCCCCGTATCCAAAACTTCCTCTACCTGATTGTATAGGTAATAGGCATAACCGCCAGCCGCCAAGATACCTATAATGAGCAGAAACAGAACAAACTTCATAAACGATCTGAAAAAGCTTTTTTTCTTTTTCGTTTTTTTCGGTTTGGCGGATTTTTTCCCGCTTTGTGTCCGGGGAGGCAATCCGTTAGAAAGATTACTCATGCTTCAACACCTTTTCCTGCGTTTTTAGAAATAAAACTTTCTCCAAGTTTACAATCCTAAAACAGATACAGCGGCGCATCCCGTTGCCGGGCGTCGCCGCTGTGGCCAAAACCAATCCAATCAATTACGAATTTGCTTGTGCTGTTTTACGCTGTTTTTCTGCACGCTCGCGCTCACTTTTGTTCAAAATCTTTTTGCGCAAACGAATAGCATTAGGTGTAACTTCACAATACTCATCATCATTCAAATACTCGAGCGCCTGTTCCAAAGAGAAGATACGAGGCGTTTTAAGTTTTACGGTATCGTCTTTTGTTGCGGAGCGGACGTTCGTCAATTGCTTCTCTTTACAAATGTTAACAACGATATCGTTATCACGTGTATGCTCTCCGACGACCATACCTTCATAAATCTCAGTACCCGGCTCCAGGAACAGAATACCGCGATCCTCTACACCCATCATTCCATAGAATGTAGTGCTTCCATTTTCCGTCGAAATAAGTACGCCTTGATGACGTCCACCGACTTGACCACCAACAAATGGACCATAGCTGTCAAACGCATGGTTCATTACGCCATAGCCACGAGTCAAAGTCAGGAAGTTCGTAGTGTAACCAATCAGACCACGTGCAGGAATCAGGAATTCCAGACGAACCTGTCCGGTGCCGTTGTTGATCATGTTGACCATTTCAGCTTTGCGGGAACCCAGACTTTCCATAACTGCGCCCATGCTTTCTTCAGGAATATCAATGAGGAGACGTTCGATTGGCTCCATTTTCTTGCCATCGATTTCCTTCACGATTACTTCCGGTTTGGACACTTGCAGTTCATAACCTTCACGACGCATGTTTTCAATCAGGATACCCAGATGCAACTCACCACGTCCGGATACGATAAATGCGTCAGGACTGTCGGTTTCATCGACACGCAAGCTGACATCAGTTTCGAGTTCTTTCAGAAGACGTTCGCGGAGTTTACGGGATGTGATCCATTTACCTTCGCGACCTGCGAATGGGCTGTTATTAACCAGGAAGGTCATTTGCAGCGTTGGCTCATCAATCTTGAGTACAGGTAAAGCTTCAGGATGGTTTGGATCGGCAATCGTTTCTCCGATGTTAATATCCTTGATCCCTGCAATAGCCACAATGTCACCAGCGCCCGCTTGATCGGTTTCAATCCGTTTCAGACCTTGGAAACCGAACAGCTTCTCAATACGCGCTGATTTGCTGCTGCCGTCACGCTGCATAACCGTAACCGCTTGTCCCTGCTTGATAATACCGCGGTTTACACGACCAACTGCAATGCGGCCAAGATATTCGTTATAGTCCATCAGTGTTACGAGGAATTGAAGAGGCTCATCTATTTTCTCCGTTGGAGCTGGGATGTGATCCACAACGGTTTCGTACAATGCCTGCATGTTATCATCTTGCTTTTCGGCGTCCAAACTGGATGTTCCGTTCAGTGCTGAAGCATAAACAACAGGGAATTCCAACTGCTCATCACTCGCACCCAACTCGATGAACAGATCGAGTACTTCGTCAATAACTTCGGCTGGACGAGCTGCCGGACGGTCAATTTTGTTAACAACAACGATTGGCGTCAGGTTTTGCTCCAACGCTTTACGCAGTACGAATTTAGTCTGCGGCATACAACCTTCGTAAGCATCAACGACGAGCAAAACACCGTCAACCATTTTCATAATCCGTTCCACTTCGCCGCCAAAGTCGGCGTGTCCCGGTGTATCCACAATGTTAATCAGATAATCTTTGTACGTAATAGCTGTATTTTTTGCCAAAATCGTAATACCGCGTTCACGCTCCAGATCGTTGGAGTCCATGGCGCGCTCCTGAACAGCCTCGTGGTCTCTAAATGTTCCGGACTGTTGAAGAAGCTTGTCGACAAGCGTCGTTTTGCCGTGGTCGACGTGGGCAATAATTGCAATATTGCGAATGTTCTCTCTTGCATGCATGGTTTGTATCCATATCCTTTCCGTATATCAAAATAGTGTCTCTATCCTGAAAGTAATGCTTATCCAAGGCTAACAATCGTTCTTCAGGCCCGCTCCCTGCTAACCCTCTGTATATTTCAGGCTTTGTGCAGGCAGCTTCTCTTTCCGATTCGCGTGAAAACCTTAAAATAAGCGTCAGAAAACATTCCGACGCTCTTATCATATCCATTATATTATAGTTGAAATATGTCATAAAGCAAGACATTATTGGCTGTTCCGTAATTTACCGCCATAAATTTTGCACTGCTTGTCGTTTCACCATTTACGTTTGGTACGATTGTTAACCATCAGCCATATCCCTGCACCGATCAATACAACTGCAACAACATAAATCATTCCGGTCCTCAACATGCTAATAATCAGTAGAAGTACCGAAACGAGTCCCAAAATCATGCTCCCTGTATATACAGTGCGAGGCAGCGTTATATCATTAATAGCGTATTCCCATAATCCAACTGCCACACCCAGCAGTAACAAAGGCCATAGATAGGCCATCAGATGCCAGCCCCATGTATTACAGAGAAAAAATAAAAAACCGTACACCGACAAAATCCCGGCCGGCAGCAGCATAATGGGAGAAACCTTACGCATCATGTACATCGCATGCAATATAATACCAGGTATTAAAATCAGCAAGGGCCAGAAGTTTTGTCCCAAAAAGGAGAAGACCCCCAGTTTTCCCAACAAAATAATCAGTCCTACGGCAATGATGCCCAATCCGATCATACGCTCTTTTCCGGAATTCATCGTGGTCTCCTTTATTTGCTGGATTTTATAGTGTTTTTACAAAAACCGAGTAGATTCCCCGGCGTTTGCAAAAGCTCTATGTCTAGTTTAGCCGATGTTTTCCAAAAAAACTACGTTCAAATACGGCGGGCTTGCAACTGCTGGAATATTCCTGCAATTACAACTGCGGCGGCCAGCAATCCCGGCAACCATGAATGTAAAACTTCCCCAGGCCCGGCTAACCACGCTCCCAGTCTGGGATCACGCAGTAGCATTTCACCTGCCGTGAAAGCCAATATTGCAGATCCGAGTAAAACAAGTACAGGGAAACGGTGAAGCCAGACTGCAATAACGTTGCTCCCCCACACCACAATTGGAATGCTAATTGCAATACCGATGACAATGATGGCAATATCCCCATTTGCAAGTGCTGCAATAGCCAATACATTATCCAGACTCATCACAAAATCCGCTACCAGAATCACCTGTATAGCCTTCCATATGCTTGTTTCTGCTCTTACTCCCACATTATCGTTATTCTCATAAAGCAGCTTAAACGCAATCCATAACAGAAGCAGACCGCCCGCCGCCTGAATAAAGGGTATGCCTAGCAAAAGGACAGCTGCAAAAGTCAACACACAGCGCAGGACAACTGCGGCGAGCGCTCCCCACCATATTGCTTGACTCCGCTGCCTTGCAGGCAAGTTTTTGCTCGCCATGGCTATAACAACCGCATTATCACCGCTTAACACCAAATTGATCATTAATATTTTCAACAGCAAAATGATATGCTCCATGTGTACAAACACCCCCATGCTACTTGTATGCGAAATAGGACGAGGCTATGCTGTGTACTTGGAATCTAATCATTTCATTCATCAATAGCCATAATTTATTAAAAATCAATACCAGATTTGTTGAGCATAATCCTTGAAATCAGTAGCAAACAGCAATATAATGAATCGTATTTCCGAAAAACGGGTATTAATCATAAACAGAGCATACTGAACTTAGGTTGTTTAATCAGGGAGATGAGAACGATTGACATGTCCGGATTTCAGTTTTTTGGGCTACTGCTTAATGTGATATTTATTGACCTTCTGCTTGCAGGAGATAACGCTATTGTAATTGGACTTGCCGCCCGAAAGCTTCCGCCCGAAACGCAAAAAAAAGCGATACTGTACGGTACCGGAGGTGCTCTACTCATTCGTATAGCCGCCACGATTGTGGTGCTTTGGCTGCTTCAAGTGCCGTGGCTGTTATTCGTCGGGGGTGTAATGCTGATCTGGATCGCATATAAGCTGCTGGTAGATCAAGAGGATCACGCCGAAGTCAAAGCCGGAACGACTTTATGGGGGGCTATCCGCACCATCGTTGTAGCCGATGCAGCCATGGGGCTGGACAACGTAATTGCCGTCGCAGGCGCTGCCCAACAGCATTTGATACTGGTGGTACTCGGTCTGCTGATCAGCGTGCCGATTGTCGTATGGGGAAGCACTCTTTTCATCAAGCTTATTAACAAATTCCCCTGGATCATCTATTTGGGCTCGGCTGTGCTTGGCTATACCGCCTCCAATATGATTACCGAAGAACGCAAGCTGGAGCCATACTTTACCGAGCACCCCGCACTGCGTATCCTGTTTGTTGCCACAGTGATGGCTGGTATTCTGCTCACAGGCTATCTTCAAAACCGCAGAGCCATATCCAGCCGAAAAAAAGCGGTTTTGAAATAATTTTAAGAAAAAACTCATACATCTATAGACAAGGCAGACCCGACTTTAGTCGATGGATCTGCCTTTTTATATACCGCTAAGCGTAGCATCTTAAAAGATTTTAAAACCAATCCTCTTGCACAACTTCCTCTTTACGTCCCTCTATAGCCCCATCTGCCTCAAGAACAACAGTCTCCGTTATAGCCACGGCCTGCTCAATCAAAGTATTTAAATCCCGAATAGAGGCTTCGATCTTTTGAACAACCCATAAATTAGGATTGGTCGTTGGGGATTTGGGAACAAACAATGTGCAGCAATCCTCATACGGCAGGATAGATAGATCGTATGTGCCGATTTGCTTGGCTATTTCCGTAATTTCCTGTTTATCCATCATCACCAGAGGACGCAGCAACGGTAATTCCGTCGAACGCCCAATCACATTCATGCTCGATAAAGTTTGGCTGGCTACTTGGCCGAGACTGTCACCCGTCACAAGCGCCAGCGCGCCTTCACGCTCCGCCAGCATCGTAGCAATACGCAGCATGGACCGTCTCATCAGCGTGATGATTAGATTATCCTGTCCAGTGCGTGTAAAAGCCGTCTGCACCTCCGTAAAAGGTACGAGATGAATCTTGATGCGTCCCGCGTAACCCGCCAATACCCTCGCCAAGTCAATAACCTTTTCTTTCGCACGCTCGCTCGTAAACGGATAGCTGTAAAAATGGACGCATTCGATTTCCAATCCTCTGCGCATGGAGGACCATCCCGCTACCGGACTGTCGATTCCGCCCGAGAGCAGCAGCATAGCTTTGCCGTTTGTACCTAACGGATAGCCTCCTACAGCCGTAATAATATCGCTAAATATATAAGCCGCCTGCTCTCTGACTTCCACCCGTAGCTCGATATCCGGTTGACGGACATCGACCTTTAACACTGGAAACCCACGCAGTATCGGCGAACCAATCAAATGATTCATCTCATGAGAGGAATGGGCAAATCCTTTCCACACCCTGCGAGCATTTACCTTGAAAGTCGTTCCTTCCGTCGGATTCAACTCACGCATCAAGGCTACAGCGGTCTCAATAATCGTGTCAAGCTCAACAGGAGCCATTTTAACAGGACTGATGGTTGTGATACCAAACACCTTTTGCAATACTTGGATGATCTGCTCATAAGACTCTCCCCCAAGAACTACATAAATCCGTCCAAATTCCTTACGCAGAGAAGCGCCGGGAAACGGCTTGAGCAACAGTTTCACGTGATTCAGTACCGCTTTTTCAAAACGGGCGCGGTTTTTCCCTTTCAATGTAAATTCGCCAAAGCGAAGCAACAGCATATCATAGTGCATTTTAACGTTTCCACCTTTCAAGGGATTCCAATTGCGCCACAGCCTGACGGAGCGCGAGGATAAGCTCGTCAATATCCTGTTCTGTATGTTCATCGCCGAAGCTGATCCGAATACCGCCGGACGCCTCCGCCTCATTGCGACCCATCGCCAGTAATACCCGGCTAGGCTCGGCCAATTTGGAGGAACAAGCCGATTTGGTCGATACTGCCACGCCCAATTGCTCCAGCGTATGCAGCAGCACCTCTGCCTTCATACCCGGATACGAAAAATGGACAATGTGCGGCGCTTCCTGCCCGCTATTCAGTCGCAATTGCGGAATCGTCTTCACTTCTGCGGCTACCCGATCTCTCCACGCAGTCATACGCTGCGCCGCCTCTGCTTGCCGTTCTCCTGCCAGCCGGACCGCCTTGGACATACCGACAAGCAGCGGAACATTTTCCGTACCTGCACGAAATCCCTGCTCCTGGGAACCTCCGCTAAGCAGCGAGAAAAGCTCCAGACCTTCCCGAACAAAAAGCAGTCCGGCTCCTTTGGGACCGCGCAGCTTATGTGCGGACAGGCTGTACAGATCAGCCTTCCAGCCCCGGATATTCACCGGAAGCTTTCCATAGCCCTGCACACCATCAACATGGAACAGTACACGTGGGAACTGTTCCTTCAACGCAACTCCGATATCATGCAACGGCTGTACCCTTCCCGTCTCATTATTGACATGCATAATGCTGACTAAAATCGTGTCTTTACGGATAGCTGCACATACCTGCTTGGCACTGACATGCCCTTCCGCATCAACGGGCAGAGATGTGACCTCAAAACCGAGGTCTGCCAGTTGTCTGCAAGCTTCATACACCGACGGATGCTCCGTTGACACCGTAACGATATGCTTGCCTCTGGCCTGATACTGCAAGGCCACTCCCTTAATAGCGAGATTGTTGCTTTCCGTTGCCCCGGATGTGAACACAATCTCCGCCGGATGCACCCCCAAAGCTGTAGCACAAACCTCCCGGGAACGCTTAAGCAGCTTATCCGCATCTTCCCCGTACCGATGCATTGAGGACGGATTGCCGTAGTGGAGTCTCATCACCTCAGCAATCGTCGTAATCACCTCTTCAAAAGGCGGAGTTGTCGCTGCATAATCAAAATATTTCATGAAACTCCCCTTTCTGCCCTGCAACCTCTACAACAAAAAAAGACCAAAACAGGGAAAGGCCACTGTATTACACAGTGACACCCTTTCCCCATATTGATCCCACCTGCGGACCTGTCTGATTAAAATTTTGTTTTTTCTTTATAAGCTACAGGGCTTAAAACGTATATTTTTCACGTGCATTCTGAATTTTGGCAATATACTTTTGCGTTTCTACCGGAAGCATATTCAGCACAGCCATCAACTGCTCGTCACTATTCACGCCCAATCGCTGTACCCGTCCGGGGCCTGCATTATAAGCTGCCAAGGCCATATTTTCCTGTCCATTAAAACGCTTAATCTGGTAAGACAAATAACGAACTCCGGCATCAATATTTTGTGCAGGGTCATACGCATCGCTAACTCCCAATCCTTGGGCCGTAGCATCCATAAGCTGCATAAGCCCTTTGGCTCCAGCTGAAGAAGTGACAAGCGGGTTAAACGAAGATTCTGTATCAATGACTGCTTTAATCAGCGACACCGGAACTCCGTATTTATTGCTGGCCTCGTTAATGAAATCATCATAAGCTGTAGGTTTGGTCGGCCCATCGGTTGCTGTGCCGGAAGCAGGATATACCGCCAATGGCGAAGTCGTTCCCCTCGATGGTCCCAATTGAAGCCAGAGCAACCCATTTTCATCCCTTGTAACGTACCCTGAATTTACACGAGCTGCAGCATCATCTGTCTCCAACTGCCCTGCCTGCTCAAGTAATCCGGAAAAAGCGTCCGTTGTACCCGTTTGTGCTGTGGAACCTATATTACTCAACAACTGCGTATCTATTATGGCCTTGGACACGCGCGGATCTATTTGCATGTGGCATTCCCAACTTTCTTTAGTTGTTATATCCCAAACAGCCTATCATTACTGCTTATGATACAACGTTTTGATATGTACTGCCATACTTTTTAAGGAAAAAAGCTCCGCATCTGTCGAATTGACAGCGGAGCTTCATGGTACTGGATCAATACAGAATAGATCGCTTATAATTTTACTCGAACAGAGCAAGCGATCACCTGGCTTTTCGTGCCTTCACGAGATCAACGAACAAACGGAATAAAAGCAAAGTAACTTAATGTCGCCAGCGCACCCAGTCCAATCGACCAAATACCTGTTGTTTTGTTACCATTTACATAAGCAAAAAAGCCCAACACTGCAGCAATAGGCCCCAGCACAATAGACCACATAAACAGTGCAGCAATTCCTGCGGCTAGACCGATATAGCCAGAGATACGTCCACTTTGGCTTATGACATGCTGCTCATCCTTGTCCTCATGCCGAGTCACGGCTGGTGAGCCTGGAGCTACCTCAGCCGCATATTCCTCCCGGTGATTGCGACGCTTGGCAGACCGCTCTTGAGTGCGACGGGGGTAGTCCACACGCTCACGGCTAAAATGCTCTTGGTCTTGATGCTTATCAGTTTTATGATCCTCCATAATACACTGCACCTCCAAATACGTAATGATTCGCGGTATGAATTTTTACAGGGACTTTGGTTTAAAAGTGTGGCAACAGGTTGCAGCAGATGTTGCAGCCTGGTCACGTTCAACTGAGCTGAAGCTTTCACCCGCATATTCTTCATCAAATTTTTTTCCTGCATGACTGTCAATTTCTATCATGATCAAATCTGCCTTGCACAAGTTGTTTTCTCCCCAATAATGACAATTGGCTACGCTGCATTTGACTATTGGCTTGGCCTCTTGGCTCATGATTATCACCTCGGATTCATTGTCTCCCCCGTAGCGTTCACCTATGCGCCACGGCATATGGCAGTTGGTGACATACGAAAAAAGCCGTTTCCGGCACCTCCTCCAAACTGGCAGGAAGCAAACAGGAAACGGCTTGCTTGTCTCATATGTTTTTGTTTTCAATTAAAAAAATCTCTGGCTAGATGCTTACGCATGTGTACGGCGAGTCTGCATCCGGCGCTGAGTCAAATAATCACTTTCATAATAAGCAAGATCATCGCGCAATTCTTCAAAATTTTTCGTAATGTCCATGATCACTTCGCGGGCGGGCGTTACTGGCGTTTTACGGAAGCGTATAGCATCTTGTCCCGTATAAGCGTAGCGTCCATCCTCTGCGTAAGATTCATTTTTGGGATAAAAAAAGCTGTTCACGCAGTCATGGTAAACGTTATACAATGCCTTTTCCGCAAAATCGACGTCAAAGTTGGCACGGCGCAAAGCCACACCCAGCTTTTCATAAGATATTTCGGAAAAAACAAGGACATGGCGGAGATCCGACAAAAAGCCTTTGTAAAAGAGTACGGACTCCTCACTGCGATCCACAGCCAGCTCCGGCAGTGCATGCTCATTAAGGAATGCTTCCACCCGTTCCACGGCAGATTTCAGTTTCTCCTGCGCCGACTCACATAATTTTTGTACGTTGACTGCTGACATTAATGCAGCTCCCCCTTATTTGTTGCTTCTTCATCAATTTGGTTACCCGAAAATAGATCCTTCTTAACCGAAAGAGCTATAATTTTCAGTATTTATCCTAACACAAATAAGGATTGAAAGGTATAAAAACATGCCAACCTTCTCACGCTAAACCATAAATTCATAAACTCCCAAGGAGGACGGTCCCATGTCTCGGCAAAAATGGTTAAAACCCCTGATCGGAGCAGCCGCCGGGGTGCTTATCATCACCCTGATGCTGCCTTCCCGAGATCACCGCCACACACCACAGCCCGAATATACGGCAAAAATGGTGCCACAGCAGGAAAAGCAGCTCAAAAAAGGAATGTTGGCTTTGGACTTGTCCGCTACGGATACCATCACTCGCATGGATGCGAGGCAGGATATTGAATACGTAATGCGAGAACTGAATGATAAAACTAATGATCAGAAAAAGCATTTTGCCCGCAAGCTTCAGCAGTCGCACAGTCATCTTCACACACTGCAATGGATCAATACACGTGACGGGAAGAGCACTACCTACACAGGCAGCAAGGCACAACCTCGTCTGCTTAATCACATTCAAGTCAAAAACAGCCTGGCTGCGGCTCGCCGTTCCGTCCTGCAAAACAAATCTTACGAGTCCGCTGCTTTTCAGGCAGAGGATGGAAAATATTTTGTCATGGCAGAGCCATCGACTGACGGGACATACGGCGTTGCCGCGCTGGTCAGCCAGCAAGTGCTTCGTGACGTGGAAAAGCATCAGCGTAAAAACCTGCGCCTGATCCCATACCCGAAGGAAGGCAGCTACAAAATCGAATCTGTACATCCCGACACACTGCATGATATTACTGTCAAGACGGGACATGACAATGAAAATGCGAGCCATTATTTTGAAAATGAAATCGTCGTTCGCTTCCGCCAAAATCCTGATCAACGGCAATTACGCGATATTGCAGCAGATTTGAACTGTGAGCCAGGCCGAAAGCTCGGTTATACGTATGTGTTCCATTCGAATAACATGAACTTCAAAGAGCTAAAGCAATATTTCTCGCAGAAGTGGAACCCGATATATGCAGAACCTCACTACATGTATCTGACTAATGAAAAAACACCCGTAAAAGCGTCGGATGTCTCTATTCCGAATGACCTGCTCTTTTCCCGCTATCAGTGGAATCTGCCGGCCACTGAAACCAACCGGGGCTGGGCGCTATCCAAAGGCAGCAAAAACGTAGTCGTAGCCGTCGTGGATACGGGAGTAGATATGGACCATCCTGATCTAAAGGGCCAAATCCTAGCGGGACACAACGTAGTCAGCCCGAAGGAAAAGCCTTACGATGACGTCGGTCACGGAACGCATGTTGCCGGCATTATTTCCGCGCTTGTGAACAACGGCGAGGGTGTTGCTGGCATGACATGGTACAACAAGGTTATGCCAGTCAAGGTACTCGATCAGTCCGGCTCCGGTACCACATATTCCGTGGCAGAGGGCATTATATGGGCCGCAGACCATGGAGCCAAGGTCATTAATTTGAGCCTCGGCAATTATGCGCAAGCTGAATTTTTGCACGATGCGATTAAATATGCCTATGACAAGGATATTGTATTAGTCGCGGCCACGGGAAATGATAATACGGAACGGCCTGGCTATCCCGCTGCCTATCCTGAAGTATTTGCCGTATCTGCCACAGACGCGTCCATGCACCGTGCTTCCTTTTCCAACTACGGAGATTATGTTGACGTTATGGCCCCCGGCGCAAGCATAGCAAGCACGTATCCGGGGAACCAATACGCTGCCCTCTCAGGCACTTCAATGGCCAGTCCGCATGTATCAGCGCTTGCGGCCCTCGTTCGTTCCATCAACCCCGACCTGACGAACAAAGAGGTCATGGAATTGATGAGAAACAGCGTGATTGATTTGGGTACACCGGGGCATGACAAATATTTCGGATATGGCCAAATCGATGTATATAAGGCGTTGAAAGCAGCTCAACGTCCGTATGTTCCTTTGCAGTTTTATCCACAGCATTTGGGTGACAAGATAAAATCTCTCTTGAAGATGCTGGAAACGTAAAAAAGTTTCCGTTTGGGCAAAAAGCAGCCATGTACGCTCCATGGCTGCTTTTTTGTAATCCCTTAGCGCTTAGAGCTGCTACGTACCTGACGCTTGCCATTACTGCGAGTATGACTGCGGGTATGACAGCAAGGATCAGAAGGGTCTTTTACAGTCACTGGGAATACATGGTGTGGTACAGGTATAATGTGCGCTTGGTTGATAATTTCAATCGGATGAATAACAGGCACCACTTGTGGGAAAAATTGATGATTTACAAATTGGATCGGCGGGCACACGATCGGTTCGTTAGGGCAATGACTCATAATGTGCAACTCCTTTCGGTGAATTAGTACAGCATATTGCGAAGGGGCTCCCTGTGATTGGATGATTACCCCCTATTACAAATATCCTTACAAAATAGGCCTTCGTTCCATGATGACCGAGCGGTCAAGCAGTTCTCCCAGCAAGCGGCATAACTTGCGCAATCCTGCTTCGAGTGTGTCCTTGGCCGTGTATGAAAAGGAAATACGAATATGATTGCTTTCCATACCACCTGCATAACATACCCCGCCGGGTAAAAAAGATATGCCTTCCCGATCAGCTAATCGTCCCAGCTCTGCGATATCAACAACAGGCGGGAGTTTTATCCATATATTAAGACCACCCTCAGGTGCTTGCCAGGTGACTTCTGCAGGGGCAAAGCGCTGGAGTGTGTGCAAAGCAGTTGTCAGACGGTCCTGCATTTGATCTCTTAACGAGACAAGATGGTTATCCAGCCGATGCCTGATGAAAGGTAACAATGCTTTTTGCGTCAACAGAGGGCTTCCCAGATCCGTAGTTGACTTGGCTGCCACAAGGCGGTCCAGCACACTTCCTGTAGCCACTACACAAGCGATGCGACAGCCGGGAGCGACGGTTTTACTGAAGCTTTTAATATAAATCACATGTCCGGACAAATCATGCGCCTTGATGGAAAGCGGCGGCTTTGTTTTGTAGTACAGATCAGAAAACGGATCATCTTCGACGATCAGACAATGATAACTTTGCGCCAGATCCAGAAGTTGCATGCGTCTGACCGTCGTTAAGGTTGTTCCAGTGGGATTATGAAAGGTAGGTATCGTATAGATCAGCTTTGGAGGATGAGTGTCACAGAGGCGTGTCAGGATATCCATGCGCATGCCCTGCTCATCCATCGGAATCATGACCACCTTGGCACCTCGGCTGGTGAATACATCAATCGCACCCGTATACGTAGGAGCCTCCATATAGACGACGTCACCAGGGCCAACGAACGTACGCGCCACAAGATCAATCCCCTGTTGGGCACCGCTTGTCACAAGCAGATGTTCTGCTTCAGTACGGACTCCACGTTCGCTCAGGTGAACTGCAAATACTTCCCTCAGTTCTACATCCCCTTCGAAGGTGCCGTAAACAGCCATCGCATCGGGATCTTCGGAGGATAAACGTCGGGTATCGTCAATGATTTCACGAGTGGGAAGAAGCTCTGGCTGAACTGCCGCAATATGAAATGAATAGGGAACCTGACGGCTATGATTAAAGTTTCTCCACAACTGTGCACGCGGCAAGTAATCAATCAGCGACATTTGCCATGATAAATCCAGCGCTTCCTCACGATGCAATGACACAGAAGGTTCGGCTACATAGCATCCCTTTCCCTGTGTACACACCACAAGATGTATGGATTCCAGCTCCGCATACGCCTTGCTTACAGTTACAGGGCTAACGGAAAGCAGACTGGACAAATGGCGGACAGAGGGAAGCTTTGTACCCTGAGGCAGCAGTCCTGACTGGATACGGTCCGCCAATGTTTTGGCAATCTGTAAATATAATTTAACACTGCTATTGCGGCTGAGTTCAATATGCATCGGAATCGTCCCTCCAGGATCTTGACCATTGGCTTCCATTGTAACATTCAATCACTTGATAGACGACGCGAATCGGCCGAACGAGCTTCTTTTTCCCAGATCATCGATCCCATTCAATGTATTCCCGTCATGGATGCTTCTTTTATTCCATATTTTCTCGAATTGACTTTTTACCCGGGCATCATTATTATCTTATAGTATAAGATAAAAGTTAGAAGGTGTTGTGACCATTGGATTATAAGATATTAGCGAAAGAACTGTTCGAGTATGTTGTCAAATCGCGCAAACCGGCATTAGAGGAACGAGGACACTTCTCACGTGGTGAAATGGGGATTCTCATCTGTCTGAATTTCAATCAGGACGGGGTTACCTCGGGCCACTTGAGCGAATACTTGTCCGTCAGTACGGGACGGGTAGCAACGGCGCTGAAGAGCCTGGAGAAGAAAGGTCTGGTTGTACGCCATACCGATGTCACCGACAAACGTAAGGTGATTGTATTCATTACGGATTCAGGCAAGCAATTTATGATTGACAAGTATAATGAAGGAATCGCATGGACCGAGAGCATTCTTCGCAAGCTGGATGAACAGGATGCCAAAGAATTTATCCGACTCATTAAGCTTATTGTCTCTAAAAGTTGAATTCATATGTAAATTGCACCAAACACCTAAGATTTTCAGATAAAAGGAGAGCAACAGAATGCTGAAGATATTCAAATATCTCAAGAAAAATGAATGGATGCTCGTGCTTTGCAGCCTGGCTTTCATTGTTGTGCAGGTATGGCTTGATCTGAAGCTGCCTGATTATATGGCGGAAATTACGACCAAGCTGCAAACGGAAGGAACGCCTATGTCGGAACTGCTGATTCCCGGCAGTTACATGCTGTTGTGTGCCGTCGGCAGTATGATTGCATCTATTATTGTCGGCTATTTCGCGGCGAAGGTGGCGGCAGGGCTGGCCATGCGTCTGCGTGCGATGGTCTTTGATAAGACCCTATCCTTTTCGATGGAAGAGATGAACAGCTTTTCGACGGCAAGCCTCATCACCCGCTCCACGAACGATGTTACCCAGATTCAAACGGTGGTTGCGCTGGGGCTGCAGGTGATCATCAAGGCACCGATACTGGCCGTGTGGGCCATTGTGAAGATTGCGGATAAAAACTGGCAGTGGACCGCCTCTACTGGAGCGGCCGTGGCTGCCCTGATCCTGATGCTGAGTGTCATTGTTATTTTCGCTCTCCCAAGTTTCCAGAGAATCCAGCGTCTCACCGATAATCTGAACAAGGTAACACGTGAGCATCTGACCGGACTTCGGGTGGTGCGCGCTTATAATGCAGATCAGTATCAGGAGCAGAAGTTCGAGCAGGCCAACGTCGAATTGACGAATACAAACCTGTTTGCGAACCGGTTAATGACGATGATTGGCCCGGGTATGACCTTTATTATGTCGGGTCTGAGTGTCTCTATCTATTGGATCGGCGCTTACCTCATTAACGGCGCGGCCGTGCCGGACCGCATTACGCTGTTCTCCAATATGGTCGTATTCTCCTCATATGCGATGCAGGTGGTCATGGCCTTTATGATGGTAAGTATGATATTCATCCTGATGCCTCGCGCTTCGATCTCTGCCAAACGGATCATGGAGATATTGAATACCAAATCCAGCATCGTTAACGGGCATGAGACGGCTGGAGAAGAGGACGTTATGGGTCAGGTTGAATTCCGTAATGTCAGCTTCAAATATCCGGACGCGGATGAGCCTGTGCTTCGCAACATTAGCTTTACGGCGAAACGGGGCGAGACGGTTGCCTTTATTGGCGCAACAGGCAGCGGCAAAACCAGCGTAATCAATTTGATTCCCCGTTTCTACGATGTGACCGAGGGAGAGGTGCTCGTGGATGGTGTGAATGTCAGAAACTATAAGCAGCAGGCACTCCATAACAAAATCGGGTATGTCCCTCAAAGAGCCGTGCTTTTCAGCGGTACGGTGGCATCCAACGTTTCGTATGGCAATAACGGAAAAGAAGGAGCTTCGGAAAAACTCGTTAAAGCAGCCATAAGGATTGCCCAAAGCACGGAGTTTGTCGAAAAAATGGACGGTCAGTATCAGGGACGGATTTCACAAGGTGGAGCGAACGTGTCCGGTGGTCAAAAGCAGCGTCTGTCCATTGCGCGTGCCATCTACCGTCAGCCGGAGATTTATATCTTCGATGATTCCTTTTCAGCACTGGACTACAAAACAGACCGGATTCTGCGCTCGGCTCTCAAAAAAGAAACTGACCATGCTACCACACTCATTGTTGCTCAGCGCATAGGCACCATTAAAGACGCTGACCGAATTATCGTACTGGAACAGGGTGAGGTTGTAGGAAGCGGCACACATGATGAGCTGATGGCGAACTGCAGCACCTATCAGGAGATCGCTTATTCGCAGCTTTCGAAGGAGGAACTCGTACATGGATAAGAATGAACACACCGTCGACAGCCAGCATATGAAAACGAAACAGCGAGGTCCCATGGGTGGAGGTCCTGCGGGGGGCATGGGTGCTGGTGGAAAAGCGAATGATTTTAAAAAGACCATCAGCCAGCTTTTATCCTACATCAAGGCCTATGTGCCCATCATTATACTCTCTATGGTGCTGGCCCTGGTCGGTTCCGCCTTCAACGTCATTGGTCCGAGTAAGCTCAGCGATATTGCCAACCTGATCCAGGAAGGAATCGTAACAGGCGTTGATGTGAGTGCTATCCAGAAAATTGTTCTTGTTTTGGTACTTTTGTATGGTCTTGGTCTTATCTTTAACTATTTCCAAGGCTTCATTACGGCGACTGTGTCACAGCGTCTTACAAAGAAGATGCGGACAGAGCTGTCCCGAAAAATCAATCATATGCCTTTAAAATATTTTGATGCTACGAGCTATGGTAATGTGCTCAGCCGTGTGACCAACGATGTCGATACCATCGGACAAACGTTAAACAACAGTCTCGGCACGCTTGTCAGCGCGCTGGCAACCTTCGTAGGCGCCTTGATTATGATGCTGTATACAAACTGGATCATGACCGTTACCGGGATTGTAGCTACGCTGATCGGTTTTTCCCTGATGACCGTGATTATGAAGCATTCACAGAAATATTTTGTAGCACAGCAAGCGGAACTTGGCCAGATCAACGGTCATATCGAAGAAACCTATGCCGGTCATAACGTAGTCAAGGTATATAACGGAGAAAAAGCAGCCAAGGAAGAGTTCCATGGCATTAACAGCCGCTTATATACAAATGCATGGAAGTCCCAGTTCATGTCTGGCCTGATGATGCCGGTTATGATGTTCATCGGGAATTTCGGTTATGTCGCGGTCTGTGTCGTGGGCGCTTTGCTGGTAAACCAACATGCTATAACGATCGGAACCATTGTGGCCTTCATGGTGTATATTCGTCTGTTTACACAGCCCTTGTCACAGTTGGCACAGGCCGCAACCAATCTGCAATCGGCGGCTGCCGCCAGTGAACGTGTATTCGAATTTCTGGGTGAAGAAGAATTGGCGGATGAGAGCGACAAGACCAAGAAGCTGGACAACGCCAAAGGGGATGTCGAATTCAAACATGTCCGTTTCGGTTATAACGAAGACCGTATGATTATCAAAGACTTCTCCATGAAAGCTGAAGCCGGTCAGAAAATTGCCATTGTTGGTCCGACAGGCGCCGGTAAGACGACGCTCGTGAATTTACTCATGCGGTTCTATGAGCTGAACGGCGGAGAAATCTATATTGACGGAACCCCGATCAGCCAATTAACACGTGAGAATATTCATGAATTATTCTGTATGGTGCTGCAGGATACCTGGCTGTTTGAAGGAACGATCCGTGAGAATATCGCCTTTTCCAAAGAGCATGTTACCGATGAACAGGTGGAAGCCGCATGTAGAGCGGTGGGGCTGCACAGCTTCCTTAAAACACTGCCGCAGGGCTATAATACGGTGCTGGACGACAAAGCCAATCTCTCTGCTGGTCAAAAGCAATTGATTACCATTGCAAGAGCCATGATTGAAGATGCACCCATGCTCATTCTAGATGAGGCCACAAGCTCGGTCGATACGCGTACGGAATTGCTGATTCAACAAGCGATGGACCGGCTTACCGTAGGGAAAACCTCCTTTGTGATTGCCCACCGCCTCTCGACGATCAAGAACGCCGATATGATTCTCGTCATGAAGGACGGTGACATTATCGAAACAGGTAACCATAAGGAATTGCTGGCTAAAGGCGGCTTCTATGCCGATCTATACAACAGTCAGTTTGAACATGCATCCTAAAAATAACCAGTCCTTATTGAAAAACAGGGTAGTAGCCACTAATAGCATATCAAGGTAAAAGAGAGACGTGTCTGGATGATCGCTGCGAAGGGCGATCCAGACACGTTTTTGGTGTGCTCAAAAGCTGTCAAGCATTTCAAGCTTGCGCTGAATAATTGCAAGATTTAGTGATAGTGATTTGTATGGTCGAATTTTTTCTTGGGATCAGGATTTTTTCGGCTTTCCATTAGACCAATCAACTGTTATATTCAGACGTTTACTGTTATACTTCATTATTGTTATAATACAATAAATTTCATAGTACAGTATAGAACACAGGAGATGATTGGATTGGAATACAAATTTTCGGGTATGGCTCGTACTCAGGGCTCGTCCATCGTTAGGGACATTTTGAAGCTGACACAGGGAACAGAAGTGTTATCCCTGGCAGGTGGTCTTCCGGCCGATGCCTTTTTTCCCATCGAAGCCGTTGCTCAAGCCTATGAGCGGGTATTCCGTCTCGGCGGTACTACCGCGCTTCAATACGGTCTAACCGATGGATATATTCCTCTACGGGAACGCCTTACAACCATAATGGCATCCCAAGGCATCTCCGTCACCAGAGATAACATCATCATGACGACGGGCTCACAGCAGACTATCGATCTGGTTTCGCGTGTGCTGCTTGATCCACAGAATACTGTATTGGTGGAGTCCCCTACTTATTTGGCAGCTCTTCAGGTGTTTAAGTCCTATGGCGCCAACATTGTAAGTGTAAATACAGACTCCAACGGTATGCAATTAGATGATCTTGAAGCCAAGCTCAAGGACTATCAGCCTAAATTCGTGTATGTCATCCCAACTTTCTCCAACCCGGCGGGGAGTGTATGGAGCATGGACCGCAGAGTAGGCGTTGTTGAGCTATGCCGTAAATACGGAACTTTGATTTTTGAGGATGATCCTTACGGACGTCTCAAATTTGACGAAAACCTTAACTTCCCTACCCTTTTATCCATTGACCAGCAGCAAGGTGGAGATAGTCATGTCATGTACACCTCTACGTTCTCCAAAACCGTTGCTCCTGGTGTTCGTTCTGGATGGCTGGTTGCTGATCAAGCGATTGTCAATAAAGTCTCGAAGGCCAAACAATCTGCTGATCTGCACTCCAGCAGTATCGATCAACGTGCTTTAAATGAGCTCTTGGACTTTTTTGATTTGGATGGACATATTCGTACCGTATCCAGCGAATATCACTCTCGTATGCTACGCCTCACAACACTGATGAAAGAACGTCAATGGGAAGGCATTACGTGGAATGATGCACTTGGCGGCATGTTTATGTGGGTCACTTTACCCGAAGGCTTCCGTTCCGATCGCTTGCTGGAACTGGCCATTCAGGAAGGCGTCGCATTTGTGCCAGGACAAGTATTTTATGCTGATCTGAGCGGCAGTAACCATATGCGGATCAACTTTACGCATACCGATCCTTCACTGCTTCCTGAAGCGGTTAACCGTTTGGATCGGGCATTGAAGATGTATACAGAAGAAAGATTGGAAAAAAGCGTGCGCTGATGAAGGTTGGCAGGCAGGCACGCGAGAACGCTTCGCGAATCATTTGATCTTACGATCGCTGCGCTTCTCCGGATTCAAATGCTCCGCTACGCTGACTACGTGCCTCATCCCCGGACGTTTTTACGATAGAGGGAATGAGTAGATAAAAAAACAGAATGAAATAGACCTAAACATACACGTACGCTGCGTAAAATACGGTATACAAAAAAAGGTTCAAGCCTGATTCCCAAAGGAATATGGCTTGAACCTTTTTTTTGTAATTCATTAAATACATTTGGATTCCAAGTTTTCATGCAAACAGTCATTTAAAAGGTTAACATCATACATTTTAAGGTGTTGCAGTGTGGAAAGTTTTCCGTAAGCCGGGTTCTGTGCTATTCGTGGTTCAGACGGGAACTACCCTCCCACTACAAGCGACAATCATCTATCTAGGCCGAATATTGCTATCCGGCTCCAGCGACCAACCTAGACACGCCTCGGGCTAAGGCCGCTTCGCGAAGAAGCTGTGTCCCATTAGGTCTTGCTCCAGATGGGGTTTACCAGGAACGAAGTCACCAGCGTTCCTCGGGGTCTCTTACACCTCGGTTCCATCCTTGCCTGTGCCGCAAGCGGCCATCGGCGGTCCATTTCTGTGGCACTATCCTTCAACTCGCGCTGACTGGACGTTATCCAGCATCCTGCCCTATGGAGCCCGGACTTTCCTCTCGCGGTTCACACCGCCAGCGATTGTCTGTTAAACTTTCCGAACAACATTACATAGTATACAGGGAACGCACGCTCGACACAACCCTAAAAATATTGTAAATTAGCAAGCTTCCTTTATTTGTTCAAATAAAACGGGTGTACCCTCTTTTGTAATGTATCATCTGCCACAAAATAAGTAGAGCGACCCACGTATAACGGAATATGAAGCTTGCTAAATTCAGGTATGCCTTCATCCAGAAAGAGTTCATCGTCCCGGTAAGTTTGCTGTATCTCACCGACAATCCAATCATGATCTCCATAGGTATGACTATCCACCACTTTACACTCATAAGCAAGATAAGCATCCAGCAATACAGGGACATCCACAGAAATTCCGTCCTCATATGCAATCTCGAAATGCTGAAACTTATCTATATCTCTACCGCTAAAGGTACCTACAGCCTGAATCCATTCCGATCTGTGGGCGGGCAAAAATTGAACACCGAAGCCTCCGCTTTTTTCAATCAGACCATGCGAATACGTTTCCTTCCGCAACGAAATGCCATACATGCCCGGTGATGATCCGATATATGTATGCCAGCCAGAAGCCATTACATTCTGCACGCCGTTATGACGGGAAGTAACAATAGCAACCATCCCCGGATAGGCATGGATCGCAGGATCAGCAATTAAAGTTCGCATACAACCTCTCCCCTATGAACTAAAAGTAATGAAACACTTTCATCTTCTCATAGAAGTTAAGCTTTTACAAAAATTGAAAAGGCTCTGTATTCACCTCAGATACATGTACTTCCGTAGAGTATCGGCCTTCTTCCAACCGTTTGCGCATCCATTCTGCGGTTTTAGGCTTCATAATCTTCTCTGCGTTATGACCAGGGTCAATGATGGCAATGCCAGCCATAAGGGCATCCTGAGCCGTGTGATAGTCGATATCACCCGTAACTAAGACGTCAGCTCCTTTGAAAATCGACTTGTTTACATAGCGGCTGCCAGAGCCTCCGAGCACGGCTGCTTTTTTAATTGTACGGCCCAAGTCGCCCACTACACGTACATGCTCGACGTTGAAGCCTTCTTTCACATCATTGACAAACTCGCGTAACGTGCGGGCTTCCTTGAGCTTACCCACCCGTCCCAGGCCAAATGTGCGGCCCTGCAAATCTATATGGTACAGGTCATAGGCCACCTCTTCATAAGGATGAGCTTTGAGCATCGCCTGGACAACTTTGTTGCGCACACCCTGTGGTACAACCGTCTCTATGCGTACCTCTTCGCTGCGTTCCATTTTACCTGGCTCACCCAAAAACGGCTGTGTGCCTTCACCCGGCACGAAAGTTCCATAGCCATCAATGTTAAAGCTGCAATGGCTGTAATTGCCGATATGTCCGGCTCCCGCACCCAGCACAGCGTCCAACACCTGTTGATGATGTGTTTTCGGTACGAAAACGACGAGCTTGAACAATTGCTCCGTGTGGACATCCTCCAGCGTACCTTCACTTTCAATGCCCAATGCTTCCGCCATCCAGTCGTTCATACCATCCTCTGCCGTATCCAGATTCGTGTGACTGATGTAAACCGCTATATCGTTCTTAATCAGCTTTTCATACAATCTGCCTGCAGGCTGATCCGTATTCAATGCTTTGAGTGGACGGAATATGATAGCATGATGGGCGATAATGAGGTCGGCCTTTACTCGGATCGCCTCTTCAACAACCTCATCATTGACATCCAGAGCTACATGTATGTTTTTGATTTCCTTTTGCAGGCTGCCAAGCTGAAGCCCGATTCTGTCGTCCGGAACTGCCAAATATTTTGGAGCCAGCTGTTCCATATAGCTAATTACCGTTTGTCCTTTGGCAAACATGCAAGTACCTCCTCTAGCTGTTCAATTTGCTTGCGTAATTGTTCCTGCTTTTGCTGCGCCGATTCCTGCTCTGATCGCGCCAACTGCGCAAGCACATTTTGGAGCTTATGAATTTCCAGCTTCCATTTACGGAAAAAGACTTCGTTGGGCTCTCTGACCAGCAACGGTCCAAGCTGTTCCAGCCAATTCTGCGTCAATACTAGCGAGCTACCGGTAAGGGCTAACGGTCGGTATAGCTTTTCCTGCTTCACAGGACTATCCGACACGGGTACAGCCGTCAAAACTTCATATATCTTTCCGTCTTCTTCCATAATATGCTCGCCTGTCAATACCCATTGATGCTCGATCAGCCATCGGCGCAAAATATCCTCGCCTACGTTTGGCTGTAAAATAAGACTCTTCACTGAATCCAACTTGTCTTTCCCCTGCTCCAAAATGGAAGCGATTAAGGCACCGCCCATGCCTGCTATCGTAATAACATCAACCTCATCGGCTGTAATTACGGCCAAGCCGTCGCCTTTTCTAACGGTTATGCGGTCAGTAAGACCTGCTTCGGCGACCTGCTTTTGAGCCGCTCGCAACGGCCCATCATTGACTTCGCCCGCCACAGCTTGCGTTACCCGACCACTGCGCATCGCAGCCACAGGCAAAAGCCCATGGTCAGAGCCAATATCCGCTAATCTGCTCCCGGCAGGAATTTGTTCCATAATATATTGTAATCGTTGAGAAAGCTTCATGACGTCACCCACGTAATCCATTTTTTTCGAGTCCAAAATAAAATTCCTACAACAATAGCCAACTTCAATAAGGCGTACAATACAACATCTCCCGGCGCTTGATGGCGCAGCACGATCATGTCTGCTTCAGGCATGAAAACCAGTGTCATTCCGATAGCAAAATAGACCGAAGCCAGACGTGAAAAGCGACGGTGTACCCACCAGCTTAACCATACCAGCAATGCTACATGTAAAATCCAAAATCCCTCCAGCATTACGTGAGAAGCCGTAGGCCAGTAGCGGCCTATAAGTACTGCGTACACCAGAAGCAGCGCAATAAAGCCACAGTAGTGAAGCAAGCTGATACGCAGGGTTAAGCCCACAAGGCACCATACCAGTCCGCACAGACCGACCAGAACAAGAAACCAAAATTTAGGCTCACCTTGGTGAAGCTGAATAATCCACACACCTGAACCCAGCATAATCACACTGCCCAAGGTACTCAGCATGGCGCTCATGCTCTGCTCTGAAGAACGCCAAACAGCGGCTACTCCATAGCAGATCGCGATTACTGCACATGCCGAGAATATTTGCATTGCCAACGGAAAAGCGGTAAAATAAAAACCGATCAAACAAATGCAGGAAATAATGACAAAACCAAGAAGCCAGGCGATTCCATGCCCGTTTCGAAGATATGTAAGCAGCCCGGTCCCAGTGTGACTTCGGCTTTGTGATGGATTATCGTCCTCTCGATAGAGGTTAGACAAAAAATCACAATATTGCTCAGGGAGAAGCCGACTTCGCCGCCAATGCTCAATTTCATGTAACAGTATTGCCCGTTTTTTCTCTTGGTCCAAGCTTTTCCCCTCCACCAAGGCTGCCATGGGATAAAAAAAGACCCTCTGCGCGCTCCAAGCCGCAGAAGGTCCGCAATGTTACGCTTCTATTCGAGGAAATCCTTCAGTCGCTTACTGCGGCTTGGATGGCGCAGCTTACGCAGCGCTTTAGCCTCAATCTGACGAATACGTTCGCGTGTTACACCGAATACTTTACCCACTTCCTCAAGGGTTCTGGTTCTACCGTCGTCCAAACCAAAACGGAGACGCAATACGTTCTCTTCCCGTTCGGTCAACGTATCCAGCACATCCTCAAGCTGTTCCTTCAGAAGTTCATAGGCAGCCGCATCCGCAGGCGCCAGCGCTTCCTGATCCTCAATGAAATCCCCCAAATGTGAATCATCTTCTTCACCAATTGGCGTTTCCAATGAAACCGGTTCTTGGGCAATTTTCATAATTTCCCGTACTTTCTCCACGCTTAGCTCCATCTCCGCAGCCACTTCTTCCGGCGTAGGTTCACGCCCCAGCTCTTGCAACAATTGACGAGATACCCGAATCAACTTGTTGATCGTTTCCACCATGTGCACAGGAATACGGATTGTTCTTGCCTGATCAGCTATAGCGCGCGTAATGGCCTGACGAATCCACCAGGTTGCATACGTACTGAATTTAAATCCTTTTTCGTAATCAAATTTTTCTACTGCCTTAATCAGACCCATGTTACCTTCCTGAATCAGATCCAGGAAAAGCATTCCACGGCCAACATAACGCTTGGCAATACTTACAACCAGACGCAAATTCGCTTCTGCGAGTCGACGTTTGGCTTCTTCATCACCATTGTTGATCCGTTTCGCCAACTCCACCTCATCATCAGCAGAAAGAAGCGGTACACGGCCGATTTCCTTCAAGTACATCCGGACCGGATCATTGATTTTAATACCGGGAGGCAGGCTCAGATCGTCATCGTAGTTAAAGTCATCCCCGTCGTTGTTTTCCGGGTCGTCATTTTGACGCAATCTGGTAACTTCTTCGTCGTTATCGTTTACAACCTCAATCCCCAAGTCACCCAGCTGCTCATAAAACTCATCCATTTGCTCGGGGTCCTGATCAAACGACGATAGTTTTTCCATGATATCTTTGTAGTTCAGAGAGGAACTTTTTTTACCCAACTCAATCAATTGATCCTTAACCTGATCCAGTGTCAGTTCCGTCTCCAGTTCAGTATGCTGATCATTCGCCATCTTTCGACTCCCTCCTCCCTAGAAACATCCGACCTCTGTGTGTTCATTGTCTCTCTAGGGCTATAATCTCACTTGCAATTTGTGCTGCACGCAAAAAGTCACCTAAGCGCTCAGCGGCTCTCATCTCTTCCCTCTTCAAATCCAGTTGCTCCTGCAATGGAAATTTGCGCACCTGATGAATATAATCGTCCAAAATGTGCGGTGCCCATACGCCTGGAGCATCCATCATCATGATCGAGCTTACGTTTTTCTCCAGCCGATCATCTTGCAAAGATGAAATAAAGCGGCTTGTATCTGGTAACTTTCCTTGTGCGTAATAGGCGTATAGATAAGCAGCAATTGCTGCATGATCCTCAATATTAAAGGCGTCCCCCAGATGCTGTTCTACATACTGTGCAGCTTCTAAATCCTGCATCATCCAGTGAAGCAATCTGCGTTCCGCCACATGGTAAGCCGGCAGCAAATTTGGTGTAACGACCTGCCCTTTTTTATGCCTACCATTATTCCACCGATTTTCGTTATTATCCCCAAAGTCCTGTTTTTTTTGCAGGGACTGGCGGAGTAAATTACATTCTTGCTTTAAGGTTTCAAAATCCACCTTGACTTCGGCTGACACTTCGCGCAAATACACTTCCCGCTCGGTCGGGGATGACAGAGGTGCAATGACATTTAATGCTTCGCGGGAATACGCGATTCTTCCTTCTTCCTCTTGCAGTATATGGTTTTTTTTCAGATATATAAGCTTAAATTTCACCGTTGAAACGGCACTTTCGATAATTTGGCGCTGAAACCTTTCCCCGCCGTATTGCCGGATAAAATCATCCGGGTCCATACCGTCGCTGACCAGCGCTACTTTAACGTGAAGCCCCGCATTTTCCAGCAACGGAAAATTCTTAAGCGCAGCAGCTTGTCCTGCCCGGTCACCATCATAGCAAATAATGACCTCGTCGCACAGTCCCTTTAACATCGTAGCATGATGCTCCGTCAAAGCTGTGCCCATAGCGGCCACCCCGTTCTGCACACCTGCTTCCCAAGCTGAGATAACATCGCCGTATCCTTCAAAAAGGACACTCTGACGAAGCTTGCGAATCGAGGTCTTTGCATGGTGGAGGTTGTACAGTGTCCGGCTCTTGTTGAACAGTTTGGTTTCCGGTGAATTCAAATACTTGGGCTGTCCTTCACCAAGAATGCGGCCCGCAAAGGCAATTATTTTTCCATTTCGGTTCCAAATAGGAAACATAATGCGATCCCTGAACCGATCCACATACCCATCATCCTCATGTCGGGGAGAGATAAGCCCGCCCTTTTCCATCTCAACAGGATCGAAAGAACGCTTCTCCAGAAACTGGACAATCGTATCCCATCGGTTAGGTGCATAGCCAATTTGAAATTGATCAATGATCTTGTCAGTAAATCCCCGTGACCGCAAATACTCCATAGCCGGTTTGCCATGCTCCGTATTCTTAAGGAGAAAATGGTACATCTTAGATGTTAGCTCGTACGCTTGCAACAACCTGTCCAACTCAGGATGCTGATGCGTTGACTCACGTCCCTGCCATTCGCCGAGAGGGATATGACTTTCTTCCGCCATTGTTCTGACAGCTTCGGGAAAGGATAGTCCTTCGATTTCCATCATAAATTTGATGGCATTGCCTCCCGCGCCGCAGCCGTAGCAGTAAAAAATCTGACGATCCGGTGTCACGGTGAATGAAGGGGTTTTTTCGGAATGAAAAGGACAGAGGCCTTTCATATACTTCCCCTGCTTGGTCAAATGCACGTACTTGCTTACCGTATCTACGATATCATGATGTTGTAAAACCGACTCAATGATATCGTCCGGTATGTTGCCTTGTCCAGCACTCATGTTAACCACCTTCATCTCTTTAGCACGTAAATATAATTCGATACCGTTATTCATTCTCCTGCAAGAAGAGTAAAAGTTTTGTCAGTTTATGTTGAAAAACTTCACGATCCTCTGATGTAAACGGTTTGGGACCCTTTCCATAACGTCCTTTTTTCCTTTCCTTGGCAGAAGTATGACGGCGATCGAGCATAAAATCAATCGAATCGTTTCGATACATCGTTCCGCGAAATGACATAACCTCACAGCCTTTAGCCAAAGCGAGTGCCGCAAGACCGTAATCGTTGGTGGTTACAATATCCCCTCGACGGATATGATTAGCAACATAGAGATCAGCGCTTTGGTCGCTCCGGTCCACTTTTACGACGGTCACGCCTCCGCTGCCCTGGATAAGATGATCATATGAAGATACCATAATAACCTGAACATGAAAACGGGTAGCTGTATCCGCAATTTCGCTTTTGACAGGACAAGCGTCTCCGTCAACAACGATCCGCACATCCGATAAACCTCCGGATATTCCCACAAGCATCCCCCTTCTCCATACGGATTCGAGTAAAATACGGAACGGCTGCAAGATCGCTCTTACACCGTTCCGTATATTTATACCCATTTTTTCAAGTTATTCATACTATTACAGCTACGATTAGCCCACGAGTTTGGAAAAATCGGCAAAACGCTTCAGCTCTCTATCAATGGCGGCCAGCAATGCCAAACGGTTATTACGGATCGCATCATCCTCAGCCATAACCATTACGGAATCAAAGAACGCTGTCACCGCAGGAGTAATGGACGAGGCAAGTGCTAAAGCTCGCGTAGCATCGCCTTCCTGCAAGGCTGTATGATAAGATTCATAAACGCCGTACCATGTTTCATAGAGCGTTTTTTCGCCCTGTTCCGTAAATTCACCCGTATTAACTGATGCATGAACAGCTTTTGCAGCCAAATTGCCTACACGGTTAAACGACTCTACCGTTGCTTTAAAGGTATCTCCCGTTTGTACCGCATTCATCAGGGCTGCTCCGCGATCAACGACAGAAGCAACATCATCAAATCCGGCAGCAAGCACAGCGTCTACGACGTCATAACGAAGCGTCTCGGACAACAGTTTTTTCACACGCAAACCAAAGAATTCATGTAACTCTTTACGAATTTCATCGGCAGAACGTTTCATATTTCCAAGGTTGTCGTGTACGTCAAGTGCAATATTGAACACATCAGACAAAGTTGCCGAAAGATTACGATCCAGTAAAATTTGCACAATACCTGCGGCCTGACGGCGAAGCGCATAAGGGTCTTGCGAGCCTGTCGGAATAATACCGATGGAGAAACAGCCGGTGATCGTATCAATTTTGTCAGCAATACTCACAATAGCTCCAGCGTTCGTAGAAGGAACCGTTTCTCCGGCAAAACGCGGCTGATAATGCTCAAATACCGCTCTCGCCACTTCTTCCTTCTCTCCAGCCTTACGGGCATAATCCTCACCCATAACCCCTTGCAGTTCCGGGAATTCATATACCATTTGCGTTACCAGATCAAACTTACAAATATCTGCTGCCCGACTAACCGACTCCAGTGTATCCGGGGAAACCCGCAGCTTCTCAGCTAAAGCATCGGCAATGCGACGAATCCGACGTACCTTGTCTCCAACCGATCCCAATTCCTCGTGGAAAACGATACTTTCCAGCTTGGAGAGCGCATCCTTGATTTCCAGTCTCTGATCTTCTTCATAAAAGAATTTGGCATCAGATAGCCGTGCGCGCAATACTTTTTCGTTCCCTTTGGAAATGACATCCAGCGATTGACTTCCACCGTTACGTACAGTAACAAAGTATGGCAGCAGCTCTCCCGCACGATCCAGCACCGGGAAATAGCGTTGATGCTCACGCATGGAAGTAATCAGCACATCCTTCGGAATGTTGAGGAACGATGGATCAAAACCTCCAAACAGTACCGTCGGCGTTTCGACCAGATACAGTACTTCTTCCAGCAGATCATCCTTAACCGCGATCGTCCAGTCTTTTTCGGCTGCCAATGCTTCAATCTGCTTCACAATAATGGACTGGCGTTCGGCAATATCCACAATGACATGCTGTTTACGAAGCGCCTCAACATAGTCTGCCGGACTTTCCACAACAGTATCCTGCCCGAGAAAACGATGTCCTCTTGTCACATTCCCGGATTGAACCCCGGCAATTTCCAGGTTAACAATATCGTTACCAAACAAGGCGATCAACCAGCGAATTGGACGAACAAACTTAAAGTCATAGCTGGCCCAACGCATAAATTTAGGGAAAGTCATGGCATGCAAAATGTGCAATAAGCCTTCGGACAGCACTTCCGCTGTCGGTACACCTATACTGCTCTTGGTCGCGTAAATATACTCCACGCCTCCAAGCTCCTTGAATGTAAACTGTTCAGGATCAACACTTTGGCTACGGGCAAAGCCGAGAGCTGCCTTGCTCCAATTGCCGGCTTCATCAAGTGCGATTTTGCGGGAAGGACCCTTCACTTCTTCGTTAATATCCTCCTGCTTTTCGGCTACTTCCTTAACCAGCACCGCCAGACGACGAGGGGTAGCATAAGCTTCTACATCACCATGAGCAATACGTGAGCTGTCCAGCCAAGCAGTCATACGCTCCTTCAACTGCTGAATCGCAGCAGGGATAAAACGGGCGGGCACTTCTTCCAAACCGATTTCAAACAGCAAATCCTTAGACATGTGCCGCACCTCCTTTCTTCAACAGCGGGAAGCCGAGCTTCTCGCGTTCCTCCAGATAAGTTGCAGCCACCTGACGGGCCAAATTCCGCACACGCATAATAAATCCGGTCCGTTCCGTTACACTGATTGCGCCGCGGGCATCCAGCAAGTTGAACGCATGAGAGCATTTCAGCACATAATCATAGGCTGGAAATACAAGGTGCTGCGCCATGGCTTTATTCGCTTCTTCTTCATACATATTAAAAAGGGTGAAAAGCATTTTGACATCAGATACTTCAAACGTATATTTAGAATGCTCAAATTCAGGCTGGTGGAAAACATCACCATACGTGATGCCATTAACCCACTCGAGATCGAATACGTTCTCCTTGTCCTGAATGTAGGACGCAAGACGCTCCATACCATACGTAATTTCAACCGCAACCGGACTGGCATCGATGCCGCCCACTTGCTGAAAATACGTGAATTGGGTAATTTCCATACCGTCCAGCCATACTTCCCAGCCTAATCCCCATGCTCCCAGCGTTGGCGCTTCCCAGTTATCTTCAACGAAGCGAATATCATGCTCCAGAGGATTAATACCAAGGCGGTTCAAGCTCTCCAGATACAACTCCTGAATGTTATCAGGGGATGGCTTCAAAACAACTTGAAACTGGTGATGCTGATACAGACGATTTGGATTCTCTCCATAACGTCCATCTGCGGGCCGGCGGGACGGCTCGACATAAGCTACGTTCCACAGCTCAGGTCCAATCGAACGCAAATACGTCATCGGGTTCATTGTGCCTGCCCCTTTTTCCGTGTCATACGGTTGTACAATAATACAGTTGTGCTCAGCCCAAAATTGTTGCAGTGTCAAAATCATCTGCTGAAAATTCATGGTACACACTTCCCTTCCAAATTACCTCAAATGGTGGTGATCATTCTTCGTAAAGCTTCTATGTACAGGGCCGCCGACTTCCAACAAGCCTCGCCAGAGACAGCAAAAAACCCCCGCCTCTACGCCTGTACAGACGTAGGGACGAGAGCTGACTCCCGCGGTTCCACCCTACTTGATTGCAGTCCTCCATCACCAGCCAGACCGTAATCCTCTTTTCCGTGTCCAATCAGATGCTCCCGAGTGCCTTGTTCACGAAGATTTCCCGCCGGGCTTACACCATCCCCGACTCGCTTACTCTAGAGAATAAACTCCGCTACTTTCTCGTTCAATGCCTCTGCTCCCGAAGGAGATATATAGTAAAATACTACACGTTTTCAGCAGCACAGTCAAGGGAGCAGGAGGTTTCACATATCATACTTGTCGAGCTGGTCCAGAAAATTGCGGGATTTCAGCTTGACCTCCAGCTGCGTATCCATGAACTGACGCATGACATGTTTGATTTCCAGCTTGGTCGAGTCCTTCACATCGATGTTGCCAAGCCGGTTTAAATCCATTCTCGCGAACAAACGTAACAACTTCAACGTACGCGGTGTGACACTCAATGCAGCCGGATCAAAATGCTTATAGCCTCGACACAAAACTCCGCCCAGCTTCGGACTGATAAACATATCTTCATCAGCACACTGTTGTCCGCTGGAAATACAGGCATCAAGCTGGGGAGCATATCCGGCCGCCTGCAATATTTTAAATTCATAAATGCTCATGACGATCAGCGGATCTTTGCCGCTCTCCAACGCTTCCAGACATGCTTTAAGCTGCTTAAACCAGAAGGTGCCCGTTTCTTCATCATGTAGTACCCGGTCGAGCAATTCACAGGCATATGAGGCGTAAGCGGCCTTGGTAATATCCTCGCGCAGTGTATGGTGGGATTGGATAATTTCACCGGCATTCAACGTGCCTAAGCCGGTATTTCGAAAAAAAACAAATTCACCATACGTAAACGGCTGCGTTAAAGCGGCATGACGACTTTTGGGCTTCTTGGCTCCTCTGACCAGCACGCCTGTCTTACCGCCGCTTTCGGTGCAAAGCGTAATAATTTTGTTCCCCTCACCGTAATCCATGCTGCGGATGACGATTCCTTCCACCCTGTAAAGCATGCCTCTTCCCCCAAACATTCGCGAAGAAGCCAGTGACTCGCGCTATTCACGGGCTTCTTCATGCTCGTCCGACTCTCCTTCATCCGTGTCTTGCTCCCTTGTCACGGCGCTCTCCCTGTATAACAGATACGCACCGACATCCCCAGTCATCGCAAAATACTTCCACGAAAAATCTCGCAATCGTATTCATCCTTTCTTCGGAAATGACGTTTGCATCTCAAAATTAGAATGATGCGAAGAGAGGTGAAGTATGCGATGAAATAAATGGATTGCGTTAAAAAAGGCTGCTGTATGCGGGGTGGGCCGCCGCTCCGCTACAGCGTGCATACAGTTACACTACCTTTTTTAAAGCATTCATTTTTTCAGTGCTGGAAATGAGGGTAAGGGAAGTGCAAGAGTTAAGCGCCGCAAAGGCCCGGCGCTTGAATTACCAAAGACACTTTACCTTCTGCCTGTGGTAGTGAATAGACAGTCGGGACGGCTTTTTTTATGGTGCCTAAAAGACTAAACATACTTGGTTTAACTAATTTAAAACTCAATTTTAAGGTCCCTTAAGGAACTAAAGCGTGAAATATAACATGCTTTTTAAGCGTCGCGGTGGAAGCCGAGGTCACGCAGTACACGATCCTGGTTACGCCAGTCTTTTTTGACCTTTACCCACAGTTCCAGAAAAATTTTAGATCCCAGCAGGTTTTGGATATCTACACGTGCCTGTTTGCCCACTTCCTTGAGCATAGCTCCCTGCTTACCGATAATAATTCCCTTCTGGGAATCCCGCTCTACAAAGATGACTGCCATAATATGCACTACGCCGTTGTCCTGTACCTTCATGTCTTCAATCATGACTGCAATCGAATGCGGTACTTCCTCACGAGTCATATGCAAAATCTTTTCCCGTACCAGCTCGGCAATGACGAACTGCTCCGGATGGTCGGTAATTTGGTCATCCGGGTAATATTGTGGACCTTCAGGCAAGTATTTCTGAACCTGCTCCAGCAAACGGTTCACATTGTTGCCCATTTTAGCCGAGATCGGCACAATTTCTGCAAAGTCGTACAGCTTGCGATACTGCTCAATCAGGGGCAGCAGTGCTTCCGGCTCAATACGGTCAATTTTATTTAAAACCAGAATAACTGGCGTTTTTACCTGTTTCAGCTGCTCGGCAATAAAACGGTCGCCTCCGCCTAATCCTTCAGCGGCATCAATAAGAAAAAGTACAGCCTCAACTTCGCCCAACGTATTAAAGGCTGTCTGATTCATGTAGTCGCCCAGTTTAGACTGGCGCTTATGAATGCCCGGTGTGTCCAAAAATACAATTTGCGTGTCCTCTGTAGTGAATACCCCATGTATTTTGTTACGTGTGGTTTGGGGCTTGTCCGACATGATGGCGATTTTCTGGCCGATGACATGGTTCATCAGAGTTGATTTCCCTACATTGGGTCTGCCGACAATCGCAACAAAGCCTGATTTAAAGTGTTTCTTAGCCATTTCGTTTCCTCCAGCACTATTAAGCGCCTATTTTTTTGGTTTTTGGGTTAGGTCTTTTCTATAGTATATGATTACAAAAATGTGTTTTTCCATTAAAAAAGCTGACTAATCAAGGTCAACAACGGCCTGTAAAACACAAATATACCAATAATTACAGCAAAAACCGCTGCCAGGAGCACAGCTCCGGCGGCGGTGTCTTTAGCCGCTTTGGCCAGCGGATGGATATCAGGCGAGATTAAATCTATCGCCGCTTCAACAGCGGTATTGATCAGCTCGGCTACGATTACCATGGCAATCGCCACAGAGACGAATAACCAGTCGAGCCGGGAGATGCGCAGGCTTAAGCCTGCTGCGATGACGAGAAACGCCAAGACCACATGTATCCGCATATTTATTTGCGTGCGCAGAGCATACATCACGCCTTCTGCGGCATAACGAAAAGTCATTCTCCAAGGCTGACGTCTCATTACCGTGTCAACCCCACTTGAGCCAGTACCGCCTCTTGCTTGCCCATCATTTCAGCCTCACTAGCTTCATCCTGATGATCATAGCCCAGCAAATGCAGAAAGCCGTGAACAAACAAAAATCCGATTTCACGCTCAATGGAATGACCGTACTCCTCACTTTGAGCCTGAGCTGTCTGAACGGAAATAATAATATCCCCCAGCACATCCGGCACATCATTCAGCGGTCCTTCGTCATCCGGCTCATAGATGATTTCAAGCTCTTCATCCAGTGTTTCCTTCATGGCAAATGACAGCACATCGGTTGGACGGTCGATTCCCCGATAATCCCTGTTTAATTCATGAATTTGCTCATCATTCACGAAGGTGAGGGCAACCTCACCGTCCGTCACCCCTTCCACCTTGCCTGCTTCCTCCAATAGAGTGTTCAGCAAACCAATCAAGGATTCATTAATTACCATATCGTTTTGTTCATTATTCCAAGCTAATTGAAGGCTCATGCCAACCGCTCCTTTTAATTCTAATGCTCCGCCGCACTTCATGCACAAGCCTATTATGCTATGTTTTCCCGCTCTCAGGCTTTGGTCTTTCTTCGGGATACTCAATCCGGGAATGGAAAGTTCCCATCACGGTTTCTTTAAGAGTTTGAGCCACAATATCAAGCTCCCGCATCGTTAGCTCACAATCGTTGAACTGGTGATCATCAAGACGACTTTTAATAATTTTTTCAATCATCGACTCCACCTGTTCCACTGTTGGTTTCCGCAGGGAACGGACGGCTGCTTCCACACTATCAGCAATCCCGACTACAGCGGCTTCCTTGGACTGGGCTTTTGGCCCAGGATAACGAAAATCATCCTCGGTAAAGTCTGGCTCTACGCCCTGTTCTTCCGCCTCACGCAGCGCCTTATGATAAAAATAGTGCAGAAATGTCGTTCCGTGATGCTGCTCGGCAATATCGCGAATCGGCTTGGGCAGCTTGTAATCCAATTGCATTTCCACACCATCACGGGCATGGGCAATAATGATGGACTTACTCAGCTTTGGCTCTATCGTATCATGCGGATTATCCATACCGTTCTGATTTTCAATGAAGTACGAAGGCCGTTTTGTTTTACCAATGTCATGATAATACGAACCGACCCGGCACAACAAGCCGTTAGCACCTATAGCCTCCGCTGCTGCCTCTGACAGATTACCTACCATTACGCTGTGGTGATACGTACCCGGTGTCTCTGTAAGCAGCTTGCGCAGTAGCGGATGATTCGGGTTAGACAGCTCAACCAGCTTCAGCGCTGACAAAATGCCAAAGGTAGACTCAAAAAATGGCATTAGCCCAATAACAAGTATCGCTGTAATCAAACCGCCCGCAAAAGCAAAAGCTACCGCATAGAGCGTCGTCGTTTGAGTCCAGTTGCTTTGGTCGATCAGCGCCAGAGTGAAGACCGACACGGTGCCGAACAAGCATACCATAATTGCTCCCTTGAACAGCGTTGAACGCTGACTGGCTCGATGCGTTGAGAAAATCGACGCAAGACAAACCACAAGGGCAAAAAATCCGAAGTTAAAATCAAAAATTTGTCCTTGTCGGACATTCAAAATGACACTTGCCAATATACTGAATATAACGGCACAAACGAAGGCCAGTGACATATCGAGTAACAACGTTACGAGCATGGCTCCAAGCGCGATAGGCGCCAGATAGCCGAGATAAGACCGTTCACTGTCCTGCAATATGGCGGTTAACATCATTGCGCCTACCGTGATCACAAAAATCAACACCAGCATGAGCAACTGCGCATTGTTATACTTAAAACGGCGTGTTCGTGATTGGAACTGGCGAATATACATAAACAGGCCCAAGGCCAGCATCGCAGACAGCATCAACAGGCCAAATTGCGGCCAATAGTTGATCTTGTCCTTTAGCAGCTCGTTCTCATCCAGTAAGGTATAGATTTCCTGGGTAATAATCTCGCCTTTCTTGACGAGCACTTCACCCTGTTTGATGTAGACTGTCGGTGTATCTTCACGAGCCTGTACCCTAGCGTCCTTCGTAGCTGTATCATCATAAAACTTGTTGGCCGTAATCACAAGCCTTGCAAGCTCCTGAACGACTTCACGAGAGGTGCGCTTGGTAAGCGTACTCGTACTGACCCGCTCGGCCACCTTGGCTCGGGCTGTTTGTGCATCTGTAATCTGATCGTTCATCAATCCGGTCACGATTTCACGGGCAACCGGCCGCATCTCTGCAATATCCTCAGACGTGAGACGCGGAATTTTGATAAAGGTTTCCTCTGGAATCCGGTATGTCTGCTCTTTTGTTTTTTGCAGCACTTCGTCCAATAGCTTTTCCGGGTAGGCATCGGCATTACGGCTATTGTTTACAAAATTTTGCACAAATTCTCGCGCACGCTGAGGAATCTCGTCTTTGTAAATGGAAATTTTATCGGATCTGGAAACCTGGTCATCCTGATTAAGCCGTTCAATTCGGTCCAGAATACCAGTAATCAGGTTATCGTTGCGAATCGGTACAATCGTATACATCGGCTGTACCCGTTCTGCAGACTCTTCCTGAGCCTTTAACGTCGCTTTGCTGTTGGGAAGTTGCATCGGAGCAACAATTTCCTTTTCACTTGGCTGGTTTACCCGAATGTCATAGCGCTCGGGAAGCAGCTTTGAGGCTAAACCGACGTAAAAAAGAACCACTAAAAATAAAAACAGAAGATAGCGTGTTGCCACGCTATACTTCCATCCACTCATTCTATGCTGGAACGTTTTGCCCTTAGACAATTCCTTCGAGGTCATCTGAAACAATCCCTCTCCATCATCTTTTTCAAGACAGCTACGCTGCTTATTTTCATACTTCTGATAGCTCCACTTTCGTGATATGAAGGCTTATCCCTGATTTTCGGCAACCTGGTCGTAAGCCACGATGATTTTCTGAACCAGGGAATGACGGACAACATCCTCTTGTGCAAAATGTACGAAACCTATTTCCTCAATTCCCTGTAAAATCGCATTTGCTTCAATCAGACCGGATTTTTTGCCACGAGGCAAATCAATTTGCGTAACATCGCCGGTGATGACCATTTTGGAGCCAAAGCCAAGTCGGGTCAAAAACATTTTCATTTGCTCCGGCGTGGTGTTTTGCGCTTCATCCAAAATAATGAATGAATCATCCAGCGTCCGTCCCCGCATATAGGCCAGCGGCGCGATTTCAATCAACCCTCGCTCCAGTGCCTTTGCTGTCTGCTCAGGTCCCATAACATCGTACAACGCGTCATACAATGGACGCAGATACGGATCAACCTTTTCCTGCAAATCCCCTGGCAAAAAGCCCAGATTCTCGCCTGCTTCCACCGCAGGACGGGTTAATACAATACGCTTGACCGAACCTTCCTTCAGGGCAGCTACCGCCAGCACCACGGCCAAATACGTTTTACCCGTACCCGCCGGGCCAATTCCAAATACGATATCGCGTTTTTTTATCGTGGTTACATAGTGCTTTTGTCCAATTGTTTTGACACGGATCGGCTTGCCCCGGAAGGTGGTCGTGATTTCTCCCTTGAACAGATCAAGCAATTGATCGGCGCGTAAATCTTTTGCCAACTCAATCGCATAATGGACGTCTCTTTCGGTCAGGATATATCCATTACGAATTAACTGAAGTAGTACATCGAATAATTGTTCGAGCACTTCCACCTCATGTGCGTTGCCAAAAATATTGATTTCCGCCTCACGGGAATCCATTTTTGCGGGAACAGCTGCTTCAATCAATTTTAAAAAGGAATCCTGCGGGCCGAACAGCGCCTGTCCTTCTCCCGCATTGTTCAATGCAATTTGTATGCTGCGTTGTTGTTCTGCCAAATAGCCTCATTCTCCTTGGTTATGAACTAGCGGAAGTTCTTCCGCAATATTCTGTTCCACTTCAAAAAGCACTTTCATATAAACTTTACCATTCTCTCTCTTCTCATGCAAAATTTTTTGGCTCATTATTTTGGTTCCTTTGCCGTATTTGGCTAAAATATTGGCTCGCGCCCCTTCTATTCCCCTATTTTGGGCTTCTGCTTCCGTAAGCTTATCCTCATGTATCTTTGTCTCCCTCACGTTTTCGGTCATCCAACCGACTGGAAGACGGAAGGAGCGCCACGTCAGCGGGTCATGCTCAACTGTGGTTTTATGTGCGGAATAAGGGATTTTCCCATATCCCCATAGCTGCACCGCACGGTTGCCCAGCACAAGATACAGGCGTTCGTGACTGTTTCCAGTATATGTGCTGCTGCGTCGTACCGTCGGACTGCTGATTTCGTACTCATGCCACACGAGGCCCTTAATCTCCCCCTTGGCTACAACCTGCTGCTGATTCTCTTCATCCCCGAGCGTTCCCGAGATAAGAATGGCTCCTTTTTTGACACGTGTATTTTTATGCACGACAGGACGACCTTGCTCGGCAAAAATTTCAGTGACTACCGCATCTGCCTTGCTGATGAGATGACGTGGACTGTAGAGCGGCTCTGGAGTAGGCTGTGAGGCTTCAACGACTTGAATCGTCACCGAGGTACCCTGCTTCTCCACACCGATCCAGGATGCCTCAGGGAGCTTCTGCATGAGCGCACGCGAAAGCTTGTCCTGACTGGAAACGCGGAAGCTCCATTGAAAAGGATACAACCCCTCCTGACGGGCAGCCTTGAGTACAGCTTCCGTTGAGAGCTTGTCATTTCCCTTTACTTCAACGTCCCAGATGAGCGAAGACATCAGGAACAGGCCTACCCAGAATACAGCCAGTCCAACCAGAAAAAATTTGCGTTTGGCAAGCCGCGCAACGGTAAAGGGAATTCCCTGTCGTTTCAAAATATGCATTTTGCAGCCTGTCCTTCTCAAAAACGGACGCAGCAGGAAGACGTGCGGGAGCAGAAGGTTCATTTCTGCATGTCTTGTACCCATCGGCCGCACGTTCCAAACAGGTATTTGATGCTCAGTGAGCAGATTAATGAAAGCTTCCACGCTCTCTCCCTTGACAGCAAGGGTAACCGTGCCACGCAACTTTGTTAAAGCGGGATGTTTCATGAGCCTTCCTCCGTTCCTTCCAATTGGATATCCGTAATGTGTCCTTCCACACTTACCTGCTCGGGCACAATAGACGTAATGACAAGCCCATGCCCCGTCACCCGCAACCTGCCTTGCGCCAGCGCAAGTACTAGCCGATCCGGCGTGAAGTCCACGACGCCCCGGTGATTCTCCACATAAAGCTGGCTGCTGCCAATGAGAGTTAACCGCGGCAGGTCAAATAGAATGTCCTGCGGAAGTTCCAGCGTCTCACTGGCCCACTTTCGCAGTTTGCGGCTCATCCGGCTCATACGAGGGAATCTCCTTTCCTGTCATGAAAAAAAATTTGTTTTCAAACGGCTAATAATTGTTTTTATGGCAGCTACGCTGCTGATTTTCGTCTCCTGTTATTGCCATCCGGTGGATCATAGTCATTTTCATGGCAGCTACGATGCTTTTTTAACCAATGCCGATGCCGCTTAGATATGGGCGTCATTACACCAGCGCCACAGATATCTGTACTGTACACTTTATGATCCAGCCGCCATATTTATGAAACGAAACTAACAATTCATCGTAGCTCTGATTTTGCATAGCAAGAGTCTGGATACTTGCAAAATGAAAAATGAAAAAGACAACCCCAATTCAAGCATCGATACGAGATTGTCTTTTCCTGATTTTATAGAGCCATTCTGCTATTTTTCGGAATCATGATTCAAAAGAGAGTTTTTTCTGGAATATAGAAAATAAACGGCCAGACCTATAACGAGCCAAATCAGAAAACGGATAAACGTTTGGCTATGTAAATTCAGGATGAGCGCCCCACACGAAATAATAGCCAAAATCGGAATATACGGAACACCCGGACATCGGAAGGCCCTGGGCAGATCCGGCTGCGTTCTTCGCATCACAATCACAGCGACAGAAATCAGTATAAAGGCTGAAAGAGTGCCGATGTTCACCAAACTCGCCAATTCATCCAGCGGAATCAACCCGCCCATTAATGCAGATAATGTACCAAAAAACAATGTGTTAATATACGGAGTTTTGTATTTAGGATGAACCTTGGACAATACTTTTGGTACCAGACCATCACGCGACATGGCAAACATAATACGGGTTTGGCCATAGAGCATGACCAGCATAACTGTGGTCATCCCTAAAATGGCCCCCACATCCACAATCCCTGCAACCCAGTTCTGACCTGCAACCTGCAAGACGAGTGACACCGGATGGGAAATACCTTCAAACTGCATAAACGGGACAATCCCTGTCATAATCCCGCTGACAATGACGTATAGAAGCGTACATATAATAAGTGAAAAAATAATGCCGCGCGGTAAATCACGAGCCGGATTTTTGGTTTCTTCTGCGGCAGACGAAACAGCATCAAAGCCGATAAAAGCAAAGAATACCAGCGCTGCGGCTCCAAGCACTCCACTGAACCCAAATGGCATAAAAGGCGTCCAGTTATCCGGTTTTACATATTTAAAAGCAACGAAAATAAATAATAAAATCACAGCAATTTTTACAATAACCATAATGTTGTTCATACGTTTCGATTCTTTGATTCCAAAGTAGAGCAAGGAGGTAATCCCCATCAAAATCAAAAAAGCAGGAAGATTAAAATAGGTGGTTTGATCTTTTAAAGCCCCTGGTGCCGCAGTGAATTCAAGGGGGATATGGATACCAAGTCCATTCAAAAATGATACAAAATAACCCGACCAGCCTGCGGAAACTGCACTGGCAGCAAGCATATATTCCAAAATCAAATCCCATCCGATAATAAAAGCCAGAAGTTCCCCCATCGTTGCATATGTAAAAGTATAAACAGAACCGGATACCGGAACGGTGGATGCAAACTCTGCATAAGCCAGTGCTGCAAATAGACAGGCAAGCCCCGCAACCACAAAAGAAATAATCAAACCCGGACCAGCCGTAACCGCTCCCGTGCCAGTCAACACAAAAATCCCCGTTCCGATTATAGCTCCAATGCCAAGCATCGTTAAATCAAAGGCACCAAGCTCTTTTTGAAGTGCTTTTTCACCCCGCGTTGCAGCAAGTAGCTGATCAATGCTCTTTTTTCTGAATAAGCTATTATTCATCCATCCCATCTCCCTAGACATGTAATATATACTTTTATACCTGGGTCACCTCACCTCGAAATTACGTTTATTTTCTCTAAATTTGGAGTAAATTTTCAGAAACACTATCTTTGAGAACATTATATATAAAAACAAATAAATGAAAACCGTTTTCGGAAAGCTCCATTCATTTTCTTACATTCGATCATTTTGCCTCTGTATTTTTTTCGAAAGTTCAGTATTAAACTAGACACAATGACAGATTTTTTGCTTACAAATGACGTAAGAAAACCTTGCTACTACTGGGTTTATGACATCTTATGTAAGTTCATAAGAGTATTTCTGCTAAACTGATTTCTATTCTGGACTGGCCTATGTATTAGCAAAAAAATAGTCCGCCACCAGCTAAAGCCGGGGCGGACTAAACCATTCATGCAAACTGCTCAAATTGAACGATAACAGCTCTTGTCTTTTTAACGTCTTCCTCCACCCATATAACGCTTGGAACGCGGAGGACCCAGTATTTCTGCCCAGATCACGCCTCTCCGCAGGTCAGCCGCAGTTACTGTACTACGCTCCTGCGGAGCTCCCTCTGAGGCATCTGTAATCTCTCCCGACTCCCTTGCATTGGATATGCGGTCGAGACGTGCCAAAACCGATCTACGCTCTTCTTCCATGGCCCGGATTCGATCCTCCAGAGTAGAACCGTTATCCAGGGAATCCCGATTCGTCTGTTGCTCTGTTTCCGTCCAATCATTCATTTGTTCTTCCATACGCCGAGCTTCCATAACTACACGTCGTTCATCAGGAAACTGACGCTGCAATTCTCCGGCAGTATCCTGCCTTTGCGGCTGACGTTGCTCCTGTCTGTGTTCCGTAGAGAAAGGTCCGGAGGGTGATGAAGGACCGCGAGAGCCGTGGTCGCCACCAAACGTAGGCATGCCCTTTCGCGGCGGCGCTTTTCTCTCTGTGCTTTTCATGCTTTTGCCCAAAAAAGACACCAACGCAAAGCCGATCACAATCAGGATATACAAATGCTCAAAAATCCAGCTCATAAAGTTCATAACTCACCGCCTTACTGCCGTAATTCATCGGCTATATCCCGTTGTTAATCCCGGTTTTTGTTGTCATTTCCCGAGTTTTCATTCGGTTTGCCCAAGGAGCCGCGCATTTGCGTATCTGCCTCAATGTTTTTCAAATTCATATAGTCCATAACGCCGAGTTTTCCGCCACGCAGCGCCTCAGCCATCGCCAGCGGCACTTCTGATTCGGATTCAACCACACGCGCTCTCATCTCTACGACACGCGCCTTCATTTCCTGCTCCTGCGCCACGGCCATTGCACGGCGTTCTTCCGCTTTTGCCTGCGCAATCCGTTTATCGGCTTCCGCCTGCTCGGTCTGCAGGAAGGCACCAATGTTTTTACCTACATCGACGTCCGCAATATCAATGGACAAGATTTCAAACGCCGTCCCGGCATCCAAACCTTTGGATAGTACCGTTCTCGAAATGGAATCCGGGTTCTCCAGCACGTCCTTATGCGAATTACTGGAGCCGACAGTCGTAACAATACCTTCACCGACCCGCGCAATAATCGTTTCTTCTCCGGCACCCCCGACGAGTCGATCAATGTTAGCACGCACTGTAACACGAGCCTTAACCTTCACTTCGATACCATCCTTGGCTACCGCAGCGACAGTAGGTGTCTCAATGACACGCGGATTAACGCTCATTTGGACCGCTTGCAGAACATCCCGACCCGCAAGGTCAATCGCAGCTGCGCGTTCAAATTCGAGCGGAATGTTGGCCCGCTGCGCAGCAATCAGCGCATTGATCACTCGGTCTACATTACCACCCGCCAGAAAATGACTTTCCAGCTGGTTGATGTTTAAGCCCAGACCAGCCTTGGTAGCCTTAATCAGCGGATTCACAATCCGGCTTGGCGTTACACGCCGTAATCGCATAGCCACCAGTGTAATGATGCCAATCCGCACCCCCGAAGCCAATGCCGAAATCCACAGCATCACCGGGAAAAAACTAAAAAATACACTTAACACAATAATCGCTACAACGGCAATCAGCAAAACGCTGACAATACCCGATTCGAACACTCGCATCATCCTCCATTAATCTAATTCTTCGTTTGTTAGCATGTTTCAGACGCTGGTGTCCGACTTGACCACAATGCGTCCTCCTTCTACTTTGGATATGATAATGGGCATATCCGTAGCGATAAACTCGCCGTTCGTCACGACGTCCACACGTTCGTCAGCGATAAGCACGGTTCCTGCTGGACGAAGCGGTGTCAGACTCACACCTCGCTGTCCCAATAGCACTTCCCGGTTCACAACCGAAGAAAAGCCCTGGTCAGCCGTCAAGCTTTCTTTAAGTATAAAACGGTTCCATATTCCCCGATCCTTGAAAGCAATCCCTATGATTGCCACCACAGCAACGGCAGCAGCAAAGGCTATACCCAATGATATAAAAGCATGCTGCATGTTGTAGGCCGCGCGAACAACTCCGGCGACAAGACTGATGGAACCTAAAATACCCAGAATACCAAAGCTTGGAATGAACATTTCAAGTATAAGCAAAGCCAGACCGATGATAAACAACAGCCACGTCTCGGAACCTGCAAAGCCAGCAATATAATTGCCGAAAAAGTACAAACCAAATCCGAGCACACCTAAAATTCCTGGCACTCCAAAGCCAGGTACGAGTAGTTCAATGACAACCCCTGCGATACCGATAAATAAAAGCAATGTCTGTACAATCGGGTTGGTCAATATCTCGGCTGCTTTTTCAGCCCATGTCCGCTCCACGTGAAATACATCATCCGTGCTATAGCCCATCCACTGGATAACTTCTTGTTCTGAAGAGGCGATGTGATCCGCATAGCCCAGTTTAAGCGCTTCCTCGCTGGTTAAAGAAATGATCTGACCTTTTTCTTTATTAAAGTTCAGCTCCGGTATAGCTACAGCAATTTTGGAGTCTACCATACCTCTCGCAATATCCGGGTTACGTCCGCCGGATTCTGCAGCAGATGCCATGCTGCTCTTCCACCAAGCCACCGTTTTCGGGTCAGTGATAGCTTGCCCTTTGCCGTCCACCAGTGCTGCTGCTCCAATGATGCTGCCCGGCTTCATAACAATTTTGTTTGCGCTTAACGCAATATAGCTCCCCGCAGAGGCCGCTTCGCCTCTTACATAAGCTACGGTCGGAATCGTGCTGTCCTTAATCAGCTTGCCCAGCTTTTCCGCCGTGTCTACACGTCCGCCTGGCGTATTAATATCCAACACAATGAGGCCCGCTTTGGACTCCGCCGCTTCTGTAAAGCCGCGTTCCATAAAACTGCCCAGTCCCTGCTCAATTTCCTGATCCACCGGTATAACAAACACAGCACCGCCTTTCACAGCGGCCGCCGCTGATCCCGAATGGAATAATGGCAACAGCAAAACGGATATCATGATCCACATGGTCCAAAAGATCATTTTGCGGCTGGAGTGGTGATGTTCTCTATGCATTACTCTCCCCCCTTTCGATCTTTCTATGTTATAGCATATCAAATTTTGTCAGGTAAACCATACAGTTTTCAGGATTTATTGTGAAATTCTTGAGTATGTTGCTAATCCTGATGGCTGTCATGTACTTTACGTACCCGATGGACATCACGTTTCAAATGATTATAGATAACGCTTACAAAAAAGGCCCTCTTTATAATAACAGCAGCCTAAAACAAGCGCGGCAGATACAGAAATAACACCCTCTGTAAACAGAGGGTGTTGCGCTTTCCTGTTTGTCGCAGGTTTATTGCAGAAATTGCTGAACCGCTTGGTTCACGAGCTTACCGTCAGCGCGGCCTTTTACCTTAGGCATCAAGGCCGTCATTACTTTCCCCATCTCGGCTTTCGAAGAAGCACCGGTTTCCTGGATGGTCTGCTGTACAATAACTTTAATTTCTTCTTCAGAAAGTTGTTCGGGAAGGTACTGAGCGATGATCTCTATTTCTGCTTTAGTGCTTGTCGCAAGTTCATCACGACCGGCTTTTTCAAATTCATGGAGGGCATCTTTTCGCTGTTTGATCTCACGACTCAGAATATCAAGCACTTCGTTGTCGTCCAAATCCCGTTTCAAATCTATTTCAAGATTTTTAATCGTAGAACGAACCATTCGAATGGTGGAGAGTTTGAACTTGTCCTTACTCTTCATTGCTTGCTTCATATCTTCGTTCAATCGTTCGCTCAAATTCATGATTGCTTAGATCCTCCTAGAACTTTCTCTTACGAGCAGCCTCGGACTTTTTCTTGCGCTTTACGCTTGGCTTTTCATAATGCTTGCGTTTCTTCACCTCAGCCAATACGCCATCCTTAGCAATGGAACGTTTAAAGCGACGAAGTGCAGCATCAATTGTCTCGTTTTTGCGAACTTTAGTTTCAGACACCAGTTTTCCCTCCCTCCGACCAGACCGTCCAAGAGCAATAACACGGTTCATCAAATTTTATTATAGGTGAAACGGAAACCGGGTGTCAACCTATAAGAAAAAATGAATAAATAAAGGATACATATTTCTCCATTCACGCCGTATTACCGAAAGACAAGCACTGTCATTTTTAAGAATGTGAGTCCGAAATACCCGTCAAGGCACCTAATGGGGCACCGCCCAGTAGATGATAATGCAGATGTCCCACCGCTTGCCCGCTATCCGGACCGCAGTTGTTAATCAACCGATAACCGGATTCAGCGATACCCAGTTTTTTCGCCACCTCAACCGCAACACGATGAATCTCCGCAATCAGAGGAAGATCCTCTTCCGTCACAGCATTCATTGAAGGAATATATTTCTTCGGAATAATGAGCACGTGTACTGGCGCCGCAGGCTGGATGTCATGAAATGCAAGCACATTGTCGGTTTCCAGCACTTTTTTGCTGGGGATCGTTCCATCCACAATTTTCAAAAACAAATCGTCCATTCAAAACCCTCCTTTGGCAGTGAGCCGATCATCAGGTTCGAAAGTGCAGAACCCATGCTCTCGGCATTCAAAGTTATGTATTTCCCACAACCGAATTAAACATATACAGTTATGGTTTGTTATACCTATGTTTCTATATGTATCATAACGGAAAAAGGGGCTTAATACCAGTTCCCTCTTCCCACTTCTTCTATAATAGCTTTTACCCCTTCATCAATTTGATCCGGCTGAGCACGCGAAATACTGATGCGTAAAAACTTTTCGTGTTCCTTATAATCGGATAAGTAAAATCCTTTACCGGATACCACCAGCACCTTCCTCGCGGCAAGACGCTGTACCAAACGCTCCATGTTCACCGTCCGGGGTAGCTTCAACTGCATATACACTCCCGAGCTTACAGCCGACACTTCAATCACCCCGTCCTGATTATATCGCTCCACTGCCTGGTTTAAAATGCGAATGCGTTCCGCATACAGGCTGCATATCGTGTGCTTGTGGCGTTCATACATTCCATTTTTAATATAAATATCGAGTGCGGCTTGAGATAAAATGGAGGTGTCGACGTATCTTTTGTATACGCTGAACGTCTTTAACAGGGTTTCCGGCAAAACCGCAACGCCTAAACGCAAGCCCGGAAAAATGATTTTTGAGAAGCTTTTTAAATAAATAACACGATCTGTCTGATCGTACGCATATATAGGATCAAAAAGGTGATCAATCCCCAAATCAGCCATGTAATCATCCTCTACGATGTACACATCGTATTTGGCAGCTAATGCGGCTATAGCCTTGCGTTCCTCTGTGTTGTATGAGGTTCCCAGGGGATTATGATATCTTGACATGGTGTAAAAAAACTTGATGCTATCGTTCTTAAATTGATGCTCCAATTCCTGCAAATCCATACCTGCCGCTGTTCGGACGATGGTGCTGACGGGAATGCTCTCTCCCTCCAATAAACGCAAATAAATATCGTAGCTCGGCTGCTCTACCAAAACCGTCTTTTTGCCGTTCGGAAACGGCATTTTAGCAAGGATTTCCAGTGCCTGCTGAACACCAGAAGTGACGATAATCCGCTCCATTTTTGCAAATACCTGATTATCGGCCAAGTGAGAAACAAGCGTATGACGCAATGTTTCCAGCCCTTGCGAATCTCCATAGGTAAACAAATGATATTTGTACGTATCAATGGCCTGATTCAGACAGTGCTGAAAGTCTAGATACGGAAATACATTTAAATCCGGGGAGGCCGAAGCAAAATCAATCGATGCCTGAATATGACCTTGACTATGACGCAAATCGCCGGAGTTCTCCACCACATAATATCCGCTTTGCGGAATGGAATAGATGGCGTGTTTTTTTTCAAGTTCGGCGTATGCCCGCAAAATCGTGCTTTTGCTGCACCCGTACAGCTCTGAAGCATCTCGGATCGAAGGCAGCTTCTGACCAGAGCTGTATTGCCCCTCGCGGATTTTAAGCTCAATATCCGATAAAATCGAAATATATTTTTTCACGATGATCCTCCTGCCTGTTTATTTCACTTCCTACTTCTTTATACGGTTGATGTTAGCATGCTTTATGAATAACAAGGATGCCCCATTTTATAAAATTGTACCGATACAGTTATGATAATTTGATATCACACTGGCTCGTCCATTGTTGTACCTTTAGTTCATCGGAGAGGACGTTAGTGTATGCCCATCCCATGGATACGCTGACTTATCGGTTTGCAGCTTCTTTTATAGTTCTGTCGATTCCGGTGGCCTTGGGGTGGATCAAGTTATCTTATCGGGGCAAACCCATATTTAAAGCGCTGCTGCTGGCTTTGATGTACCCGTTGGGATTTTTCACGCTACAAGCATTTGGATTACAACACGCAACCTCCGCCGAGGGAGGTATTATGTATGCCTTCACACCCGTTGTAACGATGATCGTCGCTTCCCTATTTTTAAAGGAAACAACGACCCTTTTACAGAAGCTGTCGATCTTTTTATCAGTGTTCGGCGTTGTGTTCATCTTTATCATGAAAGGGAGCAGCTTTAGCTTGTCCAATTTTTTGGGGGCTCTCCATGCTCTTTCTGACGTGTGTAGCTTTTGCCGGATACAGCGTTTGGCACGCTCTCTGTGGAAGCATTTTAGTCCGACGGAAATCAGTTATTTACGGTACTTTCGTACTGTCATTATATATCTTGGCGTGGTGGCCTCGCTTATCTCTTCACTGACTGCCAATTATGCCTGGTCCAAAATAGAGGCGTCGAAAATGAGCGTATTTACCAATCTGTCGACCATCGTGTCTATCGCAGCCGGGGTTTTGTTTATTGGAGAAGAAATAACAGTGTACCATCTGATTGGCTCGTTACTGATCATAGCCGGGGTGATCGGAACCAATTATTTGGGCCGGAAAAAGACAGTACCGCTTCGTGCAGACACGCTTAAGACGTAATCGCTCATAGAGAAGTGAGCTGGAAAAGAATGATTGTCGAGATAGCTGAGGGCATGTTATGAGGTAGGTGGCATGCTGAGATTAGATTTGGAATGACATAGATCAGGATTTTGCAAAATCCTCAGGTAAAAAAAGAGGCTGTTTCTTCTTGGCGGAAGAAGCAGCCTTAAGTATGTCATGATGACCACACTATGGCGATTAAAAAGGCAGGGGTTTAATAATAAGGGAGCAGGCTGATTGCGGTCAGCGCAGCAAGCGGCAGGATCAGACGGTTAAAGCGCCGACGTCCATATGGGAAACCATATCCGTAGCCTATGCCGGGTACCGGGGCTGGGTACGGATATGGCGGGTAGGATGCAAAGCCGCCATAAGCACGGGAACCGCAGCCGCAGTTGTTAGGCGGATAAGGGAGATTTACGTTCTCTGCTTCACCCACGGGAACTGCCAAATATAATTTTTCATCATCCACATGCTCCACAATTCCATCATACATCGTTCCATCCTTCACCCATACGCATACGTAGCGGTGCATATGCTGTTGACATAGCGTTTTAGCATCCATTTTTTCTGGTGCAGTCCCTTTTTCGTTGGTCATGCTTTTTTCCATGGTTGTTTCCTCCTAGGCTCTTGCATGTATACCGTATGTTATTCAAAAATGGGCTATGTGCTACATCAAATTGGGCGAATTCCGGCTTGCAAACAAAAAAAGAAGCACCCCGGAGGCTCTTGGTAGAGCCCCTCTGAACGGACGTATGACGGGAAGTTTCCTTCCGCAGCATACGTCCGCCGGGGTGCTGTATGATTAACTTGTCGGCTTAGCTGTATTATAACAACACTTTGAAACTGTATCTGTGATCTGTATCACGTCGCTTCAAAATGTTTCCATAACCACGCGGGAGCCGCCTCCAGCCTGCTCTGCGGGAAGAACGACCAGCTTGCGCGGCAGACGGGCCCGCAGCTCGGGCACATGGCTGATCACGCCGACTGACAGTTGATCGTGATGCAGCTTTTCCAGCGAGGTGATCACCGTGTCCAGCAGTTCAGGGTCCAGCGTTCCAAAGCCTTCATCCAGAAAGAAAAATTGCAGCGGGTATTGGCCGCGCAATTGAATCTGGGCCGACAGCGCGAGTGCGAGCGACAAGGAGGTCAGGAACGTTTCACCGCCGGACAAGGTCGATACCGGACGCTTGACTCCGCCGTTGGCATCGTCACTAATGACAAAGCCACCGCTGGAGTCTACCTCTAGCGCATAACGCTGCTTGGTCAGAAAACGTAAACGGCGTGAAGCCGACTGACTGACTTGCATTAACTGCTCCTCGGCAATGTATTCCACGAAAGCGTTGCCCCGGAAAACGGACTGGAGCTTGGACATCTTTTCTGCCTCGCTGCGCAAATGAGCGCGATTGGACTCCAGCTCCATCCAGCGGACATGCCGATGCTGCAAATCCTCCAAATCACGCTCAGCCTTGGCACGATTTTGAAGCGCCTCTTCGTCACGTGTACGGCAATCACGCAGCTGAGCTGCGGCCGTTTCCCACTGTTCCTCGGTCACTGTTGCTCCATCCAGCTGTTCTTCCACATGCTTTAAACGGGAGGACAGCTCTTTTTCACGTTCCCGGTGCAGACTCGCTGCACGTTCATAACGTGCAGCTTCCTCCGGCCCGAGACAGCATTCCACGACCTCTGCTTCGGTAGCAAAAGGGGAGGCTTCCAGACGACTGCTCCAGCGGGACTCCGATACCTGCCGTCTTTCTTCTGCCGAATCAGATGCCTGCCGGGCAATCAGCGAAGCATGAACGGCTTGCTGCTTGCGTTCCTCCGCTTCAGCGCGGCGGCGTGCGGCGGCTTCGGCTCCGTTTCTCAGTCCTCGAAGGCGCGAGTTCGCTTCTTCCAGCAAGGAAGCCGCAGGGTCTTCTCCAACCCACTTACGAAGCTGGACCATTTTTTCGCGCAGCGAGTCATCTTTATTCTGGAGTCCGGTACGACGGGCAATAATGATTTTGTCTTCCTCGATGATGCTCTGCTGGATCTGCTGAACACGCGCCGCCTTCACTTCGAGGAAGGTCACGCTCGTCTCCAACCGGGACCGCAGCTCTTCCGCACGCGTATCGCGCTCCTGCATGGCGCGATAACGCTCCGCGGCTTCGCCCAGCGCCACGTCCGGCAGCTGCGCTGCCCATTCGGCGCGTAATGCCCCGCTGCGCGTGGTGCATGCCTCGCGCTTGCTCCGCGCCTGCGTCAGCGCTGCGACAGCCGCCTCTTGCTCGGCAGCTGCGCGGATACGCCGCTGCTGTCCGGCGGCGTCCGCCTCGCGTAACGCGTGCGCCTCCGCAGGCAGCGCACGCGCACGGGCGGCCAGCTCGGCGGCCGCCTGCTCCAGCGCCGCGCAGCGCTCCGCCCAAGCGGCGGCACCACGCGGCGGCGCTGGAGCGGCGGTGGGCGCGGCCGGCTCGCCCGTGGCGGCCGCGCCGCTGGCGTCTGCGGCGGCGGGCTGCGCCAGTAGGCTACGCTGCTCGTGCAGCTGCTGGCGCAGCGTAAGGCGCAGCTCCTGCAAGCCCAGCCGCAGGCGGTGCAGCTCGTCCGGCGCAGCGGCATCCGCGCCATGGGCCGCGGTGGCCGCAGGCGCGGGGTGGTGCAGCGAGCCGCACACCGCGCACGGCTCGCCCTCGCGCAGCTCGGCGGCGAGGTGCTGCGCGAGGCGGCCTAGCTCTTCGGCGCGCAGCTTATGGCGCAGCTGCTCTTCCTCGGCAGCCAGCGCCGACACATCGGCGGTGACCTCTGCCTCCAGCGTGAGCAGCGCCTCGATGCCCTCAGCCGTCTGTGCGGCAAGGGCGGAACGACGTCCCTCCGTCTCAAGTGTCTCCTGCTCCGTCAGCTTCAGGCGTTCGTCAGCCTGGGCAAGCCTTTGTTCCTGCGTGACACAATCCTGCTCTGCTTCGCGTAGCTGCTCATCCACCGTCTCCAGTTGTTGCAGCCGTTGCACAGCCTCTTGAAGCATTCGCCGTTCATCTGCACGCACTTCATTTTGCTTCAATGCCTGTTGAATCTCCTGCTGTCGCTTCGATCCTCGCGCCTGTAGCTCTTGTTCCTTGGCGAGACCTTCGGCATATGCAGCAAGGGTTTGCACACTCTGTGCAAGCTCTACCGCCAGACGGTCCCGTTCCGTCCGCAACGCTTCCGTATCACGCTCCAATTGCAGCGCCTGCTCCAACTGGTCGATTCGAAGCAACAGCTTCGGTTCCTCTGCACCCAGAGCTTGCCGGGCCTGCTCATCTGCTTGCACAGACACAACCGTAGCCTCCTGCGTCAATGTCGCCTGCACCGCCGCTTCTTCGGCTGCCTTCCGTCGCTTATCCGCTTCGACAGCGGCTTCCTTCCAATCTGTCAGCGCAGGCAGCAATGCCTCAGCTGCGGAGGCCTGACGGAGCTTGCGCTCCAGCAAAGCAATGTCCGGCTCCAGTGCTGTCAGCTGCTCTAGTTCGTTCGCCCGGAGGCTGCGCTCCATGACCAGCTCACGGATTTTGTTCAGCGCTTCCGTCTCGCGCGACACCCGTTCCAGCTCGCGGCGTGAGACCTCCGCATGGGCAAAAGCCTCTTTGAGACGCTGTTCTGCTTGTTCAAGCGCTTCGGCACCCGCATCTCCCAGACCCTGCTGCTCCGCTTCCAGTGCTTTCAGTGCAGCGTCATTGTCCTTCACACGGCGGCTCAGCTTCTGTGCGAGCTGGTCTCCGTACTTTTCCAAATGAAACAAACGCTGCAGCATCTGTCTGCGTTCACTGCCCTTTAAAGATAAAAATTCGGCAAACTTCCCCTGTGGCAATACAACAGCACGTGTAAAGTCGTCCATTTTCAGGCCGATATACTCCTCCACACAACGCGTCACGTCCTGCACCTTGTCAGCAAGGACTTCCTCGCCGTCCGCTGTGAACGCGATAAATCGACTAAGCGTATTATTCACCGATACGCCTCCAGCCCGTTTGAATCGGCGCTCCACTCGATAACGACGAGGTCCTTGGGCTGACATCAATTCGAACGTAAACGCAACAGACAGCGTATCCTCGGCATGATTCATAATGCCCTGTGTTCCATTCATCGCCCGCTCCACCTTACCGTACATAGCCAACGTAATCGCGTCCAGCAACGTCGATTTACCACTGCCTGTCGGGCCAAAGATCCCGAATAGCCCGGTTTCGGTTAATTCGTCAAAATGGATTTCCTGCGACTCCCGGTAGCTTTGCAACCCCGCCAATTTCAGAAGAATCGGTTTCATACATCCTCCTCCTCCTCGGCCTGGTCCCTTGCATCATCCTGTTCCACCAACTCCAAAAATAGCTGCACCAATCCGTCATCCGGCTGTGCGCCGCCAGTTTGCCGTTGATAAAAAGCCCGAAACAGCTCGTGAACCGGCAGCTCTGAGCGCTGATGTTCCAGCTGTGCTGCCGCCATTTCAGGATACATCGGGCGGATGTGAATGATGCCTTCACGGCTTTTACGCAGCCGCTGAATATCTCCCAGAGACATCGCTTCCTCCAGCGTAATTTCCAGGTCAATAAAGGCGTCCGCATCCAGCCCTTCGTCCAGCCAGCGATACACCTCTTCCAGACCTCCCCGTGCACGCCATTTCACTAAAGGCCGTCCACTCGTAATGTACAGCTCCTCGACCTGTGCGGGCTTGCCTGCGACCACGTCAATGAGCGTGACTGATTTGGCCTGCCCTGCTTCGGAAAAGCTATAAGCCAGCGGAGATCCGCTATAGCGCATCAGCCCGTCACCCTTCACATATTGGGGACGGTGTAAATGCCCCAAAGCCGTATATTGCGCCCCGATGCTCAACGCAGACGGGTCTACTGTATAGGCTCCCCCGACCTGAATCGGACGCTCCGAATCCGACTCCAGCCCGCCAAGCACATAAATGTGGCTCATGGACAGATTAACGGTATCAGGCCGAAACGCCGTACCGAGCTGTGCCATCAGCATCCCCACACGACGGCTGTAAGCCTCTCGCAACACCGTTTCGTCTCCGTCCTCGGACAACAGCTCATTCAGGCGGGACTCCGAAGGATAAGGCAAGGCTGCGATACATGCCATTTCTCCTGTACGCGGTGTATGAATCCGCACCGCTTCCCCGCTGGGCAGCCCCAGCAACGTAATTCCGCGCTGACTCACTAGCGGCGTAACCGAGGATACCCGTTCCGGCTGATCATGATTCCCCGCAATAACGACCAGCGGTCTTCCTCCAGCCGTTAAACGGGCAGACGTTTCATAAAATAGCTGCTCGGCAGCGGCTGGAGGATTGACCGAGTCGTACACGTCTCCAGCCATCATAATCAGATCTGCCTGCTGATCGTCAGCCATTTTCGCCAATTCTTCCAGGAACGCCTCCTGCTCCTTCAAACGGCTGCGCCCTTCCAGCGTTCTCCCCAAATGCCAATCTCCCGTATGCAAAATCCGCATGCTGTTCCTCCTCTCTCCTTTTCATTTCGTCCATTAAATATTAAATAACTACAACCGCACACTTTCTCCAGCCTCCAGAAAATACAACCACTTCTCAGCAACCCTTGTACCTGTAATATCTTCGATCACATGTGCGTACAGCTCCAGTTGAAAACGATATTGCTCCGTTAAATGAGGCACCGTCCTATATTCGGAAACCCGGTCTGTTTTGTAATCAAGCAAAACCAGCCCTTCTGGCCCTTCAAAAAGACAGTCAATAATCCCGTTCATCAGCACTCTATCATCGTGGCCAGGCTCTGACGTCATGTTTTCCTCCTGTTGCTCGGCTCCTGACTCTATTTCCTGTGCAGACAGCATCGACGGCAAGCTGCGGCTCCAAAAATCAGCGACTCCTATCGTATAGGTGAACGGAAGCTCACGCTGAACATGGGATGCCTCCAGCAATCTGCGACCCAGCTCGCTGGTGAAGAAGCGCAATATTTTATCCGTATCTAATGCCTCCGCCTGAACATCCAGCAATAAGCGCTGGTTCAGCAGACGGGCCTTCGTTTCCTCAATCACCTCGGCGTTCATCACACCACCCAGCGGCAAATGCAGGAACAGCGTATGGTATACCGTTCCACGCTCCGTTGGCGTCAGTTGCCGATTGCCCATAAATTTGGGTCTGCGCAAGTGCAATCGATTTCCCCCAGTCTGAGAATCTTCCATCTCCTCTGGTAACTCTGCTACTTGAAAAGAAGACAGATTCAGCCAATCTTCCGATCCAGCTTCCTGCATCGTTAGCCATCTTTTCATTTCGGTAACCGATGTATTCGCCGCCGTCTTGCTTGCCCGTTCATACGGATAGGACCAGGAAAGCGCAGCGGCAATATCTGCATCAGCCCTTGTTGTCATATCTGCTGGGCTATTGGATACGGAATCGGATGAGAGCCACCTTTTGTCGATCGGCTCGGCATTTTTCAACGCTACCGTCTTCTGCTGACGCTCTTCATTAACAGTCTCTTCCCCAGGGTCCGAATTCAAACGAGAGCCGGAAAGAGTCTCCGAAGCTATGATTCTAAATAGCCAATCCCCGCCCGGCATAGTTTCCAGCCTGTGATAGTCCCCCTCCTGATCCCCTGCCGCTTCCCTCAGTACAGCAGCAGAAGGATGTCGGATCAACGCAGGACCTACCCAGTCCAGATAACTGCGGCCTGCCGCCAGCATATAATCGGGTAAAACTGTCTCCGTATGCTCTTTGGCACGTGCCCAACCCGCAGCGCGTGCAGCAAGATCCTTTACCGTTCCGGTCATAATAAGCTTTTCACGTGGACGCGTAAGCGCCACGTACAGCACCCGCATTTCTTCAGCCAACAGCTCCAGCTGGGAGCGTCGACGGATCGCCAAATTAGGCAGCGTCGGGTAGCTGACCCGATTTTGTTCCTCCACATATTTGGGACCAAACCCCAGCTCCTTATGCATCAGAAACGGCGCATTCAGATCCTGCTGATTGAACATTTTAGCCGTTCCCGCGATGAACACAACAGGAAATTCTAGTCCTTTACTTTTGTGAATCGTCATAATGCGCACAGCCTGATCGGGTTCAGTACCGCCACTGGATGATCCTAAATCACCGCCTCGCTCTCGCAAACGGGAAATAAAGGTCAAAAACCGGAACAAGCCCCGGTTAGAGGTTGAAGTCTCATATTGTCTCGCCCGGTCATATAACGCCCGCAAATTGCTTTGACGTTGGGAGCCGCCAGGCAATCCACCTACCCAATCCAGATATCCCGTTTCCTCCAGCAAACGCCAAATCAATGCACTCAAGCTGCCTTGTCTTGCTTCCTGCCGCCACGCTTCCAAATCGCGCAAAAACGAATGCAGTCGGGCAGGCAACGTATTTCCGCTATTTCTGTCATCCATATCAGAGGCATCTCTCGAATCTCCTGCGAGAAGCTCCAATTCCAGCATGTCGCTGGACGTTCTATTTTCGCTATCCTGTGTATGGTCAGCCTCAGCCGCCGCAAGCAGAGCGCCATAAAATAGTCCGTCCGGCTTCTCCAGCCGGATTTGTGCCAGCTCGTCCTCGGTCAAGCCTACAATCGGTGAACGAAGCACAGATGCCAGCGGGATGTCCTGCTGCGGATTATCAATAATGTGTAGCAGAGACAGCATCACCTCAACTTCCGTTGCTTTGAAAAAGCCTGTCGTCTGCTCCCCGGATGCCGGAATGCCCTCAAGACGCAGTTCCTCTACAATCAGCGGTGCCCATATGCTTGCCGAACGGAGCAAAATGACAATATCACCGAAGACTGCCGGACGCATCGCTTTTAACCCTCTGTCATAAATCAACAGCGGTTGGCCTGTATCTCCCGTCAGCTCCTTAATCCGTTGCGCGATTGCGCGAGCTTCCAATTGTGCCGTTTCCAGCTCCGCAAGCTCAGCCATTTCGCCTTCCTGTAAAGCGGGTTCATCACCCGTTTCGGACAGTTCCGGAGCCTCCGAAAGACCGCGCCCGCCTTTATCAACTAACAGCAGTTCAGGTGCATACGGGGATGTGGCATCCTTTTCCGTCTGTTCAGGATAGGAAGCACCATGCGCCAACCATGCCCGTTCATCGTATTCAATTTCCGCCACATCCACGCTCATGATTTGTCGGAACACCAGATTGACTGCATCGACGACTTCCACCCGACTGCGGAAATTACGCGCCAGATCAACTAAAAAGCCATCTTCCTGTTCCTGCATACCGTATCGCTGGTATTTGTTCAAAAACAGACCCGGCTCCGCCAGCCGAAACCGATAAATACTCTGCTTTACGTCCCCTACCATAAAACGGTTACCCGGCTCTTCACGGGATACCAGCCTGACGATATCCTCCTGTACCGTATTCGTATCCTGATACTCATCCAGCAGTACCTCGTCGAATTGCTCCTTGTATTCAAGCGCAGCGTCTGAAGGCAGCAGTCTGTGCGGAGTGGAGTCGGGATGACGTAATATTTTTAGACAATAGTGCTCCAAATCTCCAAAATCCACCAGCCCTTTAGACTGCTTGTGCTGTTGAAATCGTTCGCCGAATAAAATAACGGTTTCCACCAGTTCGTCCATCAGAGGAGCCGCCGCATGCAGTTCCTCCAAATAGGCTTCTGCTCTCCTGCCGAACAGGGATGCCTTCATATCTATAATCATTTTTTTGGCTGCCTCACGGAGCGCCTTGACCCGTTCCTGTAGTGCAGGCTCAGTCTGATCCTTTTTGACCGGCTTGAGCTTGCCGAAGGCCGCTATCTGAAAGTGATCATACAGCGATGCCCACGGCTGTGTCTCCAGCTCCTGCAATAGTCCCTTCACCATCGCGGTATCCTCTTGCAGCGTCACTGCATAGGGCGCAGGGCCGCCGGGCTGCATAGCCGTTTCATACGCCTGCTCCAGCAGGCTTGCTGCTCCGCGCAGCGAAAGTGCCGCATCCGCCAAAATGCTGCGGACCCAAGGAGTTTCTCCCAAAGCCGCCACATCCTGTACACGGAACGCTGCTGCCGTCTCGCTCAGCCAGTGCTCTGGCCAGGGATGACTTTGCGAAAAATCGTACAAGCGCTGAACAAGCACATACATCGCATCATCTGTACGCTCACCGCTAAACCAGTCCACCAGTCTGCGGAATGTACTGCCTTCATCGTTAGCCTCATACTTTTCCTCAAACAATTCTTCCAGTAGCTCCTGCCGCAGCAATTCCGTCTCATGCTCATTCATAATCCGAAAACCGGGATCAAGAGGAATGGCCTGATAATGCCTGCGAATGACCTCCATACAAAAAGAGTGAAGTGTCGTAATCGAGGCCCGATTCAGCAGCGATAGCTGACGACGTAGATGCTCACTATCCGGCTCCTGTTCCAGCACACGTTCCAAAGCTTCACGTATACGTTGGCGCATTTCGGCGGCAGCAGCCTTTGTAAAGGTCGCTACCAGCAACCGATCCACGCTGAAACCGAGCCGCGGATCGGCGATTTTACGAATAATGCGCTCTACGAGCACCGCTGTTTTACCAGACCCCGCCGCTGCCGCTACCAGCATGTTGTTGCCAGATTCAGAAATCGCACGCCACTGGTCATCACTCCACATACTGCCTTCCGGCTTGGGTATGCCGTTGGTGTCTGATGTACTTATCATTGGTCCATTCCTCCTTTCCCTTCCTGCGTATGACCAAGCAAATCCCAGATCTGATCCTTGCCGGGTTTCCCCCATTGGTTGTAGCCGCTACCTTCCAGACTGTCATCAAATTGACAAACAGGTTTGAAAGAACAGAAGGTACATGCCGTCTCTTGCTGGATACGATAAGGTTCAATCGCCACGTCGCCCTCTGTCATACGTGTCCCAATCGTTCGGATATTATCGCGTACCGAAGCCAGCAGGCTATCCCACTGTTCCGGCGAAGCGACAGACGCACTGCTGTAAAAGCTGCCGTCCGCCTTTACCGCAACTGGCAAAATGGAGGAATACCCCTTGTCCAATGCCGTATCCATTTGCCCAACCACATCCCGATTCGCGAGCAATAGCCCTTTCATCTTGAAGCGTTTTAGAAGCTCCTGACGGGCCTGTTCCGCGCTCAGACCATTCGGCGACTGCAACATCGGATTATGGACGTGAAAATACAGCGTACCCGCCGGATAAGCCGTCTCGCCAAGCCATTCCTCCGCCGCATTCAGCAGCACGTCCAGGTATGTGAGCATTTGCAAGGACAAGCCATAGTACACTTCATGCAGCTTGAGATCCTTTTGGCTGGATTTGTAGTCAATGACGCGTAAAAGCAAGCCTTGTTCTCCCTCTGCCACATCCACGCGGTCAATTCGTCCGACGATTTCCATCACCACACCGTTGTCCAGTCGAAAGGTCAGAGGAGGAAGCTTTTCTCCCGGCCCAAAGCCCAGCTCCAGCTCCAGTGGCTCAAAGCTGCCTCTACGCGCATGTTCACCCAAAATCAGCGAAGCCCGACTCACAATGTCTTTCAGCTTGCGCAAAATGTACCCGTACCGCTTGGAGCTCATTAAAATCTCGCCTTGCAGACGAGGGGCCAAACGCTCCACCGTCGATTCCGCCTCTTGTCGGCATTCCTCTGTACTGAGACTCCCCCAACTTACGTTTCGTTTACGTAAATTCATCGCCATCTCTCCGAGCGCCGCATGGAACAACTGCCCGATATCCGGTGCCTTTAGCCGATACATTTGGCGCTCCTTCAAGCGAAGACCATGGGAAGCAAAATGCGAAAACGGACAAGCGACAAAACGTTCCATACGAGATACGCTGGTACGCAGCTTGCTGCCATACAGACGGCGACTCGTTTCTTTCCGCATTTCGGCATGATTTTCGTAAAAAAGTGAGGTCAGCAACTGACGCAGCTTGTCCCTTTCACGCCCCTGCTGGCCCGCATACCAGTTGTATACCTCCCACCAGGGAGATAAAATCTCTCCACCATGCCGCCATTGCCGGAATTGCGCGATCAGCTGTGGCAATGCCTCGGACGGATGGGAAGCATACTCCCATTGAGTCGCCCATGGGTCCCGAGGCAAAGGATAGGCAGCTAACGGGTGCTCTTCCAGAGCAGGGAACAGTTGACGGACATGCCGTACCAACTCTGACGGCAGCAACGACTTGCCCTCTTCGTCGGTCACGGCATAGCTCATCCACAGACTGCTTCCGGCTGACGTGAGCGCCGTATACGCAAGAAAACGTTCATCCAGCAGACGTCTTGTCATATCCGGCGCCAGCTCTACGCCCCGTTCATTCAAGGCGGTGCGTTCCTGCTCGTTCAGCACGCCATCCTCATGAAATACAGCTGGCATCACACCTTCGTTCATACCCAGCACAAAGACATGTTGAATACCAGCAACGCGTGTACGGTCCGTGTTTCCGACCAGCACCTGATCCAGAGCTGGCGGAACAAGACCCATACGGTACTCTATCAGACCCGTTTCCAGAACATCGGCAAATAAAGAAGTGTCCAGCTTCTCGTCACCCATCATTTCGACGATCTGATCCAACAGCTCAAGCACCGCATCCCATACCTGACGGTGCTCCTTCGCCTGCTCGGGATTTCCCGCTTCCTCGGCCTGATGGATCAAGTTATCCAGCTTATGCCCAATTTCTGCATCCTCCAGCAACAAATACACCGCTTTACACTTCTCAAGTGCAGTCCGGGCCTTACCCAGACGTTTCTCAAACGCACGTAAAGGCGTCACGATCACATCGCGGCACAGCTCCATTAGATCCAGCGTTTCGTCCCGCTGACGGTTCCGCTCCTGTTCCTCCAGCTCCAGCGAAAGGCTGGGTACAGCCTGCCAAGGCCGTCCGTCTGTCCAGCGGCTGCCCTGTATCCCGCAGGCCAATGCGTAATTTTCCAGACGGTCCATATCCTCGCGGCTGACCCGTCCATCCTGTGGCAACAGCAGATCCGTTTTGACCGCACGAAATACATCCTCGTACCGCCAACGCCGCTGGACGATATCCAGCGAAGCCCGAATCATTTCCACCAAGGGATGATGCAATACGCTTCTGCGCTGATCCAGAAACACCGGAACCTCATATTGCTTAAATATCGGCTCCACCCACGGCTCATAATCCTCAATATGGCGTACAAACAGAGCCATTTCCCGATAACGCGCTCCCTCATCCCGGGCCAGACGGCGCATTTCGCGCACGGCCCCCTCCAGCTCCACGCGCCGGTTCGCTGCGGCATACAGCTTGATTTCTTCTGGCTGCTTGTTTTTCCATTGCTCCCGCATCTGCTGCTGCGGCATAGATCGTTCCTGGTTCCGATACACCGCACGTCGTTCAAACTCTGCCTCCAGATACGCCAACGCCGGGCGGTCCTTAAATCTCGGAAGCGGATCAGGGCGCAGCAGTTGTGTCTGCGTCTCCATCATCAGCTCGTCCGCCATCCCTTTAAGCTTTACATAGGTAGCCGCCGCAGGATGAAATAAATCCAGCTCATGCGGAAGCTGTCCACTCTCGTAGCTGCGATTGCAGGTCAGTGCGACCGTCAACGAAGAAGCGTGCAGCATGAGCTGCTCCACCACCTTGTATTCATGCGGCGTAAACCTGCGGTAGCCATCCATCCAAATATCCGCTCCACGTACAATGGACGACTCAGCAATCTGTTCCGCCAGCATACGCAGCGTATCCTCGCCGTCAATATATTTAAGCGTCAGCTCTCTTTCAAAATCCTCATAAATCAGACTGATGTCCTTGAGCTTGCCGTGTAAAATCGGAATGGATTCCCCCGCAGCATTCATTCGCTCCAGTTGCTCCGGTACAGACCAAGTATCATTCCCGTACTGCTTCAGCTCTGTAAACAGCGTATTTAACCGATCCACAAAGCCAAGCTGGTCTCCCGAATCCTTAAATAAACTCAGTTCATCCTTGCGACGACGAATAATTTTATATATAAGCATCTTCTTGCCTTCCTCCGTCACAGGTACCAGCGCCGAGCCCCCGGTTTCCTGCATGACCAAATAGGCAAGACGATGAAATCCCTTGACCTGTGCACGCACCGTCCCCTGAATACCGTTTCCGGCTTCTGTAAGCAGCGCATGCTCGGAAGCAAATGACGATTGCTCCGGCACAAGCAACAGCATAGGCTTACCTAGCGGTTCTCCGCGTAGCATAGCCGTCATTTCACGACGGATTAACGTGCTTTTCCCGCTGCCTGAGCGGCCAATTAACAAACGGACCGACATGATGCGGCCTCCTTTCCAACGAACAACAATCTATTAAACAGTATAGCATATGAGGCAAGGGAGAAAAGAACGTACGTTTGCCATCTTGTAGCATTTTATCCTCCCTCAAAAAATAAACAGTCCCGCAGGTTTGGCTTGGTGCATGCCTTCTCTACAGGACTGTTTTATTGAAAAACGAGCCTAATCTACTTATTCCGCTACCCCAAAAGGCGGTTAACTGTGTATGAATTCTACAGTTGTGTCCGGCTACGCACCTCAAAAATAGCGAATTTCAAATAATGGCCTTCCTCTACACCTAGAATTTGGGGATGATCCTTGCCAGCCGCTCTCCAATCCACCAGACGGAGGATTTTTCCGGCATCTGCCGCAGCTTCTTTAATCGTGTCCAGAAACAGCTCCGGCCGCATATGGAATGAGCAGCTCGCAGTCACTAAATAGCCGCCCTCATTGACCAGCTTCATCCCGTGCAGATTAATATCCTTATATCCACGCGTAGCTCCTTTGACCGCATTCTTGGTTTTGGCAAAAGCTGGCGGATCAAGAATCACCACATCAAAGGTACGTCCGCCCCCTGCTGTGAGTGGCTTGGAAGTATCCCCCTTTCCCCCGGCCCGCGCGGTGCGTTCCTCTAAGCCTTTAACCTGATTGCGCAAATATTGGAAAGCATCGTCCACGACAAACTCGACGCGTTCCTCAAAACCGTTCAGCTTGACATTATCCCGTGCGCTTTCAATTGCGTGCTCGGAAATATCAAGACAAGTTACTTTTTTAGCACCGTATTTGCAGGCATTGAGCGTAAAGCTTCCCGTATGTGAAAAACACTCCAGCACGGTTGCACCATCCCAGAATGGGAACTCCACAACCTTGCCGCTTCTGTTCACAGGCTTCATGACCGCTGTGCCAGCGTCACCCTGTTCTGCTACTTCCTGTAGCGTAATTCCGCTGCGTCCTCCCCAGCCTGTCATCAGCGGCGCAATCGCCGCACGATTCTCACGCTGGTCAAAGAAATAGCCTGTCTTCTGGCCCTCTACAATATCGACCTTGATACGCAAACCATTTTCCGTTACCACGACATGACGTGGGCAGTCGCCATATAAAGGCCCTTTGGTCTGTTCCAGTCCTTCCAGCTCGCGGATGGATACATCGCTGCGCTCATATATACCAACAGGGCCAATCACTTCAACAAGTGCATCCCTGATTTCTTCCCTGCGGCGATCCATACCGAGCGTTAATAATTGTATGACTAACACGTCGCCAAAACGGTCTACAATCAGCCCGGGTAAAAAATCAGCCTCGCCGTATACCAGCCGATACGCGTCTCCCCCGGTCACAAAACGTTCACGGTGCTCCAGACAATCGCGGAACCGTTTGGCAAAAAAGCTTTGATCCATCGCTTCCAGCGGCTCGTAGGACATCACACGCACCGTAATTTGCGAGGCCGGATTATAGTAACCCGTTGCCAAATAACGGCCCTGATGGTTTACGATACTGACCAGATCACCCGCCTCCGGCTCACCCTCCACCTTGGCTATTTCATTTTTAAACACCCAGGGGTGCGCGTGTTCCAGCCTTTTTTTGCGGCTGCGTTCCAATATTACTGAAGGCAAAGTCCTTCACTCCCATTCTTGGATTAATCAAAGTGTTAAAAGTGTGGGGTTCGATGGGGCGCGGCTCCGCGATTCATTTGATCTTACGATCGCTGTTGCAATGGGATTCTTGGATTTTACAAATAATTTTAATGGTAAGAATCCCCCTGCAAAGGCGAACGCTACCGCTTCTCCAGATTCAAATGAACCGCTCCGCTACTGCCCGCCTTAATATCGACGTCACACTTTTAAAGCTTGTGAAGTTCTATAAAAATTTTCGTTTTCCTAAAAAACAGCTTGGTCATGCTTGTCATGGCTGTCCTTGACAGATCATAGGCTGTTACATAAGCGTCTCAGCAGTTTTGAAAAGAATTTTTTGCTTAGGTTCAAGTTCTTTATTCCGAGTGAATCACAGGGGAACATCATTCCACTTTAAAGGCAGGTAACAGCGTAGCGGTCCATTTGAATCTGGAGAAGCGTAGCGATCGTAAGATCAAATAGACTACGAAGCGTCCTTAATTGGCCAACGTAAAACGGTTTAGAAAGGGGGAACGCCCGTGTTTATTCATGTTATTTTGCCGCTGTCCGGTGGGCTGCTTATTTTTTTGGGCGGGATGAAGCTGATGGAAGCGGCCCTCCGGCATTTGGCTGGTCCCTTCCTCACCCGCTGGCTAAACCGGGCCACCGTTTCCCCTTGGCGGGGCATGCTGTTCAGCTCAGGCATTACCGCCCTGCTGCAAAGCAGCACCGCTGTCACGGTGCTGACCATCGGACTGGTCAACGCCGGGCTGTTGACCTACGGCCGCACGCTCGGCATCATCCTCGGTACCAATATTGGTACCTGCCTGACCACCGAGCTGATGGGGCTCCAGCTAGGCAAACTGGCTGTTCCACTGCTCTGCGGCTCGCTGCTTTGCTGGAGCACCGCCGTCTTGTGGGGCGAGGCTGTCTCCAGCCGCCAGTATGCGTCTGCCGAGCCACCATCCAGCCCCAATCAACTCAGCCGACCGCAGGCTGTACAATATATCAGCCTCGCCTTTGCCGGATTTTCGCTGATCCTTGCGGGTATCCGAGTGATGCAAACAGTCGGCCCTTGGATTGAGCAGGCCGGGCTGTTCCGCTGGTTTCTTGACCACGCCGCGGCCAACATGTGGTGGGCCTTCGCAGCCGGGGCCTGCCTGACCGCACTGGTTCACAGCAGCGCCGCCGTTATTGGTATGGCGATCAGCCTTGCTGCTGCGGGAGCTTTGCCAGTCGATGTGGGTATCGCCATCGTCATCGGCTCCAACGTTGGCACCTGCGTGACGGCCCTGATTGCGGCTGTCGGCGGCAGCATGTCCGGCAAATTTGTGGCCTGGTCCCACGTGCTGCTGAACGTAGGCGGGGCGTTGCTGTTTATGCCGCTGATCCCTGGGCTGGAAATGGCAGCCGCCTGGATATCTGCTGAGCCTGGAGCCAGGGTCGCCCATGCTCAAACCCTGTTTAACGTGATCAGCTCTCTGCTTGTCTTGCCAATCTGCTATTTACCTGTATGGACACGTTTGGAGAATCGCATGTCTCCCAACATCATCAAACGTTAATTCCAAGCATGGACAGCGCCTTGCTCAAAATGACATCATTGTTGTCATATCCGCCTTGGCGCTGGAGACGCCATGCTTCCTCAGGCGTATGCCATGCAACACCTTTAATTTCTTCAATCTGTGCCTGTAAATCCCCATCCAGTGCTTCTACGAGATAATAATGGACTTCCTTGTCCACTTCCCCGAATTCAGGATGCTGATACGTATAAGCAATCATATCCACATGCTGGATAATCCGTCCGTTCAGCCCTGTTTCCTCACGAATTTCACGTAAAGCCGTCTGTTCGATCGTTTCTCCTTGCTCCATTTTACCTTTAGCCAAGGAGACCTTGCCGTATCGATCGGTTATCAGCTGAATTTCAAGCTGCTCCCCCTGTTTGCGGTACACCACACCGCCGGCGGAAATTTCCTTTTTTTCTGCCATCCTGCAATCCCCTTTCCTTGCGCAACAAGGATTCCGTCCTCCCTGTAAGGAAAGGCGAAATCCTTGTTTGCCATCTCTATGGCCTATTCAGGCTTTTTTTAGTTATTATAGGGCTGCTTGCAGTCCATTCTCCAGCACACGGACCAATTGGCCTTCACTTTCATTAACGCCCGCCTTCGTCAACTTCACGCGGCACACCTTGCCAACCAGATCCTTAGTACCTTCAAACACCAGTTGAATGTAATTGTCACTGTAACCGTGAAGCATGCCGCTATCTTCGGTCCCTTTCGGCGCAACTTCCGGAATGACCTCCAGCACCTGACCGACAAACTTTTCTGCATAAGCCAACTGCATTTGCTCTGACAGTTCAATCAGCTCATGCACACGTGCATTTTTCACGTCCTCATCCACCTGATCCTCCATACGCGCCGCAGGCGTACCGCTGCGTTTGGAATAAGGGAACACATGCATTTCCGAGAAGCCAATTTTTTTCATCAGCTCATAACCGTTGCGGAACATTTCGTCCGTTTCCCCAGGAAAGCCAACAATAACGTCTGTCGTAATCGCCACATCCGGCATCGCCTTGCGAATCATAAGCATTTTATTGTAAAACTCTTCTGTTGTGTATTTGCGGCGCATCCGTTTCAGCACGGTGTCATCTCCCGCCTGAAGCGGAATGTGAAAATGACGTACCAGCTTGGTGGAACGGTTCAGCACATCAAGCATTTTTTCATCAATCTGGCTGGCTTCAATGGAGCTGATACGGATACGCTCCAGCCCTTCTACCTTCTCCAGATCCCACAGCAGATCGGACAGATCATAATTGTCCATGTCGTCACCATAACCACCTGTATGAATGCCTGTGAGCACAATTTCTTTATAACCCGCATGTACCAGTTGACGCGCCTGAGTCATAATGCTCGCGGCATCGCGGCTGCGGGACAAACCACGCGACCACGGAATGATGCAGAAGGTACAAAAGTTGTTGCAGCCATCCTGAATTTTCAAAAACGCACGTGTGTGGTTAGCAAAATCAGGCACATCCATTTCCTCGAACACGCGCGTTTTCATAATGTTGCGCACAGCGTTCACAGGTTGACGCGACTCTTGAATCTCCTGAACAAACGGAATAATTTTGTCCCGATCCTGTGTACCAATAACGAGATCGACACCGGGAATATCCATAATTTCGGCAGGAGAAGTCTGGGCGTAACAGCCCGTCACTGCCACAATAGCATCTGGGTTCCGACGAATCGCACGGCGAATGATCTGACGACTCTTTTTATCGCCGGTATTCGTAACGGTGCACGTATTAATAAGGTAGACGTCAGCTGTCTGCTCATCAAAATCTACCTGCTCATAGCCTTCATTTTTGAACAGCTGCCAAATCGCTTCTGTATCATAAAAGTTTACCTTACAACCCAATGTGTAAAATGCCACTGACGGCATATTAAACCCCTCCCATTTCTCCTGACTCATATAAAATGCAAGCCAATGCAGTCATACCTGCGGTTTCCGCACGCAAAATGCGTCTTCCCAGCCCCGTAGACTGCGCCCCGGCCTGCTCGGCCTCCAGGCTCTCCGCTTCGCTGAATCCACCTTCCGGACCCACTATCAGCAGAACACGCAGCTTGTCCATCGACGTCCATTGTCCTGCCAAAGGCTGAATCACGTCCCGTAGCTGCCGCCCCTGCTCTTTTTCATAACAATAGCATATCAAATCATACTGCGAAAAAGAAGCCAGCAGCTCTTTCCACGTCATCGGCGCACTTATTTCCGGAATCCGGTTACGGTGGCTTTGCTCAGCCGCTTCCTTTACAATCTTGCGCCATCGCTCCAGCCGTTTGCCTTCCTTTTTGGCATCATACTGCACGACCGTACGCTCGGACAAAAACGGGACAAACCCCGCTGCCCCGATTTCTGTACATTTTTGCATAACGGTCTCCATCTTGTCTCCCTTGGGAAGACTTTGGGCAATGGTGACCTGCACATGCGGTTCGGAGGTCATCTCCAGCGGCTCGACTATCGTCGCCGTTACACGATCTTGTTCTATCGTATCCAGCGCAGCCAGCGCTTCCTTTGATACCCCGTCACTGACTATAATTTTGTCACCACTACGACCGCGCATGACCTTGGCAATATGTCGCGCATCCTCACCCGCCACGATCACATGGTCTTCCAGAAACTGCTCTGCCGGAATAAAATAACGCTGCATTGTCTCTCACACCTATTCTGAAAATAACTGTTATCCATTGGCTTTCTGTACAATATCCGAATAAATCACCAAGCACCATCATATCATCTTTTGCGCCCGCATGACCAGTATGTTGCTGCTTCAATTGTTATACTACCTTCCATACCCGCAAAAAAAGGAGCCGTTAGGCTCCGAATAATCCGATGATGTAAAAAGCAAACTGCAAAAACTGCACATAAATCGTCTGGGAAAGCACGTACAGCGGCTCAATCGTCACCGCCCTCACCTGCGGGATAACAAGGATCAACAGAAAAATAAAGATAGACCACTGCTCAAAATACTGAAGTTTGCGGCGCAGAGGTGTAGGGGCCACATCCTCCACAATCCGGTAACCATCCAGCGGTGGCAGCGGAATTAGATTAAAAATAAACAAAAACAGATTCAAACTAATCAGTGAATTGATAAACAAGTTGATGGCCTGAGCCACCCGCTGATTCTCGATATTCGGCAGCACCTGAAAATGAAGCAGCACCGCATAAATCAGGGTAGCCACAAAGGCAAGCAGCAAATTGCTCAGTGGTCCAGCAGCAGACACGACAATCCCCATAGAACGTGGGCGACTGAAATTGTCACGGTTGACCGGAACCGGTTTGGCCCAGCCAAAACCCCCGATCAGCAGTAGCAACGTACCCATCAGATCAATATGCACTGCCGGATTTAAAGTCACGCGTCCCAGCAGCTTGGCTGTAGGGTCACCGAATTTATTGGCATAATACGCATGTGCAAACTCATGTACCGTAAAAGATATGATCAGAGCCAGCAAGTAAAATGGAAGAACCTCTAACTTCACACGAAAAATATTTTGTAAAAAATCCATGGTTACCTCTTTCTCGCCACAAACGCCAGCCAATCCTCATCCCGGCACGTTTCGGCAATGTCGAAGCCCGCCGCCTTCAATGCGTTTTCGACAACCCCTTCTTTGTTCTTCCAAATCCCTGAAGCGATATAAATACCACCTGGCTCCAGAGCCTTGTACACATCATCAATAAACAGCAAAATAATTTCGGCCAAAATATTAGCGACCACCAGCTTGACTGGCAGTTGGATACCCAGCGTCGGATCGCTCGCATTCAGCACGGACAGCAGATCGCTCTCTTTAATGGTAATGCGATCCTCCAACCCATTCAGATGGGTATTTTCCCGCGCACTAGATACCGCTACGGGATCAAGGTCCAGAGCCAGTACATGCTTCGCTCCCAGTTGCACGGCTCCAATCGCCAAAATGCCGGAGCCTGTGCCCACATCAATGACTTCTTCTCCACCCTTGATCACAGATTCCAACGCTCTCAGACAAAGTGATGTTGTGGGATGCGTTCCGGTGCCAAAGGCCATGCCGGGGTCCAGCTCAATGATTTTTTCATCTTCACTGGCAGGCTCATAGGCTTCCCAAGTCGGTTTGATCGTTAGACGATCCGACACACGCAAAGGCTTGAAAAATTGCTTCCAGGCATTCGCCCAGTCATCCTCATTGACCGTTTTCAGCTCATACCGAACCTCGCCAGGGTCAATATCGAATGTTCTCAATTCTTCGACGCGTGGCTCAATTTGCGAACGGATGCCGTCCATCTCAACTTCTTCGGCAAAATAACCCTTGATGGTCGCTTGTCCTTCAGGAATGTCATTCAAGGGCCGATCATACCACTGTCCATAGGACGTATCGCGTGGTTTGTTCAGCGAACCGGATTCTTCAATGGAAACCCCTCCCGCACCTGCTTCGTGCAGAAAATTCGAAATCATTTCGACGGCTTCTTCGGTTGTATGTATTGTAATTTCATGCCACAACATGGTTTTCATTTCCTCCTCATTTCACATGCATACTCTATATTGTACTATATACATGCATAGGAGTTCAAAAAAGCTAGTATCATCGAAGTGCAAAATGTTTTGTAGAACTTGTGCATGTTGCCCACTCTTTTAGTCCAAGCCTCCTTAACTCTAGTACATACAATATAGTATATTCAAAGAAGGAGTGACTTATAATGGCCAAAACCGTTTTGGATTATAATGCTGCTGTCATCACACCTATTACCAATGGGATTAGTCTTCCGGTTCCTATTTCTCCAGCCGGACTAGGGATTGCTACTGCTTCCGTATTTATTGATCCGACTATTCCTGGAGCTGTTAACAATCGGGTAGAATTAAAGGCATCCATAGGCTTGCGTTTTGTTGGTGCGGGCAACATTAGAACACTTGTACGTATATGGAGAGCCGGCAAGGAAATTTATTACGGACTGCAGACTAATCTGTTTGACGACAACATTATCATTAATGTCGAAACGGTAGATGTTGCACCTCTGGGCGTGCAAAACTATCAACTGATTATTGAAAATCAAACGCCTGCGACTACTGCTTTCGTCTCCGGTCCCCTTGTTTTTAGCGCAACAGCCTATAGCGGATAATTAAATAGACAAGAGGATGAAACACAAATAAGACGGGCAATCCCACAAATCATATTTAATGATAGGGATGACCCGTCTTATTGAATTCTACTCGCTGTCGTTTATGATGCGCTCCTGACGACGATCAGCTACTTCACCGCGCCGGATCGCTTCCAAATCCTGAGCATCTGCCTGCTCTGCCGAGAACTCAACATCCTCATTTTTAGCAGATTGTGCACGCTTGATTTTCTCGGTTTTGGTCAGCACTTTATCGAACCGTTTGTTTGTGGGCATCTGTCACAGCTCCTTCCAACGTTTTCACAGCATACCACCCGCTTGTTCCACAATAGACATCGCCTGATGATGAATGGATTCATCCACCACAGCGGTTAACAATATATCGCGGCCTGTCGGCCCACCTTGCCCGCCGTCACTCATTCCGCTGGCAGATGGATCAGCCGCAGCCAGTATCGCTGGAGTTGCATCCGTAAACTCCACTCCCTGCGTCAGTGAGGACAAGCTGCTAATTTGTCCCGCAAATACAGGTAATCCGACGTTGCCCGTAGACTGTCGGGGATAGCGGCTAAATCGGTCTATAGATACATCTGCTGCCCGGAGAGCTTCCAGCTTTCTAGCTGCTCCTTGTGCTTCCTCGGGGCTTTTGAAATACGCCAATATATTTTTTTCACTCATCCCCAAAACTCCCTGTGTGGTATTGAGCGCAACTCCTGTTCAAAAACATAGACAGTTGCGCTTTGCTATATCCTGCTCATTGGCACGGATTTATATTCCCCACGAAGGCTGAACGGAACAAACAACACCGAGTTTAGTATGCTGAAACGGTTGGAAAGTAGCTTGTGAAGATTATAACTTTTGCGGGTGCAAAGCAGCGGCAGGAGCTTTACCTGCCTTGGCTACTCCTGTCTCCCACGCAGCGCGAACTACAGCATCCCGAACCTTAGAGACTACCTGCGGATTAAACACATTGGGTATGATATAAGTTTCACTTAGCTCTTCAGGGCTGATCGCATCAGCAATGGCAAGTCCGGCAGCCAGCTTCATTTCTTCATTAATCGTCGTGGCATGGCAATCCAGTGCGCCCCGGAAAATTCCCGGAAAGCACAGTACATTGTTAATCTGATTAGGATAATCAGAGCGGCCCGTAGCCAGAACGCGTACATAAGGCGCTGCTAAAGCCGGATCAATCTCCGGCTTCGGATTCGCCATAGCGAAGACAACGGGATCAACAGCCATGCTCTGAATATCCTTCACACTCAGTAAATCCGGGCCTGACAGACCGATGAACACATCGGCCCCCACAATCACCTCAGATAAACTGCCACTCAAATTGTACGGATTGGTCATGCTCGCATACTCCGTCCAATGTGGATTGCTATATTCCACGCCACGATGAATGGCTCCCTGCCGATCAACGCCAATCAGATTGCGTACACCCGCCTTGAGCAACATCCGAGAGCAAGCCGTACCCGCCGCACCGATACCTGCAAATACGACTTTGACATCCTCTATTTTTTTACCACATACCTTCAATGCATTCACCAGACCTGCTAACACGACGACGGCCGTACCATGCTGATCATCATGAAATACCGGAATGTCCAGCTCCTCTTTTAATCGTCTCTCAATCTCAAAGCAGCGCGGTGAAGAGATATCCTCCAAATTAATACCACCAAAGGCAGGAGCAATCATTTTGACAATTTGAACAATTTCGTCAGGATCCTTCGTATTAAGGCAGATTGGAAATGCATCTACGCCTGCAAATTGTTTGAACAGAACCGCCTTACCTTCCATCACAGGCATAGCCGCCTCTGGTCCGATATCTCCCAATCCTAGCACCGCTGTTCCATCCGATACGACCGCCACTGTATTTTTTTTGATCGTTAATTGATAGGCTTTGGCTGGGTCATTCGCAATTTCCATACAGATTTCAGCTACGCCGGGGGTATAAATCTTGGATAGCTCCTCCATGCTTGCAATCGGCTGCTTCGGTTGGGTCTCCATTTTACCGCCCTCATGTAATTGTCTGATCTCTTCTGTCAAGCTACTCATGCTTCTCTCCATCCTTTCATGTCTGTATATTTTTTCTGTACATTTGTTATAGATATCAGGCTTTTGTATAGACTCATCAGCTCCATAAATTGAGTAACAAGGTTGCTAAAATGACTGTGGCTGCCCCGCCAATGCGTGTTGCTATTTGCGCAAAAGGCATTAGCTCCATACGATTCGATGCAGACAGGATCGCTACATCCCCCGTACCGCCCAATCCGCCACGACAACTGGTCACCAACGCAGCTTCCACCGGGTACATGTTAATCCATTTTCCTGTGAAGTATCCAGCAACAATCAATGCAACCACAACGGATGCGCAGGTTATGGCATAAGGAATCGTAAGAATTCCAATCACACTATCCAAAGGCACATACAAAATACCCAATCCCACCATCAACGGCCATGTCAAGCTTGCCGCAATACATTTGTACAAATGAAAAGCTCCCTGCTCTATCTGGGCCGGCATCGCTTGAATACACTTCATTAAGGCCGCAGCCAGAATCATCAGAATCGGGCCAGGAATATGAAGATACGGCTCCAGCAGTTTACCTACAATAAAGAAAGTACAGGCTAGCAGCAGCCCCCCACCCATCAATGGAAACGAGACAGGTTGTTCCAGACTCACCGAAGATAACTTTTCCCCTTTTTTATCAAGTTTCAACAACTTCCCGTTACCAGAAGTATGAGGATTTTTCTCCGCCATTTTTTTCAAAATACCCGCACCTATGATGGCAACAATATTGCCAATGATTGCGGCCGGGATAAACTGGGATACGAATACCGCTGAATCCTTGCCCAGCACCAATCCATATGAAATGGACAATGGTAGAATCCCTTCTCCAATCCCGCCGGAGATAATCGGAATAATGATGTAAAAAAACGTATGATAGGCGCTGTAGCCAAAAGCCATACCCACCACCATACCTACTGCTACGGCTGCAATGGAGCCTATTATAATGGGGGCAAAAATTTTGACAATTCCGTTCATCAGCATCTTCCGATCCATGCCCAGAATACTTCCGGTGACCAGACAAGCGATATAAAAATAAAGAAAATTCGAGGTTTTCATCAGCGTGTGTACAGCACCCATCGCAGATGGAGGAAACATGTTCCAAAATACCATCAACGATGGAACCATGAGTGACAGAATGGCCGGACCGCCAATATGCTTGAGCAGCGGAAGTTTCGCCCCCAGATCACTGAGCAATATGCCTAAAATCATAATGACAGCAAATCCGCCCAGCAGATCGTTCGGAAGTCTCTGTGTAATCGCAGCTGCGTATACAATCAACGCAATCACGACGTAAAGCGGAAGCGGAATAACCCCCACTTTTATCCTGCCCAGCATCCTGATGCCGTCTGCAGGATTTTTACGCCATTTTTGCCACTTTTGAATGACCGGCTGGTTTGTAGCATTTTCCATAAAGCTCCCTCCTTGTAGTGAAGAATGATGACCATGCTTCCATTCTACACTTCGGAAAACGCTTTATTTGGTTTTTAAACTAATCATTCACTTTTGTAATTAAAGTAATCAAAAAGAGGGCTTAAATATAACCGCTCATAATTTCCTCCGCCTGCGGTAAAATTCGATACTGATAAACAGGCCGTCCAATGGTGCCGTATATGGTTTCCATGGCAAGTGCCTCAATTTCCGTCAAAAAAGCAAGATACTTGCGCATAGATACTCTGGATATCCCTGCACTCTCCGCAATATCCTCGGTGGAAAATAACATCGCTTCATGCTGCCGGATACAGTTCCATATCATGGCCAGCGTGGATTTGGTTACTCCTTTGGGTAGCCGGGCCAGCTCTTTGGTCGAGCTTTTATGATAAAGCAGCCGATCCAACTCCTCCTGCGAAAGCAAGCTGCGCTCACGCACGATACTGACGTGCTCCCGATAACCCGTGAGCGCCTCCAGAAAACGGTTAAAGTGAAACGGCTTAATCAAATAATCCACCGCGCCGAAATTCATCGCTTTTTTGATATTGTTCATATCGCTTGCAGCCGAAATCACGATGACATCCACATTCACTCCTGTCTCACGAATAAAAGCCAGCAAATCAAGTCCATTGCTTTCCTGCATATACACATCCAGCAAAATCAGATCAATCGCTTGTTCTTCCAGAAATTCCTTGGCATCTTCCACGGAAGCAGCCCAGCCTCCACATCGAAAGCCCTCTACCTGCTCCGTATATTTGCGGTTAAACTCGGCAACCATCGGATCATCTTCTACAATTAAGACATTAATCATGTTCATCATTCCCCATTATGGTGTATGGAATCTTAATCTGAAAACAGCACCCTTGCTCAGCCGGAATCAGCTTTATGGTTCCTTTTAATCTTTTCACACTTTGCGTTACCAGATAAAGCCCCATTCCCCGTGACTCTCCCTTGGTCGAAAATCCCTTTTCAAATATCGCCTCTACGAGAGGTTCCGGTACACCAGGTCCGTTATCACTTACTACACATGTCAGACAGCCGTTCTTCTGATTTTCCTCATAATAAAGCGTCAAGGTAATCTGCTTGTGCTCCAGAGATTCCATCGCTTCCACGGCATTATCAAACAGATTCCCCAGTATGGTTATCAGTTCATGAATCGTTTGAGTTCGACCGGTTTCAGGCAAATAGCTGCCCGGAGTCAATTCGAAGCTCACACCAACCTCTCTGGCCCGGCTTAATTTCCCCAAAACAAAGCCCGCCATCACCGGGTCCCTAATCTGCCGGGTAATCGAGCCAATCTCCACTTGATGATGCTCAACGGCATCCAAGATGTAATGCTCCAGTTTATCGTACATTCGTAAGTGTACCATCCCCATAATGACATGCAGCTTGTTCATAAATTCGTGAGCCTGTGCACGCAGCGCCTCCGTATACAGGGACACTCCTGTCAAACGTTCGGCAAGCTGGTTTACCTCCGTTTTATCCCGAAAAGTTACAATTGCTCCCACAATTCCCCCTTTGACCCGTATCGGAACACTGGTGGTAAGCAAGGTTATTCCCCCCAGCTCCATGTCCTCATCCATTCGTGGAGTGCCTGCCGCCAAAACCTCTTGTAATCGAAAAGCGGACAAATAAGCGTTAATCTCCTGCCCTGAGGACGAGATATCCTCAATTCCCGCTTGTCTGAGCAGACGAATCGCTTCCGCATTCATTAACATAACACGTCCGGATTCATCCACCGCAATGACGCCTTCCTTAATGGACTGCAGCATAGCGTTGCGTTCCTCCAGCAAGCGTGCGATTTCCGGTGGCTCCAGACCAAACAGCATATTTTTGATTTTACGGGCCAGCACAACAGCCCCTCCGGCACCAATTAACATTCCGACGCCAATGGCGATAGCAATAAGGCGGTAATTGCCTCCCTGAGCCCTCAGTACATCTTGCATGGATATACCGACGACGATCGCTCCCAACTGCTTCCCCGTCGAGCTGAATACGGGAGAAAAAGCGCGCATGGACAGGCCCAATGTTCCCTTCGCAACAGATACACTCTCATGACCATGAAGTGCAGTGTATTCATCTCCACCAGCAAAGGCTTTGCCGATCATCCTGGGATCCGGGTGTGTTTTGCGAATACCCTTCATGTCCATAACTACGATAAACTGAACATGATTAGCAGATGAAACCTTCTGCACATACTTCTGCATGGAGGAAGACGAATCAGACTGCTGCAAATGCTCAATAATAAGCGGCGTATGGGAAAGTGTACGTGCGATGGACATCGCTTTTTCCTCCAGTCCCATTTCGGTTTCATGCTCAACTCTCTCGGCAAATAACAAAGTTACAGGCAGGAGCACCAGTGCCATAACCAGACAAACCAGCAGCGTAATCAGCCCTCTGAGCTTGAATAGCGGTTTACCCCGACGCAGCTTAGGCTGTGACTTTTTGATAGAACTCACCCTTTCACCCTTCATGTTAAATCTAAATAGTCCAATATGCTTATACAAAAATGGTTATGTATGTGTTTACGTGAATTTGCATAGTTATAATCTTATACAGCTTCCTTCCACTCTTTCGTATAATAAAAAAGGGAACTACTCCGCAATTGCGGAACAGTTCCCTCCGATTCATGGTTGATGCTCCGCGAGTCTATCCTGGCTTAGTCGCCTCGGAAGGCGCGCTTCACACGGTCAAAAAAGGATTGCTCATTCTCATGTGTCTGCTCACCGCTAAGCGAAGAGAACTGACGCAGCAATTCCTTCTGTTCCTCACTCAGCTTGCTAGGCGTTACCACAACCACCTTAATGTGCTGGTCACCCTGACCTACGCCACGAAGTTTTGGTACACCCTTGCCTTTAAGACGGAAGTATGTTCCTGTTTGTGTACCAGCTGGAACTTTCAGCTTCACTTTCTCGGTCAGCGTCGGAATTTCGACTTCATCTCCCAACGCTGCCTGCGAAAACGTCAGCGGAATTTCACAGTAAATGTCGTCTCCCTCACGCTCAAAGAAGTCATGCGACTTCACACGGAAAACGACATACAGATCACCTGCCGGTCCTCCGTTGACACCGCCTTCGCCTTCACCATTGATACGCATTTGCGCGCCGTCATCCACACCCGCCGGAATGCGGATATGAATTTTACGCTGCTTGCGCACACGACCAGAACCGCTACAAGTGGTGCATTTCTCTTTGATGATTTTTCCAGTACCACCACAGTTAGAGCAGGCCCGACGATTAACCATCCGGCCAAACGGTGTATTCTGCACCACCTCTTCTTGTCCGCTACCGTGGCAGACGGAACAGGTTTGTGGTTGAGTACCCTTTTTGGCTCCGGTACCATGACACGTATCACACGTTTCCGTGCGCTCAATGTTAATGTCGGTTTCCTTGCCGAATACGGCTTCCTTGAATTCGATCGTCATTGTATATTGAAGATCATTACCACGCTGCGGTGCATTCGGGTCACGTCGACCATTGCCGCCACCGCCAAAAAACATATCAAAAATATCGCCAAATCCGCCACCAAAGTCGGCTCCACCACCGAAGCCGCCTCCCATGCCCTGATTCGGGTCTACATGACCGTATTGATCATATCTTGCCCGCTTCTGACCATCACTGAGAACGTCATAAGCCTCTTTCACTTCTTTAAATTTGGTTTCCGCGTCCGCAGCCTTGTTCACGTCCGGATGATACTGACGCGCCAGCTTACGGTAAGCCTTTTTAACATCTTCATCCGAAGCGCCCTTCGCGACGCCCAGCACCTCATAATAATCGCGCTTATCAGCCAATGTTCCACCCCCATGCCTACAACGTGTCTGCACTACATATAAAAGGAAAGTCAAAGGCACGGGATGACCCGGCTTTGACCTTCCCATCATTTCAAGGCAGTACAATCCGTAATATGCTTATTTATTCTGAAAATAACTGATACCCTTCGGCTAATCGTTATTTATCAAGGCAGCTACGCTGCTTCTTTTCATTCAGTATATTATAACGCACCGGTGTACCGTAATGCTACTACCACTACCCGATCCGTAGCTTAGTCTTTCTTCTTGTCTTCGTCAACAACTTCATAGTCCGCGTCAACCACATTATCGCGGCCTTTGCTGTCTGCTGCGCCGTCTTGAGCTTGTTGAGCCTGTGCTTCTTGAGCAGCTTGCTCATACAGCTTCACGGACAACTGCTGAACGATCTCAGTCAGCTCTTCAGTAGCCTTTTTGATGTCTTCCAGGTTGTCAGTTTCCAGCGTTTTTTGCAGATTTTCTTTAGCTGCATTCGCTTTTTCGACTTCGCCTGCATCCGCTTTTTCGCCCAGATCTTTAATCGTTTTGTCTACGGAGTAAATCAGTTGGTCCGCAGAATTTTTCGCTTCTACCAGATCTTTGCGTTTTTTATCTTCTTCCGCATGCAACTCAGCGTCTTTCATCATACGTTCTACTTCCTCGTCGCTCAAGCCGCTGGAGGATGTGATCGTAATTTTTTGGCTCTTGCCTGTACCTTTATCTGTAGCGGATACGTTCACGATACCGTTGGCATCCAGATCAAAAGTAACTTCGATTTGCGGTACACCGCGTGGTGCTGGAGGAATATCTCCCAGTTGGAAACGGCCCAGCGTTTTGTTGCCTGCTGCCATTTCACGTTCACCTTGCAATACGTGGATTTCCACGCTAGGCTGGTTGTCGGCATACGTCGAGAACACCTGCGATTTGCTCGTAGGGATCGTCGTGTTACGCTCGATCATTTTAGTGAATACGCCACCTGCGGTTTCAATACCGAGGGACAATGGAGTTACGTCGAGGAGAACGACGTCTTTCACATCACCTGTCAATACGCCTGCTTGAACTGCGGCACCCAAAGCTACCACTTCATCAGGGTTTACACCTTTATGAGGCTCTTTGCCTGTCAGTTTCTTAATGGCTTCCTGTACAGCCGGAATACGTGTGGAACCGCCGACCAGAACGATTTTATCGATGTCGCTGGCACTCATGCCTGAATCTTTCATCGCTTGACGAGTAGGTCCCAAAGTACGTTCTACCAGACCTTCAGACAATTCCTCAAATTTCGCACGAGTCAGGTTCAACTCCAAATGCTGTGGAACGCCGTCAGCTACCGTAATGAACGGCAGGGAAATCGTCGTTGTCAGTACGCCGGAAAGCTCTTTTTTCGCTTTTTCCGCTGCATCTTTCAAACGTTGTACAGCTGCTTTATCTTTGCTCAGGTCGATGCCTTGATCTTTTTTGAACTCAGTTACGAGGTAATCAATAATCACTTGGTCGAAGTCATCGCCGCCCAGCTTGTTGTCGCCGCTTGTCGCTTTAACTTCGAAGAAACCGTCGCCCAGTTCCAGAATGGATACGTCAAATGTACCGCCACCCAGGTCATAAACAAGAATTGTTTGGTCTTCGGATTTTTCCATACCGTATGCCAGTGCAGCTGCTGTTGGCTCGTTGACAATACGCAGCACTTCCAGACCCGCGATTTTACCTGCATCCTTGGTTGCTTGACGTTGGCTGTCATTGAAGTAAGCTGGAACCGTGATAACGGCTTGAGTTACCGTTTGTCCTAGGTAAGCTTCAGCATCGGATTTCAGCTTTTGCAAAATCATAGCAGAAATTTCTTGTGCGGAGTATTCCTTGCCGTCAATGCTTTCTTTATAGTTTGTACCCATGTGACGCTTGATGGACATAATTGTACGATCCGGGTTCGTGATCGCTTGGCGTTTTGCTGTTTCACCTACAGTACGTTCTCCATCCTTTTTGAAACCAACAACCGAAGGGGTTGTGCGTGCGCCTTCCGGATTTGGAATTACAACGGCTTCGCCGCCCTCCATAACAGCCACACAAGAGTTGGTTGTACCTAAGTCAATACCGATTACTTTACTCATCAGACAATTCCTCCTTCTGTATATACGAGGCCCTCAGGCCGAAATTAGTTAAAGCCAATGATGTGTTGCTAATGTATATTAAAAAAGCTACATGCTCACTTTTACCATAGCCGGACGAAGCACCTTGTCCTTCAGCATGTATCCTTTTTGCACCTCTTCAACGACGATGCCTTCCTCATGCTCTTCGCTTTCCACCTGCATAATCGCCTGATGGAAATCAGGGTTAAACGGTTGACCCACCGCATTCATGGCCGTTACTCCCTCAGCCTGAAGCACGCTCTCAAACTGACGGAAGATCATCTCCACACCTTTTGTGAATGACTCAGCCTCTCCTTGCGGTGCTGTTGCCAGCGCACGCTCGAAGTTATCCAGAACAGGTACCAATTCGGTAACCAGCTTCATAGATGCATATTTGGCAAGGTCCTCTTTCTCTTTCAGCGTACGACGACGAAAATTATCGAAATCCGCCTGTGCGCGTAAAAACCGCTGTTGGTGCTCTTCCGCCTCCACGCGAAGCTTAGCCAGCTCTGTATCACTCTCTTGGGCTTCCAGTGCTGCCGCTTCGTTCACCGGCTCTTCCTGCTGGCTCGTCTCAGTGGCTTCCTCTGTGCTTACATTTTGTTGTTTTTCTTCTTGGAACGCTTGTTCTTCCTTCAAAATGTTTCACCTCCTTCAAGTCATAACTACCGTTACATTCATATTTGTATTCAAACTTGTTTGCTGCACTTTATTTCAAGTTGCTGTTACTTTGCAAAAACACGCAGCAATGCACCCGCGCAGGATACATACCATATCCCGGCGCGGAACATGTAGAACCGCAACATGTGCAGTCTTATTCTATTTAAACCGCTGCGTAAGCATTGCGGTCAAATCCTTAGACAGGATACCCAAAATATTAATAACTCTCGCATACTCCATCCGTGTGGGACCCAGTATGCCTATTGTGCCCAACGCTTCGCCATCTACCGCATACGTCGCGGTAATCAGACTGCAATTGGCAAATGCTTCATGATCATTTTCTGTGCCGATACGGACTTGAATTTCAGGCGCTCCGGCGACAGGCGTCATCAGCTTAAGCAGCGTCGGTGTTTCCTCCAGCAGATCGAGAATATGTTTGACCTTTTCAACGTCCTTAAATTCAGGCTGATTTAGCATGTTCGTCGCACCGCTCAAATACAAGCGCTGATCCGATTCATTATCCAGTGCTTTATCCAGCACCTTCATAGCGTCCTCAAAATGAGACACATGCTTCTCCATTTCCTGACCAAGTGCGGTGTAAAGACGTGATTTCAACTGATAAATCGGCACGCCGACCAGCTTGCTGTTCAACAAATTCACGACCTTCTCCATCTCGGAAATCGAAATTCCCGGCGGAATATCCACTGTCTTGTTCTCCACCTGACCGGTATTGGTCACGATAATCGCTACAGCCGTCGTTTCGTTGAGTGGCAATAGCTGAAAATGACGCAATGAAGTATGAAAAACCTCCGGCCCAAGCAGGATGGAAGTATAATTGGTCATATGGGACAAAATACCAGATGCATGCTGGATTACTTGCTCCATTGCATTCAGCTTTTCGGCGTAAAAGGCTTTTAGTTCCCGCGTTTCCATAGGCTTCAGCGTATCCAGTGGTACCAAATGGTCCACATAATAGCGGTAGCCTTTATGAGACGGGATGCGTCCCGCAGAAGTATGGGGTTGCTCCAGATAGCCCTGTTCCTCCAAATCCGACATTTCATTACGGATCGTGGCGGGGCTAAATCCGACATCCTGCCTTTTGGATATGCTGCGGGATCCCACTGGCTCAGCCGAACGAATGTAGTCATCAATAATCGCATTCAAAATGAGTCTCTGACGTTCGGTTAACAAGCGAATCCCCCCTTTTGTTTATCCATAATAGCATGATCGTTCAATGGAATCATTAGCACTCGTTCGCGATGAGTGCTAACTGATAATACAAAAATACCAAACCGACCTGATCATTGTCAAGTCAGATCCGTATTTTCAACTATATAAGCTTCTAGACGGTCAAAAGTTTCTTATCGTGCCACTACGCAGTCGGATAGTGCTTCCCATCGCCACCGCCCCCGGATTTCTTGAATAACCTTATAAGGATAGAAATCCGGGGACAAAAGCGACCGCTTCGCTTGTACAGCACCATTCCGCCTACTCCATTTTGATGTTCATTTTTCAAACTAAGCCTATAAAGCTCTAAAATATATCAATTTAAAAGTAATTATCAATATTACTTGCGTTGAAATAACCTAGTTTCAATTTACTAACTATTTGGTCTTCTGTTAAATTATTTATAACAATTTCTCTTTCGAGATTCTCCAACCAACCAATCTTCATTCGTTTCATAAAAATAGTGAACAAAAATTGAAGCAGTATTACAATAATGACCGAAGCTAAACCATCAAAAATTTGTTTCCACAATATATTATTAAAATTGTAATTTATACAAATATAAATGGTGAGTAGAAAAGTTAGTATGACTTTATACGAATTACTAAATAGAAGCCACATTAGAAATATCAACAACTGCTTAAGAAATTTATAGGCCTCCATTTTAGAACTATTTTGTTCGATTTCCATTTTGATAGCTTTTCTATCAAACTTTCTCTTCTTATTTTCTAAGAATATATAAATAGAAGCTTGCACTGCTTCAAGAAGATATCTTACACAGTATATTGTAAAGTATAAGCTGAAGAAAAAATTTACTGAATGAAAAAAAAGAAAATACCCATTAGATAATAAAAATGACGTAACCAAAATAAGCTGGTATCTCCAAAGAATTTTCAATCCTTTTACATCAGTTGATGTAATCGGGGAACTGTATCTCTTTATTTTTACTTGCCTATAAAAATTATTAAAAAAATCAAAAAATGTGGTTGCTATATTTCCGAATACCACATAACCAATTAAAACAGTATGCCAATTTTTTTGCATTGCTATGATGTCTGGATATATCCAATAAGCAAGACCTAAAACGGCCAAAAGTAAAGTCCAATTGGTAATACCACTTGAAATAATTTTTTGCCGCTCTCTTTCTTGTAGTCTGTTAACATAATCAAGCCAGTCTTTTTGTAATTTCATTCTTTCCATTGATGTTAGGCCCTTCACTTAAAATTAGCTACAAAAATAAAGCTTACCTTTTTGACTTCAACGATTGCACCTGTATCACTGAGACGAATCGCTGCAATCTCGATCCGACAAAAAAACGAACTGACCTGATATTCTCAGATCAGTTCAGCATTTTCAACACTGCAATTTCATCACAATTGTTTTGTTTACTACAGTTAATGCAATCAGTCCATACCTTTTCAGGGAAAATCTCTTTGTCTACCACATCAAACCCGTTTTTTATAAAAAAGGAGACCTCGTAGGTCAAAGCCATAATTTTAGGGATACGCTGCCGCCGTGCTTCTATAATAAGGCCCTCTACGAGCTTGGAGCCGATGCCCATACCTTTATGTCCTTCAGAAATACCAAGTGAGCGAATCTCTACCAAATCATCACCCAGTTTGCATAAAGAACCACAACCGACGACTTCGCCGTCCACTTCTGCCACAATAAACAGCTCCAGTTGGCGCATAAGAACTTCCCTTGAACGTGGGAGCATAATTCCCCGCTCCGCATAGCCGCTAATCATTTGGTATAAAGGCTCCACATCCTCAGGAACCGCACTTCTGCACAATACATCTTTACACACTGAAGCCATCTTGCTCTCCTCCTGCCGCTTGCCGCATATAATGAATAAATATACAACATTACGCATAGAATCGCAATACTTCATTTACCCTGCCGTGACAGAATGTGTTATAAAATGAATGTCCCCGCTTATGGTGTGCAAATGTACCGTTTGAAGCTACGACTTATGAATTTACGGTAATGGAACCGATGAACTCCGCAAATACATCATTTCCGAACAAAATACCACGTTCGCTCAGACGATAACCATCTTCGACTGGTTCGATCAATCCCGCATTCAGCATTTTTCCGAGTGGGGCCGTAAACGTATCCTCCAGTGACTGGCCGAATTGAGCCTCAAAGCGGGACTTCGAGACACCTTCCAGCATTCTCAAACCGACCATGAGAAAATCCTCCATCGCTTCGGCCGCTGGCACCTCAAAGCTATCCAGACGCGGCAGTCCGTTACGGGTAGCCTCCACATAAGGATTAATGCCCTTAATGTTCATATGGCGCTCTCTGCCAACATATCCGTGCGCCCCAGCGCCGAGGCCATAATAGTCCTCATTCCGCCAGTAGGTCATATTGTGCTTGCTCCCCAGACCTGGTTTCGCAAAATTGCTGATCTCGTACTGCTCATAGCCCGCCTCTTTCATGCGACGCATCAGGAGCAAATACATTTCCAGTTCGTCGTCCTCATGTGGAAGCGGAAGCTGATTTTTCTGGTACAGCGTGTGGAATAAGGTGTTCTCTTCAACCTTCAAGCTATAGATGGAGTAATGAGGAAGCCCCAGCTCCAGTGCCCGGCTGACGCTTTCATGCAGCATTTCTACGGTCTGATTCGGTAAACCGAACATCAGGTCAATCGACAGATTGTCCAATCCGACCTTACGTGCATTTTCCAGACTACGATAAACGTCATCTGTATTATGAATACGACCAATGCCCGTAAGCAATTCGTTTTGAAAAGCCTGCACGCCGAAGCTGAGCCGGTTCACGCCGCCTTCTTTCATCACGGTGAGTTTTTCAAAATCAGTTGTGCCTGGATTGGCTTCCATGGAAAACTCAATATCTTCCGACCAGTTCGGGAAGTAGGTACGGACGCTTTTCAGGAAATATTCCATTTCCTTCGGATTCAGCGTTGTTGGTGTTCCACCCCCGACAAAAATAGTTTTAATTTCACCTGGCGGGTGAAGGCGAACTGTATGCTCCATCTCACGTTCCAGTGCATACAGGTATTCCATAACAGGCTGATCCTTGAGCACGTATGAGTTGAAGTCACAGTAAAAGCATTTATTCGTGCAAAAAGGTATATGCAGATAAACCGCTTGAGGCGCGGATGAATGTTCATGTTTGTGTATGGATGCGGTCATACCGATCCTCCTTGTTAGGTGTGATGTGGTGAAAAAAAGTGCGCCGAGGTCGAGATCAACCGCTTCGCTGCTGCCCACCGTCAATCGGCCATTTTTTTACTCCGTCTCTGGATAGCTTGCTCAAATAAAGAACGTCCATTCTCCATGCACGGCAAAGGCCACATGAAAGAATGGACGAATACCGCTTGGGAACAAGCGGACCGTAGTATCTTGCGGTGCATCACAGAGTGTGTACCTAAGTTACTACGGGATCATGCTGTTGGTACTTATTCGTATTCAATTCATACTCACGTTCTGTGATGTACCAAATTGAATATGGTGCTGCTTGTATCAAGCAGCTTTACTCATCTATTTTCAGTACCGCCATAAATGCTTCCTGTGGTACTTCTACGTTACCCACTTGCTTCATGCGCTTCTTGCCCTCTTTTTGCTTTTCAAGCAGCTTCCGTTTACGGGAAATATCGCCACCGTAGCATTTGGCCAAGACGTTTTTACGCATAGCCTTAACGGTTTCACGCGCTACAACCTTCGTTCCGACAGATGCCTGGATTGGCACCTCGAACATTTGGCGTGGGATCAGCTCACGCAGCTTCTCGCAAATGATACGTCCGCGATGGTAAGCGCGATCTCTGTGAACGATGAACGACAACGCATCGACCTGTTCGCCATTCAACAGAATATCCATTTTTACCAGATTGGACTGGCGATAGCCTGAAATCTCGTAGTCGAAGGAAGCGTAGCCCTTGGTGCTAGATTTAAGCTGGTCAAAGAAATCGTACACGATTTCGGACAGCGGAATCTGGTACGTAATAGTTACCCGTGTCGTATCCAGATACTCCATGTTCACATACTCACCGCGCTTGGTCTGGCAAAGCTCCATAACCGTACCTACGTAATCATTAGGCACGATAATGCCTGCTCTTACGTAAGGCTCCTCCACATGCTCAATTCGTCCGATTTCCGGGTAATTCGACGGGTTATCGATCTGGATCGTTTCGCCATTCGTCAGCTTAATGCGGTAAATAACGCTCGGCGCTGTCGTAATCAGAGGGATGTTAAATTCGCGTTCAATCCGCTCCTGAATAACGTCCATATGAAGCAGACCGAGGAAACCACAACGGAATCCGAAGCCCAACGCGCTTGATGTTTCCGGCTCAAAGCTGAGCGAAGCATCGTTCAGTTGCAGCTTTTCAAGTGCCTCGCGCAGATCGTTATACTCGGATGTTTCGATCGGATACAGACCGCAATATACCATCGGATTAATTTTCCGATAACCTGGCATCGGTTCTGGCGTTGGATTTTTGGCATCCGTCACCGTATCCCCGACACGCGTATCGCCCACATGCTTGATACCGGCAACGATAAAACCAACATCACCGATATTCAGCTCGTCCACAATGCTCATACGTGGCATGAAGGCTCCTACCTCGATAACCTCAAACGTTTTATCGGTCGCCATCATTTTAATTTTGGAACCAGCCTTGATGCTGCCATCCACGACGCGAACATACACGATAACGCCTTTATATGGATCATAATGCGAATCGAAAATAAGCGCCTTCAGCGGATTATTCGGATTCCCTTGCGGAGCAGGCACGCTTCTGACCACCTGTTCCAAAATTTCCTTGATACCGATTCCAGCTTTGGCCGATGCGTGTACAGTCTCGCTCGTATCCAAGCCGATAACATCCTCGATTTCCTGCTTCACCCGTTCAGGATCGGCACTTGGCAAATCAATTTTGTTAAGCACCGGCAGAATCTCCAAATTGTTGTCCAACGCCAAATATACGTTAGCCAATGTCTGTGCTTCAATGCCCTGTGCCGCGTCTACAACCAGCAAGGCACCTTCGCAGGCCGCCAAGCTTCGGGAAACCTCATACGTAAAATCGACGTGTCCCGGTGTATCAATCAGATTCAAAATGTACTCTTCGCCGTCATCGGCCTTATAAGTGAGTCGCACTGCCTGGAGCTTGATTGTAATCCCGCGCTCCCGTTCCAGGTCCATCTGATCAAGCACTTGCTCCTGCATTTCACGGGATGTGAGTGCACCGGTGTATTCCAAAATCCGGTCAGCCAGCGTGGATTTACCGTGGTCTATATGTGCAATGATACTAAAGTTCCGAATTTTACGTTGTCTTGCCAAAATGTCAGTCATGCCTTACCCCCACACAATGCCTAGTGTCAATCAGCTTATTATAGCAGTTGTATAGGGGGTCAGCAATATTTCTATTCCGTTACTCCGTCAAAAACAGACACAACCCAGCGAATCCCCTGTCTTGACAGGTTTTGCAGCAGCCCGGCCGTTTTGTCCGCCATGGTATCCACCGAGGTTTGTTCTGCCTTGACAGCCAATAGTTCACGCGGTGTCTCCTGGCCCTGCAAATTGGCATCCTGTGCTGTCGAATACCATTGGCGAGTTTCTCCTGTGGCTTGGGTCTCACCTCGTTCTTGTGGATTAGCTTTGTAAGTAGCCGCTCCCGTTCCGGAGTCCATTACGACATTCCCATTTCTGTTATATGTGCGGGTATACGCACGAGCATCGGCTGCGGGTGTGTCTTCAATAACCGTCTGCTCATATCCAACAACGTTCTGCTGTACTTTGCTCTGAACCGAGTCCCCGACCCATTCAGGACCATATACAGAACGCAGTCCGGAGCCTGCCAGTTGCATGCCGAGCAGGACCCCCGCCCCCATCAGAAGTACAAATCCAAGCGCTTTTTTACGAAAATGTCCAGACATTGCATTTCCTCCTTTCCACCGCCTCAATTAATTGCCATCGTTGCTCTTTTTCGCATCGAACACGTTAGTACCCGCTTTCTGTGCTTTCTGATCCTCCCAGTACACCTCACCGATCATATCCGCCAGAACGTCAGAGGTACGTTTCAATTCTTCCTCGGTATTATCAATCCCGCCAATTTCGATCAAAATACTATGGGAGGACAAGCTCTGATTGTACTCACCGTTGTTGCCTTTACCGCCATCCTTTCCCCATATCCCACGGGAAACGCCGTGATACGACTTTTCCAGCTTCTCATGAATACGAGCGGCGAAAGCTTCATTCTTGCGCCAGTTTTTGTTGTCATGGCCGATAATAAAATACACCTTGGCATAAGAAAGTCCGTTTATCGTTGCTGTCGTTTTGCCGTGACGTTGAGAATCTCTGTGGATATCAAGCAGATAGGTTAAGCTTTTATTTCCAGCCAAAGCTTCCTTGACCGTTTCACGCGAATATTTATAGGAATAATTCCAATTGTAATTTTGAACGTTTTTGGCATAGTCCTTGTTCACATGCAAAGTAGATATCCCTTGCTTCTCCAATCTCTTTTTTACAAAATCTCCTACTCTCGACACATTGGCTGATTTAGAGCCAGAATTAGGATTGGAGCTGGTTTTACTGAGCAAAGGGTTATATGCCTCTCTCGGATGAGAATGGTAGATTAATATACGTTTGGCACCTTTGACTGCTGTATCACTCGGATCATCCTCTTGCGCAGGGTCCGTTTCTGGAGTTGTCGGAAGATCTGGCGTTGTAGAGCCATTGTTCGGTGGATTGGTAGAAGCATCCGGGCCGCCGGGAGCATCCGTCGTTCCCTGATCAGGCTGATAATCAGTAGGCGCCTCCACCTTGTTGTTCCCTGAGCCCTTACGCAACAAAACAGGCGTACCCGCAGACATACCAGGAATTTCGCGAGCTATGAGACTTTTGGGGTCCTGTGGATTAATACCTGTGAGCATTTGGAAAACAAAAGGCGACCATTGTTCACCCGACAACGAAGATTGTTGCTTCTTCTGTACCAAATGAGGTACTTCCATGCCGAGCATATCCGCAAAAAAACCGCTGGAAACCGAGCCTGCAAATCCTTTCATCGAAGACACCGGAGACGTTTGCAAACGATTTTCCGCCAGTCCTCCCAGTCCCAATACAACAAATAAAAGCGCCGAGCCCATAATAAGCAGCACAAGCGTATGTCCCATAGCCAAAATTTCAAGGCCCTTTCTTCTCCATCTTCCGACGTTCCAGGTTTGAATTTTTTTCATGTGGGTCTTGTCCTCCTTCGTCCCGTCGAAGCCCGCCTCATATTCAGAACCTATAGGTTCCAGTCAGCAGCGGAAATCTCTTATACTTCAACTCTATGAACGGAGAACAATTGCTAGAACACAAAAAAATCTCCACCCCCAGGTAAATCCCCCCCCTTATTACAAGAGATAGGATGCCTGCTAGATAGAGAATTTTGTGTATGAAATATGCTTTTACTAACCCTCATTAATGTGTATAAGCGGCGACATTGCCGGGATCGACAGCTTCATGCAGGGCGGCGTTCAATCCGGTTGCAATAATATTCGCAATATCTTCTATAAATTCATCAATCTCCTTGGGGGTCACAATCAGATCATGTCCCAGCGGCTGAAGTACCTCTCTCACCAATCCCAGTCTCTCAGGCTCTGAAATATCATCCAGCATCCCCAGTATTGCTTTCGTAGAAGCCTTTTCCTTGGCAAAATGTGTTCTCATCAGCTCAATTACGTTATTCACGATGGTCGAAGCGTAGCATACGGTTGGAACGCCGATGGCAATACACGGGACACCCATAATATCCTTGGTGATGCCACGCCGCTTGTTACCAATACCTGAGCCCGGATGAATCCCGATATCTGCCACCTGGATAGTCGTATTGACGCGCTCCAATGAACGTGACGCCAGAGCGTCAATAGCAATAATCAGTTCTGGCTTCGTTCGATCAACGATACCCTGAACAATTTCGCTCGACTCGATCCCCGTTATGCCAAGAACTCCTGGTGCAATCGCACTCACATCCCGATAACCAGGATTGACTTGATCAGGCGTCAGTTCAAAAAATTGACGAGTCACCATCAAATTTTCAACGACAAGCGGACCTAGTGAATCGGGAGTGACATTCCAGTTGCCCAGACCTACCACAAGTACGCTTGCCTTACTGGAGATCCCTATTTTTTGTATAAATTGCTCCATCTCCTTCGCGAATGCAATGGCTACCCGTTGCTGGAGCCCCGTGTCACCTTCACGTAAGCCGGGCACTTCCAGCGTGACGTAATGCCCCTGTACCCGTCCAATACGGTTAGCACCCTCTTCATTAAGCACATCCAGACGCGTGATTTTAATACCGTTATCTTCCTCCACGTCCTCATTGATGCCCGCCAGCGGCATTGGCTGATCTCGTTCCGCCAACTCTCTTGCCTCCAGCGCCAAATCCGTACGTACCGCATACTTCTGCAAATCCAAATCCATCATTTACGCCTCCTTTTATACCATCTCAGGTTATAGTGTGCGAGACACCCGGCAGGTTTATGCACATCCATTTTCATCCTGTAATCTACCCAAGCCCGGAATGTTTTCTTATTGCAATTTGAGGTGTGGCGTGCTAAAATATTTTAAGTTGTGAAACGTTTGTGTTCATAAGTAATGCCTTTACAGGAGGTGAATGTAATGCCAAACATCAAATCCGCTATCAAACGCGTTAAAACAAACGACAAACGCCGTGCGTTGAACGCTTCTCAAAAATCCGCGCTTCGTACAGCAGTAAAAGCTGCCGATACAGCGTTGGTGAATAACGAAGCTGAAAATGCTACTGCTGCTTTCAAAGTAGCTTCCCAAAAGCTGGACAAGGCTGTAACTAAAGGTCTGATCCACAAAAATGCAGCTGCTCGCAAGAAATCCCGCTTGGCGAAAAAACTTAACGCTCTTACAGCTCAAGCGTAAGCAAGAGCTACTTTTATACGTTAATGAAAAAATCCTGACCAGCCTTGGCTGATCAGGATTTTTTAGTTCACCACGATTGGATTCTGCGTTACACTAGTTAACCTTTCATTAAACCGCTCGGCAAACGGGCCGGATTAGACCGAAGCCCCCGCGCCCATTTTCAGCAAAAACATCTCCAGCCCCAGCACCTTGTCAACAACCCCGGTTTTCATACGGTAATCCAGCTCGCCCAAGTCGTAGAGAAGCTGTCGCAACTGCTCAGGACGGAATCTCCGGGCCTGCTCGCCGGCAACTTTCACCCCATATGGATGCAAACTAAGCTGACTCGCAATTTGCTGCTGGGAATAGCTTTGACCCATCAGCTCCTTGACCTGCAACATAATACGAAACTGTCGTGTGATCAAAGCTGCAATCTTGATCGGCTCCTCTTTTTGCTTAAGCAGCTCATAAAAAATACTGAGCGCCTTATCCAGCCGCAAATTAGCCAAATCCTCGACCATCGCAAACACATTTTGTTCCGTGCTGCGAGGCACAAGTGATTCAATATCGGCTGTGGAGATGGTACCCTGCGCTCCCGCATACAGGCACAGCTTGTCTATCTCGGCAGCCAGTGATTGCAGCCCGGTCCCCGTATATTGAATGAGACTTTCAGCAGCTCCCGCCGCCAATTGGACTTCTCTTTCCGCTGCACGCTTATGAATCCATGCCACCAGATCATCTCCACCCAACGGAGTGAAGGCAATAACCGAGGCGTCACTTTTCAGCCTTTTAACAATCTTTTTCCGTTCATCAAGCTTTTCAGCCTGAACCGTAAAAATGATAATGCTATAGTCAGCCGGGTTATCCATATAAGTCAGCAGCGCTTCAATGTGGTGCTCAATCTTACCGCCGTCCTTGCCTGCCGCAAATACACTGGTGTCCCGTACAATAATCAGCTTTTTTGGCACCAAAAAAGGCGCAGTCTCGGCTTCCTCCACGACTACCTCAATCGGCGTCTCGGTCAGATCGTAGGGAATAATGGCAAAGTCACGATGCTCCTCTTCCACCACTTTTTCCTTAAGCATATCGACAAACTGCTTCATTTGATATTTTTCGCTGCCGTAAAGCAAATACACTGGCGAAATATCGCCTTTGCGAATAGCCTTAGCGGCTGTTTTTGCATCCATTCTCCGTACCCCCCCATCCATTGATCGTACCCGACATCTGGTCGGAAGGCAAGTCATTATACAAACGAAAGGACCCTGCCTATAGGCAAGATCCCTTCACCACCATCTATATCAACACGGCAGCAGAAAGCTCTAGAAACTTTCGACCGTCGGGATACGACGTCGGTTCATACAATCTATTCTCTGCTTTTAAAAATGTGCCATCTTCATAGCAACTATTTTCCAAAGGTACGCGGAATGGTATACGTATATTTACTTGCTGTACCATCCTGCTCCGTCTCATACATGAAGGTTTGGCTGTCTTCTGACCAGCTTCCTTTGACCCAGGCACCCTTCAAGGTACGCACTTCCAGCGTTGTCCGGTCTACACCATTGTCGGAAAGCTTATACACTTTCAGTTTTTTGCCCTCAATGACCACCGCATAGCTGCCATCAGGCGAATTAAGCTGATCTGTAGACGTCGCTTGGGCGCTAAAGGTGGAAGGATTACTGCTGTCCGGAGAGATCATCAAATTCGATGAAAATCCTTCATTGCGTACCGGGTTTTGCGACGCGGAGGGCTGCTGATCATTAGAAGCTGTATTGCTGCCCATATCTCCCGTCGTAGTCCCCAAATCCTTGGTAACCCCTTTGGAGGTCGTGTCTTTCGACGTATCATTTGAAGCAATCCGATTCTGTAACATCATACCCTGACTGACAGACGATGACGAATCATTAGCAGCCGTGCTGTTGTCATTACTGTCTTCAGTAGTACCCGTACCCGCTATGGGTGCTTTTTCTACTTTTGGTTCTCCTTGCTGTTCAGGGGCAATCGTTTGTTGCTCGGATTTACCCTGCTTTAACTGTTTGTCATCAGACTTAGGAGCATCCGCAGCAAAATCTTGCCCGGCAGATTTTTCTTTTGTGGTCTGACGATCCGCGCTTGGCTGTCCCTGCTGTCGATCCTGACGGGGAGGATGTCCCGCTGGCGCATGCTTCGTTGAATCTTGTTCACCAGTCTGTGGATCGTCATTTTGTGCAGCATCCTGTTTGGAAGGGTTCTTTTCATCATCCGCACTGTTCACATCCAGTTTGCTCGGATCAGATTGCTCCCCTGTGGATGGCTGGGTTGCGTTCGTTCCCTGATCCTCCTCTAACGGCTGCTTGGTCGAATCCGATCCAATAGCTGCATCGCGGCCTCCGCTTCCATTCACCGTACTTGGAACTTCTGTCTGTTCCTGCTGACTCATCACTCCAGGCGACTGGGGATCAAGCAAGCCTTCTGCATCCTGCACCGTTTTCGGTTCAAAATTGAATACTACAATTCCCAGTACAACAGCAGCGGCAGCCACGCCCATCGCAGCTCGCCCACTCATCCGGTTCCACCAAGGTATAGGTTGGGTACGCCGTCTCGGCCCCGGTCCAGGATCGGTAGCTACAGGCTGCATCTCCTGAAGCGCGCTTCCCTGCTCCTCACGTGCGCGGTCAATGGCATCAAGCTGAGGCATGATGGAATCCACCAGGCTGAACGCCGGGGAAACCGCAGGCAATTCCTCCAGCTCGCGGGAGAGCGTCTGAAGAATATGAAATTTTTCCGCACAGTCCGGGCAAGTCGCAATATGGTTCATTAATTGGGACGTCTCTTCTTCGCCCAGCTCATGATCCACATAACGCTGCATCCAATCCATCACCTCTTCCCCACACTTCATCCTGATACACCACCTTTCTGATATTCCTGAAGTAGCCCTTGCAATTGCTGTCTTGCACGATACAAGTATGACTTGACCGTATTAAGCGGCAAATCCAGAGAGTCGGCAATCTCGTTATAAGAGAAATCCTGCAGATATCTCAATACGATCACCGTCCGGTGGTGCTCTGGAAGCTGCTGTATAGCCTCACGAACATCCTGTGCCAAGTAAGAGGTCAGCACCTCGGCCTCCACATTTTGGGGATCGTTGAATATCATGTCGTGCTCGTCAATGGATACCGAGGGCTTCGTCCTCCTGAATTTGTCGATACATATGTTCGTTACAATGCGTTGAACCCAGGTTTTGAACTGCGCCTTTTCCTCATAAGAGTTAATTTTGGAATAAATCCGTATGAGGGCTTCTTGTGAAGCATCCATGGCGTCCTGTTCATTGTTTAAAATGTAATATGCCGTACGGTACACATGCTGTTCTATCTCTCTTAATAGGGTAATGAGAGCGTCGCGATCGCCCGATTGAGCGGCTCGAATGAGTCCCTGCTCTACCACAAAGGATCCCCCTCTCCCTGCAATATTACAGACGTTTCCCCTTTGCAAATTGTTGCAGGATAGACGTCTGACGATAATTTTATTTTTTATAGTGTAAAAAATGTTACCAAAAAGCCCATATTCCCCATTATAGCCTCCCTTAGAATAACAGAAAAAGGGAAGGTCGTCACCTTCCCTTAGCCCTTACTCACATAAATCTGCTGGAATCTGTCGAATTGAACTTGCATATTGTTACTTCTTGGAAATCAGGAAATCCGATATGAGCTCTAACTGGTAATTCAGGGCAATCGGGTCCTGAAAATAAAAGTCGTCAATCGAATACTGATATATTTTCCCTGCTTTAACAGAAGGAAGATTTTTCCATACGCTTTTAGATTCAATATCTTTCCCCTGATCTACTCCATCTCCCCTAATCCCCAGCATCAGGTAATCGGCATCGCCCAGCATCTCCGGTAAAGCCTCCATCGAAATACTGGCCCAGCCCTGTTCGAACGCCGCCTTTTCTACCTTCGCCGGGGCATGAAGCCCCAACTCATCGTAAAGTACGGCTCCTCCCCGTCCGTAGGACTTGCCATAGAGATATAATTCTTTGCCCGTTATCTCAAAAATAGCAATTTTTTTACCTGAATCAATAACATCAGACAAAGCCTGTTTCTTCTCAGCAATCCTGGACGCAAAATCAGCCAGGCATTTCTTCGCTTCCTGCTCCTTGTTCAACACCTTGCCCAGCTCTATCAGACGGTCCTTATAATTATATGTACCATATGGAATGAATACAGTAGGCGCTATTTTTTTCAGATTTTCATAAGCTTTCTCATCATAGGTAATGATCAGATCCGGATTCAGGGTGGTCACCTTTTCAAGGGACAGTGCGGAGCTATCACCGATATTTTCAACACCATTCAAGTATTTTTTATAGTATGGAGCATCGAATACAGTGTCTGGAGCCCCTACAGGTGTAATCCCAAGTGCAAGAACATCGCCTACATAGTCGCCGACCGCTACAACGACACGCTGTGGATGTTCAGGAATAGTAACTGTACCTTTATCGCTTTCATATGTACGTGTGGCAGCTGCATCACCAGTAGACGCAGTTTTGGAATCAGCCGTTGTCCCATTATCCGTTGCCATTCCTCCTCCATTCGTAGCGCATGCGCTCAGTACCAGCATTAATGAAATAATCAACAGGCAAGCCAAAGTTCGGAATTTTAAATAGTTCACAATAGTCCTCCCATTAATAATGATTCTCATTTTCAATACTATTAGATTCTATCAAAGCTCTTAGGTTATGTCCATGCAGGTTGTGTTAATAGCAAAAAGCCCACTCCTTAGAGTGAGCATATGTTTTAGTGTTTTACCTGAGTCGCTCTTGTGCTTATTGATCCAAAGTGTCCAATTGGGCATCAGCATATCGGCTGCCATGCACCTTATTTTTGGGACTCACGGCTTCGATGAGAGCTAAATCTTCTGTGGTCAGTTCAACATCCACGGATGTTGCATTTTCCTCCAAATATTTTACACGTTTGGTTCCCGGAATTGGCAATGCGCCATTCGCTATGGTCCATGCTAATGCTAATTGGGAAGGAGTGCAATTCTTCTCTTGGGCAACTTCTTTAATCTTATCGACAAGATCAACATTTTTCTGGAAATTATCACCTTGGAAGCGCGGCATATATCTGCGAACATCACTAGCTTCAAGATCCTCAAATTTACGCAACTCGCCGGAAATAAAGCCTCTGCTCAAAGGGCTGTAACCCACAAGCGTGATTCCCAATTCTTTTATCACAGGCAGGATTTCATCCTCAATCTCCCGACTCCACAGAGAATATTCGGTTTGTAAAGCAGAGATGGGATGTACCGCATGTGCGCGACGAACTGTAGCAGCAGATGCCTCTGACAAGCCGAGATAACGAACTTTCCCGGTCTTTACAAGCTCAGCCATAGCCCCTACGGTTTCCTCAATAGGAACATTCGGATCTACCCGGTGCTGGTAATAAAGATCAATATAGTCCACACCTAACCGACGAAGACTTTCGTCCGCTGCCTTTTTTACATAATCCGGATGACCATTAATGCCTTCAAAATTAGGGCCAAAAGCAAACTTTGTAGCAATAACGGCTTGTTCCCTGCGGCCTTTTAAAGCTCGTCCCAGTAGCTCCTCATTATGTCCATTACCATATACATCCGCAGTATCCAGCAAGGTGACACCTAACTCTAAAGCGCGATGAATCGTCCGAATCGATTCGTCATCATTAGTTTCACCGTATATTCCAGGAGACATGCCCATTAAACCCAAACCAAGAGATGAAACGACCAAATCACTATTACCCAGGTTACGTGTTTTCATGTAGTTGACCTCTCTTCCAAATCTTCATTTTTTAACTTCGAGATTCATCATAGCACATCAAAAAACACAATTCAAACAAAATATACGTTTTTTGTCTATATTGTTTTTGGAGTGTATAATATATATTCCATTATGGATATCAGTTATAATAAAGCAGGATTGGAGGCTAATGATGTGACCGACGATAGCAAGGTAATAGATAAAAAAAACGAGACATGCATTAAACTCAGCATGAAGCTGGCTCCCTATGTAAAAAAACACGGATTTCAGACATTACGTATGGATGAAATCGCAAAAATTATGGATATAAGTAGAGCAACCTTATATAAATACTTTTCAACGAAAGAAGAAGTTATAGAATACGTTGTGAACAATTTTATTGAGTTTATCAACGAATTGGTTATGGATTCATTGGATACAGATCAATTGTACGGGACTCGGTTTCAGCAGCTTTTTGAAAAATCAATTTTACTTGCTGTATATATTACAGACATTTTTTTAAATGAACTGGAGCACATATATCCTGAGAAGTATGATCGCTTAAGGATAGCGTTGCAGTTCCAAGAACAGCAATTGTTAGAATTTTATGAAGAGGGCATACAAAAAGGGGTGTTCAACCAAGTCAATGGCAAACTATTAATATTGCAGGATGAGCTATTGCGGTCCATGACTGATATTAAATACTTAATGTTAAACCACTTGACGATTTATCAGGTCTTGTATGACTTCTACCAATTAAAAAAGGTTCAATTATTTAAGCCTGAGAAAATTCAAAGCGTAGATGACGCATCGATGATACCTAGAATTGAGCATCTGGCCCAAAAAATCTCCAAGGAACTATACTAAATTCATTGAGAATTAGGTCCATTCCGGTCAAGTTAAAAGCAGGCTGCCACAGCGCCTGCTTGTTTGTATTTGAGAATTTTTCAAACTCCTCATTTTTTGTGCCGCACACTCAATTTGCCTTGGTGCGCACGGATTTGCACCTCTCCCATCGTATCTGTCCGATATATAGCAGAATCAACCGCCGATAAACGACCCAATACCGCTTCATTTGGATGCCCATACGTGTTGCTCGCTCCGACTGAAATGACGGATACCTTCGGTCGCCAGTAGGATAACCATTCTTCCGAGGTGGAATGCTTGCTACCGTGATGTGCTATTTTCATGACGTCTACCACTTGCCTTACAGCCACCGTTTCCCCTTTTGCTTCGGTATGGAAAGGAGAATGAGTTAACTCGGAGAGCAACAACGATTCTGCTGCATCATCCATATCTCCTGTGAACAAAAAGGAAGCCCCCTCCATCTCCAATATCATTGCAACGGAATAATGATTTTGTTCCTTCACAACGGGCAAACTTCCGGTTTCGTCCTCCTGCAACGGAAGCGGATGAATAAAGCGGATTTTCGTATCCTGATCCGGTCTCCACTCCATACCATAATGCGCACCGTACAGCTTGACCTGCTTGTTTACAGCCGTGTTCAATAGCTTGCGGAAAGGTGCCTTGTCTGTCAGGGTGCCGTTCAAAACCAAGGCCGATACTGGAATCTGGTCAAGCACAGCCTGCAATCCCCCAGCGTGGTCATGATCTCCATGCGTTAAAATGACAGCATCCAGCCGATGTACACCGCGCTGCTTCAATAAGGGCACAATCGTATCCTCACCTACCTCGTAGGGGTCTTTTCGCTTACGCCAAGCATTTTTTCCTGTCGTAAAATCCATCGTGCCCCCACCATCCACCAAAATGTGTTTACCACTCGGCGTTGTAATCAAAATGCTGTCGCCTTGGCCCACATCCAGGTATTGAACCATTCCCGTATTCCCATCACCTGGAGTTATATAACCTATACACAGAATGCCAAGCCAGCCAATACCGCTTACGGCCAGCGCCAAATGACTATTACCATTCCACTGTCGACGTGCATATTTGCCTGCTCCTTCAGGCTCATGCTCCGTCTGCAATATAGCTGCCCACTCCGCAGATGCCGCTAATCCTGTATGTATGGGTGATGGCATGGGAACGGATGTGCTTTGTCCCACCAAATTGCGTCCGGCTGAAAGCCTCCCCTTGTCCTTATCCAGTGCTACCTCAAAGCCCAGAGATTCATCTGTTCGCCTTCGAGATATCATCCATGTTTTGAGCCAGTACAGAATACTGTACAAAGCAGCATAATACGCTATGACCCACAGAATGGAGGAAGACGGCCAAATACTCACATAAGTGTCATCCACGTTCATCCATTTTACAAGCCAAAAGGTCAGTTCGTTCAGCTGCTCTGCTGGCCACGCAATGATACGTCCCCCGTCCTCCCATAGAAAGGTGATTCCCATCGCCACCGTTCCCAGTGGAAGCACGATATACGTAATAAGTGGAACAAGCACAAAATTAGCCGCAAACGATAGCAGCGAAAACTGATTAAAGTAGAAGACTGTCATCGGAAACGAAACAAGCTGCGCTGTGATCGTAATCGCAATTTCGCCGCCGATCAGAAGAGGCCATTTGGCGAAAAACGGCTTCATCAGCGGCATATAAATGAGCAGTCCGGCTGTTACCAGAAAAGAAAGCTGAAAACTGACACTAAGCAGGTAATACGGATTCCAAAGCAACATCAATAACGCAGACACACTCAAAATACTAAGCCCGTCCTTGAGCATTCCCCGTCTGGCTGCAAACAGGCCGATCATGGCCATAATTCCAGCCCTCACAACAGAGGGAGAAGCACCTGTCAGCAGTACATAAGCCGGAATAAGCACCATCACGACCGTAAGAGACGTCTCACGACTCACTCGCAATAGCTTGAACAAATACAGTAGTGTAGCTGCATATACCGCCACATGCATACCGGATATCGCTAAAATATGCGTTAATCCAAGCTGCGTAAATTCGTTATACGTTGCCGGGTCCAGCTCATCCGTAACTCCTAGTACAAGTCCTTTCATATATCCTGCGTGATGAAGAGAACCAAATGCCGATTCCATCCGTTGCCCTAATTGCTCCCTAAGCTGATCATTCCACCTGAACAAGGTGTAACGGTTCCACTGCGAAGCTTGCTGCTTCTGTAGCGAAGCGGCCCCATTCCCTTTGAAAAGCCAGTGAATCTCCTGTGTATGCAGGTATTCATTGTAATCAAAGCCGCCAAAGTTCCCCGCTTTTGCAGGAGCCTTTAAGCTACCACGCAGTTGAATTGCATCTCCACGCTGCCATCCTGCCGCCAGTTGCTGTTCCTGTTTGGCAGCCAGCTTGATGTGTACGATAACCTGTTCAGAAATAGCTTCGCTCTTCCCAACTCCGCCCTGAAAAGTGTCATTTTGAGAATCACTTCCCATACTGCTTATTGCATTAATCCTCATCTCAAACTGTGCCCGATCACCGTCTACCTGTACCTCGGAAGCGATGAACCCGGATGCACGAACAGGCACGTCTTCCAGCTTGGAGGCCGATACGTGAAGAGCCTCAGGAATATGGCTCACATTATGCATATCATGCCAAGCCCAATGGAATCCACCTCCGCTCAAGGCAAGCCATAATAACACCACATGCCGGACGGGAATCTTCATCAGTAGAGCCATAAGAGGAAAAATCAACGTGACGCCCGCCCAGAGCAATAGAAGCATACGTCCGGAATACAAACAAGCTCCTGCACTCCCCGTAATCCAACATACCGTAAGGGCTAAGATAGGTCTGCTTAAAACAAGTTTGGCTTGAATACAACCACCTCCCGATAGCAGAATATTGCTCTGTGTCCAAACCGCAAAACAAAAAAGAACCCCTGACAAAATAGCATTCGTCAGAGGTTCTTCCTCGGTTACTCTTTAATTCATCAAGTCTTAATTCATACATTTTAATTCATAACATCCATCAGCGTTTCTTTCGGTGGATGGTAGTTATCCAGCATACGGAAGGCAATCCCTTTTTGCTCCATCATGCCACGAACCTTGTCGGCATCCTTTGGGTAAGGTCGGTGGTATACGATCTCCACAATTCCGCTGTTCGCCAGCATGTTGGCACACGTCCAGCATGGCTGGTCGGTCACATATACTGAGGACCCTTCACGATCAATGCGGTCGGTGAACAGCAGCAAGTTCTGCTCCGCATGAATAGTGCGGATACAGCGCTGCTTCTTAACCATTTCATCCCGCCCCTCGCGATGAACGACTTCGTACTCCTCCGAAATCATACAGCCTGCCTCAGAGCAGTCGGGTACCCCGGATGGTGCACCATTATAGGCCGTGCCCAAAAGCTTTTTGCCTTGTACAAGTACGGCTCCAACATGACGCCGCGAGCAGCGTGAACGGGTGGATACCATATAAGCGATATCCATAAAATAGGTGTCCCAGTCCTTGCGTACATCTGTACTCATATCCATCTCTCCCGTAAACACAAGTTACAACGTAAATATATCCGCTAAAGCCATCCTGACAGCCTTGCCACATGTCCACTTATAAGCTGACGTAAGGCTTCATTTTCGCCAACATTTTAGCACCGATTCCCTTCACATGATCCAAATCGCTCACACGCTTGAACGGCCCATGCTGATTACGATAGCTCAGAATCGCTTCGGCCTTTTTAGCTCCAACCCCTGGCAGTTCCATTAACTCAGCAGCAGTCGCCGTATTAATGTTCACCTTTTTTTCACCGGAAGCGGATGAAGCAACCGGATCGCCTGCTGTATTCGACCTGTTCGTCGTGGCATTCGAGCTTTCAACGCCAGTAACGGAACTCGAATCCATCACCTCAGACTGCTTTATGGTACTGGAGCTTTCGCTTCCATCGACCGATGCACCAGCAGAATCCTGTACAGCCTCACGCTTCACATGGCCAGCTCCTTCGCCACCCGAACTGAGTTCAGCTTTGCCTGAGGCTTCGGCTACAGCACTCTTTCCCTGAGTCTGGCCGCTATTGCTCCGTGACTCATTTTGCTCCGGCTCTACCGCTAAAGCCTGCTCCACCTTATGATTAAGCACCTGCCACTCTTCTTCCGGCTCTGGACGCTGCCCACCAGCAAACAGAATAAGCCCACTGCCGATTAGGGAAAGCACTATTGCCGTTCCAGTCCATAAGCGGTTCATTTCCATTTTGTCCCCTTCTCCACATAGATTTTAGGGAAAGTGAGCCACTCAATACAGCGTCTCAATCGAACAGAGCAAGCCTGTCCTATTCCCGTTAACCGGAGGATGTAAACAACCTCCATACGGTCTCGCTGTGAGCCATTTTCCAAAGAGTGGTACGACCTTGGGCACGATCTAACATGCTCAGACATAAAATTCGTCATGTCGGCCAAGACCGGGTGCATACACTAAGAAGAATGACAGCGTCTATACCGCAAAGTATGAAAGGAGGACGTTGAACGATGAAAGTTGGATTTATCGGGACTGGCAGCATGGGAAGTCTGCTGATTGAATCTTTTATTCATTCCAACGCACTTAAACCACAGCAAATATCAGCAAGCAATCGAACGTATTCCAAGGTAGCCGAGCTGGCCCGTCGTTATCCAGGATTACATGCAGCCCAAAGCAACCGTGAGACGGCAGCGGATAGCGATATCCTGTTTATCTGCGTGAAGCCGCTGGAATCCAAAGCCGTAACGGATGAAATACGCAACGTCATTACAGAAGAGCAAATCGTCGTTTCTATTACAAGTCCGGTACAGCTACGCATCCTGGAGCATTCACTGAAAGCCAAAGTGTCCAAAATTATTCCCAGCATTACCCACCAGGTAGGCAGCGGAGCCTCACTATGCATCCATGGCAGCCGGATTACAGAGGAGGATCGCTCCCTTCTGGAAGAGCTTATGTCCCACATTAGCAGGCCGATTCGGGTTAAGGAATCCCATACACGTATTACGTCGGATTTTTCCAGCTGCGGCCCTGCTTTCCTAGCCTTTTTTATGGACCAGTGGATTCATGCTGCGGTTCAGGCCACGGGTATAGACCGTACGGAACTATGCGCCCTGGCTGGTGAAATGATTATCGGCACAGGAAAGCTGCTTACTGAGGGCGGAATGACACCAGCCGAGTTGCAGGCGAGGGTAGCAGTTCCCGGAGGTATTACCGCTGAAGCCCTCGCACTGCTGGACATCAGCCTGCACAGCGTCTTCCCCGAGCTGATACGGGCCACACACAACAAGTATGAGGAGGACATGCAAAAGATAGACGCCTCCTTCGGCTTAAAGCCGATTAACCCGCAACAATATTGACCAGTTTGCCTGGTACTGCAATCACCTTGCGAACCGTTTTACCGGCCAGCGCCTGCTGAACGTTGTCCAGCGACAGAGCGAATGCCTCCATCGCTTTGGCGTCAAGGTCTTTGGCAATCGTCGCACGCTGCACGATTTTACCGTTCACCTGCACCACAATTTCCACTTCGGCATCCACCGTCCATGCTTCATCATAAGCAGGCCAAGCCGCGTAGGTAATGCTTTCGTTGTGTCCCAGCAGCTGCCACAGTTCCTCGGCCAGATGCGGTGCAAGCGGCGACAGCATTTGCACGAAGTTTTCCATTGCTGCACGCGGCAAACGGTCTGCTTTGTATGCATCATTGGTAAAAATCATCAGTTGGCTGATCGCCGTATTGAAGCGCAGCGCGTCCAGATCCTCGGTTACTTTCTTCAGCGTTTTATGCCAGGTCCGATTGAACTCATCACTGCCGCCTTCATTTGAAATTTTATCGTTCAGGCTGCCATCCTCGGAAACGAACAGGCGCCATACACGGGACAGAAAACGATGCGCTCCCTCAACCCCGTTTTCGCTCCAAGGCTTGGTCGCTTCCAGCGGCCCCATAAACATCTCATAAATGCGCAGCGTATCCGCGCCAAACGTATTCACAATATCGTCAGGGTTGATGACATTACCGCGTGATTTACTCATTTTTTCATTATTGTTGCCTAGAATCATACCCTGGTTGACCAGCTTGTAGAAAGGCTCTTTTGTTTCTACAACGCCAATATCATACAGCACCTTGTGCCAGAAACGAGCATACAGCAAGTGAAGAACCGCATGTTCCGCACCGCCGATGTACAGATCCACAGGCAGCCATTCGCGCTGCTTCTCCTTGGATACAGGCTCTTTATCGTTATGCGGATCAATATAGCGCAGGTAATACCAGCAGCTTCCCGCCCATTGTGGCATGGTGTTCGTCTCACGGCGTGCTTTCAAGCCCGTCTCGGGATCAATAGTTTCTACCCAGTCCGTCGCATTGGCCAACGGGGACTCTCCTGTGCCTGAAGGCTTGATGTTATCCATTTCCGGCAGTACGAGCGGCAGTTGATCCTCAGAAACTGTTTTGATCGTTCCATCTTCCAGATGAATCACCGGAATCGGCTCGCCCCAATAGCGTTGACGGCTGAACAGCCAGTCGCGCAAGCGGTACGTCACTTTTCCTTGTCCTTTACCCTCGGCTTCAAGCCATTCAATCATCTTCGGAATGGCTTCCTCATTCGTAAGTCCATTCAGCGGACCTGAGTTGACGTGCGGACCATCCTCGGTGTATGGCTCTTTAGCCACGTCTCCACCTTGGACAACCTCAATGATATTCAGCCCGAATTGCTTCGCAAATTCCCAGTCACGTGTGTCGTGACCTGGTACAGCCATGATCGCGCCTGTTCCGTAGCCTGCCAGCACATAGTCAGCAATCCAGATCGGCAGCTTTTCACCGTTCACCGGATTCACCGCGTAAGCGCCTGTGAAGACACCCGTTTTATCCTTCGCCAGATCCGTACGCTCCAGATCGCTTTTACGGGCAGCTTGTTCACGGTATTGATTTACGGCATCCTTTTGCTCAGGTGTAGTGATAACATCCACCAATTCCTGCTCAGGAGCCAGCACACAGTAGCTTGCGCCGAACAGCGTATCCGGGCGGGTTGTAAATACCGTTAATTGCTTGTCATGGCCTTCAATTGGAAAATGAACCTCTGCCCCAGTAGACTTGCCGATCCAGTTCCGCTGCATATCTTTAATGCTTTCGGACCAATCCAGCTCCTCCAAATCATCCAGCAGACGATCAGCATATTCCGTTATTTTCAGCATCCATTGACGCATAGGTTTGCGGATAACCGGATGACCGCCACGCTCACTCTTGCCGTCAATTACTTCTTCATTCGCCAACACCGTTCCCAATGCAGGACACCAGTTCACAGGCACTTCAGCTACATAAGCAAGACCGCGCTTATACAGCTGTATGAAAATCCACTGTGTCCATTTATAATAATCGGGGTCTGTTGTGCTGATTTCACGATCCCAGTCGTATGAAAAGCCAAGCGATTTGATTTGACGGCGGAAGTTATTAACATTTTTTACCGTAATTTCACGTGGATGCTCTCCCGTATCCAGCGCATGCTGCTCGGCAGGCAGACCGAAGGCGTCCCAACCCATCGGATGCAGTACGTTATAGCCGCGCATTCTTTTATACCGTGAAACAATATCCGTTGCCGTGTAACCTTCCGGGTGGCCTACATGCAGACCAGCTCCAGACGGGTACGGGAACATATCCAAAGCATAAAACTTCGGTTTGCCCGGCTCTTCCCCGGTACGGAACGTTTTGTTCTCATCCCAATATTTCTGCCATTTTGGTTCAATACTTTGCGGTTGATAGCCGTGCTTCGGCTGTGTGTCTGTCATTGTCATTTCCTCCTCAAACGGTATGCAACAAAAAAACCTCTGCATCCCGTAGCGTGTCAGCGCTAGGGACGAGAGGTTATATTCCCGTGGTACCACCCTAGTTAGCAGAAAGCGTTCTTCGCCTTCTACTCCCTTTGCACCTGATAACGGAGGTGATCCGATGCGGGTTAATAACAGGGTTCAAGCACCTGTATAGGGCATTCCTGCGTTGGGCGCATATCTCCGAGGCGAGTTCACTTTGCACTGTCAACCGGCTTGCACCATCCGCCGGCTCTCTACATGTCCAGACAAAACTACTATTCCTCATCAGCGATTGTTTAACCGTTAATAATGGCACTATTATATTGAAAACCGCGAAAAAAGTCAAATAAGGACTACATCTGGTGCTAAACACCAACTTCATTCGTTTGCTCCATGACACACGGAGGCAAATGTTTTATAATTAGCTCCGAGCCAGATTGAGATGAGTTGAGATGAGAAAGGTGAGCTGAGACATGGCACAAATTAAAATTTACGGAATAAAAGAAGCACTGAATCCAATCAAGGAGCAACTTTCAGATGTGATTCACTTCGCTGTGGTGGATGCGTTCCAATATCCCCCCGACAAAAGGTTTCATCGTTTTTTCCCGATGAATCAGGAAGACTTCATATTTGCCCACGATCGCTCGCAGGCATACACCATTATTGAAATTAGTGTGTTTGAAGGCAGAACGACAGAGGCTAAAAAGCACCTCATCCAGCTGCTATTCCAAAGAATTAACAATTTAGGCATTGCCCCGCAGGATCTTGAAATTACTATATTCGAGACACCGAAACAGAATTGGGGCATTCGCGGTGTACCCGGTGATGAACTTCAACTGAACTATAAAGTAAACATATAATTTGAAGCTCTTATGCAAAAAGACGCCCTTCATGTCATCATGAAAAGCGTCTTTCTTTGTCCTATATTAGCCTGATAAAGCTTCATTATTTTACAGCAACATAAAATAATCTGGCCGCGTCATCTACTGCTTCTACCCATTCAAAGTCCGCATATACCTTCACATCGCGAAAACCGGCTTTGGACAATTCCGTTTTCATCCAGTCCGGGTCATAGGCACGTTGCACATGAATCTCCTCGAACCGCTGGTATACATCGCGCCCTTCATTTTCTGCTCTCGCAAAAATGCTGAGATGATGCTCAATTTCACAGCGCGGAGTGTCCAACGCACAAGTCCAGATATATGAGATGGAGCGCTCGTCCAGTACAAAGGGCTGCTCATCATCATAACGCACAAACGTCTGGGGATGATGTACATCGAACAGAAAGGTTCCGCCAGGCTTAAGACCGGCATACGTTCTGCGAAAAGTAGCAGTAATGTCCTCTTCCTCCAGCAAATAATTCAGACAATCGCAAAAAGAAATGACAGAATCCACAGGCTCTGGTAAACTCCATTCCCGCATATCCTGCTCTATCCAGCGAATGCTACCCTCACGGAACAAACGCTGTCCTTGCGTAGTCGTTTCCATTTTGCGACGGGCTACTGCCAGCATATCTGAAGACAAGTCGATGCCAGCCACCTCGAAGCCCGAGTTGACCAGTGGAATCGTAATGGAGCCCGTCCCACAGCCCAGCTCTGCCACCGTATGCGGCATACCATGCTGATCCCAGGCCTGCCGAGCAAAACGCAGCCAGTCCGGGTACGGCATGTCCTGCATCAGCTCATCATACACATAGGCAAACTTCCGGTAAGAAGCCATTTTTTATTCCCCATTCCCGTCCTTCGGTTCAGGCATTTTCTCCACCAGATAGGTCCAGTTTTCCTTTTGCGTAACCAGCCCTTCCTTCATCAGCTTGCCCATGGCACGCTTGAAGGCGGATTTACTGATACCAAACCGTTGCTTAATAATATCCGGCGGCGTGGCGTCGGAATAAGGCATACCGCCACCCGGCCGCTCTTTCAAAAAGGCAATGAGACGATCCGCATCCTCATCACGGCCCACTTCCTTGCGCGGCGACATCGCCAAATTCACCCGACCGTCTTCACGAACCAGTGTGACCCGTACCTTCACCTCTTCACCCAAACGAAGCATCCGGTTACGTTCCGAGGAATGGATCATGCCAATCGCGCCAAAACCAAGCACGCCTCCGTCCACCAGGACAAATGTCCCCATCTGAAGCGGCTTGTACACCGTCGCCTGCACCCACGTATTGAGCCATGAATCAGGTGCATGGAAGGACAATGGAGCCAGCTCTTGCTCACCCGCCAGCTTCGCTCGCAGCCTGCCCTGCTTATCATGTTCCATGATAGCATAGACGTAGTCGCCCACCTGAGGATGCAAATCCCGGTTCTCAGGCAACTCACGAATCGGCAGCAGCAATTGACGACCCAATCCCATTTCCAGAAAACAACCCAGACGCGGATGCACATCCGCCACCTGTAGCTTTGCCAGTTCGCCCAACGACAGGAACGGTTTTTTCATGGTAGCGGCCAAACGGTCCTCTGTATCGTGAAAAATAAATACTTCCAGCCGTTCTCCAACCTCAATCTCACGTGTCAGCTCCGTATAATGCAGCAGTACATCCTGATCGCCAACTGTGAGAAAGTAGCCGAAAGGGGATACCTCACGATCTACCATAATCGTGACATAAGTACCAGCAATCAGATTCATACCTTCTCCACAACCTTAGCGTCCGACCAAAGTCTTTCAATGTTATAATATTCACGCTCGTCGCGATGGAAGACATGCACTACGACATCTCCCAAGTCCATCAGAACCCAGCGGCCGGAATCCATTCCTTCGATCCCTTTGATTGTTGTACCTTCATCATGAGCGCGTTTGCGAATTTCCGTCACAATCGCCTGTACCTGAGTATCCGAATTACCGTGGCAGATTACAAAATAATCCGCGACAAGGGATACGCCCCGCAAGTCAAGGGCTACAATATTCATGGCCTTCTTATCTTCAGCGGCCTCAACCGTAATTTGCATTAATTTCTCATTAGTTATGGTCATTCATGAACCTCCGATTTTCTCTGTTTAAGTTGTTGGATCAGATCATTTCGCGACAGTACCGTCAGCGGAAAAATAACCTTTTGCTTCTCCAGCAGCAGTGAAATCGTGGAATCAAATCCAGCGACAAGACCCTGCTCCAAACTTTTTTTCGCCTGTTTGCGGATATGATCTACCCCAGGGAAATCTCGTCCCGGTTCGATATAATCAGCGAGACACACGACCTTGTCCAGCAAACTCATGCCCACACGGCCTGAGGTATGCCAGCGAATGGCATTCCGTATTTCAGAGTCTTCCACCCCATAGTCTCTCGCTGCAACGCAATATCCTACCTCAGAATGCCACAGTTGCTTGTCATGCTGCAAAAGCTCCTGGTCACATTCGGGATGACTGCGAATCACTTCCTCCATCTGCTGAACGGACCAATATTTCGCTACATCATGCAAAATAGCCGCTAATTCGGCCTTATCCGGGTCCGCGCCATACCGCTTGGCAAGCTCCACGGAGGTATGCATGACACCCAGTGTGTGCTTCCAGCGTTTTTCAGGCATTTGACCGGATACAGCCTCCATCAATTGCTCACGGCTGTACTTCATACAAACCGCCCCTTGTAATGTAGTCATGCACACGATCAGGCACAAGATAGCGAATGGTGCGCCCTTCCGCAACACGTTCCCGAATATCCGTCGAAGAAATATCCACCACCGGCATATCCGCCAGCAGCACCTTGTTCTGCAAATAATGCGGTAGTTCATTCAGCGCAAGCTGGAAACCGGGACGCCGGACACCGATAAAACAAATTCGCTGTGCCAGCTCCTCAATCCCCTGCCAATGAGGTAAGTAATTCACCATATCCGCGCCGATAATAAAATAAAAATCTACAGCAGGATGCAGCTCCTGAAGCTCTTTGATCGTGTCAATAGTATAAGATACCCCACCTCGAAGCACTTCAATATCTAACACTCCAAAAGCAGGATGGCCCGCCACCGCTTCACTCGTCATCTCCAGCCGCTCTGTGCCGCTAGCCCCCGCCTGGTGCTTGTGGGGAGGGATATGGGAAGGCATGAACCATACATGGTCCAGCGCATAGGCATCCCTTGCCGCTTCTCCAGCCAGCAGATGTCCAATATGAATCGGGTCAAATGTACCGCCCATAATACCGATTTTCATAGTCTCCTCCCCGCGTGTTTATCCTCTAGGCAGCTCGATTTGCTTGTTATCACGGGATTCCTTGTACAAAATAATCGTGCTCCCGATGAGCTGTACAAGCTCGGAACCTGTTTCCGTAGCCAGTTCTTCCGCAATTTCATGCTTGTCATCCAGACAGTTGTTCAAAATCTGCACCTTCATCAGCTCGCGCTTTTCAATCGCATCGTTAATGTGACGCATAAGATGCTCGTTCGTACCGTTTTTCCCTACTTGAAAAACCGGGTCCAGATGATGCGCCATCGAGCGCAAATACCTTTTTTGTTTACCTGTTAACATGTATACTTAACTCCTTCATAACCACATATGCCATGCGGCAATTCCATAATTTTAGTGTAAAATCCGACTTACGACAGGCTTCTCAGCACAGCCGCTCTCATTTCGTCTACAGCAGGGGCTACGCCCATAAAATACTCAAAGGCCACTGCTCCCTGATACACGAACATGCCCAAGCCTCCGTGTACGGTGCAGCCGCGCTGTTTACGGCTTTCGCGCAAAAATCTCGTTTCCAGCGGGTTGTAGATCAAATCACTTACAATGATTCCTTCTGGAATCAGACTCGTTTCCAGCGGAAGCTCATCGGATAGAGGAGACATTCCTACCGAGGTCGTATTGATCAGCACATCCACCGATGCAAGCACGCTCTCCGCTTCATCGTTAGAATAACCCGTCACAGGGATTGCTTCCGTCGTCCACTCCAATGCCAGCTGCTCGGCCTTATCGCGTGTCCGATTCAGAATAATGACCGATTCCGGCTGTTCCTCCAGTAACGCATGAATCACACCTCTGGCAGCACCTCCGGCTCCGAGGACCGCAATTCTTGTGCCTTTCAGCTTGACCGAAGTCTCTTCTTTGAGGGAACGCACGTAGCCGATCCCGTCCGTATTGTAACCCTTAAGTCGTCCGTTGTCGTTCACAATCGTGTTGACAGCGCCGATGAGTCTGGCTCCTTCATCAATCTCATCCAAATATTTCATAACTTCAACTTTATGGGGAATCGTCACATTGACTCCGCGGAAATGCAAAGCCCGAATCCCCTTCATGGCGTCCTCCAGCTGATCGGGCTTGACGTGAAGAGGAACAAAATCCCCCTCTATCCCCGCTGCCTTTAAAGCTACTTTATGCATGAGAGGCGATTTGGAGTGCTTGATCGGATCACCCAATACGCCCAATAATACAAGACCTTGTTCGGTCACTCCAGACTCCCCGCTGCTCATCGTCGTTCTCCCCCATGTTGCAAAATATTAGGCTGCACAAATACATGAACGGCGGCAGGAACCTGAATCTGTTCCTTGCCGCCCGATCACATGGTTCAACATTCGTTAAATCAACGAAGGCCGTAGAAGGACACGGATTCCCCGAGGAGCATGAACCGCTACCAAAGCCCCGTTCTCACTATTGACCCTGATCCATCCCAGACCGGAGATATAAATATCCGATTGAGATTTACGAGGAACGCGGAACTCATGTCTTGTCCATTCCGGCATATCTGCCAACTGATCACGTGTCGGCGGTGACAACAGTTCTCCGGCATGATCTTCGAACAGTTGATCCGCCCGCTCCAGCTTGGTGCGATGAATTTTAAGACTACCGTTGATGTAGCAGGTGAACGATTGATGTTGACCTTCTACAAAATCAAACCTCGCCATCCCACCGAAAAACAAGGTTTGTCCGGGGTCCAGCTGATAAGCAGCAGGTTTCAGCGGCTTGTCCGGCATAATGGCGCTCAAATCCTGCCGGGACACGATTTCACTGAACCGCCAAGGGTACACAATACCCGGTGTATCAATAATATGCTTACCGTCGTCGAGCGGAATATTCACCATATCCAGCGTCGTTCCCGGGTAACGGGATGTTGTTAACTCCTGCTCCATATCGCTATGATCACGGATCAAGCGGTTAATGAGCGTGGATTTACCAACATTTGTTGCACCGACCACATACACATCCCGATTGCCACGCAACTCGGACACCACATCCAGCAGACGATCAAAGCCCTGATTTTTTTTGGCCGAGCACAGAACGATATCGGCCGTGCGAAGTCCTTGCTCCTTAGCCTGCTTTTGCACCCAGTTGAGGACCTTGTTCCAGTTCGTTACCTTAGGCAACAAATCCGTCTTGTTCACAGCCAGTACAACCGGATTAGATCCTACGAAACGTTGCAAGCCGGAAATCAGACTGCCTTCAAAGTCGAAAATGTCCACAATGTGGATGACGAGAGCGTCCTTGTCCCCAATTTGGCTGAGCAGTTTCAGGAACTCATCCTGATCCACAGCTACCGAAGACGTTTCATTATAGTTTTTAATCCGGAAACAGCGCTGACAGATGACAGGCTCGCGTGTAAGCAATTTTTCAGGAATATATCCCGGAAGCTCCGGGCTAGTGGTCTGCATCGTGATACCGCACCCACTACATTTGACAGCAGTTCCGCCGTCAGGTCTTTCAGTCATTCTTCTTTTCCTCCTCAAGCCATAAGCCTTTCTTACGTAACCTTGTGAGCGCGATTCGCTCCAACCGCCGATTAAAGCGGGTCATGATTCCTTCATCATGGATGGATATTGGCAGCACCAGCACCGTGTGCAATCCCAGTCGGTTGCCACCCAATACATCCGTCAACATTTGGTCCCCGACCATTATAGTCTCTTCCGGGGTAAGTCCCATCATACGGATGGCTCTGCGGAAGGACGAGTTGGAGGGCTTCCGTGCGGCATGTATAAATTCAATGTCCAAAGGCGTAGCGAACACAGATACACGTCCCATATTATTGTTGGACACGATGACAAGCTTAAAACCCGCCTGTTTGACCTTCTCAAACCAGGCCACCAGCTCGGGAGTCGCATTCGGCGCTTTTGCACCAACCAGCGTATTATCCAAATCCGTAATAATGCCGCGATATCCTTGAGCATACAAGCCTTCAAGATCAATATCAAAGACGGTATTTACCCGTAATTTGGGCATCAGCATTTCAAACAACGTCGGTCACCTCAGTTTCATACGACAAACTATACCATATTAATAGGGGTTAGTAAAAAGCTATCCGCAACAAACGGACAGCTTTTTACAGAGCATGTGATGAAGATTATAAATCGGCAGCTTTCGAGCCGAGTAAAAAACGGTTTAGCCTTCGTCCTTCTGATCCGACACGGTTTTTCTTTCGTTTCATTCAGTTTGCCTTCCGGACTAACCCTTCTTATGCAACAGGGCCGCTTGCTGGCGGACCTTGTGCCAATCCTCGGCAGTTACCGAGGAAGGACTGTAGCGCGCTTGTTCAAACAGCTCCAGCAGCAGATGCAGAATTGAAGCGCGTTCCGGTGATTCAACTGACCATCTGCCGACCGATTCCCTCAGCGTCTCGTGGCTAGTACGTGCAAACCCCTTACTCCGCATGTAACGGAGCCAGCGCTCGGTTTCGACGATCACCTTTTCGTCCGGGGTCAACGGCTTTCCTTTACGCAGACGCAGCAGATAAAAATGAATATCTGCCCGATTACGCCATACGATATAAGCGCCCCACAGTACGATAACAGCCACTGCCGCCGCTATGATTACAGGATGAATCTTCGTGCCTTCCTCCGAATTGGCCTGCGATGTCTGCGCAGACTGTTCAGGCTCAGGCTGATCTTTCACTTCTGGAGTATCAGGCGTTTTCGAATCCTCCTGCTCCGTAAGCAACGGCATATCAAAGCCCGGCGTGGCTTCTACAGGAACCCAGCCGTATTCACCCAGATACACTTCGGCCCAGGAATGAGCATCCGCGTTGGTAACGGAATAGGAAGACATATTTTCGTTACCATCGCTGGTCGTTGCATCATCCGAAAATGTTTGCTGACCAGGTGCATATCCTTTGACCCACCGTGCCGGAACACCAACGGAGCGGGCCATCATAACCATCGAAGTGGAATAATAATCGCAATAGCCTTCCCGAATCTCAAACAGAAAGGCATCCACAAAATCCTTGCTTCTTTTGCGAGAAAGATCCGGATTGTTTGTATATGCATAATTTCGCTGTAAATATTGCTGTAGCAGTCCGACCTTTTCATAAGGTGTCTTCGCCGATGACGTTACATTTTGAGCCAAATCACGCACTCGCTTCGGCAGCTCATTCGGGATTTGCAAATAGGCTTCCTGCTTGTTCTTTCCATACAGCTCATTAAACGTTTTCTTGCGCAGCTCTTTCTCCGGGATTACAGGTACATGTGACACCAGAGTATACGTTTTCGGATAAGCAGTTCTTCTGGAGGATGAATTCCAAAGCAGTTCTGCCTGTTCCGGTTTCCAACGCAATCCGTCTGCCCGCGAGTCTCTGTCCACCGATTGAACACGATGTACCGAATACGCGCCGAACAAAACCGGATAGCTCTGATCATTTTGCATCGTAATGGTCTGAACGACCTGCTCGGTCGAATGCAGTGTTTCTTGTGTATTTTCCAGCTCTGCCGTCATTGGCACATCATTCAGCGTTTGGTCGTCGTTGTCTGCATCACTCCAGCCCGTACCGGAATACGTTCGCTTCGTCTCGCCCCGCCAGTAGCTTCGCTGGTTCGTCGTGATGGTCATTACGGGAGAGTAGTCAAAATTAAACCCCCCACCCAGTCGATTATCCTGCCGACTATAGCCCGATGCTGTACTCATCCGCTGATTCATAGCCCCGGCTCCATTGTTAATACCAACGGTAGATGAGCTATTTCGCTGGGTCCAAGCCGTATATGGATCCGTTAAGGTCGGCTCTATCTCTGGCATATTCACGCCAGCCATAATAATCAAAGCAAAAATGACCGCAATATTGGCTGCAATTTTGTACGGGTAACGGCGAATGTGTTTCCAGCCTTGAGGATAGTGCTGCCGAAAATACTGCAAATGCTGAGTCACCAGCCAACCCATACCCGCAAAGACCATCCATGCGACTTCTTCCCACAGCACGGTTGGCGTGAACGAATCAAGCACTGCCAGCGCGGCAATATTAATACCCACAAAAACCAGAATGCGCTGCTTCGTCGTAACGATGAGTGGTAACATCTCAATAACAAGCCAAGCGATCAGTGAAAACCAGATATACGGAGACATATTCGATATAAATTGATCCAGACGGTTTGCAAAACCCCCGAAAGGAATAATAATCGAGTAGGACACGAGCGTCCGGTACAAAATAAAAAATAACGTCGCCGCTTTGACGATAAATTCAATCCAAGGCCGAAGCGGCAGCAAAATTTTCACCAGAGCCAGCATCGTAACCGTCGCCAATACAAGCGTTCTTGTCTCTTCAAGCCACAGCACTGAAGCAAAGGACACCCATTGCATGGCAATAATAATAATCCATAAAAATGTAAAAGCCGCAGCCCAGGAGCCCTTCAGCGATTGTAGCCAGTTCTTCATAGCGTCCCTCCCCCCATTACAGCTGGAAGCTCTTCAAGACTCGGAACATGATAACCCTGAATGCCTCTTGTACGAAGCATGCTCATCCATTCTTCTGCCTGTCCCTCACTTGAGCCTTCTCCGATATAAACGTGGCACGGGGTCATCCCCCGGGTATCGACCCAGCGAAGAAGCTCCAACGCCTGATGATCCTTCAACGGACTAATCAGCACAAAATAGCAGCCTTGTGGAAATTGCCGAACACCGCTTTCTACAGCGGCCATAAGACTGCCTTGAGAAGTGGTGTGTATGTCTACCAAATGATGCATCATCCGTTGCCGTTCCATCATCTGCTCACTGGGCTGAAAGACAGTGCCTGTTTCCCCTGCCGTACAAAGACCTACTCCCATCCGCTCCCGTCCGCCATATTCCAGCAATGAAGCGATTGAGGATACGGCCAGTTCAAACTGATCGGCATTTACATAATGTTTCGTGTGTATGTCCAGTACAAGCATCGTTTTCGGAACCGTCTCATGCTCAAATTCCTTGGATTTCCAGCTTCCTGTACGTGCGGTCGCATTCCAATGGATACGTGAAAAACGGTCCCCATATACATAGTCCCGCACTCCGTTAATTTGTGTCGTTTCGCGGCGTGTTCGAGTCTGGACGGTCTGTGGCCCGGACATCCGCGAGCGACGGTCATTTAACTGCCAATAGGGAATGAATACCGTGCGGGGCAGTACCCGAAATTCACCGGGTGCGTTTAACATGCCTTTATGCTCCAACAGGCCGAAGATATCCTCGCTCACACACTCCGTTTGCGCAAAATAATAGCTTCCCCGCTCCAACGCAGGGGTCTGGAAGGCAAGCTGTCCGCTTCCTTTCATGCTGGGGATAACACTGTCCTCAAACGACCAGGATTCACCTGTATGACGCTTGAGCACCTCACGAACAATGATATACGGCAGTGGAAGAAAGCCAGGAAGTCTCAAGCTCAGCTTTACATGCACCTGATCTCCCGCATGCAGTAGCTCCCCGAACTCTGAGCCTTGCGAAAGCTGCCTTGAACCCTGAACACGGCGTACCCCGCTCAACCCGACGATCCATAAATAAATGACTAACAGCGTAACCATGGACAATAGCATGACTGACGTCTTGCCACCCTGAAACAACAGATATAGCAGACATACCACCCATATGGCCATCAGAAGCCAGATGCGGCCTGACAGCCGGAGGAGCCTGCGCTTCCTTTTGACTTTCTTCATTCCCTACGGACGCTCCATTCGCACGGGTACGTTCACCTGCCGAAGGACAGCCTGAAGTACAGACTGGGCGTTGGAGCTGTCGAGACGCGCCTCGGGACGAAGCAGTAAACGATGCGCCAGCACATAAGGTGCCAATATTTTCACATCGTCAGGAAGCACGTAATCACGATTTTCCAGAAAAGCGTACGCCTTGGTGGCCATCACAAAAGCAAGCGCCGCCCGCGGGCTGGCTCCCAGCAGTACCGATGAATGCTCTCTGGTCGCACGTACGATATCAAGTAAATAGGACGTAACTGCCTCGTCCATGTACATTTCTCTGATTTCCTGCTGGATTGCGGCTATCTGTTCCATATGCGCTACCGCCTCCAGTCGATCTGCCGGCTGCCCCTCCTGATGACGAAGCAGCATGTTCCGCTCAGTCTCCATATCAGGATAGCCGAGACTGATTTTGAGCATAAAACGATCAAGCTGCGCTTCCGGCAGCATATAAGTCCCTTCAAAATCAATCGGATTTTGCGTAGCACACAGCATAAAAGGATGAGGCAGCATATGCGTTTCTCCATCCACGGTTACACTTCGCTCCTCCATCACTTCCAGCAAAGCCGATTGCGTTTTCGTCGTTGCCCGGTTAATTTCGTCTGCCAATAAAATATTTGTCATTACAGGACCCGGACGAAAATAAAAGCGCTCATCCCGTGGATGAAATATGGAAACCCCTGTTATATCACTGGGGAGAATATCAGGATTACATTGAACACGGCGGTAATCACCGCGCATGGATTTGGCAAGAGCCTTGATCATTTGCGTTTTTCCCGTACCCGGAACGTCCTCGATCAGAATGTGCCCACCCGCCAGCATAGTCGTTAGCAGTAATTTTATTTCAAAGGATTTACCTAATATGCATGATTCCAGATTAGCTCGGATTGCAGATACAATCTGCACAGATTCTTGACGCACGGGCATAGCCTGTAAACCTCCTAGATAGCAACATGTTTCCTATTATTGTACATGAAGGAGGGCATAGAGTATACTTGAGTCCTTTTCCAGATGTTCGAGCCAGTGCTACAGTTTGGCAGCATTTTGTATGCAGACATATAAAAAAGCCCTCCGGTCATTCAGATCCGAAGGGCTAATTTTTAAGCTTATTTAATTCAGCATTTTGCATCATTCGATTACCAACGCTTAAAAGTACAATATAAGTTTATCCTTTTGGACGTACAACCAGAGCTGCCAAAAAAGAGAATATAATCGCCGAGGAAATCCCTGCACTTGTCACACTAAAAATCCCTGTAATGACACCAAGCCATCCGTCCTTTTCCAATTCGGTTAATGCGCCGTGTACGAGTGAGTTACCAAAACTGGTAATTGGAATCGTCGCACCCGCTCCGGCAAATTTGATAAGCGGATCGTATATCCCAACGGCATCAGCAATTGCACCTGCTACCACCAACGTACTCATCGTATGTGCCGGGGTCATTTTAATGACATCCATCATCAACTGACCCACGACACAAATGGCACCACCGACTAAAAAAGCCCATAGATATATCATACTTTTCCTCCCGCTTCGAAAGCTACAGCATGTGCAATGCATGGAATGCTTTCTCCTTGCTGTGTCGACAAAGGAGACAGCAATGCCCCGGTCGCCACGACCAGTACCTTCTGAAGTTCTCCCTTTTCGAGCCGTTTTAACAAATGCCCGTAGGTTACAACAGCCGAGCATCCGGCACCACTGCCGCCTGCAATGACTTGCTTTTGTTTGTTCAGGTCATAAATAAGTAAACCGCAATCGTTAAATTCCGTCTGACTCACATCAATATTTTGCTTTTTAAGCAGCTCCTTGGTAATCGGCAAGCCTACTGAGGCCAAATCCCCCGTTACAATAAGATCATAATAACCAGGGTCCCGGCCTGTATCTCGAAAATGGGACAACAAGGTATCTGCCGCCGCCGGAGCCATCGCCCCTCCCATGTTAAATGGGTCTTTAATCCCCATATCCGTAACACGTCCAATGGTAGCGCAATCTACCACCGTACCTGACTTGGCATGTCCCACAACTGCGGTGCCTGAGCCGGTGACGGTATATTGGGCCGTTGGAGGCTTCTGTGCTCCGTATTCCGTAGGATATCGGAACTGCTTTTCCACAGTACAGTTATGGCTCGTCGTACCCGCCATTACATAGTCGCCCGCCTCTGAATCCACAATAAGCGCGGCTAAGGCCAGACTTTCCATCGACGTAGAGCAGGCTCCGAAAACACCCAAATAAGGAATCGCGAGCTTGCGCGCTGAAAAGGAGCTACTGATAATTTGATTCATCAGATCACCACTGATAAAAAACTGTACTTCCTCTTTGTTCAAATTGGCATTAATTAACGCTAGCTCAGTAGAGTGCTCGAACAATCTGCGTTCCGCTTTTTCCCATGTTTTTTCGTTAATTTCGAGATTGTCATAAATGTAGTCAAAATCCGTGGACAGCGGCCCCTCTCCTTCATCCGGGCCAACAACGGTTGCACTTCCAACGATGCGCGGTCTGGATTCAAACTTCCAGGTTTGTCCTCCCTGTCTTCTCATAGATGGTTACCCCCTACTCCAAGAAAGGCGTAGATGACACCTACAACGAACGCTGCCACCACCCCGAATACGATAACCGACCCTGCCAGCTTGAACATATTCGCGCCTACACCGAGCACCAGCCCCTCAGAACGATGCTCCAGTGCAGCCGAACACATCGAGTTGGCAAAGCCTGTAATCGGTACAGCGGTTCCTGCTCCCGCCCATTGGGCAAACTTGTCGTACACCCCGAAGCAGGTCAATATGACTGCCAGCAGGATCATCATGGATGAGGTCGGCGGTGCCGCCTCCTTGGCCGAAATGTGCATCCCTGCCATGAAGGCTTCCTGAATTGCCTGACCAATCACACAGATGCCGCCTCCAACCAGAAAAGCCCGCACACAGTTGGCAAAAACGTTTGTAGACGGCTCGTGCTTTTTGGAAATACTCTGGTAGTCCTTTTCATTTATGGACAACGGCGGCGTATTGGTACGAAAACCGCGTTGGCCAGATTTAGCTGGCATCATCCACCACCCCTTATTTGTAAATTCCGCACTTTGCGGTTCGGATTCATTGTGTCCTTATCATTATTAGCTTTATGGGGAATTGTTATGTCAGGAAAATGATATCGTGGACATTCCGTACAAATCCATTCATACTGGATGGATGACGACCACTGGTTAATTAATAAGGAGCGAGGTATAACATCATGGAATCAAAAACATTAGAACTGTTTAAAACCTTAACGGAGTTTCCTTCCATTCCGGGGCATGAGCGAGAGCTGCGGGCATGGGTTAAAGAACGGATATCCGGTTATACGGACGAAATCGTGCAAGATCGTTTGGGTAGCCTTTTCGGCGTGCTGCGCGGTGAAGAGAACGGACCGCGTGTGATGGTTGCGGGCCATCTGGATGAAGTCGGATTTATCGTCAATGGCATTACGGAAAATGGTATGATCCGCTTTCAGCCCGTTGGAGGCTGGTGGAGTCAGGCCATCATGTCACAACGTCTTCAGGTGCTGACTCCGAATGGGCCGATTATTGGTGTCGTTGGCTCAGTATCGCCCCATTTGCTGGATGAATCACAACGTAGCAAGCCCATGGACATCAAGCATATGTATCTGGATATCGGCGTGGACAGCCGTCAGGAAGCGCAAGAGCTGGGTATCGTGCCGGGAACAGCCATTGCGCCGATTTGTGATTTTACTCCACTGGCGAATCCGAAAAAAATCATGGCTAAAGCGTGGGATAACCGCTATGGTGTAGGCTTGGCTATTGAACTGCTTGAAGCGTTACATAAGGAAAAGGACAAACTGCCTAATACGCTGTATGCGGGAGCTACCGTTCAGGAGGAAGTGGGATTGCGCGGCGCACGCACGGCAGCCAACCTGATTCAACCGGACGTTTTCTTTGCACTGGATTGCAGTGCGGCCAACGATATGGGTGGTGATCCGAACGCTTACGGGCATTTGGGTAAAGGCGCGCTGCTACGGGTATTTGATCCGGGTATGATTACACATCGCGGGATTGTGGAATACGTGCAGGATATGGCGGAAACGCACAAGATCAAGTATCAATATTTCATCTCCACAGGTGGGACCGATGCAGGTCAGGTTCATTTAAGCGGAATTGGAGTGCCCTCCACCGTCATTGGCATTTGCGGACGATACATCCACACTTCCTCGTCCATTATTCACACCGACGATTACGATGCAGCCAAAGAACTGATCGTCAAGCTGGTACAAAACCTGGATCGTACGACACTGAATACGATTATTGAACGAGCTTAAGGTATTCTCAGAAAAGTACAATCTATTAAAAACAGTCAAAACACGTTATACATGTTTTGACTGTTTTTTTGATTTAATAGAGCTACAAAATAGAGCGCTTCATATCAAATGCTTATAACGAAGTAAAGCGATAATAACAAGTACAGCCGTCAAGGCAATGCAGATGTTCTCCACCTGCGCCCCTTTGCGCGTTCCGGTACTCATCAGCTTAAATCGCAGCTTCCATTTGAGCGGTGGCAAAGGTTTAATTCCGTTATTCGTCAAGGAATCTGCCAACAAATGCAGCAGATACGCCAAACCACCAGCCAGCCATATGCTGTCACCGTGCAGACGGGTTGTACCGTACAGCAACGCAGTCCATGCGACTGTTCCGTACACCGTATGCGTCAATCCCCGGTGAGGGACAAGCGTACAGATAATCAGCAGGCACCCGGCAATGTAATTCCATGGCGCATATGCTTCCCCATACCAGGCTAAGCCAACCCCAATCAAAAAGATAATAACCTTTCGCATCGATCGTGAAGGCATAAAGGAAGCGCTGATCATCAGTAAAGCCAGAACAAGATTCCACGGCGGTGGAGCCATACGGGTGAAAAATACCCAGCCCGCAGCCCCAATCATCAAAAGCTGTACGAGTCTGAGCATTTTGGTAGGCAACGCACGACTCACGAGCATGGAGTTAGGCTCGTCAATATCCGGCAACAGTGAACCGACTACAGCGGCAGCCACGGCAGCCGGAGTCACTTCGTATCCGTTCAAGGCTAATACCGACAGGGAGACCCCGGTTCCAATAATCAAATGGGCTCTTCCCATCATGGTGCATAACATCCTTTCGTTGCAGCATACAACAGAGTTCGACATCACTCTATTTGAATCAGCATGATTCGATTGTATACGACAAACAAAAGGAGAACAATAGTTCGCTTATTCTATTTAAAGGATATCGTCCAAAAGTCCCGGTCAAAAATTCGCCTTAGAGTATTTTTTGGAACAGTGCGATAACTTCCTCTTTGGTTGGCTGAAACGGATTACTGGGCGCACACGCATCCTTCATCGCATTGTCGGCTAACAGATTCAGGTCCGGGTCCGTTACTCCCAACTCAGACAAGCGTTTCGGAATTCCGACCTCCTGTGCCAACCCACGGATGGCATCCACGACAAATTCAGCACACTCCTCATCCGTTCGCCCTCTGACCGAGAATCCAATCGCTTGAGCGATAGGTCTGAATTTACGAGGAACATGCTGCGCATTGGCCTCCTGTACATAGGGCAGTAGCATCGCATTACACACCCCATGTGGAAGATCATACACACCTCCAAGCTGATGAGCCATCGCATGCACATATCCCAACCCCGCATTGTTGAAGGCCAGCCCTCCCAGAAAAACAGCATACACAAGCTTTTCCCGAGCCTCAATATTTTGACCGTTCTCCACAGCATCAGGCAAATAACGGAATATCAGTTCGACAGCAGCCAGGGCAGTGGCATCGGTGACCGGATAAGCTCCCGGGGTAACCAGCGCCTCAATCGCATGAGTAAGCGCATCCATACCTGTCGCAGCAGTTAATTCGGCTGGCTTACCCACCATTAATTCGGGGTCATTTACAGAGATGGAAGCCAGACTGTTTTTATCAACCATGACCATTTTGACCTTACGCTTCTCATCAGTAATGACATAGTTAATGGTGACCTCGCTGGAGGTACCCGCCGTTGTATTCACTGCCACAATAGGAACGGACGGGCGTTTGGATTTGTGAACGCCTTCATATTCTGAAATATGTCCTCCATTGGTGACAATGATGCCAATGGCTTTGGCCGCATCCTGAGGTGACCCACCACCTACCGAGACGAGAACATCACATCCGTTATCCTGAAACACCTTGACTCCTTCGTGAACATTGTCACAGGTAGGGTTAGGTTGCACACCATCATACACGATATATGGAACTCCATGCTGCTCCAAAACAGCAATAACCCGGTCGGTAATCCCATTTCGACGCAGCCATTTATCCGTCACGATAAGCGCTTTCATAAATCCTTTCTCTTGCAACATCGGTCCCAGATCTCTAAGACATCCAATCCCCATCAAATTCACTGGCGGTACATAAAAGATGTTCCTCCCCATACGTAAACCCCTCCTCTGTGTTAATCGTTCTCCAGTCATCTCTGCTCTCTGTTATCATGCATCTTCTTGATACTACCATCAGATCGAGCAGACATCTGCGAAAAAAAGCACAGTTCAGCAATTCTTTTAAAAACATGCAATAAGGCCTAGAAGCATGTTGACAAACTTTTGCAATATTTTCTTTTTGCCTCAAAAGCCTATTGTACTATTTGAAATATTATGTAATATAGTGTTTATATTTACTATATGAATCTATTAAATGAACAAGGAGGAAATAATTATGCAAAAGAGTTCTGCGATTCGCAAGTTCAAAACGATTGGTCTGGCATCATTGCTAAGTCTTGTTTTGTTCGCTCTCCCCGCTTCTGCTGCTTGGAATGATACATACACGGGGTACGCTACCTATACCGGATCTGGCTACTCTGGAGGAGCACTGCTGCTTGATCCAATCCCTTCCGATGCAAAAATTACGGCTCTTAACCGCACACAACTGAATTATAATGGAATCAAAGCCGCATTGGCAGGAGCATATCTGGAAGTCCAAGGCCCCAAAGGGAAAACAACAGTCTATGTAACCGATATTTATCCTGAAGGCCCAAGTGGTGCGCTTGACCTGTCCCCGAATGCTTTTAACCAAATTGGCAATCAAATTGATGGAAAAATCAATATCTCATGGAAAGTCGTCAAAGCCCCAGTTACTGGAAACGTCTCCTACCGCATTAAAGAAGGCAGCAGCCGGTGGTGGGCAGCTATTCAGGTACGCAATCATAAATATCCTGTCTTGAAACTGGAAGTCCAACAGAACGGACAGTGGCTCAACCTTGAAAAACAGGACTATAACCACTTTCTGGGTACAAACTTAGGGAACCAGCCTCTTAAAATCCGGATTACAGACATTCGCGGTGTGGTGCTGAACGATACCCTCCCGGCCCTAGCAGAAAATGGCACGGGCGATGCCTATATTGTCAAAGGTAATGTGCAATTCCCTGACTGATTGCAGGTATCTTCTCACAGCTTGAGTCCTGTCAGGCACAAATGGGTGCTTCCTACCCATGTGCTGTCCAACTCGTGACAGGCTTTATGTAATCCCCAGGCTGGGAACCGACGCAAGCGATTTTGCGTGTTGGGTTCCTGGCCTTTTTACGAAAAAGTCATTATTTTTCATAAAAAATTAGTTTGTTCACTGTCCTGTTCACAGGAAGGCACGTATAATGAATACATATTAGGGTGTATTTTGGCTATATGCACATAGACAGGAGACCTGCCCACATGAGCAATTTCAAAAAGCATCACAAGCTTCATAGCAAATTGCTGATCAGTATCACGTTATGTATTACGCTGACGTTGCTGGTATCTACCACGGTGTATTATTTTTATTATATTCGGGTGGAGAAGGAGCAAGCATTCGAAGCCAATCATAGCAGCCTGGCACTGAGAAGCAGAGAGGTCATTAACATGACATCTATCGCCCAATCGTTGGCCTTCCAAATGTACCGCAGCAGCACCCTGTCCAAGTTGTTGTATTACCCCAAACCCAATGTATATGATGTAACCGCTGCCATGTCTGAGCTGAACAATTATCTCAATTCTATGCCGTACATTGAATCCATCTATGTGTATAATCCGAAAAGCGACACCTTCTACATTGCATCCTCACGGGGGCAAAACGGGTTATACAGCAAAAGTGAACTGGTTGATACGGATATTATACGCGTGCTGGATCATTATCAGGATTATAAGCCATTTACCCCTATTCCACGCACCTATCCTTTGCTATCTGCGTCAGACTCCGTTGCCGGAGCAGATCAAGCCAGCACAGACATCGCCGCCTATACGTATTTATGCTACGACGCAATCAACTCGAACGAAGCGATGAATTCGGCTGTGATCGTCAATGTATCTGCGACTTGGATGAACAAGGAAATGGCGACGAATCCGGCATCAGGCGGAACGGCTTATATTTTGGACGATCAAGGCAGACTTTTATCCGGCGCGACACTGGCAGACGAAGCATTGAACGAAAAAGAACAGCTATGGCTGCACACCCGAGTCAAAAAACAGGAAACAGGATATTTTGTAGAAGATTTTCACAGTAAAAGATCACTCATTTCTTATACCTCCCAAGACGGATTGGGTTGGCAGTATATTAGTGTCACCCCATATGAAAGCGTTGTCAAAATGGCGAGTGTTATCCGTAATGCGATGCTGTTCATTGCCGCCGTCATTGCATTGGCAGGGTTCGTGGCCTCCTGGCTGCTGTCCAGAATGCTGTATACCCCCATTGGACAGATCGTTGTCCATATGAATTCACTCGAATCAGAGAAACGAAACAGCATGTATACGATCCGGCAAAACATTTTACAGAATATTATTCGGGGGGTTCAATTGCTTCCTGCTGGAGAGGAACCGGAGCGGTTGCTTGAGCTTGGAATCACATTCCAGTTCGACAAAGACTATCGGCTGGTGCTGCTGCGTATAGATGAATATGTCCGGTGGCAAAGCGAACGCGGTCCTGACCTGCTGCCCTATAAGTTTGCCATGATGAATATTGCTTCTGAAATATGCGGGCAGACGTACCAGGTGGAAGCCGTGGATATCGACGAAGACAGCGTCCTACTGCTGCTCAACATTCTTGATCCTGCGGAGCATACGGATACCGTGCTGTTGGAAACCTTATTGCGCCAAATACGCGAAGCTTGCCATGAGTATTTAAAGCTGAGCGTATCGCTAACCTATAGCGCCATCGCAAGCCAGTCGGAACGGCTGCATCTGTTGTACCGTCAGGTACAGGAAGCGTCCATGCACCGATTTTTTCAAGGGCACGGGTGTATCATTGATGCGCAGAACACAATTGAGGCACATGCTCAAAATGCCTACGTATATGCGTCGGATAAGGAGAAAAAATTGCTCGACACGCTGTTATCTGGTCATACGGAGGATGCTCATGGCATGTTCAAGGACTTGCTGATGCATATGGAAAAATATTCGTTTTCCGTCGTGCAGGTGGCCATATCCCGGCTGATGATGAGTGTGAATCATGCCATTCAGCATATGAGTGAGCGTAATGGATTTGCTGCCGAATCTATACCTGAATTGCCGTCCGCAGATCAGTTGGAGACGGCCCTGGAGCTTATCGAGCAATATCAATTGGTCTTTGATCATGTCCGCTCCAACCTATTGGAAAAACGAAACACGAAACAAGAGCGGCTAGTACGGCAAATTAATGAGCGAATAGAGCAAGCCTATGCTGATCCGGATTTTTGCCTCAACCAGATCGCTGAAGAACTGGATATGTCACCGATCTATGTCAGCAGACTATACAAGCAACAAACCATGTCTACCATCGTAGATGTCATTCAACAGCTACGCATTCGCAAAGCCTGCGAGCTGCTGGAGCAAACCGACTGGTCGGTAGCTGACGTGGCAGAACAAACCGGATTTGCGAGCAGCTCTTATTTTCACCGCATGTTCAAGCGTAGCTTGGGCGTGACGCCCACAGATTTTCGTCGTTCTAAAGCAAATGCGCAATAAGGTAGACTGAAAAATGCTTCCGTAAAAAGTTCTGGCTACTGTATGCGGCCGCTCCGCGAACGGAACGTTGCTCCCATCGCTGTTGTCTCCGCTGATTTTAGCGTGACCTATCACTCCTTGTAATAGACACTAAAAAAGCAAGCCTCCAACTTCCTGGAGACTTGCTTTTTCTTTTTATCCCAACTGTTAAAATCTCTTTGCCTTGCCCAATTACTTAATGTTCTTTTCCTTCACGTAGGCTTCCCATTGCTTGGTATATTCCGTCTGGATTTTCTCCAGGCCAGCCTGGCTTGCCTTTTGCAAGAAGGTCTGCAATCCTTGATCCACATTATCAATCAATCCAGCTTGGAGCGGATACAGATACTGCTTCTCAACCTGCTCCAAAGCCGCTTTTTCGGCTTGATAGGTCGTATAATCCTCTGCAAAACCGGTAAACACGTCAGGCTTCTGGATTTTATCCAGCTCAGCAAAAATCTTCTTCACCCGGTCAAAGCCTGAATCAAACAGCATGTATTCCGGGTTACGCCAAGCCCAGCTATTCATACCTTCCCGTGAAAAGCCGTTCGTGCTGCCGGTACCTATCATTTGATAGTAACCGTCTTTGACTTCATAGTTTTTGCCTTCAATTCCGTATTGCGTGAGCAGGTTATAACGTTTGTCTGTGACAAGCTTTTCATAAAAGGCTAATGCGCGTGCAGGGTTAGGACTGCTTTTGGGAATTGCAAAGCCGTTATGAATCGGATGCACTGGAGTTGCAAACCCCGTCGTCAGCGGGAACGGATAGTAATCCAGCTTCCAGTCCGGGTGAGAAGCTTTGAGCTTAATCACCATGTCATTAAATCGGGTCGGATTGTCACCGAAAATACTCGCTGCTTTACCAGAAGTCACCTGATCCTGAAGCGTATCTTTTACGTTCAGTACGTTTTTAGGAATAAATCCTTTGTCGGCCCAGCGTTTGTAAATGCTCAGCTCTTCTTTTTGCTCATCTGAACCCCAATATTTATAAACCTCTGTTGGTTTTTCATACTTAATACCGATGCCATAAGGCAAAGCCCCTACACTCTTTGTTACCAATTCGGAATAGCGATCATGCAGGTTCCCTTTAATATCGCTGTTCAGAGAGACCGGTTTCATATTAGGCTCATGCTGACGGATACCATCCATATAAGCCTCGTAGCTTTTTATATCCGTAGGTTTAGGCAGATTGTACTTCTCGCGCAAATCCTCACGCCATACAAATCCATTGGTTACATACTCCTTGTATGTGCCAGGCACAGTGTAGATTTTGCCTCCGATTTTAACGCCATCCCACATCTCCTGAGGCACGAATTTTTGCAAGGCAGGTGCGGCCTTCGGCAGCAGATCATCAAGCGGCAGGAATGCACCTTTCTTGGCATACGCCTGATACTGCGTCCAATCTGCAGTGAAGATCAGATCAATCGGCTGGCCTGAAGAGAGCAGCAGCTTATACTTCTGATCCCAGTCCGTCCACGTCGTATAGTTGAATTTGACGGTGGCATTCAAATCTTTTTCCGCCAATTTATTAATCTCTGCTTCAACGGCAGGCAGATCCTTCGGAGCATCACCCAGCATATAAAATTGCAGCTGTACCTTCTGAGATTTGTCATCCGTTCCATCTGATTTTTGTGCGCTGTTTCCACCACCGCCTCCACACCCGGCTAATAGCGCCATGATGACCATAACTGCAATCAGGATGGACATGCGTTGCTTTCTTTTCTTTGTAAATGTCATGTGAATCCTCCTTTTGAAGTGGTTGCTGGTTTAAAGCCATCTATCTTTTAAAAGCCTGGAGAGTGGACGAAAATCATTCGCTTGTACTCAGCCTCGCCTTTAAAATTTGTAGGAAACAAACGTTACTAGCCCCTCAAGTAAAACGCTTACAAAATATGCTTTCAAAATGGCATAACGTCAGCACATCATGCCATCTTAGCTGATGACTGTCTACTTTAGCCTTTAACAGCACCAATGGTCAAGCCCTTGACGAAATAACGCTGAATGAACGGGTACAGCAGTAAAATCGGTCCGGTGACCACGATCGCCATTGCCATTTTGGTCGATTCGGTCGGCATATCGTTGGAGAGTGAAACGCCGGTACCTGCCCCCATTTGCGCGATAAATTGCATCGAGTTGATTACATTATACAGATAATATTGCAGCTGGTATTTATGTGGATCATTAATAAAGAGTGAAGACGAGAACCAGTCATTCCAGTATGCCAAGGCCAGAAACAACCCCACGGTGGCAATGCCCGGCGTAGACAAAGGCAGCACAATCCGATAGTAGATTTTAAAATCACCTGCACCGTCAATTTTGGCAGACTCAAACAGCTCTTCCGGCATGGACGAACGAATGAAGTTTTTCATCAAAATGATCAGAAACGGAGTCATCAGCCCCGGGAAAATAAGCACCGTATACGTATCGAGCAGTCCTAAATACTTCGTCAGCATAATGTACCAGGGTACCAAGCCGCCCCCGAACAACGTTGTAAAGTAAATATAGAACGAGAATGCGTTCCGGTATTTAAAATCTTTACGCGCCAGCACATATCCCGCCATCGTCATCAGGAACAGGCCCAACGTCGTACCTACTACAGTTGTAAAAATGGTCACACCGTACGCCCTCAGCACCTCTTCAGGAAAGGTGAACACCGTCCGGTATCCTTCCAGCGAAAATTCCTGTGGAATAAAATGATATCCATCTCTGATAATCGACTCATTACTGGTCAATGATGCCGAAATAATAAGTAGAAATGGTAGCAAACAAGCAATAGAAGCAATAATGATTACCGCATAAGAAATAATCTGAAAAATTCGGGTGTATACATCCTCTTTGATCGCCATCCGTTTGGGTCCTCCTTTCTAGAACAAGGCATATTCGTCGTTCAGCTTGCGGATAATATAGTTCACAGTCATGATCAGTATAAAGCCGAACAAGGACTGGTACACGCCTGCCGCCGAAGCCATACCGACATCAAAGGTTACTTTCAGTGAACGGTACACATACGTGTCCAAAATATCCGTCGTATTGTACAGCACCCCATTGTTGCCGATTAATTGATAGAAGAGATCGAACTGTCCCTTCATAATACTGCCGAGCGCGAACAGCAGCAGCACGACGAACGTCGATTTGAGCATAGGCACGGTAATGTACCAGATCCGTTGAAAAATGTTGGCCCCGTCCATTTTCGCCGCCTCATAGTACTCGTCGCTAATGCCTGTAATGGCCGCCAAATAAATCACCATACTGTAGCCGAGATTTTTCCACAGGTAGAACAGGATAATCAGGAAAATCCATACCCACGGTTTGTTGTATACATCCACACGTTCACCGCCGATTTGCAGCAGCAGCGTATTCAGAAAGCCGTTATCATAATTAAATATGTTATACACGATAACGCTTAGAATAACGAAAGAAACAAAATAAGGCAGGAACATCACAGATTGAGCGATCTTTTTAAAGTAACGCCCCCGCAGCTCATTCAGCAAAATCGCGAGAACAATCGCTAACACGTTGCCAAATAAAATAAATGCTGCGTTGTATCCGACCGTATTCAATGTCAATTTCGTCAGCGTGCCGGATTGCCATAGAAATTGAAAATTCTGAAGTCCGACAAACTTGGCATCGAACAAGCTGGTATTGAAGTCAAACTGGGTAAATGCATAATAGATACCCACCATAGGAATGTAAGAGTTAATGAAGAAAAAGATCAAGGTCGGCAGCAGCATTAAAAATAATATCCGATTACGGATCAGTTCATGGAAAAATCCATTTTTCCTGCCGCTCGCCAGCCTCCTCCCGTTCAGGCGGGAATCTGTCGTGAGCATAGCAGAACTCTTAGGCACAGGCTGATTCAATGTGAGTCACTCCCCCTCTGTATACGTTACCAACAGCATGTTTTGCAGTACCGCCGTCGTATGACCCTATTTTATGTAAGCGCATTCAAAATGAAAAGTGAAGCCTTGCGTACTTCATGAACAAAGGAGTGTCCTAAAGAGTGAACAATTCGGATATTTGTGAAGTATTGTGTGATATAAGGCGCCTGATAGACGCCCAAAACCCACTTATAAAGCATAATTAAACGTTTGAGGTTGCCCTTCACTATCATGTAACTCGAAACGCAGTTCACCGTCATTTTTGTTCTGACCGATAAACTTGATGCCATCTTCCCTGAACCGTTTGACATTTTGAAGCGGGATCAAACTTGCTGACTTACTCTCGCTCTGCGATTCACCAAATAAATGCTAAGCCCGATTAATACCAGACCGATCAGCAGAAAAGCTGTAATCGTTTCGTGCAGCAGCAAGGAGCTGACAAACACCGAGATAACAGGCACCAAAAACGTATAAGACGCGACTTTGCTCGCATCCCCCGAGTTAACCAGTGTGAAATACAGCAACCAAGACAGCGAAATGCCCAACACGATACCGAACAACAGCCCCGACACATAAGGAACATTCCATACGATGTCTGACCAGCTTTCCGTCACTGTTCCGGCTCCCGTCAACACGATGCCTCCCAATGTGCATTGAAATGCGACCAGCCACAGCGAATCCACGCGCTGGTTTACCTTTTTCACATAGACGGTACCCAATGCCCAGCTCACGGCTGTAATAATAGCGATAACTACACCTGCCACAGCCACATGTCCCGAAAATCCTCCGACACTTACAGCCGCGACACCCAAAAATCCGATGACCAATCCAGTCACCTTAAGCCCGGACATCGCTTCACCCAGCCACATCCATGCAAAAATGCCGACCAATACAGGCTGGAGATACACCAGCACAGAAAACAGGCCAGACGGTACGTACATCAGCCCTACCGTTTGCAGACCATAAAACAGTACCACGTTAAAAACACTCGAAATAGCATAGACCCGCCAGTTCTCTTTCCAACGGATACGTTTCCATCTCGGCAGTAAAATCGCTCCTAACAGCAGACCTCCCAGCAACGTGCGCAACCCTGCAAACAAAAGTGGAGGCGTAAACTGCAACGCTACTTTATAAATGGGCCAAGATATGCCCCACAATACAACCAACAGCGCGATCATCATGATCCGCTTGGCTGTCGTTAACTCTCCCATGCTGCTTTCGCTCCTCTATGAAAAAAATGACTGGACCTTATATTTTACGCCTATAGGACAACTTTATCAAACAAAAAATATGCATTGGAAAGCACAACTCCAAACAGAGGAATCCAGTCATTTGCCTATGTTACAATATACCAAACCAAAAAGAAAAATAGAGATTAAAGGATAGGAGGATGTCTGCACTTGATTTATATCATCAAATTTTTATACAGCTTCGTGCTGCCTCCCGGTTTGTTTATCCTCGTGATGGCAGGGCTTGTGATCTGGCTGTGGAAGCGTGCGCGTAAACCTGCTGTCATTCTACTCGTTGTCACACTGCTGCTGTATGGTTCCTCTACCAATTTGGCCGGAGATTTGCTAATCAGCAGTCTGGAAAAGCAGTATCCACAGCCTCGTACCGTTCAAGGCGATGTCATCGTTGTGCTTGGCGGCGGAGCCACAGAGGGAACACCCGACATCAACGGACAAGGTAATCTGCTGGGTTCAGCCGCCAATCGGCTGCTCACTGCGGCACGGTTGCACGAAGCAACGGGCTTACCTATTCTGTTTTCCGGTGGACAGGTATTTGGCGACAGTGGCAACGAAGCGAATATTGCCCAAAGACAGCTTCTGGGGCTCGGTATTCCCACAAAGGATATTCTGATCGAAAACCGTTCCCTGAACACGCAGCAAAATGCCCTCTATACCTCCCAAATTTTAAAGCAGCATCAGCTCACCAAACCCATTTTGGTGACCTCTGCCTTCCATTTGCCACGTGCGGCGCTGGAATTTCAGCGTGCAGGCATGCAGGCTGTGCCTTATCCGACGGACTATCTGGCAAGTGAACATCTGTCACTATATGCCGCCAAGCTCTCCCCGTCTGCTGGAGCCATGGCTACTACTGGAACAGCCCTTAAGGAGTATCTGGGGATTCTTGCTTTGAAGCTTAAATAATGTGACGTATATCTAGCGTATAGGCACACATCACAAACAAGCGCCTTGGCAGCTCGCAGGTATAAACCTGTATGCTACCAAGCGCTTGATTTTACCATGAATCCAAAGAAAATAAAATTGTAGACTGAGAAAATAAAGTATTAGACTGTCGTGGCCTCATTAAGCTCCCTCAATATGATTTAGTTTTCTCACTCAGGCTCATGAATTCGCAGGATTTCACACTTAGCTAAGTGTGAGGTAAGTTTAATTAGGAGAAAAGAATGGGCTGAAGCCGTTCTCAACAAGCACTATGTAGGAAATGCTTATAGTATTGAACCATTGTTAACTCAAATTGAAGTAAGCCAATACCGAGATATAAAACTACAGTGGCTACGCAATAAGGACAATGAACCCCAGATTACCCCAATTTATTTAAAAGAAGATGTGGTTAAGAGTTTTGTTACAAAGACATCACATGAGCTTAACGACTTATATAAAGAATGGGGAATCGAGTCTCTCTAAGCAAGATATATTTGAGCTAACGGGACACGGTAGTTGAATATCACGCATTGTTGAGCAGGCGTTACAATCTGCTCTTTTTATTAAACTAACGGGCAGTTTAGTGATGGTGGCTACCGCCAAAAGTCTTGGAATCCCTTTAAAGAAGAGAAATACACTTAACATCAAATTTTGGTTATATCGATTTAGAAGAGTTCTACTAGTAAGTCATAAGTCCATCTCCATTTTTCTTCATAATCGGTTCTAAGCGCCGATTTTAATTCCGTGGAACAATTCAAAAAACGGCCGCTGTTCGCATCGTTTGCGACAGGGCCGTTTTTTATTTTTCGTACGCTAGCTTCAAATTGCTCGGCTTTTCATTTTTTGAGAGGCTGTGAAGTAGTATGACCCCTGCAAAGAACAGATTGGGTAGCAATTCGAAGCTACTTGAAGAAAACAAAACCACTCAAAACTATTAACATCTGGAAACTGATGCGAACAGCGGAACTTTTTTATGATTGTTCCACAAAAGAAATGGGACTTTGGGCGAAACAGCAACTGCCGGCCTTCATTAAGGAGAATAATTTGGTTACGGCGCAAGATGCGCAAAATGCGCTGAAGAACCTGTTTGCCGAGACGATCCAGGAGATGCTGGAGGCGGAAATGGAAACGCATCTGGGCTATGAGAAGCACGATGTGAAGGCCAAGGAGACATCAAACAGCCGGAATGGCAAAAGCAGAAAACTGTGGTCAGCGAGTACGGCGAACAAGAGATCTCCGTGCCACGCGACCGCCTCGTCGAGTTTGAGCCACTCGTGGTGAAGAAGCTCATTGTTCAGCGAAGCGACTCAGAAGCCCATTCGGTATCAGGTGAGGATCGGTTCACAGCAACCATCGACTCTCTGAGCCCTCATGATCTGATACGTACTTGCTCTTCTTCCACATCGTTCATCCGCATTCCCTGACAACGATCACTTAATAACGGCTTGCATGCACTATTTTTGCCAAACACTCATAGGGTCCCATGGCTTGATCTGATTGCCATATTTTCCGGTCAAAAAAGCTTTCATGTCTTCCAGCTTAGCAGGCACCTCGTTCCAAATTGGAAGGGGTGGTAACCCTCGTTTGCTTTTCAATAGGATATCCACTGTAACATACAAGCGTTCTGGCTGAATCCAATGAAGAAAGCGGGAAATATCAATTTGCTTGGTCAGGGACAAGGAATCAATTTCGTCATTGTAATGCTTGTTGAACTCGCTGATCAGATTCAGGAGGTAGTCTCTCTGCTCCTTCACGAAGTCCAGGCCGCAGATGGCGCCATGTCCTGGAACAACGATTTCGGGTTTAATTTCATCAATAATGCGATCAAGCACTTTAACCCAATTGAGGGTTCCCTCTTCGCTGTATGCCGTACAACCGTTAAACACGACATCGCCGGCGAACAGCACTTTTTCTTTTGGCATCCACAGCAGCAAGTCACTGTCAGAGTGGGCCGGAGCTACGTTGTAAATCATAACTTCCGTATCGCCAAGACGGATGTTGATATCGTCCTTTATCTCAATATTCGGGAGCACCCATTCTACGCCTTCCAGGTCGAATCCTTCAAATTCCGCTGCAAAAAACCGCTCGCCCGAAGTCGATTCCGGAGACTCCTTTCCTCTTCTAATGACGCTGTCCATCCAGGCGATATTTTCGGTGAGACGCTCTCTGGACGCTTCCTTGTGCATAATAATGCAAGCATCTTCAAACACTTTGTTTCCCCAGGCATGGTCGCTGTTATAGTGCGAGTTCACCACATATGCGGGAGAGCCGCCGTTGCTTACTTCCATAAAAGCCTTCCGCATTTCCCGTGCATGGAACAAATCGAAGAATGTGTCATACACCAGCCCTTCACCCTTGTTGATGAACCCGGCATTGGCCCAACTGATCCCGCGATACGGCGAAATACCGGCAAAGACGCCATCTGCGACTTCAAAAAATTTAACGCGAGGTTTTTGGATAATACGTCCATACTTCATAAAAATTCTCCTTTGCGTATATGTTTTTGGGGTAAGGCATACTGACTATGTCTTTATCATATAGCATAGAACAAATGCAAGCAAGTACTTGCATGCATTTGTTCTATGCTATATGATAGTAACAGAACAACATCACACTACATGGATGGAGGAGCTGCAACATGAAGCTAGTAACCTTTCAAGCCAAGACATCCCAGGAACCTTTGTTTGGGCTTGTAATTAACGAGAAATTTGTCGTGTCTTTTGCCGCAATCATGAAAAAGCAGGGAACATTCATTGACAGTCTTGAAAGTATAGACAGCTATCTTCATTATTTGCCGGCAAGTTATGATGCCGCTAAGGAATTGATGCAATATGCTGTTGAACAGTCGCATCAATTCAATGAAAATGAAATCTGCCCGATTGCAGCGGTAAAACTGCTGCCGCCGGTTCCGAATCCGGCTGCGCTTATCGATTTCGGGCTGACGCCAAGACATCTGAGAAATGCTGGCGTAAATCTGTTGCAAAGAGAATATACAGGGCCGGAAAGAGAAGAGCTTAAACGAAAAATTGCTGAAAAATTCCAGAAAGATCCGAATAAAGTAACTTTCAGTTATTACAAGTGTAACCATAATGCATTAATTGGCGATGGGGATACGATTCATTGGCCTTCGTACTCTTCCTACCTGGATATCGAGCCGGAGCTGGCCTTTGTTACAGGGAAGGGGAACTGCATTGCAGGTTATGTTATTTTTAACGACAGTACTGTCCGCGATGTGCAGTGGCCGGATTTCCAGGCGCTGATCGGACCGACGCGCTGCAAAGATTTTGATCGCAGCAAAGGAATAGGACCATTTCTGGTTACGCCGGATGAAATCGACAACCCGCTGGTACTGGATGTGGATGTACGCATCGGGGAGAGACTGCACTGGAAGGGAAGCACATCCGAGTATTCTGCACACCCTGCAAAAGTGATGGAGGAGGTTCTCAAAGTTTTCACGCCGCTCCCGGGCACGATTATAGGAATGGGGACGATACCGGATTGCTGCGCAATCGAGACCGAACAATGGCTGTTACCCTCTGACCGAATCCAGATTACATTTGATAAATTAGGCACGCTCACGCAATTGGTGCCTGATCATGTCAAGATTACGGAACCAAGCCGCTGGGAAAAAAGAAGCGATTTGCCTTAAATAAACGTTTATGAAAATGATGAACCCCGACCCTGCTGCATATGCAAAACTTGTAGTAGAATAGGTTTAACATATGCAAAAGGAGAAATACAATGCAAACATCAGACAGAATCATTGAAGCCGCGACACGGCTCATCAAAAAGAAGGGCTATCGGGGAGTAAGCACCAAAGCCATTGCAACGGAAGCTAAAGTCAATGAATCTACGATTTTCCGGCAATTTGGAAGCAAGCAAGGCATATTGGAAGCCATCATTGAAAGACATTCGGATATCCCGCAATTTGAGAAGCTGTTAAAAGAGGGCGCGACCGATAATCCGGAAGTCGATCTGCTGAATGTAAGTCAGCAGTACCGTTTGTTTTTCCATAAAAATGCGGACATCATTTTGATTGGCATCCGCGACAAAGGAATGCTACCCGAATTGGACAGAGTGCTGGCCGATCCGCCGGTGAAGCTGCACTCCTTGCTGGTTGAATATTTTGAACGCCTGCAGAAGAAAAAAGTTATAGCCAGACAGGATGAGCGTCTTGCCGCCATGTCTTTTCTCTCGATGTGCTACGGATTTCAGATGAGCGAGCTGATTCACCGGCAATATCAGTCCCAACTCGTCACCGAGGAAGAGTTCTACAAGCACAGTGTCTCATTGTTTGTTAAAGGAATTTTGTCTCAGTCATAAGCTTTGTTGATTTATTTAATGATAAGTTTAAACTTATTAAGTTGGAGGATATTTATGAGTAATAATAAAGAAAACGTAATACTCTATATAAGATTTAAAATTAAAAGTGAAAAAAAGGAAGAATTCAAAGAACTATTATCTGCTAATATGAGAGTGATGGAACATGAACCAGCTTTTGTAAGTGCCGTTCTTTCAGATGATATTGATAATTCAAATGAGGTTACTCTTTTTGAAATCTGGAAAGGAACAAAGGAAAGTTGGCTAAAAGAAGAACTTCCTAAACCTTATAGAAAAACATATGAGAATAAACTTGTGGATTTAATCGATGAAAGAATAATTAGTTATCTTACACCAACGAATGAGTGGAGAACTAATTTAACAAACAAATAGATAGATTAATTAATAATTTAAAGAGTGACTTGTCTAAAAAACAGGTTGCTCTTTCTCGTTTTAAAGAAAGGACTGAAACAGAGTCTGTAAACTATATTTTGTAGTCTCCCATACCCACTCTTTCTATTGCAGCCATTATTGTGATACGTTAATTAGTTCTTACCATGCTATAATTCTGTGGATGTTATTGAACTAACGGGACACGCTAGTTTAATAAAACAGCGGTAGTCTAAGACTATATTTTCTGGTCTAAGGCTGCCGCTGTCTTTTTTGTTGGAGCCAGTCTAATACTTTATTTTCTCCTGACACCATGAGTCTTTCTTTCATGAGTACTGTGAGAGTTCAAAATCTGTATTTTATCCTACTTTCATGTCTCCGAATCCACTACATATCCTCATGCAGGAAAATTTCCGATATTTGTTCCTCCGATATCACCTTGAAGCCTTCCTTTTTCAGCAAAGCCGAGGTCACGCCATTCCCCGCTATTTTCCGGTTTTCAAATGACCCGTTATAAATGGCGGCTGATCCGCAGGATGGACTGTTTTCTTTTAAAACAATAAGTGTAGCGTTAATCTCCTTAGCTATGTTCAAAGCTTCGTATGCACCTTTAACGTACATCTCACTGACATCGTTGCCCGAGGACTCAACCACCTTGGCTTTACCGTTCAGTACATCCTCCCCCGTCCCGTCCACAATTTCAGCAGGCGGTCTCGGCGTCATAAAGCCCCCCAACAGTTCAGGACAGATGGTCATAGCCTTCTTTTCCTCTACCAACTTCTGAATATGTACGTCCAAGCTATCCGTCCCGTTATACCGCACCTTCATCCCTGCCAAACAAGAACTTACCAAAATCATCTGCTTCCACCTCATGTCCGTTGCTTTTCACAACTTAAGTCATTTAAGTATAATCAAATTTTCTCATAGAGTCATCGTACGAAAAATAAAACTTCCTTCTTCCATATCAATCAGGGTGCTTCTTCTACCGTATGACATTAAAAATGAAAAAAGCGAAGCTGCTGCCCTCTGTGTGTTCACTACAGGTTCTGCATAAACACTTTGTACGGATAAAATGGCAGCCAGCAAAAAAAACAATAAGCCCTCTTATCATTGCACACCTCCATATTCTGTTATTTGTCTATAGAATACGATTTGAAATGTGGAGGTGTGTGAAAATCTTACTTTCTATCCCCATAAATTGTTGCGGAGCAGTTTTCGGAGTACAGGCACGGATGGGCACCTGCCCACATACAATAAACAGATCACAAGCCCGGTAAGGTACCATAAACCGGTAAGTTCGCAACTACCTCAGGAGGTGTCAACCGTGCCCGGACTATTTAGCGCTATCGCTCTGTTCATCAAGGAATTGACGCTACTCGTCTCTTACGTGAAAAACAACGCCTTTCCGCAGCCATTGACTGAGAAAGAGGAAGCCCGACACCTGAAGCTGTTTGCCGAAGGCAACGCGCAATCCCGCAACACACTAATTGAACACAACCTCCGATTAGTGGCTCATATTGTGAAAAAGTTTGATAACACCGGTGAAGATTTGGAGGACCTGATATCCATCGGCACCATCGGTCTGATCAAGGCCATTGAAAGCTTTCAGACCGGGAAAGGCACTAAGCTGGCAACGTTTGCGGCCCGTTGTATTGAAAACGAAATTTTAATGCATCTTCGCTCATTGAAAAAAACACGTAAAGACGTATCTCTCCATGATCCTATAGGGACCGACAAGGAAGGTAACGAAATTACTTTAATTGATATCCTCGGCACCGAGGCGGACGATATTGTGGATAAGGTACAGCTCAAAATAGAGAAGAGTAAAATCTATCGTAACCTGGATATTTTGGATGAGCGTGAAAAAGAAGTGGTTATTGGTCGATTTGGCCTGGAAGCCGGGGGGGAAGAACGTACACAACGGGAAATTGCCAGAGAACTGGGTATTTCGCGTTCGTATGTATCCCGCATTGAGAAGCGAGCGTTAATGAAGCTGTACCATGAATTTTACAAACAGAAGGGGTAATGGGTTCCGCTTCAATAATAACAATTTTGCTATGTATTTTCTTTTAAAACGCAAATAAAAGCCTGTAGTGGTTTTCTACACTACAGGCTAAAAATGCTTGTATTATTGGATATTTTACTTCGTCAGGACAAGCTCCTCCGCTAGTTGCTCTCTTGGATTGAATTTATTTTCCTACATACTCATCCAGAAAGCGATCTACTCTTTTGAAATATTCAGAGGGGTAATGGTTGATGGCATCGATGTGCTCCGTATTTTGCGGGTACCATACTTCTGCTTTTGGGTTATCTTTTAAGGACTCGTAAATAATTTCTGTATTTTTATAACTAATTTGCTGATCTCCAGTACCATGAATGAGCATAACTGGCTTGTCTTGCATCTTTTTTACCGCATCCATAGGAGATATGGAATCAAGATCAACCTTAAAGGCCCAATTTGCCATCCATGTCGATGTATAACTGAATGGAAACGCAGGTAAACCTGAAAAGAAGGGCAAACCCTCTCTCAGAAATAGACCAGCATTACGAAAAGGACTATCCGCAATTACAGCTTTGATGTCATCACTTTCACTTGCGGCTAGCAAAGAAGTAGCAGCACCCATTGAAAAGCCGATCACTCCAATGTTATCACCCGTATGGTTTCTGGATTTTAAATAGTCTACAGCTCCCAGCAAGTCGTATTTTTCATTGAGACCCAGTGTAATCAAATTACCATCGGATTTACCTTGCGAGCTGAGGTCAAATGCCAATACATTGTAGCCTTTCGGAACGAAATGCTCTACTAACTTTTGGGTCCGCCCTTTGACTAAACGATTGCTCGTATATCCATGGACGACAATAATCGTCTTATTATTTGCTTTACCAGAAAGACCACTTGCAGGGAAGAAGGAACCTCTAATCGTATTATCATTTTTCAAACTCTTGAACTCGACCTCTTCGTAGGGAGTTTTATCGATATTCAATTCGTAGCTGACGTTAGTGTCTCTAGGATGGTGCAACAAGGTGTCTACTACTTTATAAGATATAAAAAATACAAGAGCCATCACAAGCAAAAGCACGATCCCTAGGCTCCATAAAATTTTCTTTCGTTTTTTCACACGAACGTTAAATGTCAGATCAGGTTGTAATGATGTTTGACTCATTCAGACTCCTCCAGTTTATCTTTAGGTTGTATGGGTGCGAACAAATACAAGGCATGCCCCTTCAGATTTTCCCACTCGGGATGATGAATAATACTTTCTCCAAGAGTTAAGCCCACTCCATTAAAGAAAGAGATATAGGCACGAGAGATCATTGCTGGAGAAAAGCTTTTGTTGAATTCTCCCATTAACTGTCCCTTGGCATAGACGCATTCGATCGCATCTGTCATTACCTTTGTACTTTCAAGGACTTTCTGTGTAAGTTCAGGGAATCTTATTCGTTGTCCTAAGACAGATTGAACAAGCCGCAATTCATTTGTATATAAGTAGATGTGGTTGAATTGTTCTGCCACCATGTTCTTAATCAATACGCCCGGCGTCCCCTCTTGTTGTAGACAAGCAAGCGATTTCGCCTGAATATCAGCAAGCGGCTCAAGGACAGCGGCGTAGTATAAAGCTTCTTTGCTAGGGAAATATTGAAAAATGGTTCCAGGAGTCACTCCCACACTCTGCGCAATGATAGCCGTTGTGGTATTAGAATATCCACTTTCTGCGAACAGGACAACAGCTTCTTCAAGGATACGTTTACGCCGCTCCAGTCTTTTTTCTTCATTGATGGGTCTTGCCAAATGTATTCCCCTTTCTTTAAGCTAAACTTTAATTAATTAAATGATCATTTATTTAATTAATAATGTATCTTAAATTACGACTTATAGCAAGAGTGAATTTATCTTACTTACGAGCAGGATGAACCTCAACATATAAAAATAAGCCGGAGTGCTGCCCAACATGCGCCTCCGGCTTATTTTTATCAGGTTATTTTGGATGAGTACACGTTCCGCCTTCCTTAAATTTGATAAACCATGAAGATTTGGAGGACCTCATATCCATCGGTACCATCGGATTGATCAAGGCCGCCGGAGGTGAAGAACGTACACAGCGGGAAATTGCCAGAGAGCTGGGGATTTCGCGTTCGTATGTGTCCCGCATTGAGAAGCGTGCATTAATGAAGCTGTACCATGAATTTTACAAGCAGAAGGGGTAAAACATGTTAAGCGCAAATATATGAACTGCTTTAGGGTCCCAATAGGGGCCTTTTTCGTAATTATATCGCTTAAACTCTATCATAAAAACATTTGAACAGTTGTTCCATCTTAATGTTAGGAATACGCGGGGGTTGCTTATACTGTATGTGTCGTCATCAACAGCATTCTAGCAATAACTGTATATACAGCCTTGCGCTCATTTGCGAATTGAGGCAATCCAGTGCTATATCTAACCCGGGTTTACTTCCGTCCATTTGAAGCTATGTAGACGACAATCTCTACCTGTTGATGAGTATTGGTGTGTTTTTTCTGGCAGTCGCAATATGTATTTTAATATTAGGTAATATATTTATTGATAGGTTCATATAAATATAAATTATAATTTCAACAATATTAAATAATTTAACTAATGGAGGAAATCCAACATGACAAAATTTAGTCAGAATCCAAACGATTATTCTTTTTCAATTGATCCTGTCGTTATAGCAGAAGAAAATGTTTCAACTAATGGTGATACCAAAAATACTTTTCCAAAAAATATTTTAATTGATAATAATCTTTCTTGGGAAAGCAGCTTGAGCGGTAGAGGTGGAGAAATTGTATTCAAATTAGATGAAGGCAAAACGATTAATGATATCCTCTTGGCTCAGCCAACCTTTAAAGCTTTTATCCTAACGTTTTCTCTTCATGGTTCTAACGACGGAGAAAACTGGTTTAGATTAGGTGCAGTAGAAGCAGTGCCAACTACTGCAAAAACGACTTATCAATTTAGCAATGAGATTCCTTTTCAATATTATAAAATAACTGTACTTTCATCTGGCCTGAATAATACAACAACCTATTATGGTGTACGATATATTCAGTTAAGAACCGCTTCAATCAATGGCGTTCCAGCCTACAGAAATTCCAATTTAAATCCCGCTATTGCGGAATAAAAATCAATGTGAGCATACTGCATCAATTCCTATATGCACATATACAAAAGAGGGGCTGGCTAATGCCACCCCCTTCTTTTTATTGAATTTTTTGAATCATGTTATAAATCATTTCAGCCGCTTCGGCGCGTGTGATTTCCTGTTTTGCACGGAAGCTTCCATCTGGATATCCTTGTACTAAATTAATTTCGGTTAGACCAAGTACATCTTCTCTGGCCCATTCCACAATTTGAGAGGCATCTGAGTAGATATTGCTTTCTTGTTGTGGCGTAGCCTTGATAACGTTGTTCACCATTTTAGCCGCCTGCTCCCGGTTAATAACGCGATCTGGAGCAAATACCTTGTTACTAAATCCACGAGCGACCTGATCTTTAATCGCTGTTTTCAATAGATCAACATACCACGCTGATGGATTGATATCCTCGAAGCTTAAAGCCATATCCGTTTCGAGCGGTAATTTCAGGGAACGGACGAGCATCGAAGTGAACTCCATACGTGTTACAGGTCTGCTCGGCTCAAAAAGGGTTTGGGTCATACCCTTCACTACCCCCAAATCTGCAAGGGCATTAATCTTATCTTTATTAAATGCCCGTTCAATGTCACTAAAGCGATTGGGCTTCGTTTCGACTGAAGGTGCTTGAATGATTGCTGTTTCAGTCAACTCCTCTACATCGGGCCGTATCGGCTTAACAATCCCCCCACCTCCTGCTCCAACGCCTGAGGCTGAGGCTTCAGTACTCCCCGTTGTTTTACCGTTCGCTTGTTTTGCAATGGTACGCTTTCCTTGGCTGTTTTCTGCCCAAAGCTGAACTGCATACGATTGTTTCTCTTTAAGTTGACTCCAAATAAAGCTTCGATCCTTACCACGATATAATTCTGTTTGTCCTTCACTGGTGAGCACGAAAATATCATTTTTGTGTTCTGATTCCCAGTGGATCATAAACTCGCTATTAGTCGTCTCCGTTTTCGAAAACGCAAATTCTGGAGACGGTAACGTTTCTACCTCGCCTTCTGTCTGTTTACCTTCACCGCTTGTGTTAACCGGTTTAACGGTAATACGATACACCATAGAGCTATCCAATCCGTCTACTTTAAAATGGGGCTTGACCGTATCGCCGATAAGCAGACCATTTTGGTACACATGGTAGGTATCCGCACCAGGAGCTTCTTTCCACGTAACTACCAGATCGGTATCTGTTACATCTTTAAATGTCAGCTCATGATCTGGTATTTGGCCTGGGAGCGCACGATACGTAAATGGAGTCCACTCACCTGCGCCCGTTGTATTGACAGCTTGAATGCCGAACGAATACATCGTACCAGGTTGGATACCTGAAAGCTTGATACTAGTATCCTTGGTATCCACGATTTCACCAGTATCTTTCCGAATTACAGCATATTGATAAGCATTTTTGGCTTCATCCCAGTTCAGCAAAATCTGGCCATTCCCTAGCTCTGTGACTTTGACGTTTTGCACTTGAGATGGAAGCGTAAGCAGCTCTTCCCGCACAGGCTGACTGAACCCACTACTATTACCGCTGCTCACCTGAACATCGTATTTTTTCCCACCTTCTAATCCGGATACGACTACACGTGGTTCCGTGCTGTAATAATCCTGGCTATTGATTGTTACTTTATATTTGGTCGCCCCATCGACTGGGTCCCAAACAATGGCAGCATCATGTTCCCGAATATCTACTGCCACAAGTCGTACAACCGATGAAGGTAGCGTTAATGCGTTGATAGTCGTATCTCCGCCTATACCACTTCGATTGTAGGCTCGGATTCGAATATTTGCAGTCCTACCTGCGGGCAATCCATCAAAAGTATAGGCATGGCTTCCCCGGGAAATCCGCACATCTGGCTCATCATTAACATTCAAGATGTATCCGTCAGCCCCCTGCACATCTTGCCAATCCACACTGACAGAATATACATCATTCACCACACTCGCCAGCGTAGTTACCCGATCAGGTAATGTGATGACCCTCAAATGAGCATAATCTCCAAAGCCGGTTGCATTTTCAGCGGAAATGGAATAATCATACTCCGTTCCTGCCTGAAGTCCGTGATCAGCGAATTCAGTATACACATCCTTATAAACAGATGCTTTGTCCCGCTCCAGAGCATAGTATGTCGCCGTGATTACACGATTCCATTTCAAGTCGATTCCATCGTCCTTCACGGTTACATTTTGGAATCCGCTCGGGCTATCTGGCAGGCTTAAAAAAGACACATGCTTGGCCGCACCCTCTCCGGCGGCGTTTATAGCTGATACAGAAACATCGTAAAATTCTCCCGATTTCATCCCCGTAATTGGATTATACACATCCTGTGTAACAGTATCCTTAAATATGACTTCCCCCGTACTAACATCCGTTGCTGTAATCTTATAGTTGTCAGCTGAAAGCACTGGCGTAAAATCAGCCATGATTTGTGCTGAAGTACGAGAAATGGTTCGTAATCGGATCTGATCCGGGGCATCAGGTAACGTTAACACACGAACTCGATTGGAATAAGCATTGCCTCCCACGTGATTACTGGAACGCACTTCATATTCGTATTGACACCCTCCCTGTAGCCCTTTGTCTGTAAAAGAATTTGTCGGATGCGTAACATCCCAAATCTCATTCGTCGTTAAATTCCGGATGGTATAGACGTAACCATCATCAAGGCCCGATGGAAGAGTCCATTGCAGATCGACCTCTGTATTTCGTACGGATGACGCAGAAAGCTCAGCTGGCTGAGGCTGCTTCTGAATGCGAAGTGCTCTGCTGACCGTTTCAGAAATGTTACCCGCCTGATCTTTAACCTTGGCATGAACATACCATTCACCTTCCTTTGAAAGGTTCAACTGAATTCCTGTATCAGCAGTTGCATCCCAATGTTCGGGTACATCAGGGCTGTTCGTGATTTTATACTGCATCGTGGGTGGTTCGATCCCCGAATGCTGGTCAGTATATCGTATCCCCACTTGAATGCTCGTATCCTTCCATTCACGCGAATCCGGTGTCAGCTGGATCATCGGGGGTTCCAAATCAACATAAGATGTTGCGAACACCGGATCACTCCGATTTCCAGCCGCATCCACAGCTTGAGCAGTCACTTTTACGATGCCAGAGCTATTTAATACTCCCGATGAACCAGGAACATAATGGCCAGAGCCCATTTGATATTCGTAATGCACTGCTGAAATATCCGTTCCACCCGAAATAGCAAATTGTACCGGCTTATTGGTGTATCGGGTGGGCATCGTCACCTCGGAAAACGTAACCTCCGGGGGCGTTGGCCTGGTTCGATCAATCATGACCGATTGAGTCACGATTGGACTAGGCACGTCCAGATTATTGATCGTTCGTGCTGATAGTTCGTACAGCCCTTCCGCATTTAGTGTAAAAACGCCATTATATGTCTGCCACTCCCCTGCTGAACTCAAACGATACTGCGTCATCTTGATTCCATTTACAGGATCACTTCCTGAATCAATGGCAATATTCACATTGTTGATCGTTGGACCCACCTCGCTAGCTCGGATAGCAGGAGCATTCGGTCCCTTTTTATCAATAGTGACTTCCTTGCTTACTTCTTGGCTCACATTACCTACATTGTCTATGGAACGGGCATAAACCGTGCTTTTGCCATCTTGATTAACATGGAATGCTCCACCATAATCTTGCCAACCTTGATTGACAACGCCCGTCACGCGAAATTGTGTATGGGCCAGCCCAGAATAATCGTCCGCTCCTGGCTGCAATGTAATGGTATAGTCATTACTGTTGCCCGTTGCACTTATGATCGGTGGCGTCGGCGGCATTTTGTCTATCCTGACATTCCCGGAAGAAAGACCACTGTACTGGTTGTTCACGTCTACAGTCCGGGCATAGATTGTATTTACACCATGATCATATACAGTAAAGGGTCCTGTGTACTGTTGAAATGCTCCACCATTTAGGCTGTATTCATAGTATTTTAGCCCTTCAGGTGCCACGTCTCCATTGATCCAAACCGTTACAGGTCCTTTGGTCCACCCCGTACTTGCTTGGCCCTCAGCCCCTGCATTAATCTGGGGTAATTTAGGCATCAGATCTGATTTGGGGATGACACGGACTCCAAACTTGGATATTTCATTACCAGTCTGCTGGTTAGTACCCATAGCTCTAAAATACCGAATATCTTTTAACGTAATAGAGTCTGTGATCTCTACCCATTTCCCTTGATAAGAGCTACTGGCATAAAATTTTGTGACATCGGTCCATGTATATAAATTCGTTCCATTAGGCTGCCAACTGTTACCCGCTGCTGCATTAGATACAAATATATCAGTATGGTAAGACCCTTCGATATAAACAAAAATCTTATAATCCGATGTCTTAATAGATCTTCCAATATCAACAAAACGTTCTGTCGGCTGCACCACACCCTCACACTTATATCTTGCTGAACCCGTACCATTATAAACTTCAGTTGCTCCTATCCCATTTCCTGACCATAACCCCCAACTGTCACCCCCACCAGGTAAATTATTTTGGCAAAAAGGTCCACCGATGATCTCTTGGGTAGCAGCTGATACCCTATCTGGAAATATAGGAAAGGCAGTTAACATGATCATTACAGCTAAAAATCCATATGCCCACTTGCTATACTTCCTTACCTTTCGCTTATTTTTTGGATACATACATTTCTCCCTTGCTTTATTTTATTTTCAAAGAGTTTCACAAACTCGTTTCGGCTAAAATAGAAAAAGCACCCCAAACGAAGGCGGTTAAGCCTAAGTTTGAGGTGCTTCCTCAAAGTAACGAGTATGTTTTGAAGTTATTATACTTCGTTCTAAACGTAATGTAAACAGCACGACATCATTTAAAATTCATAAATGCTTGTATTCCACATTATCCCACATCTCGGGATCAGCCTTGAAGCCTTAATTAACGTGAACGCCCAAGTTCCGAAAAAAGCCGCGCAAGTTCTGACTGTAAGAGTCCTGCATAGCGGAAGATTCCTTAAGAATATTTTGCATACTGTTCATAAATGCGGAAGCTGAAGTCGTATCAGCCTTGTCAAACCGGTTCTCTATTCGCGTGTTATTTAGCAACTCCGCAATCTCTCCTGTACGTTCCTTATATTTCTCAATCCATTTGGGGTTTTGAGGAACCTTTTGTGCAAAATCTATCAGCTGACTCAGTCCATTCCCTCCACCTTTAATGTCATTGATGAATGCAGTATACTTTTGGGGGTCAGCCTGCTTCATTAATTCCGACATTTTGACGTAATCCTCAGGGGCACCTAGCGGACGGTCTATTGGAGTCGTGTAACTAATATCTCCGGTCTCTGGATCAATTGATCGTGTCAAAGCAATAGCAGCTATCTGGTTCATGGTTTCCAAAAACTCTTTGGCCTTGTCACCTTCCATATAGTGGTCTGCAATATACTTGGATTGGGAAACTCCCATCTCCAGTAGCACGGTTCGCTGGCTCTCATCTGTTACTGTACCATTGACGATAAAATTGGATTCAATCATACTGTACACCGCATTGGACACTTCTTCTGGCTGACCTTTTAAAACCCGGTTTAATGAATCGTTGATCTGGGTTGTACCGAAATACTTAGCAGACTGTGATACAATAGCTCCTTCAGAAAGTTGCCTACCGGTTTCGCTAATCTCTACGGAGTCTTGAATAACCAATTCGGAGCGTTTTCCTTCATAAAGCTGGGGGGATTGGGCCTGCTTTGCTGCCGGATTTATCCGCAAGCTACTAGTGTTAATAACGGCTCGTTGCATTCTAAGGGGCTCAAAATTCATTTCATTTCCTCCTGTCATTTGGTAACAGGCACTCTAAGTCGTATGTATAATGTAATGTGACCCTGTTTCTATATATATCGGACAAAGCACATATGGAATGAATATATGCTTTGTCCTAAAAAATGAACACATATTAAAGCAGTTAATCAACCGCCATAAATACTGTAAGCGAAGTGATATACAATATCTGTGTCTATAATCGAAGTACCCCTAACCTGAGCAGCTACCCCTGAGAGATCAAAATAGTGTGTAAAACTGATTGCTCCAGACAGGTATTCCGCAATACTTCCAGTTGAATGTGGCAGGGAAACGGTAACACTAAAGGCCCCATTCTGATCCGTATAAGCTGTGCCTGTACGAGTGCGATTGCCGCTGCCTTCAGTCCAGTTCTGATTCAACCATGTCATATCAACAGGCGCATTTGCAACAGGATAATTATCAGTTGTAGTAACGACACCCTTCACAGTAAAATCACTAGTTCCAGTAACACGGTAATGACGACCATAAGAATAGGTTGGGTAGTCATTAGGGCCATTTTTAGAAGAGTCGTAACCGTTAATTACAATTTTTCCAGCCCGAAGTACCGGTTTAAGTGTTAGTGTATACAAATGGTCAGCTGAATATTGATTGGTTGTGTATACTCGTACATAGTAGGTTCCAGTATTTAAAGTAACATTGTGATTCGTTTGCGGGAGAAGCACCATCTGGTTGCCGCTGAGAGCTCCATAAACTTCCGCTTTGTAACCGTAGCTTTCCGAGGTACTATCCAGCTTTACATTTAATGCATCATAATTGCGGCTCGCAGGGATCGTGATTTGATACCAGTCGTTATCAATGCCTGAATGGATGGAACGTGAGTTAAGGGAGGATCCACCCGTACTAAAGGTAAAGTTATAAGCATGAAAAGCGCTCTCATCCGGCTCATATGCATCGTAGCTGGAACTTGTATCGACAGTTAGATAGAAAGGAGCATTAATGCTAGAGCCCTTCTTGGCATGAACTGCAATCGCATAAGCCTTTTCGGATCCTATAGCGTTGCGCGCTCCTACGTTTTCGGGAAGTGATGCAGCCCCCTGTTCATAATTGTTAAAATAAGTGCCGTAGGTAGAAGCGTCTATTGGATTGGGGTTGATGTCCCCTGTCGTCATATCAAACTCGTATAAGTATAAATCATAGTCAAGCTGTGCTGAAAATGGACCATCCAGCTGAGCCTGCAACAATTCTCCAGGTTGCAAGTAGATCGGATATAAAAATTGTGTACCTCCCTCTTCCGTAATCGTACCGGAATACGTAGCAGAAGAAGCTGTGGCTGCCGCTGGGCTTGCTTTCAGAGAAGGAACAGTTTCTTTTTTCAATGAGGGTGTCTCCGGTGTCTTGAAGTTGAGATCTTCCTTCATTGCATACACCGAAGAAGTAATACTGTCCGGCTTGTCTGCCCGCGTTAGCTGCTTAATGACGCTTTCATTTACAGTTGTTAGCTGAACATCGGACTCCGCCTTAATTGCTTGGTCCGATACCCCCTCTGTGCCTTGACTCGCGTTCGCAGTCAACCCGAAAGCAAACAGGAGCATCGTGCTTAGCATAACTGCAATAGCCTTTTTGAACCTCTTCATACTGAAATCCCCTCTCAAATGGTTTAAGGAATTCCCGCTATTCCCCGGATAAACCAGGGTAACTTCTAGGCTGTATGGCTCTATCATAAAACACTTCTAGTTCTAATGGAAGATACTGTGCAAAAAAACATAAAGAGCCGCCTTTTTCGAAAATGGAAAGCCTCAGCAAGCCATTGCGAAAAAAAGCGACTCTTATATATTACTCTACTACGTTAAAAAATGATTAATTTCTAATACTGTAAGCAAAAAGATAAATTATATCCGTTGCACTAATCGAGGTGCCGTCGACCTGAGCCGCTACCCCTGTAAGATCATAATAGTGTGTAGAACCAATGTCACTCAAATATTCTACATTTCTTCCTGTAGATTGTGGAAGGGAAAGAGTCACACTGAATCTCCCGTAATCGTTCGTATACGTAGAAGCCGTTCTGGTACGGTTACCGCTGCCCTCGCTCCAGTTCTGATCCAGCCAAGCGACAGTGACAGGCGCATTAGGAACCAGTTGACCATCCGTTGTTTTAACGACACCATTCACGATCAGGTTGCTGCCTCCGTTAATACGATAATGACGACCGTATGAGTAAGTTGGATAGTCATAATAGCCATTGGAGTTAAAGCTCGTAATTTCGATTTTACCAGCCTTGAGTACCGGTTTCATGGTTAGTGTATACAAATGGTCGGCTGAATACTGACTTGTAGTGTACACTCGCACATAGTAGGTTCCCGTATTCAGGGAAACGTTGTGATTCGTTTGCGGGAGAAGCACCATTTGGTTGCCAGTGAGCACCCCATAAACTTCCGCTTTATAGCCATAGCTCTCCGAGGTACTATCCAGCCTTACATTTACAGCATCATAATTACGACCTGCAGGGATCGTGATTTGATACCAATCGTTATCTATACCGGAATGGATGGAGCGTGAGTTAATTGAAGAACCTCCGTTGTTAATTGTAAAATTATAAGCATGAAAAGCGCTTTCATCCGGCTCATATGCATCATATTTGGAGCTTGTAGCCACAGTCAGATAGAAAAGATCATTAATACTTGACCCCTTCTTGGCATGGACTGCAATCGCATAAGCCTTTTCAGATCCAGTCGTGTTGCGGGCTCCTACATTTTCGGGAAGTGATGCAGACCCTTGTTCATAATTGTTAAAATAAGTACCGTAGATGGAATTGTCAATGGCATTGGGATTAATGTCACCTGTCGTCATATCAAACTCATATAAGTACAGGTCATAGTCAAGCTGTGCTGAAAACGGTCCGTCCAATTGAGCCTGCAACAATTCACCGGGCTGCAAGTAGATTGGATATAAAAACTGTGTACCTCCCTCTTCCGTAATCGTACCGGAATATGTAGCGGAGGACGCTGTAGCTGTGGCATTCGCTGATGCTGACTTTGGACTTGCTTTCAGCGAAGGGGTAACTTTCTTTTTCAAAACAGATTTCTGTAGTGTTTGCAAGTTGATATTTTCCGTAATGGCATACACCGAATCTGTAATGCTTGCGGGCTTGTCTGCTCGTGTTAAATCTTTAATGACGCTTTCTTTTTCAGTTGTTAGCTGAAAATTGGACTCCGCTTTAATCGCTTGTTCCGTTTTACCCTCTGTGCTTTGACTCGCGTTCGCAGTCATCCCGAAAGAAAGCAGGAGCACTGTGCTTAGCAACACCGAAGTTGCCTTTCTGAACCTGTTCATACTAAAATCCCCTCTCGAATGTTTTACTAAATTTCCGCTATTCCCCAGATACATCTGGAAAACTTCTATGCTGTCTATCTCTATCATAAAGCAATTCTGGTTCTAATGGAAGATACTTCTTCAAATATTCTTATTTGTAATCCGTGATAATTTTGTCACCGCTTTGGAACTATGCCTGAGGCAGAGCACTGAAAATCCCTGTCTACTTTTTTATCCTAAAAATCACGACGAAGAAGGCTACCCTAATTAAAAGGGAGCCTTTTTTTGAGTTTCAAGCTAAAAAAACTTGGGCGCACACCTTGAGCGCACATAATGTACCTTTCGCAAAACACGTAAAAAGTTATTGTGAGCTTTGCTTCAATCTCGCACTCATATAGAGTGCGACTTGTTTGGTTAGTTTCATACTCAAGCACCCTCCTTATTTCAATCCACGCACTCATATAGAGTGCGACGTGCAAATCTGATCGGCTTCATCTTCTGTGATATTTCAATCCACGCACTCATATAGAGTGCGACTCAAAGCGAACCCAACTAGACGTATACCACTTAATTTCAATCCACGCACTCATATAGAGTGCGACTTTATTATATCCAGAACACATGTTTTCCGAAACGATTTCAATCCACGCACTCATATAGAGTGCGACACAACGCCTTTGCCTGTGACGGATACCGCGCAAGAAATTTCAATCCACGCACTCATATAGAGTGCGACTCATCTGGATGCATGCGCAGCCGATGCGATCAAAATTTCAATCCACGCACTCATATAGAGTGCGACTATTCAATAGCCTGATTACAAAAACTTATGATGAATTTCAATCCACGCACTCATATAGAGTGCGACTAAGGAGATAGGTGGCTAGATGGCTCATGAGGTTATTTCAATCCACGCACTCATATAGAGTGCGACGGTCATTCCATTCAGGATCATTCGCGTTGCAATAATTTCAATCCACGCACTCATATAGAGTGCGACTTGGCGATTAAATAGGCATTGTTCTCAGCGTTTTCATTTCAATCCACGCACTCATATAGAGTGCGACTGGCAGGACGCTGCGGGCAGGAAGTTTCGTATACGTCATTTCAATCCACGCACTCATATAGAGTGCGACTCCGTTAGCCAACAGCGCAAGACGCGCCGCCAGCTCCATTTCAATCCACGCACTCATATAGAGTGCGACCTGGCGGAGATTAAGCGTTAATTTAACGTCAGCCATATTTCAATCCACGCACTCATATAGAGTGCGACCCCGGATTTTTAGCTTCCGAGAAGTATTCGAGAGCATTTCAATCCACGCACTCATATAGAGTGCGACTGTAATCGCGCTGGAATCTACGAATAAGCTCGCATTTCAATCCACGCACTCATATAGAGTGCGACGGAAAGACGCCTGATAGAGTGATACCGGAGTTAAAATTTCAATCCACGCACTCATATAGAGTGCGACTGCAGTAAGATGATTTCAGTAGCAAATTTCAAATTTCAATCCACGCACTCATATAGAGTGCGACAGCGAAAATGCAGTAATTCATACCCTAACGATATCAATTCCACACATTATCGTAAAAACTGATGCTCAATAAGCTTGGATCTACTATTGACTTTTAAGGATAAATAGCCATTCCAATACTTTTCGACAAGTTTCGAGGTGCGAAGGACCCGGGATTTTCATGTGCGCTTGGGGTTCGCACCGAATCGGCTTCTATATGGTACCCTATTTTTAGTGAGCAGATCAATCAACTTAGTTTCGACACTATTTTACCATAAAAACCCTGCAATTCCCTTATTTATACGATATAATAAAAGATATGGATAGTTCTTTTTGACTACAAGTCACATCCAATTATCCATAAACATACATAAAAAAAAGGGGAATACAGATGAAGAAGTTAAGCGTATTTATGTTAGTATTATGTTGTTTTTCTATTTTGGCAGCATGCTCAACCGATCCTATTAAAAAAGATTTAATTACTTATGTGAATGATGGAATCCTTCCCTTGGCACAAGATGAAAAAACAGTAACTGCCAAATATGAATCCGTGACCGGAGATAAATATACAGACGATGAAACACTATATAACACTTTAAGAAACGATATTATCCCTGGATACACCAAGTATCTTGATAAAGCAGAAGCTATAAAGACAGAAACTCCTGAAGTGCGAGCTGTCCACGAAATCTACATCAAGGCGATTAGCACCCAAAAAGAAGCACTCATTTCGATGGTAGATGCGTTTGAAAAGCAGGATATGGCTTTAATCAATGATAGTAATACCAAACTCAGCGAGGGTAACAATTTATCCAGAGATTTTGCTGAAAAGCTAAACGCACTTGCCAAAGAGCATGATGTGACTATCAATAAGAATTAAGATTTAAAACTCCCTTCTTGGGAGTTTTCCTATATACCTACGAATATTCGAAGCAAATAACCGCTTTCCTTAATTCTCTGTCATAAAATAAATAGACGGAATCCGCCCCAAACGCTTGAAAATAATATCCCGTGAAAGAACCGATATAGGTAAAAGTCTCACCATTGGGACGTTTAGGCACATGCAGCAGATTGGTCTGCTCGAACTGGAGCAACTCTTCGATAGATTCACCATATTCCTTTATATAGCTTTGGGCCTCTTCGGACTGAAATGCGATATCATCCAATATACCGTTGACTTCAGGAAAACTCAATCCCCAACCGCTGGATTTCTTTTCCTCAAAATCGCGGGTGAGTTCTTCTACAGACTCTTTGGCATCTTCAAAAGAGGAATAAGGATAAATATTGTTATATTTCAGAAAAAACGCTTTGCGGGATTGGTAGTTTCATAGTTGCCCGCTATATTTTCTCTCCAACTCTTTTTTCTTTTGTTGAATATCCATCTTATATATATGTCCTCCTCTATGATGTATGGTCTATACCCATTTCATTGAATTGTAACAAACGGGTTTGAAATTCGCTATAAGTGGGCCGTCTACTTTCTGTTGTGTTGGTTCAATGCGATTAAGATGGTGACAATTAATCCGATCAACGCAACCAGCAGCGTACCGAACATCATCATTAATGTCAAAGCATCTTTAACCTCCACAGCCCTCACATCCTTTGCAGGAGACTAGCCAACTACCCACCCAAGCCATTTTGTCGTCAGCGTAGCAACTACACCTATGGGTTATTATGTACGGACATACATTTCCTCTTCTACTCTTTCAATCGCTTGAATCAGCGTCATGTGAGGGTCCTCATGCTTATACTGCATGGCCTGTTCGCCTGTACCGCCAGCATCACACCATTCCCAGTACATATGCACATCTACGGATTCCAGAAAATATACAGATAAGGCTTCGACCGGATTCATAGCATACATCGCCATAAAGGTTTCATCTGGGAGTTGCTCATAACGCAGGTATTCGTCTTTCATCAGATAGAGCAGATGCTGGATTGCCTGATCATTCACATTCATGATACGACGGATGAACGCATTGCGTCTTTCAACGGTATTCAGTATGACTTGCATAGCATGACGAATCTGCACAGCTTCGGGACTGATTTGGAGCAGGTGAATTAAATCATTAGTGGTTAAATTAGGGTTCCAAGGAGCTGGCTCAATAATCCGTGTTCATGCATCGTTATGCCCACTTTCAAAAACCTGAATCGCGTCCGAAACATCGACACCGATGGTTTGCCATTTCCGATGAAGTGCATCCACAATATGATAATAGTGTAGCTCTGCCGCTCCTTGCTCTCCCTTTTCCTGCTCCCACACCTGATTCATGCGTACAATATCCTTGATCGCTTGCACATTCGCTTTCCGTTTTTCAGTCATAGGTATCATCCTCCATTGAAATTCTGGTAAAATAGCAATAGCAAAGCTAAGGGTATGTTCGTTACATCCCTTTGGGTTGGTATAATATTCGCATTAGCGAATAAATTGTACAAACATTATATTATTCGCATAAATGAATAATGTTAATAAGTTTTTAGGAGGTTTCTTTTTCTTGCTAAAATTAAATATAAGGCTCAAAGAAGTGTTAAAAGAGCGCAATATGACGCAAATGCAACTTTCGAAAAAATCAGGTGTTAATCAAGCAAGAATCTCGCAGCTTTGTAAAAATGGAAGACAAGAAGTAAACTTGCTTATGCTTGAAAAGATCGCCCATGCTTTGGAGATCAGGGACATTTCCGTGTTAATGCAGTTTGAAGAAACAGAATAGCGTGGTTTGTGCATGTTAGCGTGGGAATACATTCAGGAGTCTGTGTTAAAACGGGCTTCTTTTTTTTGGTATTCAGCTTTTTTTGGGCGGTGGTCCGAACAGTTCCACGTCTATAAAAAAGTTAGTTCATCAAGATGATTTCATTAGCATTTTAACCAACATAAATAAGGCTTGCCAAGTTCTAAGGCAAACCTTTTTTATGTTTCAAAGAAAAATGAGGAACGTCATAGCTGTGCTCATCTGTGGTATGAGAAATACGCGTTTTCAATTCATGCTGCTATATAAGGTACGGCAACATTTACAAAAAAATCAGGATTTATTGTTGATGAATTTCAATCTACGCTCTACATAAGGAGCGACCAACAGCAGCCAGTATGTCCCTTCGATATCATAACGAATTTCAATCCACGCTCCTACATAAGGAGCGACTTGGCTGCGGTTGTAGTTGCAGTCGTGGACGATGTTGTATTTCAATCCACGCTCCTACATAAGGAGCGACATTTGTTATCAAAGATGCCCTCACCGGACAGCAAATTTCAATCCACGCTCCTACATAAGGAGCGACTTCAAATTAATCATCCCGCAAAAAGTGGTTCAGCAATTTCAATCCACGCTCCTACATAAGGAGCGACAGCACGCGTTATAAACCATTACCCAGCAAGGATTTGTAAACGCTTTTTCGCGAATCTCTTTTCAACTCACCAATAAATGTTAAAAACTACACCTCAAAATCGCTGAATTCCTTATCTGGCGCGGGGTGCGAATGTCCCGGGGATTTCATGTGCGCCTGGGGTTCGCACCAAATTACAAGTCTAATTATCTTACCATACATCGCCCTCTAAGAAACGACGAACTTGCGGATGCGGGTATAACGCTCAAGCTGAGTTAAAATTCACATTCCAATATAGGGAGCAACGCCCATCTGGACCCAACTTGATTTCATTCAAAATTACTCTCTGGCAACTTAATACTTTTTGTCAAGCTGCTCTTTTAGTTTTTCTAAATGCTTACTGAGCAATTCTATTTTTCTATGGAATAATTTATTTGTTTTTCTTATTTTAAAAAGGTAGATCAACGCACATGAACATATAAAAATATGAATAAAGCAGAACCAGTAGATCATGGTTACAGATATAGTCCAGGTCCCTATTAGAATCCTCTCCTTACTTCGATTTTGTTAGTTGGGTTGTTTCTGTTAAAATCTCCTCCAAACGATGCATTGCTTTGTTTTTTTTAAAAATGTTAATGATAAATATAAGCGCAAAAATGAAGAGCAGTATTTCACTTCCTAAGAGAAAAAGTATAGACATTTCATGAAGAAATAATTCATTAATCATAGAATATACCTCCAATTTTAATTATATTTGACATATATAGACACAATATGTTAATCTTCAATAGCATCATACCATATTATAGGAGGAAGAACATGAAAAAAGTTGTAGCATCTGCAATATTGTCCGCTTCTCTTTTACTTTCAGTAGCGCCCGTTAGTTTTGCAAGTGAGACCCCTTCTGTTACATTTTCAAGTCAGGATTTAGATAAGATATCTGATCATTTAAATGATTTGGGTCTATCTAAAGAAGTACAACAAAGTTTAATAGAAAAGATTAAGGCAGGGGAACTCCCTGACTCTGACAATCCAGAAAAAAAAGGTACTGGTATTACAAATGAAATAGAATCATCGGATGGTTTGAAAATACAAAGAACCACATTTCCTGATGGTTCCGTAATTCAGTCAACAATAGATCTTACAAATGCGAAGATAAAGGAAGGAAATGTTATTACTCCAAATGATGTTTCAGGGGGATATGCCTCAGGAGGATCTGGTTATAGAACATTTACAAATGCAACAGTAAGAGAAGAAACCTCTTACGTTAAAGCAAGATTTTTTGCTGATTACACATTAGTCCAAGGTGGGTATAGCTATATATCAGACGCTTATGATCCTTATATTGATATAATTGCGGGATACTCAAGTGGAGACAGTTTAGTGGTTGATCAACCTAAACAGACTGCTTCAAGACCCGCTCGTGCAACCCTGACATTTACTTGGGTTAAAATAAATGGTTACTTTAGCTCTACATACAAATTGTTTTTATATGTTAACAACAGTTCAGCAAGCTCACAATTACAAACATATTAATATAATAATTTGTTGTATTTTTCATAATTACAATCCGTCTACAGATTTGACTTCTGGATTGAGTAATGGGATGCAATTGTAAATATTAGCTGTGGACACATAATTGGGACTCATACTTATCAATAAACTGTATGATGTAATGAAGCTTGCAGTCAATGACTGCAAGCTTTTTTTCGACTATGGGGTTGGTGAAACCCATGCCTTGTTCTGTTATAAATTCTTTTTCAATTCCTGATCCTGTTGCTGCTCACTCAAATGCTGTAGTTCCTTGCTGTCATACAGTAGACTCAGGGCGGGTTCGAAATTATCACCGTGTAAATCAAGCAAAATTTCTGTGTCTTCCGTCTCCCATGCTGCCTGATAATGCAATTCACCTGTCGCTACAGCCATTCCCCATTGAGTTGGCGTATCTTTGTATAAATCTCCCTTCCAAAGGGTATCATCACTGCTAGGCTTGCCGTATTTCTCCGTTAGGCTCTTTTTTAAGTCATTATAATTTTCAATATAATCATTCTTATTCGTATGTTTCTCTGTAACTAAATAACCTGCACGAACCAATTGATCATCCACAAAAAAGTACATGAGTCCGCTTTCCAGTCCCAATATCTTGGAATAATAGGCAATCGACTCTTGATCTTCTTCCTCAACCTTCATATCTTCAGATGCTTTTACTTGCTCTTTACTCATCCCCCAGCCTACGTTGCGAAATGAAATTTTACCTTGATATCCCTTATTTTCAGTCGCTACCGTCTCATGTACAGTTGAACTGGCAGAGCCTCCTGATGCATTTGAACTTGTAGCACTCTCTGTACTTGTGATACCGCTCTTGGAAGTAGTACAGCCCGATAGAACGACTCCTGCTACGCATAAACATAAAAATACCTTTTTCATAAACTGACCCCTTTACCGAATATATACCAAAACTCTACCATGTCTTTAGTAATGGGTCTATAGTAATGATCATACAAACCATTTTTCAGCTATCTATTCCCCAAGCATTACGTTATAATAATCTCAGTTATTTATTTTATTCCGATATGAAAAGGATGATATATATGAGTCAAGTTCCTGCCTCGATTCCCCGTCCGTTGGTCAGGACTAATCAATGGGTGATTGTGCTGTCTGTGGTCTTTACCTGGATTACAGGGGCGTATGGGGTGTTAGCTATTCCGCTGGTTGCGGGGTTGCTCGGTGTGCTTTTCAACTTCAATCCGGTGATGCGGGTAGCCAAGCTGTTTTTAAAGAAAAGCCCTTCCTCATATGTGCAGGAAGACCGGGGACAGCAAAGATTTAATCAACTCCTTGCCGTCTTTTTTCTGCTGGTGGCTCTGGCAGGATTTACGTTCCAATGGAGTATTGTCGCTTATGTGTTCTCGGCGATGGTGCTGGTTGCGGCATTGGTGGCTATTCTGGGCTTTTGTGTCGGATGTTTTATTCTCTATCAATGGTCCCAATATCAATATCGGAGAAGAAACCACGTATAGATTGTCTCCCCTTCATCCTATTTTGCAACAATCGTATCCTCAAATACAAAAACAGAGATGGCTATATCTTCCTCCACCTTAATATCCGAAAAGAGGTGCAGCAGTCGGGAATCCATGTAATCCTCCAGTTCTTTGTTGAACTGTACGGGATAGATTTTTTGAACCATTTTGGTTCGGGCTGCATGCACCATCTCTTTCCCGGCAACCTCTTGTGCCAGAAACTTTTCAGAAGGGGTTAAATTACCGTACAGCATCGTGATGGCCATGTTATCTACAAAGGTTGTATGTATGCGTTCCGGGCCTTTTCCAAATAGCTCTTTACGTACTTTTCGAATAATTTCGTTAAAACCCGTTTCCTTTCTCATATCGCACCGCTCTCCTAAATCTACTAAAATCCTTGTTACTATTTCCATCATAACCGATTCCTCTCATATAAAACAGAGATTGAAGAAAAGTGATTTTTGGAACATACTTTGTTACCTATTTTTCGTATTGATAAAAAAGTTACCTGAAGCCGATGAAACCTAATATTCATCTAGCATCCTCATCGTATCGAAAACAACTCCTTTTTATACACTCTAACGATATCGTGTGAAGCTCGTCAAATCTTGAATTATAGCTTAACCACAAGCTTCTACGTTGTTTCACCTCATCTGATAATTGGATTGTAATTTTTTGTTCGCTATCTTCAATACGTTCAATTTGGTTGTCTACTGCAAATACATTTTCGGCAAAGCATTTGGAATTTCCACAAATAATAAATATATCTCTCTCATGTAACCCCTGGACTGTTTAATTTGTTACTCTTTTTATTTTTGCTCTAACAGGGACCATTAATGAATGAGAACTTAAGACTCAAATCCCTCCAAAAGGCGAATTTCCCATCACAGAATATGGGAAGAAAATGAACCCTCATCTTGTAAGCGATGGGTGATTGGGGCATAGCTCATGTGCAGCATTTATACAAGCTTTATGGGGAAGATCCATTTATGGAATCATTCAAAGTTAAAGAAGAGTTTGTCGAGACAAAATAATCCCCAAATAAAATAAAACCTCACAATATGAGCATTTAATCAATATTGCTCCTAATGAGAGGTTTTAAACAATCAACTAGCGTATCCCGTTTGTTGAGCCATAAATCATCGTTTATTATCACTTTGGGAAACTAGATATCCTCTGACGGATTTATAATCGCCAGAACCTGATGATCCTCCCACTCTCCGTTGATCTTTACGTTGCTTCGAGAGATGCCTTCTTTGTGAAAGCCAGCCTTCTCAAGCACACGGATTGATCCTGGATTCCGAGGAGAGGCTTCCCCGACGATCCGATGAAACTTTAGCTCATCGAAAGCGTAGCGAACCACCTGCTTCACCGCCTCCGTCGTATAGCCCTTGCCGTTATAAGCTTGGTCTAGGCTGTATCCGATCATACAGCTCTGAAGCGGTCCCCTCACCACAAAAGATAGATCTATGCTACCTATAATCCGGTCGTCCTCCTTGTGGCATACCACGAAGGAATATCTCCGATCCTCCATCATGTCGGCCTTGCTCTTAATAATCTTCTGAAGTTGGTGCTCCTCTGTATAGTGCTCCTCTAGGTTGTTTGGCGAAAACTTATCAAAGAACTCCCGATTGCGCTTGTACATTGCTGTCAATTCTGCGACGTCCGCCTCTTCAGAGAACCGGACGTATACTTGCTGCTCCGACATCTGCACCATCCTTCCAAACTATGATATTGAGAGAATTATATCACAGGATGAAGATTCGGAAATTGGTTTGATGAGCGGTGTATATCAGCATCATTTTTTATTATAAAATTTTATATTTGAATCAATTTCATAAATGATAAGCCAACGAAATGTACACTACATATAGACAAACTAAACCATTTTGATCTATATGTACTCTTTATTAAAGCTACTGAGGGTATTATGAAATGGATTCATTTAGATATGATATTGACTTTTAAATTCGAAAATCTCATCAACAGCTTGATGATACCCACCTGATTTTTGAAAGGATTCCCTAATATTTGCGACAGAGTACTTGAAAGATGAGAGACTTAACACATGATCTACGGCTTCACGTAGTTGATTTGCAGTCAAGCTTTGCATTTGTAATTTAATGCCTGCTCCGATATTGGCGACTTGCCCCGCAATGATCGGCTGATCCGCGCTTTGTGGGATAACAATTAGCGGAACTCCGTAATAGAGACCTTCATTGGTACTGTTCATTCCACCATGTGTAATAAATAATTTAGTGTATTGTAGTACATCAGTTTGTGGAACATAATTTTTTACGATGAAGTTTTTAGGAATTTCCCCTAAATCAGAAATTTGGGTTTTATTCCCAATAGACATGACAATAGTATGATCCGTGTTCCCCAATGCCTCAAAACAAAGCTTATAGAAATCAATTGCTTGGTTAAAGACTGTACCCAGTGAAATGTAAATGGGGTTGTTCCCCTTGATTGCAGTAAAGTCGAAGTATTCTTGAGTTAATCGTGAAGAGATGGATGGACCTACAAATTTATAAGTTTGGTCGAATGCTTCTCCATAAGGTTGAAACTCCCTGGTTGTATAAACGATTGTAAGTGGTGCAGGATTACAAAACACTTCGTAAGGAGAATGGATCTCCACATCATATTTTTCCTTCACCATTACCGTTAGGCTTTGAAATTTATCATTTATAGGTTTAACTATTTCTGTAGGGACTTGTATAGAAAATTGATCCAACATTTTATCGAATGATACTTTTGTCTGCGCAAAAGAAGTACAGGAGTTGATTGCAGGAAGCTTAAGAATTTGAGCAAGTAAACGTCCACAACCAAACATGGAATCATGGATGATGTAATCAAAATGCTCTCCTTTGATCTGTTCAAGAACACTTGGTATGACTATATCTGCCGTAAGTAAAAGACCGTTGATTCTTTCGAGTAAATAATCTCTTCCACCTGAGATAAAGGCTTTTATAAATTTTTGATCGTCAAATGTTCGTACTGAAGCTCCTGTCTTCTCAATACGCTCCCGAGAAGCTTCTATAGAAAAGTACACTACCTCTTCTCCACGCGAAATAAGCTCTTGCACAACTCCAATAGTTGGATTGATATGTCCCTCTGATCCACCATTAATAAATAAAACACGGGCCATTTCTACCACTCCTTAGGTATACTGTTCTCTAAATTGTGTAAGAGTAAGGGGCACTGTCCCTACGATTGCTCGAATCAATTAATGGAATCAAGTTTATCATAGTACAATACTTGAAAATCTAGAGGAAAAGGCGAATCTGAGAACACTTCTGTTCCAGCAAAAGTCTGACTACTCACTTAAGAATATCACGACACATGATCCGGTATTTTTTGATTCTATGCAAGGAACATTGTAAAAACGTACAAACAGTGCGCACCGCATAGTTTCGGTACGCAATGTTTGTCATTAAATATAAGGCTTATTCGTAGGCGCCGATGTTCACAGCGGCTCCCTGTACTCTTGGTTTTCCGTCAATATCCAGCGTTCCGATGATGGCACGGTCCGTGTCCCCGGCATCGATTGCCGGAGACGAAGACTGAAGATGGAAATCGCCTCCTGCAGCATTCACAAATTTGGGGTCGATGAACAAGGAATGTGCATCGTTGCCGGTTCCCTTTTTATAAGCGGAGAAACCCGTGTATTCTTTATTTTTCCACGTCCAGTTGGCTTCCGAGCTGCCGCCCGGAGCGAAATATAAATTATAATCCACAACATTGCCGGAATTGTTGGTGTATTCATTGTAGATCAGCACATCCGTGGAGCTGGCCACGAAAATATTGTTCTTGATCACGTTGTTTTGCGTATCGTACTGAACGAATAGCTGGCCGCTTCCGCCGCCAAGCGTATCGTTCTTGTACAGCGTGTTGTTCACGATCTTGCAGTTAACCGTCGAGCCGCGCTCATCATCGTAACCGCCCATGGCGATGCCGGTCAGCCGGTTGTTATATATCACGTTGCTGCGGACCGTAATATTGCTGGTGGCTTTGCCGGCATGCTCGGAGGCAATTTCGATGCCGATGTCGTTGTTGTAGCTGTAGTTCTGCTCGATAATGCTGTCCTTGCCGCCATCCACATAAATGCCGCCGGCCGAGTTGTCGTCTTTCTTGTAAGATAGGTTATTATTGGAAGAATTATTGTACACCCGGTTGCCCTTCACCAACCCGTTTCGCGCCTGATCGTAAGCGGTATTCGGCGCGGTTCCCTCAAAGCCAATCAGATCGATCCCGATGTTGTCATTATTGTGAATGAGGTTGTCGGTCACCGCAAAACCATCCACGTTGCCGTTTAAAACGAGCGATTCACTCGAACCCAGCACAAGATTGTAAAGCTCATTGCCGCTGATCGTAAGGTCGTGAATCGAAGCCGGAGCTTTCGTGCCATAAACAGCGATGCCGTGGGCGTCCCGGCCCAGCCGATCTTTGCCGGTCGGGGTGACCGTGTTTTTGATGTCATGGATTTTGTTGTTGGACAGATTAATGAAGCCGCCCGAACCGTGGACATAAATACCTACAGGCACCGCGTTCTTGGAAGCAGTGGTAAAATTGCGGATTTCAAACCCCTGAACGGTAACGTAATCGACATCGGCCAGTTCGATCAGCCCTTGGATCCCGTTGACCGAAAGTCCGGTGCCGTCAATGGTGGCGGTCTCGGTCCCATAGTTGGTGAACACAATGGGACCCTGCGAAGCGGAGCCGGAGCGGGTAATCTTCAGCTTCTGATTGTACATGCCGCCCCGGACGTAAACCTTGCTGCCCGCAGGAGCCACGTCGGCCGCGTGCTGCAGCGTCTTCCACGGCGCGTCGCTCGTTCCGGCGTTGGAGTCGCTGCCGCTCGTGGCCACATAATATTCTGTACCGGCCGCGGAGACGGAGGGAGGCTGCACATTTCCGACCGCTAGACCAAGCCCCAAAACTATGGCTAATGCCAGAAAAATTTCCCCGAGTTTCTTCATAATTCTTCATCTCCCTTTGTTTATTATTGTAAATTATACCACAAATCCACTAAGCCTGTCCCGCTTGCAAACGGAGGACGGCCTCCACAGTCGGCAGACTCCCGGTGCCTCCGATGCCAAGGCGTCGACAGCGCCCCGCAGGCATTGGCGAATCGCAGCATTTCCTCGCTGCGCCGGCCTGCCTGCGATTTTCCCCTGGCCGCCGGTGATCTGATGCTCCATGCCGACCGATACCACCCTATGCTGACGGGTACCCTGGGACGGCGGTGTTGCCAAATCCTCGGCCTCACAATCATGACGGAACCCACTGGACACAAAGACTTTATTTTCTCAAGACAAATAAAACACAGCCTACCTTAATCGGCAGACTGCGTATGTCATGTTCCATACTCCATAGCGGGCTAATCCTTCACCAATCGGTTTGAAAGCATCAACATGATAAAAGAGAACAGAATGATGACGGCTACCCAGCTCCAGGAGAGTGTCATATTCCCGGCCTCGGATGCGGTGTAAATCGCCGTAGACAGGGTTTGGGTCTGTTCGGGAATATTACCCGCAAGCATCAGCGTAGCGCCAAATTCTCCTAATCCCCGGGCAAATCCGAGAATGTATCCCGAGATGAGTGGGCGGTAGGCGAGAGGCATCGTAATGTAGCGAAATACTTGCCATTCGTTGGCGCCTTGTGCACGTGCAGCATGCTCTACCTCGGGATCGACGGCTTCAAAGCCTGCCTTGATCGTCCGATAAGCCAGTGGAAAAGCCACAATTACAGCAGCCACCACCGCAGCTCCCCACGTAAATACAATCGTCTGCTGGAACAGGCTTTCGAAGGCTGTTCCGATCCAGCTTTTCCTCCCCAGCAAGATAAGCAGAATAAAGCCAACGACTGTGGGAGGCAAAACAAGCGGAAGAAGTAAGACCGTCTCGATCATGCTGATTCCCCTCCGCAGCTTGCAGTTCGCCATCATCCGAGCCACCACGGTAGCTAACAGAAATACAAAGATGCTGGCGACGACTGCGACTTTGACGGATACGATAACCGGAGGAAGAAAAGCTGACCAATCCAACGGGACCCCCTCCTTTATATATAGATGCTATTTCCCTGTCTTTTCTGTAGGAGCTGAAAATCCGTCCTTACTGAATACGCTCATCGCTTCATCCGTACGCAGAAAATCGAGAAACTCACCAGCTTCCTTGCTGTGTTTCGTTGCTTTTACAATACCTTCCGGATAGAGAATCGGAGCATGCAATTCCTCAGGTACTTCCAGCGCAACGACTGCTTTATCGGATGATTTGGCATCCGTCAGGTAGACAAGTCCCGCATCGGCGTTGCCTGTTTCCACATAGTTTAATACCTGTCTTACGTCCTTGGCGAATACCAGCTTAGGCTCCAGCTTGTCCCATAGTCCGGCCTTCGTCAGCGCTTCTTTGGAATACTGTCCAGCAGGAACGGTAGTTGGCTCCCCAACAGCTACTTTCAAGAAGGATGGGCTTGTCAGATCATGGAGTGTAATGCTTTTGGCCTTATCCTGCGGAACGACTACAACCAGTTTATTTTGGAGCAGTACGCTATCCTTTTCCACCAATGAAGCATCGGTCAATGCCTTCATTTGCTTCATACCTGCCGAAATAAATACGTCAGCGGGTGCGCCTTGCTCAATTTGTTTTTGCAATGTGCCGGATGAAGCATAGTTAAAGGTAAGTTTGATATCCGTATGCTGCTTTTCATACTGGTCCTTGAGTGTATTCAGACTATCTTGAAGGCTCGCTGCGGCAGATACGATGATCTCTGTTTTTGGCGCAGACTGTGTCGGCTGTACAGCAGCCGAAGACGAGCAACCAACCAGCACCCATGCCAACAATCCAACCAACGTGAATATGTACCCGAATTTCATTTTCAACTTACTCTTCCCCTGTCCTATAAATTCCGAAATGGGTATAACGATGTACACCTCATAACGGTTCAACTCTATTGGGTCAGCCCAAATATTTGTGAACAATAGATCTCGCCTCGGCGATATCCTTGGTGCCATGGATCAGAACGCGTCCATCCTGAAATAGAACCAGCCGATGCGCTCCAATCACTACGGATACCAGATATGGATTATGCTCAACCTTGCCTCCCTGACGTGACAATAGACGCGCCGCTTCATTCAGATCGCGCACAGCACCGGAGGCCGGGCGGATTTGAACCGTATCACGTCCGCACAAAACAGCCGACTTGGATTGATGCTCCGATTGTAAAAAAGGATACACCGGATGCTCGCCACACGTTGGGCAGTCGGCTTTCTTCATCGCGCTGATCTGGATCGCCTGATGCTGATTGTTCCACAGATCAAAGGAAATCAGCTTGCCTTGCAGCGCTGAGTCGTCCCCGGTGAGCAGCTTCAGTGCTTCGGCGCTTTGGTAGGCTGCCACCATCTGCACAGCTGGGCTAATCACACCCGCCGTGTCGCAGGTTGCGCCGCCAAGAGGTACGGTTCCGAGCAGGCAATGCAGGCACGGTGTCTGTCCCGGCACGATGGTAAAGGTCGTCCCGTAGCTACCCACACAAGCCCCGTAAATCCAAGGAATTTGGTGCTTGACCGCGTAATCGTTAATGAGCAGACGTGTATCAAAGTTGTCAGTAGCATCTACGATGAGGTCCACACCTGCTGCAATATCGTCGATTTCTTCCAGCGATACGTCCCGAATTAGTGCACGAATGTCCACGTCTGAATTGACTTGCTGCAATCGCTTCTGCGCTGCCACCGCCTTCGGCATATGATCACGAGCGTCCGCTTCATCATAGAGCTGTTGGCGTTGTAGATTACTCCAATCTACATAATCGCGATCCACCAGCGTCAGTCGTCCGATGCCCGCTCGCACCAGCATGTCCGCATTGGCGGTACCCAGTGCTCCAGCCCCAATGATAAGCACGTGCTTGCTGCGAATATTTTGCTGTCCTGCTGGCCCAATTTTCGTAAACAGCTCTTGTCTCGAATATCGGGCATGAGACGCCTGCGTCTGCGCTTCTGCATCGGCGTCCATGTTCTGATCCTTCTTCATTTCAGACATCGTTGATTTACGCCCCATTAGGGTTCCAACCTCCTAGCTGATGCCCCTTCCATTCCGAGCCGTCCTCCCACACTTCCTTTTTCCAGATCGGCACGATTTGCTTCAAGCGTTCAATCGCATGGCGGCTGGCTTCGTAGCAAGTATCGCGGTGTGCAGCAGAAACAGCAATCACAACGCTCGTCTCTCCAATCCTCACCGTACCAAGCCGATGTGTAATCGCCGTACGTGTAGACGGCCAACGCTCTGCAATCTCGTCACCAATCTGCTTCATCTTGTTCATCGCCATCGGGACATACGCCTCATATTCCAGCAACACAGTACGCTGACCTTGGGTATATTCCCGAGTCGTTCCATTAAAGGTCAGGGAAGCCCCATGGGATGGGTCCTGCACCTTCAAGGTCACCTCATCGGCATCAATCGGATCGTACGTGATCGCAAATAAGCCGCATGCTGAAACGACCGTTTCCATCCCTGGTGCCGACTGAAGAAGCGTGATTGTATCTGAAGGACGGATGAGTTCCTCTGGAGAAGCCAGTTTTTTATTATTCGTAAAAAAAGAACCTTGAAGCTGTGAAGCCGCTTCCGAATATTGTTCATTCAGCTTTTTTCGAATATCTGCAATGGTCACCGTTTCCTGCGGAAACTCCAGCGTGATCCCGGATTGACCAAGCTGCTCTGCCATACCCGCGAATAGTTGAATACGGTATTGCATAACCATTTGACCCCCTTTGCACCTATCCTATCGAACTCGCTTAGCCTGTATCGAATTTACCCTCCTGAAACCGGGGGGATGATCGCAATTTCGTCATATATACTCACCAGATCCTCCGGTGCGGCATAGGCCTGGTTTCTGGCAACAAAAGAACCCCGCAACTGCGCAGCTACTTCAGGGAAGCGCTCGGATAGCAGGTCTTTTAACGCGGCAATAGTCATCGTTTCCTGATCGGTGGGTACTGTGATGATGGGCCCTCCCATCTGTTCCGCAAGGCCTGCAAATACTTGAATATGATATTTCACTTAACATGTTCACCCCCAAAAATGTTCACATTATATTTTAGATTCAACCAGTTCCTCAATCCGCTGGGGATGCGTATACACATTCAGAGAATGACTTCGTATAAAGCCTACCGTAGTAATGCCCAAATCCTCAGCCAATTCAAGCGCAAGCTCTGTCGGAGCCGACTTGGACAGCACCACTTCACAGCCAATCTTGGCGACCTTCAACAAAATTTCAGACGAAATCCGCCCACTGAATACAATGATTTTATCTTGTAATACAATATCATGCTTGAGGCAATATCCATAGATTTTATCCAGCGCATTGTGTCGGCCGATATCCATTCTCGACAGAATGATTCCGTCCTTGTCACACAGTGCGGCATTATGAACGCCCCCAGTCTCCTGAAACGTGTGCGCCGAGTTTTGCATCAAATTCATCAGGCGGAAGCAGTCGTCAAAAGACAGCATGACATGAGTGTCGTTCATTCTTTTTGCCACTTTGGCATCATTCATAAAGTAGAAGCCCTGTCTGCTTTTCCCACAGCAGGAGGTAATGTACCGTTTGGAATGAAAGTTTTGATAGAACTCATTCATCCGCCGGGTTTTGATATGAACAAAGCCTTCTTTTTCCTGAACCCAAATATCTTCGATATCATCATACTGTTGAATGACACCTTCCGAGGCCAAAAAGCCTACTGCCATATCCTCCACATACTCCGGTGTACAAACCATGGTGGCAAATTCCTGCTGATTGATTTTGATCGTCACCGGATGCTCCGTCACCACAGTGTCCTCATCACGCTTGATCTGACCGTCACGATAACGGAGAATCTGGCGTTTGATCTCAGCTGGCTTTTCCATGTGCTCCACTCCCTTGTTTTGGGCAGGCTGGCGTTTCGGTTCACCCGCCGATGTGTGACATTTCAATTTTGGATGCGAATTGCTGCGTATGATTCAGCCGTTCCTCCGAATAGCGGTCTGTACGTCCTCTCCAAACCCGCTCAATGTAAGCTCTTATCTCATCATCGGACTGTTCAGAACGTAGCATCCCCCGCAGCTCATACCCTTGAGAAGCAAATAAGCAAGTATACAAGGAGCCTTCAGCGGAAATTCTCGCCCGTGTACATGTGGAGCAAAAGGCATCCGTAACCGACGAAATAATACCAATTTCTCCTTCGCCGTCCTGATACCTGTAACGCGTCGCTACCTCGCCTTTGTAATGGGGCGGGACAGGCTCCAGCGGCATTTGCTTATGAATGGTTTCGATGATCTGCTGCTTGGAGACGACCTGGTCCAATTTCCAGCCATTGGTGTTACCTACATCCATAAACTCAACAAACCGCAAAATATGCTTTTTCTTTTGAAAATAGTCGGCCATGGGCACAATATCCTGATCGTTGAAGCCCTTTTGCACGACCATATTTATTTTTACCTGCATCCCCGCTTGTGCTGCCGCATCAATACCATCCAGCACAGCTTGCACGCTGCTTCTTCCTCCGTTCATCCGGCGGAAGCGATCATCATCGAGCGAATCCAGACTGACTGTCACTCTCTTCAATCCTGCCTCTCGAAGCGTTGCTGCATATTTAGGAAGAAATACGCCGTTCGTCGTCATAGCAATATCTTCAACTCCTTCGAGTTGAGTTAACGAATGAATGAGCGAGGACAGGTCCTTTCTCAGCAACGGCTCGCCGCCCGTAATGCGCAGCTTGGTAACTCCCAGAGAGACAAAAATACGGGAAAGCCGGGTAATTTCCTCAAAGGTCAATATTTTTTCTTTTGGCAAAAACGGATAGTCATGGCCAAAAATTTCTTCCGGCATACAATACCGACACCGAAAATTACACCGGTCTATGACGGATATTCTCAAGTCCCGTAACGGACGATTCCATTGATCGTCGCTCCGGTTCGCCATCCCGTTCACCTCAATCCGTCTTCATTAATAATACCTAAACCCTATATTGGAACTGTATAAAATGAACTTGAGAAATTCACATCAAAAACGGAGCAAACGGAATGGTGCTGGACAAGCGATAGCGGTCGCCTGAAAGCTTTCCGGAGGAAAGCTCGCATCGTAAGCATAAACTGTTCCCCAGATTTCCACCATTGTTCGTTCATTCAGGAAATCTGGGGGCAACAGCGATGGGAAGCATCATCCGTTTGTGTAGTGGCACCGTGTGAACTTCAATTCATTTTATACAGAACCAAAAAACCGACATCACAACAAATCCTTCGCCATCGAACACATCGAAGAATCTGCTAAATGCCGGTTAATTTATCTACATCAGGATTCTACGAACCCTCACATCATGTGATATAGAAAAATCAAGCTAACAAGCGCTGCGACAAATAAAGTATACGCGATTCCCCACGCACACTCCATTCACGAATGCTCTGCAATAGATTACATTCTTATTGTTAGCAATCCTCGAACGTTTGTCAATGCTTTTTCGTTTTCTCAAACGATAATCATTATCAATTAAAAAATTTAATAATGTACCGTTGAACTATCTTAAATTTTACGTTATAGTTACACCTGATGACATGCAGAAAATGACATATTCAGGTTATTGATATACAAGCGGTGTGTACCGTCTGTTATTAATACATACGCATATGGCGGATTGGCCTCCAGGACCTAGAGCTTGGTCACTACTCCACCATAAACACAAGTGCTTCATCACGAGCACTTGTGTTTATGGTGGAGTTTTTTTATTTCTAATTTTTAAATTTCAAATCTGAAAGGAGCCTGAACCGTGATTGAGAGTACGATCAAAATTACATTAAACGGACAGGAACTGAAAACCAAAGACAGCGCAACGATTCTTGAAGTCATTAACGAAAATAACATCGCCCATCCCCAACTATGTTATGTTCCTGAGGTCGATCCGATCCGCACCTGTGATACCTGTATCGTGGAAGTCAACGGCAAGCTCGTTCGCTCCTGCTCGACACTCGCTGCAGACGGAATGAATATTCAATTAAACTCGGACCGCGCCAAAGCGGCCCAAACAGAAGCCATGGATCGATTACTGGAAAATCACCTCCTCTACTGCACCGTGTGCGATAACAACAATGGTAATTGTTCCTTGCATAATACGGCAGAGCTTATGGAAATTGAGCATCAAAAATATCCATATCAGCCCAAGGTTGATCCGACGGAAGTCGATATGTCCCATCCGTTTTACCGCTATGACCCGAATCAGTGTATTGCCTGCGGCCAATGCGTAGAGGTATGTCAAAACCTTCAGGTCAATGAAACCCTCTCTCTTGACTGGGAAGCAGAACGCCCTCGCGTCATTTGGGATGATGGTGTTGCAATTAATGATTCCTCCTGCGTCAGCTGCGGTCAGTGTGTAACGGTCTGTCCTTGTAACGCCTTGATGGAGAAATCCATGCTGGGTGAAGCAGGCTTCATGAGCGGCATGGAGAAGGACTTGTTAAATCCGATGGTAGATTTAATTAAGGAAGTGGAGCCGGGCTATAGCGGTATTTTTGCCATTTCCGAAGCCGAAGCAGCCATGCGTGAAACCCGTACGAAAAAAACTAAAACCGTTTGTACCTTTTGCGGCGTAGGTTGCAGCTTTGAGGTTTGGACCAAAGGTCGCAAAATTTTGAAGGTACAGCCTACTTCTGAAGGACCTGTGAACGGCATCTCCACATGCGTTAAAGGGAAATTCGGCTGGGATTTTGTGAACAGTGATCAGCGTTTGACCACCCCTTTAATTCGTCAAGGCGACGAATTTGTGGAAGCAACCTGGGAAGAAGCACTGAGTCTGATGGCCAGCAAAATGGGTGCTATTAAAGAAACGTATGGCGGGGAAGCGCTCGGCTTTATTTCCTCGTCCAAATTTACAAATGAAGAAAACTATTTGATGCAAAAGTTGGCGCGTCAGGTATTCCAAACGAATAACGTCGATAACTGTTCGCGCTATTGCCAATCCCCCGCCTCATGGGGGCTGCAACACACCGGAGGCATTGGCGGCGACAGCGGTACGATTAAAGACATTGCCAGAGCAGGACTGGTTATGCTGGTCGGCTGTGCGCCGGGAGAAGGACATCCGGTGCTGGCTACCCGTATTAAACGTGCGCATAAGCTGCACGGTCAAAAGCTGATCGCGGTCGACCTGCGCAAGCATGAAATGGCGGATCGTGCGGACCTGTTCATTCGTCCGAAGCAAGGTACAGATTATGTATGGTTATCCGCTATAACCAAGTACATCATTGAACAAAACTGGCATGACGCAACATTCATTGAAGAGAACGTAAACTTTTATCCCGAATATTTGAAGTTGCTGGAGAACTTTACATTGGAATTTGCAGAGCAGGAAACGGGCATTTCCAAAGAGACGCTGATTGAGGTAGCGACTATGGTCCATGAAGCCGACGGCACTGCCATTTGCTGGGGCATGGGTGTAACGCAAAACATCGCAGGCTCCTACACCTCTATTGCGATTGCCAACCTGCTGCTGGTGACTGGAAACTTTATGCGTCCAGGTGCAGGCGCGTATCCGCTTCGCGGACATAACAATGTTCAGGGTGCTGCTGACATGGGCACGATGCCGGATATTTTCCCGGGCTATCAGCCTGTCACCAACGATGACATTCGTGCCAAGTTCGAAGCGGCCTACGGGGTACACATTCCAGGCCAACGCGGACTGGACAATATCCAAATGCTGGAGGCCATTGAAACAGGTGAGCTGAAAGCGATGTATATCGCCGGAGAAGAAATGGCGTGGGTGGATGCAGACTCCAACCATACACAGGAAATGCTGGCCAATTTGGATTTCCTCGTCGTTCAGGATGTATTCCTGAGCAAAACAGCAGAATTCGCGGATGTCATTTTGCCAGCCGTACCTTCGCTCGAAAAAGACGGTACCTTTACGAACACCGAACGTCGTGTACAGCGTTTATATGAGGCGCTCAAACCTGTAGGAGACAGCAAACCGGACTGGTGGATTTTTAGCCAATTTGCCAAGCACATGGGATTTGATTGGAATTATAGCCATCCAAGTGAAATTTTTGAGGAAATGGCATCACTCACTCCATTTTTCTCCCAATGTAATTATGACGTATTGGAAGGCTGGAACAGCTTTCACTGGGGATCGCCGGATGGCAGCAACACACCGCTTCTACACACCAACGGCTTTAACTTCCCGGATAAAAAGGCACGTCTTGGTCTTTTCGAATATGTGCAGCCTAAACAATACCCGGCTGAATTCGATCTGACCTTAAACAACGGTCGACTGCTCGAACAATTCCATGAAGGAAATCTGACAACCAAATCGCCGGGTATTCAGCTCAAGCTTCCAAGTGTATTTGTGGAAGTATCGCCGGAATTAGCCGAGGAACGTGGAGTCAAGGACGGATCGCTGGTTCGTCTGGAATCGCCATATGGTGCCGTGAAGCTGCGTGTTCTCATCACCGACCGGATGCATGGAACCGATGTCTACGTACCTATGCACTCCAGCAGCCATGACAGCGCCGTGAACCTGTTAACTGGCGGAGCATTCGATGTAATCACCAACACACCGGCTTATAAACAAAACAAGGTACGAATGCACATTTTGGAGGTAGATGGTCAAAATCCGCTACCACGTATCAACCCGCGCTATAAACAGCGTCATCCGCAAAATGGGGTTGAAGTGGATCGGAAATGGAATCGTCCCGGTTACGTCGATCTGGTGGATCAAAAATAAGGAGGTCGGACTCATGGCTAAGCCTATTTCAATCGTGCGAAAACGTGTGTTGACAGAAGAAGAACGACAAAAGCAATCGCTGGATCAGCTTACTGCTGATCTGGCGGACAACGGGGTGGCATTGCAGAAGACGCTCGAAATTGTGCGTGAGCTGCACGATAGTGGTCTTCTCGAAGCGGCTCAGTCTATGCTGAAAGCCAAGGAAAGCATCGCCAAAATTGCTGTAGGACAAGCGACGCGCAAGCCTGTGACGAATATCATCAACAATTTGATGGGAGCAGCCGGCATGCTGTCCGAGGTCGACCCCGAGCTGATGAAAAAGCTGGTGGGCAGCGTCACTACGGGCCTGAACGAAGCCGAAGAGCATTTAAAACAGAACAAAAAGACCCGCCTGCGCGATCTCATGAAGGCCATGAATGATCCGGATGTAAACCGGGCGATGGGTTTTGGGATTCATTTTCTCAAAGGGCTGGGGAAAAGCTTGTCCGATAAGTAGCTGAATATAGCGTGGAGGTGGATACAGAGTTGCAAGATTATATTCAACGCTATCAGCAGGAGGACGATCAGGAATGCCTTCAGCTATTGCTGGAGCATTGCTGGCCTTATGTGGAGACTTTGATCGGGGAGCTTACCACAACAACAGAAATGAATGAGGACATAGTCAGGGAGCTTCGGAAAAAAGGAAAGACGCGCTTCCCTTTTATCATGAGTAAATATCAGTTGGAGGTTCAGCTTCCACTCCAAACGTTCCTTTATAATACGTATCGGTTTTACTTTCGGCAGGTGCTTAACGGCCAAGGATAACAACAGTAAAAGAGAGCTGGCCCCACCACAAACGGGAGTCAGCTCTTTTCCTCTTCCTTTGATACATCCCTACAACCGAACCTCCCTGCCTTGTCTCTCCGTCAAAAATTGCAACAACCAAATACTATAATTGATAAAAACCAGCGTAAAACTAATGACCGAAAACAGCGGAATTGTATGTAAAATGGTAGCATAAACGATCCAAATCAACTGAACCACCAGCAGACAAATACGGAGGATTGTATTGTTGTTTGTTTCCTTGGGGAATAGCAATGTTTTCACATGTATAGAGTAGCCGTTACGATGAAGTAGATGAGCGAAAATTAGGATATGTAGAATGAGGTGAACAACAAAAGCAATGAAGGCAAACACGATACCCGCGGCAAATAAAGCAAGTCCATTTTCCAGATCAGAAAATTCGTCCGCAAGCTCCGGTAACTGCCACATCCAGTACAACATGAATCCATAACAGGAAGCCAACGCAACTAAAATTGAGAAAACATATAAAAATACTTTACTGACAGCAGTCTCCATGTTCAATGTATACTTCCTCCGTCTCAACCAACTTTTACTAGAGTACACCACTCCAAAGCTATCACGCAAATTGGAAAGGCGAAAAAGGCTATTCGGACGCATACCGAATAACCTTTCTGAGGCTACAGCACTTTGTAAAGTAACGCTATGATCTACATTTTATTTTTTATCCACCTGTAATAGGGTCACCGTTTTGAGAGAAACAGCATCTTTTAATTGCTCCTCTGCGATGACCTTGAGTTTAAGCAAACTGGCAATCTTCGAAGTATCCGGTTTGGAAAACAAGCGCCATAGCTGCGGATCAGGCAGTGAATCATACAGCTTGGTATGGTCGTATTCCTTACGGTGCTGCTGTACAACTTTAACGCGATAACTGCCAATTTCCCAATCTGCCACTCCCTGTTCCGCACAATGAGCTGTAATGTCATTACGCAAATCAGTCAGTTCACCCTCAATTTCTTTTTGCTTCTGCTTTAACTGATAGTAGCGACGCACCTTGTTTTCCAATTCCATCACGCTCCTCTGCTTACATATGTATGTTTGCAGTAGCGTTTTAGGACAAGTTTGTGATGTTAGGATATAAGACGTATCTGCAAAAGCATTTCCCGGGTAATGGAGAGACTAAAGATCATCCGAGCTTTATTTAGGCACATTGGCACCTGGGTTTACAGGCCCCGCTCCTTTGGATTCTTCCTTATGTTTCATATATTTGGCCCAGTAAGCCGTGAGAATAGGTACCAAAATAGAGGTAACGATGACCGAAGCAGCAACTAATGCTGTTGCTGATTGTGCTACTGGCAGAAATTCTGGCTTTATATTGGCCACAATGACCGGATTCGCTACCGCTGCACCTGCCGTGCTGGAGGCTGCGATTCCCGCAGTGCCGTTGCCACCGCCGATATATTTGTCTGCCAGGATGAGCGGAATGCCTGTAATGATAATAACGAAAATACCTAATATTATTCCGAGCAAGCCTGTTTGGGCAATGACACTCAGGTCGATGGAACAACCCAGTGCAAAACCGAAGAAGGGAATAAGGGCATGCGTGGCGTTACCAAAATATTTACGGAAATCATGGTCCAAATTGCCCAGTGTGAACCCGACCAAAAATGGCAATACCGCCCCCACAAATGTCTGCGGCTCAAAAACGGCCAGTCCGGTACTGCCCAAAATAAGCATGGTCACTAATGGACCGGATTCCAGCGACATCAGTACGAATGCCCCCGCCTCTTCCTTGGAACCATATTGCTGCATAATGGAGGCGTATAGCCCACCATTCGTCATATCCATGGAGGAAATCAGCGCCAATACCGACAGTCCGGCAAAAAGCCCGCTTTCCACGCCACCGACGGGCAGCAGTTTAGACGCAATGATCGCCACCACCCAAGCGACTGCAATTTTAGTCAATACGAGTGTACCTGATTTACGCAATACGGTACCTGTAGCTCGTACATCAATCGAAGCTCCCATACAAAAAAACCACACCGCCAAAATCGGTACCGTCCCAGTCATTAGGCCCTTGGTGAACGATCCAAAGTAGTCCCCGGCCCAAGGCATAAAAGTATGAACCAATGCGCCTATAAACAGCGGCACCAGCATAATGCCCCCTGGAATTTTATCAATGTTTTGTTTGATTTTCATAACTTCATTCAACCCTTTCGTTTTTGCCAGTGCAAAAACAAGGCCGTTTTACTTGCGGCTCAAGCCAAGTTCGGGAATCAGTCTTGCAAAAGTGTCATGGCTTTCCTTCAACTGTCGTGCGAATGCTTCTGCATCCTTAACACGTAGTCCCAATCCATGCCTACGCATTTCTTCCCTGAATTTCTCCTCTTTCGTCCCCTTGATCAGTGCGTCCGCCAGGGTTTGAGCAATCTCATCCGGCGTATCCTTGGGCACAGCCAGCCCTCTCCAAGTCCCGATAAAATGTACACGCAGCCCAGTAGCCTGCTGTAACGTAGGCACATTTGGAAACGCTTCCGAAATGGTGTCTGCCTGTATCGCCAGTATGCGCAGCTTCCCTTGGTCCACATACTTTTTCACTTCCGCAGGACTGACCGGCACAGCATCCACGAAGCCGCTCATCAACGCTGAAACGGCTGGCCCTGCTCCCTCATAAGGGATATGGGTAAAGCGGACTCCGCTTTTTTGCTCCAGCATCGCAGCAGCAAGGTGCCAGATGCTCCCTGTGCCTGCATTGCCCATTTTCAGCTTGCCGGGATGAGCATGAGCGTCCTCCAGAAATGCTTCGGCCGTCGTCCAGGGCGCGTCCGCTCTAACCGTGATGGCAGAAGGGTCCATATTGGTTTGGACCAGCGGTTTAAAGCGCTCATAGGTGAGGGGCAGCAGTCCCAGATGTGGCAGTGTGGTCAGCTCCGCAACCAGATACGTTACAGTGTAACCGTCCGCCTGCGCCTCAGCCCCTTCCATCAGCCCGACCGAACCGCCTCCACCCGTCCGGTTAACGACGATGATCGGCTGTCCGAGATGCTTTTCGGCGGCTTTCGCCAATGCTCTTGCCGTGATATCCGTCCCGCCACCCGCCGCATAAGGAACGACGAGGGTAATAGGCTTCACAGGAAATGCACCACTGTGGTCATGCAAAGCGTGTTGATCCACATATTCACTGATACTCAAGGCAGAAAGAAAAGCCACTCCCGCCGCAACCAGCACATATTTTTGCCATGGCTTGTTCTTCATTACGTTTCCTCTTTTCCGAAAAATGAACTGGGCCAGTCACGCACCCGTTTTCACCCCCAGACGTTTTCAGCCATGATTTTTGCGTTTACATGAAGTCAATGTACCGCAACGCGGGGGCTACAGCTATCGCTTAATCTTCGAATTTATCTTCCAAATTCCCAAAATGTCGACCTTTTGGCGGATCTGCATATCCATTGGAACATCTGTTGATTTCCCTGAATTTCCCAGGAGTCACTTGTTTATGTTTGCGGAATACACGGATAAAGCTGTTTTCATTACGGTATCCGACCTGATCTGCAATCTCTGCAATTTTCAGATGTGTTTCACACAGTAAAGCGCACGCTTTTTTCACTCGCAAACCAGTCAAGTAGTCGTATACGGTGCTGCCTGTCTCTTCCTTGAACATACTGCTCACTGATGACACGCTCATATGGACCTGATCTGCAATTTCCTGAAGCCCGATATTTAAATGCAAATGATGTTCCATGTAATCCATCATCTCCTGTACACGTACAAATTCCTTGGACTGTCTGTGTCCAGTAAGCTTTTCCCCGATATCAGCCACAATCGAAAACAATTGCTTCTCCATATCTGAAAGATCAAGCGTCAGAATCTGATTCCAGTGGTAATCGACCAGCTGATCCGGCGGCGTCACACTATGAGTCATGCACCATTTCAGCAATTCCTCCATCAACTCATGTACAGACAAGTACACCTGCATCGGAGAGGTCCTGTGAAGACGAAGTTCTTCTCCCCATTGACTGGTCAGCTTTATACTTGCTCCGGCTTCCTGTGACTCTATGGCACGAATGATTTCCACATTCCGGTTTCCCGCCGCTGATGAGACGTGAGCGCCCTCCCTCATGCTGTCCGTACTCATATGCGAACGTCCATATCCCTCATACAAACGCAAACCAAGGGCTTCTTTCCCCTTTACGAATGACTGACGTAACTCATGGATATCGGAGAATGCAGGACCCATTCCTATGGAAATAGTCAGGGGAAGATGCTCATCCACAACCTGAATCAGCCTGTCTGCGCTTTTGCGGAGCAGAATGCTGTCTGTGACATCGGCATCAGCCCCAGTCTCAGTCACAGTTATAGCTTCATCTTCGCTCTCACTTAACTGTAGTAGTACAACGAACCCGCTTTCCTCATCTGGCGCGCTTACCGCCTTCCAGTGAGGTTCAAGCCATTCCAGCAAAATATTATTCAGCGCATATTTGAGCAGCATTTTATCCTCCTCTGGAAAGCTTGCTGCCCAAGTAGAATACCGATCAATCGACACGATCATCACAGCCAAAGAGCTACCGTCCCAATCGGAAAAATACTGCTCCCATTTCATACGCATTTCCTGTATGCCCATTCTACGCTGGATGACATCTTCAATATATTTGGAACGTAGCTCCGGTAAACTTCGCTCCACCACCAGTGATTTGCGATGGAACTCCCCAACCAGCTTGCCAATGACCGGCTCCAGATCATACAATCCACCTTGACGCGTTCCTTTGTAGCCTGAATTCAGCAGGCTATTAATTCTTTTCATAGGGCGAAACGCCGCATAATTGTAATAGTAAACCGCTGAGCAACCCGCCAGTATAGAAATAAAGGCCAACCACAACATCATGTTGCGGGCCAGCTTAACATGTTTCAGCAGCTTGTCCATAGGAACAAGCGATACCAGACGCCAGCCCGTCACATCGGAAAAAGTCTGGTTCGCCATATACTCCATCCCCCCTACCTCCACATAAGCATAGGGGCTCACATCCAATTCTTTCAAAACCCTGTCCATTTCGTTTAAGGGCACTGAAGATTTTAACTTGGGATAGATCAGTTCGCCCTCCAGATCGTACACATATTGCGAGTTGGATAAATGAATATACAGCTTGGAGAAAAAGCGATCGTAATCCAGATCGACCAGCACCGCACCGATGACCCGCCCATCCTTTACCACGGGTCTTGCCAGCGAAAGCAGTTCTACCGTTCCATTTTCATGATTCGTGCCGTACCATCTTCGCTTAATCAGTAATGGCTTCCTTTGAATGTCCCGAATCCAGGGAACCCAAGTCGTATCCGGTGCTTGGTCCCAATCAGGCAAGTAGCCGTATTCGCTGGATACGAGAGCATGATTTTCAAAAGAAATAACTTCAACCGAATGAATCTCTTCATGCGAAGAAAGGGCTTTCAAATATTTTTGAAGCCGTTTGATGACGGAAGCGTTGTTTGATAGCGATTTTTCATCCGTTTGCAAACGTGCAAATGCCTCAACATCCCGGGAATAGGCCGCATCCAGCGCCTTATTATCGGACTCACGAAATGCCCTATTAGTCACATCCAGATTAATTTGCAGCAGTTCTATGTTTGGTGTGTTTAATTCAGTATCCAAACCCTTGCGGTATCCCGAATACGATAGCAAGCCGATCACACTAATAATGAGTGATACGCTTAGTGTGAGCAGCAGAATCAGCCTTGTCTGTTTATTTTTCAGGATCAATCGAAGCTTTAATCGTAGCATTCCCGTAACTTCATCCTTCCGGACTTCGTTTTCCATGATCTCTTGCCAACAACGTATGGGCTAAAATATACTCCCTAAATCTATTTGACGTAAGTTGTGGAATTCCCTGCCTATTAACTCTACAAAGAACAATAAAAAATTTACTATTATTGTAAAAAGACGATTTTAATAAAGAAAAAGCCTCCCTTCATGAGGTAAGGCTTCTTCTTCGGGTTTCGTGTTGCTTAGCCTGTTTTTTCCACCTGAAAACGATCTAGCTCTCGTTGCATCTCCTCACGAATCTGACGAAGCTCTTTCACCTTCTCAGTCGATTCCTCAAAGGAACGCTTCTGCTCCACCGTGGAGGCGGTAATCTCTTCGCTGCCTGCGGCGGATTGCTGGGTAATTGCGCTGATGTTCTCAATAGCTTGCTGTACCTGTATGCTCAGTTCCCGAGATACATTCATATCCGCTGACAGCTTGCTGACTTGGCTGGCAATTTGCTGTACTTTACCGCTAATCTCAGTGAACGATTCCCCGGTAGACGAAGTCGCCTTCTCCTGCTCACGGAACAGCTCCTGACTTTGTGTCACAGAGGTCTTCACCTTATTCATTGCCTGCGTAATGCCCTCGACAGCGGTATAAATTTGCTTCACAGCCGACTCCGATTGATTCGCCAGCTTTTTGACTTCATTGGCAACGACAGCAAAGCCTTTTCCAGCCTCACCCGCGCGCGCAGCCTCAATTGAAGCATTCAAGGACAGCAGCGACGTCTGACTGGCAATCTCGGATACATAGCCGGTCATGGTTGTAATCTCGGCTGCATTGGCCTCCAGCTCCTTGACCGTCTGCTCCACCTCGGACATCGCTGAACGATTTTCTGCTACAATGCGTAGCTGATCGCTCATCACACGTGTACCTTGCTCAATGACACGCAATGCGTCTTCGCTATATGTAGAGGACTGCTTGGTCTCCAACAAATTCGCTTCAAACTTCTGCTGCATCTCATCCACAACGCCAACGGTGGTCGACAGATCCTCGGCAATCTTTTGGCTACCAATCGCCAGTTCCTCTGTCGAGGTGCTAACTTGCGTCACGATTTCCTTCATGGCCTCATTATGCTGGTCAATATCCCGAGCCATCAGATCAACACGATTCCCCGACTGGTCAATAGAGAGCACAATGTTACGCAAGTTCCCGATCATGAACCGGAACGATTCGTTGAGCTCGTCCAGCTCATCACGTCCCTTCGTTTGCGCGAGCTGCACCGTCAAATTCCCATCGGCAATTTGCTTCGCGGCATCCGTCAACTTGCGGGTTCTGAGGGCAAGTTGCCTGGATGTATATGTATTATATAGCCCCACCGCCACCAGAAGCAGAACAGCGCCTACCAAGGCCAATTGCCAAGTAAAGCGGATACTCTTGGTCAATTCCTCTGTATATTCGTCATAACGCGCTTTCGTTAGAATATCCAGCATGAACACATCGTTCTGGATACCCTGTACACGCATCGCATTACGTTTGGATTCAGGGCTGCTTCCCGTGCTCATCGCTTTATCCGTCGCAACCTTCAGTTCGCTAAATTTTGTTTTAACGGTATTCAGGCGTTTTTGCTGCGCTTCGGTCTGCATCATGCCTTGCGAAAGCAAAGTAATCGTTTTTTCCGCCTGACCCAGTTGATTTTGCACATCCGTTTTATTGCTCTCTGTCATGGAAGAAGAGTAGTTTTGCAGCGCCTGTCCTGACTGAATCAAATAAGCATTGAGCTGCTGTACATTCAGCATAGCTGGAACGAGACTACTGCTTTGCGAGTTGATACGGATCAATTGAAAAATAATATAGGCCACTAAAGCCAGGCATGCGATCAGGGAAACCATCGCGTTAAGCACCAGTTTACCTTGCAGTTTCATCAGGAATCATCCTCCGTTTTACGAAAATTTATTGGGTGGGCACAGTAAGACTGCCGGACTTGACCTGTCCCTTCAAGTCATCCAGCAGCTTTTGCTGATCCGGGTTCAATGTCAAAACACGAATAGGCGCCAAACCGATGCCTTCTTTCGCAAGACCGAACACCATATTCTGGTCCGTAAATTTTCTTTGATGATCTGCAAAGCTTTTAACTGCTGTATATATGGCGATATCCACATTTTTAATCATCGAGGTCACTACTGCTTTTTCCGCAATGAAAAACTGGTCGCTGTCGACCCCGATTGCGAACTTTTCCTGCTTTTGTGCCTCCTGTAACGCACCTACACCTGTAAGACCCGCCGCCGCATAGATCACATCAATTCGATCCTGATTGATCATATCGCGTGCAATCTCCGTGCCCAGCTCCGGCTTGCCGAAATCTCCCGCATACGTAGCAGTAACCTGTGCATCAGGCTTAACGGAGCGAACCCCTTCCCGATATCCGGCCTCAAACTTTTTCAACAGCGGAGACTCCACTCCCCCGATAAAGCCTACCTGATCGGTACGGCTCGCCATTCCTGCAACAACCCCTGCCAAAAAGCTGCCCTCTTCTTCTTTAAAAATAATGGAAGCCACATTCGGTAAATCGGATTTTTCATCTACAATTACAAATTTAAGATCCGGATATTTTTTCGCAACGGTTTCCAAACTTTCTTTCACCATGTACCCCAGCCCGATAATCAAATCGGATTTTTCTTGAACAAGCTGTTCAAAAGCAGCATCATATGTTTTGGTCTCGGAAATTTCCCGATATTCAAAAACGATTTTCCCCTCGTCCCGCGCCTTGGCCAAGCCCCGAAAAGCCGCGTCACTGTAAGATTGGTCGCCCAGACCAATATCTGACAATACTATTCCCACCTTAATCGGCTGCGCCTTGTTTTGTGCTACTGGCTGCCCGCATGCACCCAGCAATAAAACAAAAATAGTGACAATGGGAACCCACCTCAATGTTAATAACTGAACCTGTTTCTTCATGACATATCACCTCAGCATAATTTGCAAATCCCCAACATCTTTATATCGGTTATAAAGTCATTTTTTTTCATAAGATTTTCTGTAAATTCATTGTAAATAAAGAATTATAGTTTGGTTATATTTACTATTTTATATATGGAGTCTCTTATAAATGCAGGCATCATGTTAAAAATAAAAGGGACTGAACTACCAGGCTTCATCTCGTCGCCTGGTAGTTCAGTCCCTTTTATCATTTGCTCCTGCTCCATTTGGAGGCAATCACGTCGGCTTTACTTTCTATTAGATTCATGACCTCCTCACGATGTTTAGCCTTGAACAGATCAATCATGTCCACCAGATCGCCGCGATCCAATAGCTTAACTCCGTTAACAGCAGCGAGTGTTTTACAGGATTCCGTGTAGCGTCCGGAAGTGATAACGACAGACTTGTCTGCCGCATAATAACGCATGGAGGTGTAAATTTCCTGCACTGCGCCCAAACCGACCGGATTTTGTACTGCATAACGCTTGGCCTGAATCACGACTCTGACACCTTCACGGTCTGTAAAAACCAGATCCGCTCCAAAATCGCGGCTACTGGTCGTTTTGTAGATGTCCTTATAGCCGAGCGCAGATAACAACCGTTGCAAATAAAGCTCAAATTCCGAGCCATCCTCCATGCGGTCTATATCCTGAATCCCGATTTTTCGCGGGTCCAGATCACGTAAAATCCGATTTCTGCGCCGACGTATCAGTCCTCTGATGATGAGTACAAGTAACAGTAGTAGTATAATGAATCCTATTCCTAATTCCTTATATGCCGATAATTGCTCCAGCAGCATTCCTCTTCCCCTTTTCTACAATAGGCGTGCAGCGGTCGGTGTATTCTCCTTAGCAGGGCATTCCACATCTCACGCTGACACCGTGTTACACAAGGACAGCCCCGCCGGATTCGACGGGGCTGTCTTCATTTTGCCTCAAAGCTGCCTGCATTCTAAACTCCGCACTATTATTCCCTATTCAGCAGCGACTCTCCGGCAATACCCGGCTGAGTCATTTGATACGGGTCCAAAATAATGTCCAGCTCTTCCTCAGTCAGTACATTATACAACAGACACAACTCGCGTACCGATTTGCCAGTTGTAATCGCCTCACGGGCGATGCGTGATACGACCTCATATCCGAGGTGGGGATTGAGCGCGGTAATAATGCCTACGCTGTTTTCGACATATTCACGACACCGCTCCACGTTCGCTTCAATTCCGTCCACGCAATGAATGCGGAAGACATGAAAGCCCTGCTTCATAATTTCCAGCGATTGCAGCAGGTTGTAGACAAGCACAGGCTCCATCACATTCAATTCTAGCTGACCAGACTCGGAAGCGAGACAGATCGTATGATCATTCCCAATGACCTGAAAAGCAATCTGGTTGATGACCTCACACATTACCGGATTTACCTTACCCGGCATAATAGATGAACCCGGCTGACGGGCGGGCAGACTCAGCTCTCCGAGACCAGCACGCGGCCCCGAGGCCATCAGGCGAATGTCATTTGCTACCTTGGACATATTCATCATGCAAATTTTTAACGCGGCAGACACTTCCGTATAAGCATCCGTGTTTTGAGTGGCATCGACGAGATTTTCGTCAGCCTCTACAGGGAAACCACTTACTTCCGCTAGCACCTCCGCGACACGCTGAATATAACGGCGATCTGCGTTCAAGCCGGTGCCCACCGCAGTTGCGCCCATATTGACTGTCAGCAAATGCTGCTTCGTGGCACGGACACGTCCGATATCACGACCCAACACACGCGCATAAGCCTGAAACTCCTGTCCCAGCCGGATCGGTACTGCATCCTGCAAGTGAGTTCGGCCCATTTTAATCACACTGTCAAACTCTTTCGCCTTACGTGAAAACGCCTCCTGAAGCTCACTCATGGTGACCAACAGCTTGTCAATCATACTTAGAACAGCCAGATGGACAGCCGTAGGAAAAGCGTCGTTTGTCGATTGCGCCATGTTGACATGGTTGTTAGGACTAATCTCCTGATAATCTCCACGCTGCTTGCCGATCAGCTCCAACGCCCGGTTCGCAATCACTTCATTTGTATTCATATTAATGGACGTGCCTGCGCCGCCCTGAATCGGATCGACGATGAAATGGTCGTGCAACTGTCCTTGAATCACCTCGTCAGCTGCCTGAATAATGGCCTCCGCCTTAGGACGATGCAAGCGGGTCAGCTCCATGTTTACCGTTGCTGCTGCTTTTTTGACGATCGCCATGGCTTTAATCAGCTCAGGATGAAGCCGTTGGCCGGTAATTGGGAAATTCTCTTTTGCCCTCAGTGTTTGTACACCGTAATAGGCGTCTGACGGCACTTCCTTGGTACCTAGAAAATCATGCTCCAGCCTCATATTCATCGATTCCTCCGCTATATATACTACGATCTTCAATCCAGACCGCCGAATTGGCATAAAGAGAACCTTTAGACGGTCTCCATTTCATTATACGTTCCCATTCCCTTGCTTTTCCAGTCGAATAGCGGAAAAAGCATATTAAATCGTATAACAAGCTATTATTACCTGTATATAACACAGTTATTCGCCAAATACTCAGCAACGGCTCAGGTACGGATTTAGTGGTTTGTAATAAAATCGGGTAGCGTGCAGGTGACCGTCAGCCGATTGGGCATACCCTGGAATCACGCCCGCTTCCACAAATCCGTTAGATTCGTATAGCTTATTGGAAGGATCGCCCACCCTCGTATCCAGCACCATCAGCGTTCTGCCCTGACGCAGCGCCTCCTCTTCCGCAGCCTGCATCAGTTGACGCGCAATCCCAAGCCTGCGCCCAGACGGATGCACCATGAGCTTCGCAATTTCCGCACGGTGAGTTGCGTTGGCCTTTGTAGCCAAATGGAGCTGCACAGTTCCCACAGGCACACCGTCCTTCTCCGCAATCCACAGGACTACACTATCCTGAAGGACACTCTTCCAATAAGCTACTGCTTCCTGATAAGCCATTGGCGGTAAAAATCCAATAGAAGCACCGTCCGCCACCACATCGATCAACAGCCGGGTCAGTGTATCTGTCAGTGCATCGTTCAGAGCTTGAACGGGATAGACTGCTATTTCATTAGACATGGTGATTCCTCCCCGGTGATGTTGATAATAATAAAGAAAGCAAACCATCCTTTAAGGATCGCTTACTTTCCATGGTGTTACTTTAATTTCTGTATGTCTAGCTTTATTTCATCTTATTGCTCTGCCATATAAAAGAGCTCCCACAGGTGCCCATCTATATCCTGAAAGCTCCATCCGTACATAAAGCCGTGATCCTGAGGTTCGTTTGAAGGCTTGCCGCCCGCTGCCAGAGCCTTGTGGACAATTTCGTCCACCTTTTCTCGACTCTCCACCGATAAGGCAACAATCGCTTCTGTTGTTTTCGTTGCATCCGAAATTTCTTTTGTAGTGAATGCTTTAAAACGCTCTTCAACCAGCAACATAACAAATATTTGCTCACTGACAATCATACAGGTTGCATGCTCATCGGTGAACTGCGCGTTAAATTCAAATCCGATTGCTGTGAAAAAATCAATGGACTGTTGCAGATTTTTTACTGGTAAATTCACAAAAATTTGTTTGGCTGTTACTGCCATGACATTTCACCTCTTCATCAGTTATAAAATCAAATTTTCATGCTGCTTCTCCAACAAAAGATAACTTAACTACCGCAGAAAGTCAATCAATCTGACATTTCAATCATTATACTACTGTTCCCAATTCAACTTATCCAGAGTTCGAGATAATACAGCCGCTGCTTCTGCCCTCGTCACCGATGCAGCTGGAGCAAAACGTCCCTTCTCGTCTCCCTTCATAATACCTAAGCCGGACAGCGTGTTGACAGCCGGAGCTGCCCATGTAGAAATGGCTTGTGCATCCGATAATGACGCTGAGGCACTTCCTGCCGCTGTATCTTCCGCAGTCCCGGCGAAGCGCAGGGCTCGCTCTACAATCACAGCCAGCTCCTCCCTCGATACCGGAGCATCAGGTCTGAAGCTGCCGTCTGCATAGCCATTGATCAGTCCAGCAGCGGCTGCGGTACGCACCGAATCCGCATACCACAATTCCGATTGTACATCGTCAAAGCCCTTCACCATGCGATCTGAATGCTCCAGTCCAAGCATACGAACCAGCAGCGTAGCCAGCTCCGAGCGTTGTACCTGACCATTCGGCTTAAAGCGTACGTTCGATAAACCCATCTCACCAGTCTCATGAGCGGTGAACGCTGACTGATTTGCCCCTGCCACAATCAGACGAGTTGCCAAGCGTGAAATGTCCTGCTGCGCCCAATGACCGGAAATATCGCTAAACGATCCGCTTGCATTAGCTTCTCCGCCATCCAGCACGACATAGGTTCCACCCGAACGTCCATACACAGTCAGTTCCTCGCCAGAAGCGGTAAACGGAACCGGATGATAGGACAACTGTCCGGCTTGGTTGGTGGATACCTTCACTACAGCAAGTTGGCTCATATCTACCGTTGCGGGAACACGTAGCAGATAACGTTCATACCCTTTACCGGAATTATGGCTACCTGCCAACGGCTGCTTGCGTCCATCTTCGCTTCGTAACTCCGCCACAACATCCACAGCCTGCACCAGCTTGCGCCCTGCCGGAATATCTGTGCGATTAGTCAATCCTTCGTTCAGCGTAACCGTAAAGCTCAGGGAAATCTGTTGTACAGGCACCTGCCAGGTGTCAGTCAGCTTTTGAACAGACAAACGACCTGTTGCTACTTCATATCCTCCCTGTGGCGTTTCTACTCGCAGGGTGTGAATACGGTCATTCAAAACAGCACCCAAAGCATCTCCGTTTAGATTCACTTCGAATAGCTTAGCATCCGCCTGCTCCCCTGCACGGACTACGAGCGTACCGTTCGCCCCGTTCCGAATCGCATTTAGTATGTCAGCGGCTGGTACCTGTGCGACTGCTCTTTTCAGTCCGTTTTGCTCTGTTACTATGGACTTGGCTTGCACCACATTAACGCCTGACGAACCGTTACCATTCTGCCCGCTATTCGCAGTCTCACCCTGTCCGTTATTCGTCGTTCCACTCGCGTTACCACTACTATGGTTCCCGGTGTTGTTGCTGCCATTGCTCTCCTGCTGATCATCGTCATCATCTTTATTCCGACCACTCTCGCCATCTGTTGGCGGTTCCACTGTTTGGCGTGGCAAGCCAATTTGAGCAACCAATGGATCATGATCACTTACCCGCCCGTCCGCCGCGCTAAAATCCGCATTGATATGAACAATATCCAGCACGGATGATTCACTTATGGACGGACTGACCAACAAATGATCCAGTGTTTGCGAATTCCCCTCATAAATATACGAATACCGCTCCTTCTCATCCAGCTTATCTACCAGATTCGTCAATTCCTGTCCCCGGACCAAAGCGAGCGTTTCGGAAAATTGAAAATCATTTAAATCTCCCAATACGACGATATTCGCCTGATGGTTTTGAGCCAGTACCGACTTCACAAAACCATTCACAATCGTTGCAATCTTCGCCCGCTGTATTTCGCTGCTTCGTACGGGTGGCTGAATCCCTCCGAATGGCGCCAGATCGCCCCCTTTGGAATTAAAATGGTTCGCGATCACGATCACCTGCTGACCGTCAAACTCAAATTCAGCAGCCAACGGCTTTCGTGAGTATTCAAATGCCTCATTCAGCGGATCAATACGACCGGGATTGAGTGAAAGCCCCTGCTCTCCATAGGTCACAGATGTAACCGAATCTCCCTTCGGCTTGTCCATCAGCGTGACACGTTGCGGATTGTAGAGGAAGCCGACCCGGATATTGCCGCCAGGAGCGCCGCCATCCTTATTATTTTCAGGTGCTATATCTGTAAAAGCATACTCCGGTCCTCCATGAGCACGAATCGCCTCAATCAGCACCCGAAAGCTTTCCGAAGCATCTGTGGTGCCGTCATCCTTCTCACCGTTATTGTCCTGAACCTCTAACAGTCCTACAATATCCGGGTGGTTCAAATTCACGGCGATGGCCTGTCCGAGCTGATCAATCCGTTTTCCATCACCGGGATCGAAATTTTCCACGTTAAAGGAAGCGACCGTCAGCTTACGATCATCCTGTACCAGACGTGTGTTGGCTGGCTGGAGACCCCCTGACACAATATCCGGCAGACGCTCCGGCAACAGCTTGAAATTGCTAAAGCTATAGCTCACAATTCCCGTGATGGGACCCGCAAAACGATCCCCTGTTTTCAACGGAACCGAAGGTTTGGCGTCGATCAAAATCCGCTGCGGATTCAGACTTTCTTCGGTCAGCATCAAGCCGCCTGCTTCGGTCAATACCTCGCCTGTGTTCGCCCCGTTATCAATCCTGACCGGGATTTCATAACCATAAGGGCCGATGACTCGTGCATCCTTCAACTCTACGCGCATAGCCTCCAGACTTTCGAAAAAGTCCAATCCATCCTCCTGCGGATCAAACACCGTCATTCCGTCATTATCCACAACAGATGTCGGCATCACACGCCCCTCTTTTCCAAGCAAAATCGGAGATGGCAGTGGACGGTCCTTGGCGATCACCGAAACCGAAGAAGCTACAATTTCCGTGGTCGTCAGGTCAACTGGCTTGCTAGCATAGGTTCTTTCCGTATATTCCTTCACAGAGCCGCTTACCCATACCTCATCCCCAACCTGCACACCGCTGCCAGGCTTGTACACTAAAATGGCCTCGGATGTTTTTTCATCCTGATCCACCTTATCGTCCGCCTCCTGCATAAAGAAGCTGCTTCCCTTCACCATCGTCACTATTCCTTCAACATCCGTTACCTTTTTCCCCTCATAAGGTGAACGATGGGCTGCTCCCTGTATATCATGGATACGGAGCTTATCCGGCACATAGACATCTACGTATACACTTGTCCCAACAGACGTGGGTGATGATTGCACCTCCGTTTCTACGATAGGCGCTGGTTCTGCTGAAGCTTTTCCATCGGACAGTAACCCCAGCCCTCCACCCGACAGCACCAGTGCCACACTGAGCCATGCGACCCCAAACCTTTTTAATTTCCTGGGTAACGTTACTGCTATGTATTCTTGTTTCATTAAAAGACGCGCTCCTCCCAATTTTAGCTATGATCACGCTTACAATATATATTCCATGTTTAAACATACCATAAAATAGTCAAACCAGTACCTGAATTATGTAAAATGAATGCTTCCCGCCGTAGCATAATCTGATCAAATTATTGTAAACTTGTTCTAATACAGAAAAAGGTGGCACATACGCTATGGAGCACTTGCTTAACGATCAGGTTAAAAACATTCAAATCAGCGGCATCCGCAAGATTGCCAATAAAGTTGCCGCATTGCCCGGAACCCTATCCTTAACGATTGGGCAGCCGGATTTCCCTACCCCTCCGCATATTATGGAAGCCGCCCACCAGGCGATTAACGAAGGACGCACCTCCTATACGCCAAATCCGGGACTGCCCGAACTGCGAGAAGCGGCAGCAGCGTTTGTAGCCCATAAATACGGACTGAATTACCGTGGACAGGATGAGGTTATCGTAACGAACGGAGCCAGCGAAGCGCTGGACATTACCCTGCGCACCATTTTGTCACCCGGTGACGAGGTCATTTTGCCTGTGCCCATCTACCCCGGATACGAGCCATTGATCCGCTTGTCAGGTGGGGTGCCAGTGCTGGCTGACACCCGCAATAGCGGTTTTAAGCTAACTGCTGAGGTGCTGGAGCCTTATTTGACCGAACGGACGAAAGCCGTCATCCTCGGATATCCTTCGAACCCAACCGGACGAGTGATGAGCCGCGAAGAGCTGGAAGCCGTCGCAGATTTGCTGAGAGACCGTGATCTGTTTATCATTTCAGATGAGATATACAGCGAACTGATTTACGATGCGTCACACGTGTCTATTGCTGCCCTTCCAGGCATGCGGGAACGCACCATCGTCATCAACGGCCTGTCCAAATCGCACTCCATGACGGGCTGGCGGATTGGTTTTACGCTTGCACCCGCTGCAATTACACAGCATATGGTTAAGGTTCATCAGTACAATGTGACCTGCGCCAGCTCGATCAGCCAATATGCTGCACTGGAAGCCTTGACCGTCGGTGTCGACGATGCACTTCCGATGCGCAAGGAATACCGCAAGCGCCGTGACTATGTTCATGGAAGGCTAATCGACATGGGCATTCCACTTGAAAAGCCCGAGGGAGCCTTTTATCTATTCCCTTCCATCGCCCATTTTGGCTTAAGCTCGATGGATTTCACCCTGAAGCTGCTGGAAGAACATGGGGTGGCTGTCGTGCCCGGAGATGCCTTTTCCTCCTATGGCGAAGGATACATTCGGTTGTCCTATGCTTACGGACAGAATGTGTTGGAACAGGGATTGGATAAAATAGAAATGTTTGTTAAAGGAATTGTGAGGAGTTAAGGTGGGGGAGGCGCTTCGCGGTCCATTTGATCTTCCGATCGCTGTTGCAGGGGGATTCTTTGGATTGTGTAAGACATTTAGAGGTAAGAATCCCCCTGCAAAGGCGAACGCTGCCGCTTCTCCAGATTCAAATGGCCCGCTTCGCTACTACCCGCCTTAAAGTCCCACAAGTCTCTAACGTGTGTGGGGCAGCAGGGTCAAAAACAATACTCACCGCTTTGCACGGTGAGTAAAATAAAATAGGCCCTTGAATCTCCTCCTACCAGGAGATTCAAGGGCCTGTTCGTTCTCCGACTACTCCCTCACCGTCGGCGTAGGATTCATGGATGCTAGCTTTAAGCATGGCGCAGCGGAGGGGGCGGAATGGTGCTGGACAAGCGAAGCGTTCGCCTTTAAATTCCGATTTTCACCTTTATACTTCAAATCAAAAAAATCGGAATTTAACAGCGATGGGAAGCACCATCCGCTCCCGCAGCGGCCTCTAAAGCTCAAAACCTGAATCCACGCGCCGCCGCTCTCTTATTTTAAATGCATTTTGAATTGCAGGAACAATTCATTGTAATGAGCCAGCATCCGCTTGCCCAGGTTGTCGTAGACCTCCAGCTTATCCGTAATTTCAGATGGTGGATAGAAGCGCTCGTCACCGGATATATCCTCTGGCAACAGCTTCTTTCCATCCTCGTTAGGTGTGGAATAGCCTACAAATTCGGCATTTTGGGCGGCTACATCAGGCTGCATCATAAAATTGATGAACTTATGGGCCGCGTCCACATGGGTGGCGGTTTTCGGAATAACCATGTTATCAAACCACAGGTTGGAGCCTTCATCCGGCACGATGTAATCCAGCTTGTCGTTCTCATCCATGATTTCGGACGCATCGCCGGACCACACAACCCCGGCAGCAGCTTCCTCGTTTGCCAGCAGCATTTTAATCTCGTCACCGACAACGGCCTTGACATTGGGCGCTAATTTCTCCAGTTTCGCTAAAGCCTGCTGCAAATGCGCCTCATTCGTATCGTTCAAGGAATAGTGGAGGCTGTTCAGCGACATACCCACGACTTCCCTCGCACCATCGACCAGCAGGAGGTTGTTACGCAGCTTTGGATTCCACAGACCATCCCAGCTATGAAAATCAATGCCCTTCGTTAGCTCCGGGTTGAACACAATCCCAACCGTACCCCAAAAATACGGCACAGAGTATTGGTTTTTCGGGTCAAACGAAAGGTTCAGAAAATGAGCATCCACATGCTTCAAATTCGGCAGCTTGCTGTGATCCAGCGGGAGCAACAGGTGCTCCTGCTTCATTTTAGCCAGAGCATATTCCGAAGGAACCGCTACATCAAACGATGTTCCTCCCTGCTCAATTTTCGTCAGCATCGCCTCATTGGAGTCAAACGTCTGATAAATGACGGTAATCCCCGTCTCCTTCTGGAACCTTGCCAGCAGCTCAGGGTCGATATAGTCTCCCCAGTTGTATACCGTCAGCGTATTGCCACCGGAATAGCCTTGACTGGAATTGAGCCATGCCGCCACCCCCATCAGACCGAACGAAATGATAAAAATCGACAGAAACACGCGCACAAGCGACTTCATCTAGGTACCCCCATTTCCGCCGCAGGCTCCTTTTTCCCATTCCGATTCGCCTTGCGCATAATAAAGTAGTACCCCACCACCAACAGCACGGTAAACAGGAAAATGAGCGTGGACAGCGCATTGATAGACAGGGAAACCCCTTGGCGGGCACGCGAGTAAATTTCCACTGATAAGGTCGAATAGCCGCTCCCTGTCACAAAAAAGGTCACCGCAAAATCGTCCAGTGAGTAGGTTAGCGCCATAAAGAAGCCCGCGTAAATCCCCGGCTTGATAAAAGGTAAAATGACCTTGGTTAGCACATCCATCCGGCTGGCACCCAAATCCCGGGCCGCATCCACCAGCGATGGACTCATTTCCTGAAGCCGCGGCAAAATCATAATGACCGCAATCGGCACACTAAATGCAATATGGGACAGCAACACCGAGTAAAAACCCAGCTTGATCCCCACCATCGTGAATAAAATGAGGAAGGATGCGCCAATAATGACGTCCGGGTTCACGATCAGCACATTGTTGAGCGACAGCAGCGTATTTTTGACCCGACGGTTCTGCATCTGGTGAATAGCCAGCGCTCCCATGATGCCAATAATCGTAGCCAGCGCAGAGGACAACAACGCAATGACCAAGGTGTTAATGACAATGATAATCAGCCGAGTGTCTGCAAACACCTCTTTGTAGTATTGGAGCGTAAACCCTTCAAATTGGTGCATCGTCCCGCCACTATTGAACGAATAATACATCAAGTACAAAATAGGTGCATACAGCACAAGAAAAACGAGCACCAAATAAATATTCCCAAACCGGTTCTTATTTGCCATGCCGCACCCTCCGTTTCGTTCCTGAGGTAATCAGCATAATGATTGCCATCGCCAAAATCAGGAACACCGCAACCGTAGAGCCCATACCCCAATCCTGTGTGACCAGAAAATGCTGTTCAATCGCCGTTCCCAATGTAATGACACGGTTGCCCGCAATCAGACGGGTAATCATAAACAGCGACAGCGCCGGGATGAATACCGCCATACACCCGGATCGCACACCAGATAGCGTTAATGGGAAAATAACCCGGCGAAACGCCGTCCACTTGGAAGCGCCCAAATCACGCGCGGCGTCCAGCAGTGAAGGATTCAACCCTTCCAGCGCATTATAGATGGGCAAAATCATAAACGGCACAAAAATATAAACCGATACAAACACAAAGCTGGAGCTGGTAAACAATAATTGCTGACCACCCAATCCGACCAAGCCCAACACAGCATTCACCGGACCATAAGTACCAAAAATCCCGATAAAAGCATATGTTTTAAGCAATAGGTTAATCCACGTCGGCAAAATAATGAGCAACAGCCACAGTTGCTTATGCTTGGTTCGGGTCAGCAAATACGCCGCCGGATAAGCCACTAACAGCGAGAATACTGTAATCAGCAGCGCATACCAAAACGAGCTCAGTGTCATGCTCAAATAGACAGGGGTCAGAAATTGGGCATAGTTGCTGAACGTGAAATGGCCGTCCACATCAAATAACGAATAGTAAAACACAAGCACAACCGGGGCTGCTACGAACAGCACAATCCATAAATAGTAAGGCAGCAGATACGCTGCTCTCGTATTACCGGACATGCTGCTCCACCTCTTCATAGGCCTCCAGACGCCGATCAAATTCTTCCTCTGTTTCCCCGAACCGCATCACGTGGATCGCTTCCGGGTCAAAATGGAGGCCGATTTCACTGCCCAGCTCCGCCTTTTTGGTAGAATGCACCAGCCACTCCTGACCGGAATCATCATAGCAGCTAATTTCATAGTGAACACCACGGAACAACTGGGTATCCACCTTTACTCGCAGTTTGCCCTCTGTAACGGTTGTAATCTCCAAATCCTCTGGTCGAATCACAATTTCAATCGGTTCATTCGGGCGTAATCCTCCATCGACACATTCAAACTGCCGACCATTAAACTCCACCTGATAATCCGCAATCATGCGTCCTGGCACAATATTGGATTCCCCGATAAAATCAGCAACAAACCGATTGATCGGCTCATCATAAATATCATTCGGTGTACCACTCTGCTCGATCTTTCCTTTATTCATAACAAAAATTTCGTCCGACATGGCCAGCGCTTCTTCCTGATCATGCGTTACGAAAATAAAGGTGATTCCAAGTCGCTGCTGCATTTCACGCAAAATATACTGCATTTCTGTCCGCAGCTTCAAATCCAGTGCAGACAGCGGCTCATCCAGCAACAGAACGTCCGGCTCATTGACGATGGCTCGTGCAATGGCGACACGCTGGCGTTGCCCTCCGGACATCTCAGAAATTTCCCGTTCGTCGTAGCCCTCCAGATTGACAAAGGACAATGCCTGCGCAACCTTCTCCTGAATGGCCTTTTTGTTCATCTTTTTGATTCGCAGACCGAAAGCCACATTTTCGAACACATTCAGATGTGGAAATAAGGCATAGTCCTGAAAAACCGTATTGACCTGCCGTTCATTGGCTGGAACACGATTAATCAGCTTGTCATTCAAATAAATCGAGCCTTCCGTCGGCTCTGCAAAACCCGCAATCATACGCAAAATCGTTGTTTTGCCACAACCGGAGGGCCCCAGCAGCGTATAGAATTTACCACGTTCAATCTCAAAGCTGACATCAGCCAGCACCGGTGGATCGTTGTCATATTGCTTGGTCACCCGTTCGAATCGGATGATGGTTTGCTCTCCCATAACACCCTCCCTCAACATTCGACTTCATTCCATTTCATTCACTTCATTAAACCTAATTATTCAGACTATATCATTTAACCTTGGGATTTCCATGTGAAATAGTCTGTCAGCACACGAATCGCCACCCCAATGGCTTCCTCCGCAGGCTCCAGCTTGGCATGATGCAGACCATAAGGCGTATCAACGCCAAGCCAGAACATTAGACCCGGAATCCGCTCCAGAAAATATCCGAAGTCCTCTCCGGTCATCGCTTCACCGCACTCAATGAGCTGTACATCCTGCCGTTCACGGACCCAATTCATAAATTCCTCTGTCACCTTGGCCTCATTGAACACTTGTAAATAATTCGAGCCATAATGAATTTCTGCATGGCATTCAAACCCAGCTTCAACACCGCGCACCAGCGCTTCAATCCTTGATTTGACCAGTGTCATCGTATCGGCTGACAACGTTCGGATCGTACCCTCCAAACGGGCTGTTTCAGCAATAATGTTCTGCTTCGTACCACCGCCGACCTTGCCAATCGTAATGACCGCTGAATCCAGCGGGTTCACATTACGGGCCACAACCGTTTGCAGTTGTCCGACCAACTGACAGGCCGCCACCACCATATCATTCGCTTTGTGCGGATATGCCGCATGTCCGCCTGTACCCTTCAAGTCGATGAAAAGCTCCGACGTATTGGCAAATAGGATGCCCGGGCGAGTCGCAATCGTGCCAACCGGATATTCGGGTGCAACATGCAGCGCCACGATTTCATCCGGGAGCCAGTCTGCCAGCTCGCTGCTGTCCCGCATCGGCAACGCTCCGCCCGGTCCTTCCTCGGCAGGCTGAAACAATACAACCAGGTCATCCTTGATCGGGTGGTTTGCAAAGTGAGAAACAATCCCCAATCCAATCGTCATATGTAAATCGTGACCGCATGCATGCATGTAGCCGGGATGGGTCGAACGGAAATCATAGCCCGTCTCTTCCTCGATTGGCAAACCATCCATATCGCAGCGATATCCATATCGACGTGCAGGAGCCGTTCCATGAATCAACACCAGTACGCCAGTACGCCATGTACGAATGTCCAAATGCTCCTGAGGGAGCGTTGCCAAATAATTCAGCAGATACTGCTGCGTTTTAAATTCCTCAAAGCCAGGCTCGGGGATTTGATGCAAATCCCTCCGTATTTGAACAAAAGAACGATAATCGACCGTGCTCATTCCGCTAATCCGCCTCCTTTATCTAACTCATCAGGCTTATCAGACAAAAGAACAAAAGGACAAAAGCCCGGCGCAGCCGCCGAGCCTTGTCCGTTGTGCTTCGTCCCTAAATTGTGCTGTCAATGTTTCATTCCACTGACAAGGAATCGTTCACCTTTTGTGCATTTAAAACTCTTTTTTCAGTCTTACAGAACGCGCAGGTCCTTCAAGATTTCAGTTTTTGATTTGGTCTTATCGTCGACCTGTTTGATCACGCGTGCAGGTGTACCTGCAACTACGGAATATTCAGGTACATCTTCGGTTACGACTGCTCCAGCTGCAACGACTGCACCTTTACCAATTCGCACACCTTCCAATACGACCGCGTTCGCACCGATCAATACATCATCTTCTACCACAACAGGCTGTGCAGATGGAGGTTCAATAACACCTGCAAGGACTACGCCTGCACCGATGTGACACATATCACCTATTTTAACACGGCCGCCCAGTACAGCATTCATATCAATCATTGTGCCTTCACCAATGGTGACACCGATGTTAATGACTGCACCCATCATAATGACTGCGTTATTACCGATACCAACCATATCGCGAATATACGCGCCTGGCTCGATGCGGGCATTGATGCCTTTCAGATCGAGCATAGGCACTGCGGAATTGCGGCGGTCGTTTTCCACCACATAGTCTTCTTCATTAGCGTTAACACTGTCCAGAACAGGCTTGATGTCAGCCCAATCGCCAAATACAACGCCGCTGTCTCCGGAAATAAAAGCTTGAACATTCTCACCGAATGATGCGGAAGCCAAAGCCCCTTTTACATATACTTTAACAGGTGTTTTTTTCTTACTGTTTTTAATCACGTTGATGACTTCTTGTGTGTTCATTTCGATGGACATAGTAAATCTAACAACTCCTTTATCGCTTCATACGACTTCGCAAGCCGGAATGATCTTATTCTCTCATCCTTTATAGCACAAAAGTGCAGGTCTCGCAATTACAGATTAGACCCTTATAGCTCTAACCTAGCACCAAAAATAACAATTTCCAGCAACATGACTGCCTTAAATTCATGATTCATCCCGACATCAAAGCAGGGTTATTTATTAGCTTGTAGGCTCTCCAACGATGTATAAATGAAGGATTCGAAGCCTTCGGCAGGCTCGCCCTGAGGAATGTTTACCTTCACGATGAAGCCGCCTGTTTTATTTTCTACAACAATATATTGGCGTGTGACCTTCGAACCGTTCGCTTGCAGGAAAAGACGGCTGCTGGTCAGCGTTTGAGGAACTTTGGCTTTATCTATTTTCACCGCTTTACCGACGGAAGCCAGATCCTTTTCGCCTTCCTTTTGAAGCTCGTCCAGATTAAAATCGGAAGGCAGCTTCGTAATTTCAGCGTAATAGTTATCATCTACAGCCAAGGCTACGCGGTTTTGATCAGGAAACAGGGACATGGGGTCAAACACATACAGTGAATATCCCTCTCCTTTTGCCAGTGTAGCTGTCTGCTTTTCCTTTTTCCCTTCAAGGCTAAGCTCAAAAGCTTGCGTTTTCGAGCGTTCACCGCCTACTGCCTGACTGGAGCTGCCGTTTTGTGTGCCGCCTGTTGCAGCTTCTGTTTTTTGTATTTTCGTCAAAATCAGTTGCTTGGCAACCGCGTCGCCTTCCACTGCTTTTTCGTTGTATTCAAATGCGACTGAATCGCCTTCCTCAAGTCCGGCTACCACCGTGTCCAGCCCGTCACCCAACTGGAAAGATTGGGCTTCGCCATTGGTTTCAATTTCAACCGTGTGCGGGTCAGCGGCTCCGTTGTATACGCCTGTCCCCTTTTTGGCCTCCGGCTCGGCGATCGGCTCCGGTTTCACTTGTGGCTGTTGCGTTTGCGGTTGGTCTGCCCCTTGAGGTGCGGTATTATTGGTTTGCGGTTTCGTTCCACAGGCTGACAGAGCCAGCACTGCCACTACAGTTAACAGTATGATTGAAAATGTGTTGCGTTTTTTCATAAAATCCACCTCCACTATGATAGACGAGTTTGTGCGGCAAAAGTTCTACGCAGCTCCATACTTAAAATCCTTCTTCCTGCATCGCTTTTTATATTCCACGCGGATGTCAGGTACGGTATAATGGGCTGTATTAACCTAATTTTAGAGATACCGATGGAAGGAATCGTACACGTATTATTCCTCCTCCGTACTGGATGGAGCTGTCACATGAATCAAGCGCACAAACCGTCATTTTCCTTTGAATTACTGTACATCGTAGGTATTATCGCTATTTCGTTCTCCTCGATCTTCGTAAGATGGTCTGAAGCCGAGGTGTCCGTCATCGCTATGTACCGTTTGTACCTGACCAATCTCGTCATGCTGCCTCTAGTCTGGAAATACCGTACCGAGCTATTCAGCCTGAGCCGCAAGCAATGGATGCTGATCCTCTGGTCCGGTATTGCACTAGGGCTGCACTTCTTGCTCTGGATGGGCTCGCTGCGACTGACCACAGTTGCAAGCTCTACCGTTATTATGACACTGGAGCCGATCCTTGTCATGCTCGGTTCTTTTTTGTTTTTCCGTACAGGCACAAACCGCGCTATGCTCATCGGAATGGGCATGGCCTTTGTCGGCTCACTGGCAATCGGAGCCGGAGATTTTCATGCCTCGGGACAAGCCCTGCTCGGAGATGCACTGTCCTTCTTGGGTATGGTAGCCGTCTCTATCCATATGCTGATGGGCAAGCATTTGCGCGAGCATTTGAGCGCCTTTGTGTATAACTTTTGGGTATTCGCCATCGCTGCTACATCGCTTGCGCTGTATAATATGGTCAACGCCATTCCTTTTACCGGATATGCACCACGGGAATGGGGATTGTTCCTGTTGCTCGCCATAGTGCCCACACTGTTCGGCCATTACCTGTTTAACTGGCTGCTCAAATACATTAACGCCACCGCGGTGTCGATGGCAGTACTCGGCGAACCCGTTATTTCTTCCTTGCTAGCCTGGGTGTTGCTGGGAGAAAAACTTTCTGCCTTACAATTTGGCGCAGGCTTCTTCATCCTGTTCGGGGTATGGGTTTTTATCCGATACGGAACAGATTTCAAGAAGCAAGTCGTCCACCAAAGTGAATTGCCTGACAGTGAGCTTCCCCTTAAGACAGGTTCTTAACTTATTTACCCCATTTTCATGAACGGTACTCAATTGAATAATCTTAATGATAAAAAGGAAAGGCGGAATCCCTTATGAAATCCATTGTATCCAAACGCTGGCTGTTAGCTCGACTATATGAGCCAGATATCATCGTCGCAGACTGCCGTTCTCTGCTCGGACAAGCCGGAGCGGGACGGGCTCAATTTAATGAAGATCATATTCCAGGGGCTATCCACTTCGATCTGGAGGAAGACCTCACGGCTCCTCTGGGTGAGCATGGTGGACGTCATCCTTTGCCGTATGCTGACACACTTGCCGCGCGCCTGAGTCGCGCCGGAATCAACGCAGATTCACGCATCATTGCCTACGACGATCAAGGCGGCATGATGGCCTCCCGCTTCTGGTGGCTACTGCGCTATCTCGGTCACGAGCAGGTATATGTGCTGGATGAAAGCTACAGTGCTTGGAAGGAAGCGAAGTTCCCGGTCACGGCAGACCAGCCGATTCGCATTCCCTCGACCTTTGTAGCAAATGTACAGCCGCAAATGCTCGCAACCATGCAAGAGGTACAACGTGTGTCCGCAGGCTCGGTTACTGTTGGCTCCTATACATTGATCGACTCTAGAGAGCGGCCGCGCTACCTGGGACTGGAAGAGCCCATAGATCAAGCAGCAGGACATATCCCCGGTGCAGTGAATTTCTTTTGGAAAGAGGTATTGAACGAAAAGGGTATATTAAAAAATGTGGAACAACTGGAAAAGCACTTTGCCAGCCTTGACCGGAATGCAGAAATTATCGTGTATTGCGGTTCCGGCGTATCCGCCTGCCCGAATGTGCTGGCCTTGGGCGAGGCAGGATTTAGTAAGGTGCGGTTATATCCGGGAAGCTGGAGCGATTGGATTTCTTATGAGGAGAATTCTATTGCGACTGGGGAAGAGTAGAAGGCTTAAGCAGATATACAGTATGTAATTTGGAGTACATCGCTCATGTGGCAATGTACTCTTTTGCGTTGTGCTCAGGAGTATCGAGGTCAACACGGAGTCAACGAATGGGGGTGAACGTACTTACAAAACGGTAATGTTGATTTTGGGAAGCTTTGTATTCTACATTCTGGCCCCCACCTTTTGAAAGTTGAAAGACACTGTGATTTTGCTCGTGGTCGGACGACCACCATCGTCATGCTGGAGCTGTATATTGTCCTACAGCACCTCACGTACATGCGATTCCACTTGATTCACAACCTCACGCGCGAGAAACAGCGAGAACATCCCTCGAGTGGTCCTAAAATCGGGAGAGTCGACAAGGGTCTAATTCACTTCTTGATTCCCGATCGATTATTTCACTTGCAGCCAGATGCGCAATCAGCGGCGCCAGCGTAATCGCAGAATGCATCACCGTCAGATAAAGTCCCTTTATGTGATCTTGGAAGCCCACAATCGGATAGCCGTCTTCAGGCATTGGTCTCATCCCGACCTTTATGCTTTCCAGTTCCAGTTGATTCCCGTCCTTCAGACTGCGACGCAACGTGTCGAACGCTCGCTTACCGACCGCCTCTGGTCCGTTTTCCTCCGACTCGTCGATATAATCTTCCGCAGCCAGCAGCGTATAATCCGTCAGTTGACGCGCTTCAAATTGCGCATTTGAGATTAATGTGCGTATCAGTTTATTCGCAGTTTTCATCCGAATCAGAATGGAAGGCGACGACGTTACCGGCACGGGACAACCTAACGGGTTGCAAAGTTCGGGTATGCCTGTACCTGCGGCCAATACCACGACATCCGACTCCAGAAAGCCCTTGGACGTATGGACACCGACCAGGCGGGAATCTTCTTGCTGCAGCTGTGTAACGTTGGTGCCGAACTGAACCTTTGCTCCGTACTCCTGCGCTTTGCTCAACAACAGCTCCGTTACCCCTATAGGGTCCACCGCACCTTCTTCGCTGGCAAACATCGCTTCATCCGGATATTCCTTCAGATTCGGCTCCAATGCCTCAAGCTGCTCCCGGTTTAATTTTTGAAAGTGGAGTTGCTCCCTTAGGGGCGGAGTGCCCCAAGTCAGCGCTCCATGCCAGTGAATTTTCAGTTCGGACAGCTCTTGCTGAAGCGTATGATATTCTTCCAAAGCTGCATCGTACAAATGCCAGTATTCGGGAGCCACCCGATGAGTCGTATGTATCCAGGCAAAAGATTTTTCCGTGACTTCACGCGCCGCGGCGGGGTGTCGTTCAATAACTGTTACATCTTGATTTCGTTTGGCCAGATGATAGGCCACGGACGCCCCGACAATCCCTGCGCCAATAATCACGATTTTTTGTTTATTCAATAATGACTCCTCCTTTGTCACCCTATTGTAACATAGGCGTCATGATAATCAGACGTTATAACATATTATGAGAGCAGTTGGAGCGACTGGGTCCAACGGACTTAGCCTCGCAGGATTGTTCACTGATTCAGCTTCTGATGAACCAAGGGCAAAGCCCACAGCGTAGATACCTTGTTAACTGGAGTTCCTGTCTTCTTCGAAATACTTCCATAACTTTCTTATTTCATAATCCATTGTTTCATCCGATCTCTCATAGTGCCAGCAATCTCTTTGTCTCTCTTGTTAATCCATTTATATAATGGGTCCTCAATAAATCCCTGTATTTCTTTTCGTGTTTTATCTAGACTGTCTATTAGTTCTTTATATGAATATTGTATAGGGAAATAAACATTACTATCGAGTGTTTCTTGATCATCTGGCCAAACATATGCTTGATCACCGATATATGTAATACCTGGGGTAGGATCATGTCCCATCCATGGACTTTGTTTATTTGAAATAGAATAAATAACATTAGAAAAATCTTCTAACCCACAGCAACAACTTGGTAATATATATTTACTCTCGTCTTCAAAGAAAGCGATCCCTCCTGAAATAGCGACTTCTTCTTGCTGCAGTAATTCATTGAAAGACAAACAAAATGATTGTTCTATATTGATATGATTGTAACCAAATAGAAGAATCAAAAATAATTCAACATCTTGCTCACTTGATTGAGGAGAAAGGGAGATAATTTCTTCTCGAGTAACTTCGTTCGTAATCCATTCAGGTTTATCATAATATGGATCAATTATTACTGGTCTAGTGTAAGGCACTGTTGATTCCCCTTACTTTTATTTATCTTGCAGGAATTTCAGTTAACGTTTCTGTATTCATGAACCCCTAAGGGGTTATCTGCTTGTAATCCCTCTTCGAGATCCATCTCGCTCCGAAGGAGACGTAGCTTGAATTATATTAAATGAAGTTCTATTCTTCCCTGATTAACCTTCTAAACATCTGCCAGCTTCTTTAATGTAGGAGCTCAAAGTTCTCTAGATCAACATTAAATTTGCCCTTTATTAATATATCTAACCCTAGTAATCCGTTAATGTTATGATATCTAAATGAAGTAAAGTCTACTGGGGTATCCCTTAAGATATATTCTCCTACCTGTATCCCCTCTATCGTTTTGGTAAATGCATGTTCTTTACCTCCGATTCCATAACTGGTTATAATGTCATCTTCTAAGCCGACTCGAATTCCAATATCATCCACTTCATCCTGAGAAATCAATGTATGACTTGCTCCTGTATCAATAACTACATTATTTATTACTTTCTTCTGTCCATTATAATGAATCGTTATTTCCGTAAATAATAATCCATCTTTATACTCAATTTTCATTTATAGATATCTCCTTAGACCAACATTCTTCCGAACTTTCACTATAACCCGATCCTTAGAAGTATGATAAATCAAGGTCTTCTCTTTGCTATTCAATAATTCTTTAGTTGCTTCTTCATCACTCACAGGGCCAATTACAGCAACATCATCTATGAATTCTTGACTATCTTTCTCTTCAGAATGAATAATTTCGAACTTCACAAATTGATTCGGAAAGATTTGTTGTACTTCCTGCCACTTCACGATTAATCCCTCCAAACGTTTTTAATTGTATTATATCATTTATTTGGCTAGTGGCTTTCAATAGAATTTCACTCAACGTTTCTGTATTCACGACGTCCAAGCGGCTTAAGGACCGCAGGTCCGGGTGGCTCTGCCGCTTAGCCGGTTGAATGTGTCCGGTGGATCCACTTCCCTGAAATGCCTCCTCCGGACCAAGGGTCGAGTTTGTCTCGGCCCGCAGCGTTGGATGCAATGTTATATGATATCACAGCCTTCCTCGAATTCACCCACAATTCACTTCTTTATATATTCTTTGAGTATCTATTAATTCTTCATCGTTGAACTCCATTCTATATACATCTGGTTTTGAGGTTTTCATTAAGAACTCATACCCGTATTGATCATCGAAGTATCTCATCATTAATATCATGACCAACCCATGTGTTCCTATTGCTATCTTCTGCCCCTTATAGTTCATTATTATTTCTTTTAATCTTGTTACAGTTCGTCTTTGACAGTCATTTATGGACTCACCAAAAGGTTCCTTATAATAAGGGTCTTTAAACATCTTACTTACGAGTGAGTATACTTCTTTGTCTGGAATAATCGTATCCTCTCTTGAAAATACAAGTTCTTTAAGATCTTCAAACACTAAAATCTCTTTATCACTTTGTTGTGCCAACTCTTCAATTGTTAGGATTGCTCGAATATATGGACTTGAAATAAATACACTAATTCCTTCATCCTTCAGCAGTTCGGTTATTCTATGGGAATCAAACTTTCCTTTTTTAGTTAATCCTCGAGTTCTTTCATTTCCTTCCGATTTGGATGATTCACTATGTCTAACAAAGTAAATATATGTTTTCATATTTGCCCCCAGGATAACATTCAATTGATAGATTCATAGCTATGGTTTCACCTAACGCTGATAATGATACAAGATGGCAGTTTGCTCATTACTTATCAGCGTCTTTAATCCCACAGTCATTTAATGCGATTATAAAGTCAAGCCATGATCTCTTTTATATTACTTTGATCGCACTTTTATATAGGTTTGGATTTGAGAATATTCTGGCATCTCATTCCCTCATTTCATCATTGCGTGTATTTCAACTAACATCTAATCTATGTACTTCGTAAATACTGCACCTTCAAGTTAGTATCTGAACTACATATATGATAACTCACTCAGTTCCACTTGCGAAGAAAAAATTGGTGGAAAAGGAATATTAAGCAGAGTGCTCAAGCTTCCATATCCATGTGATCCAGCAGGCTCTGAATACGCTGGATATTTTTCGTGCTGGCATGCTTATAGCGCTGCGTTATAACTACTACTAAATTAAGCGTTGAGTTTTTACTCTCCCCCACCTCTACGTTACTAAAAAAGAAGTTACATGGCCTAGTCTCGGACTAGTTCAGTAACTCCCTTTTCAAACCCTATTTCAATAGGTAGATTTATTATTCTTTTACCGCCCCGACCACGATCCCGGTCACAAAATAACGTTGCAGAAACGGATACACGAGCAGGATCGGCAGTGCACTGATAAAGATTTGCGAGGCCCGAATGGTTCGCTGGGACAGATTGGCGACGGCTTCCGGGTCGAGCTTGGACATGTCGGCCTGAACGATAATCGTCTGCATAAATGTCGCCAGCGGAAGCTTTTCTGAATCTCGAATATAGATGATCCCGTCAAAATAAGAGTTCCAATGTCCGACCATCATGAATAGGGAAACCGTGGCAATGACGGGTATGGAGACGGGCAAATATATTTTGATAAAAGTCTGCAAATGCCCCGCCCCATCAATAAAAGCGGCTTCCTCCAGATCCTTGGGTACGGTACGGAAGAAATTAAGCAGCAGAATAATGTTAAATACCGCAACCAATCCAGGCAGAATCAACGCCAGCAATGTATTCATCAGTCCAAGCTTCAGAATCAGAATGTAGCCCGGAATGAGACCACCGCTGAATAACATGGTGATGACAAAATACCAAAGGTAGATATTGCGTGCACGGAAGACTCGCGTCTCCTTGGAGAGCGCATACGCTGCAATCGTATTTACCACTAACGCAAGTCCCGTTCCAAGTACCGTCCGCTCCACAGACACCCACAAGGAGGAGAGGAAATTGGCATTATCAAACGTCTTAGCATAGGCTTCAAGCGTAAAGCCAATCGGCCAGAACGTAACCAGTCCGGCATTGGCAGGTGCGGATGCGCTAAGAGATACCATGAGCAAGTGATATAAAGGCAGCAAGCAGAGCAGCGAAAGGATGGTCAGGAACACATTATTGAATATGCTGAATACTCGATATGGAATCGTTTTATGGTACATCGACTCGTCATTCATCCTTTCTAGAAAATTCTGTACCCCGCGAATCGGTAGGCCAGTCGGTATGAGATCACGATCAGGATTAAGCTAATAACCGATTTAAATAAATTCACGGCGGTAGCGAAGCTGAACTGCCCACTAAGCAGACCTTCCCTGTACACAAAGGTATCAATGATATCTGCTTGCTGATAGATTAATGGACTATATAAGTTAAAGATCTGATCGAAGTTTGCATTGAGCACATTGCCTAGTGCCAGGGTTGCGATCACGATCCCAATCGGAATAAGCGTCGGGATGGTAATATACATCGTCTGCTTCCAGCGCCCCGCCCCATCCACTTCAGCCGCTTCATAGAGTGACGGATTAATACCGGACAGTGCCGCCAGGAAAATGATCGTGTTGAAGCCAAACTCCTTCCAGACATCACTTGCAATGATCGTAAAGCGGAACCAGTTGCCATCCCCCAGGAAGAAAATCGGCTTGATGCCGAATACAGAGGAAAGGAATTGATTGATGATCCCTGTCTGGGCCAGAATATCGATCAGAATGCCTGAAAGCGTAACCCAAGACAAAAAGTGCGGAAGATACACGAGTGTTTGAATGGTTCTTTTGAGCGCCATCTTCCTGACCTCATTCAACAATAAGGCGAAGATAAACGGAATAATCAGGTTCATTACAATTTTGGAGCAGGCAAAAAACAGCGTATTCCACGTAATTTGCAGGAAATAATCATTCTCCCACATGTGCCTGAAATGCTTCAGTCCGACCCATTCAGAATTGAAAAAACCCAGTGCAGGTTTATAGTCTTGAAATGCCATAAGAATCCCGGACATCGGAATATACGAAAAAATAAAAACCATAATGGCCGCCGGCAACACCATCAAGTGGAGAATCCATGGTTGTTTATAGACTTTCTTTTTTCTTCTATTCGGCTTGCTCCCAATGTTCGCCTGCGGCACCCGGTTAGCCTCCATATTAGCCTCCATAGCGCTCTCCTGTTCCCAAAAGAAAGTTTTTGTGTGTAATGGGGATCTCTGCTATAAATAGTATCAGGCAATCCTCAGGTCTGACTATATAACATTGTTAGGCTGGATATGGTTTTGTTAGGAATATCGATTGAAGGAGACTTTTATGAATTTATGGAAGCGCTTTATATTATTCCAAGGAACGGCTCGATCCCGGTTTAGTCTGTTTGCCAAAATAAACTGCTTAATCGTGGTTTTGTTCATCCCCATTATTATCATGTATACCTACTCGAACAATGTCACCTACGATGTCGTAAGCAAAGAGCTGCAAATATCCAATACCAAACAGCTCACGTTTTTATCCAGTCAGATCGATTCCCGCATTAATCAGATGATGGATTTCAGTCTTATTCTCTCTAGAGATCCCAATGTCAGAGCATTCAATGGTTTGAACATGTGGGATGATCTTTATGACCAGATGCAGACCCGATATGTCATTCAGGAAAAGATGATGCTTCAATCCGGGGTCACAGATATATGGCCCACCCGATATGCTGTGTATTCACAGCAGAACCAAGATGTCATCGCCAACTACAACAGATCATCAGGGTATGATGAGAATTACCTAAAAAGAAATATGAGTGGCCAATGGACATATGGTGATCATGGTGCGGAATCTCAAGAGGAGCTTCAATCCTTTTACTGGTTCTTTACCGATTCCTTGGCCCAGCCGGGGATGTTGACGGGAAGCAACCTGGTGATTGAAGCCAGCTTCAGTTATGAGAACATTCAGAACATGCTGGACACGTACAAGAAAGGTGGACAAGGCGATCCCTTCTTTTATCACAAAGGGAATTCGCCCATTCTGAACCGCAGTGCAGACAAGCAGCTATCCGAAGAACTCATTCGTTATCTGGATACTCACTCCCCGGAGGACACTACACCGGATGTCGTGAAGCTGAATGGGAAGAACTATCTGGTCAGTTCTGTAAAGTCTTCATATTTGGATTGGCATTTAGTAGATGTGGTCCCACTCTATCAGATCCTGCAACCCATTTCACTCAGTCGGAACCTGTTCTATCTCTTTATGGTTCTGCTATTTGTTGTGGGCATTTCCGCTTCAATACTACTGTACAGAAACGTTCAATATCCGATCAAAAAGCTGATCCAGGGCTTACAGCGTGTGCAGCGGGGAGACTATTCCGTACGTCTGCATAGCAAGGATCAGAATGAGTTCTCATTTCTGTTTCATCGATTTAATGATATGTCTCATCAAATTCAAGATCTGATCGAGAATGTATTTCATGAAAAGATCAGAGCCCGGGAAGCCACGCTGAAGCAGCTGCAGGCGCAGATCAATCCCCATTTTCTGTATAACTGCCTTGGCTATATCATCAATATGGCCCAGATGAAGGATGAAGAAGCGGTCATTTCTATGGCTTATAACTTAAGTGCGTACTATCGCTATACCACCCGAGTGGAACGAGAAACGTCTTCTTTGAAGGAAGAAATCAAGCTGCTCGTCAACTATTTGGATATCCAAAAGCTGCGCAATGGGAGAATTGAATATCATATCGATATCCCTGAGCATATGCTTAGCCAGTCTGTTCCACGTTTAATGCTTCAACCGATTGTGGAAAATTCGGTCATTCACGGCGTAGCGAAGTCGTATTCATCTGGTGAAATCCGAATTAGCGGGGAAAGCTCGGACGGTTTCTGCAAAATTTACATTGATGACGACGGACCCGGCCTGAGCCCGGATCAGTTGGAAGCTCTGAATCGTAAAATGCAGCAGCCGCTGCAGGAGGAGATGGGCTGTGGTCTCTGGAATACGAACCAGCGGATCATGCACCTATTCGGCAATCAGTCATGCCTTATTTTCAAGCCGTCCCCGCTCGGCGGATTCCGAACAGAGATCATCTGGGAGATTCCAACAGAGGAAGAAAATCATAACGATATAAGTTGAACTAAACATTTACACGATAACGGAGAGGGCAGAACAAATCTGGAGAAGCAAAGCGTTCGCCTAAAAGCTTTCTGAAAGAAAGCTACATCGGAAGCATAGGCTTATCCCCGGATTTCCCCTTTTGTAAGGGATTCAAAAAATCTGGGGATAACAGCGATCGGAAGGTGGTTCTGACCGCGCAGTGGTCCCGTGTAAAATCATTCGTTCAACTTATATATACAAACCATCAAGGAGACAAATAACATGCAGATGATCATCGTAGACGATGAAGCACACTGGGTAGATAACCTTTCCATGACCAAACCCTGGCACACGCTGGGGATTGAACATGTGCATAAAGCTTACTCAGCACATGAAGCACTACAAATTATCGATACGCACCCCATTGATATTGTGATCTCGGATATTCAGATGCCCGAAATGACAGGTATTGAACTGATCGAACGGATCAGAGTCCGTGACAAAAAAATAAAGTGTATTCTTTTATCCGGATATTCCGAATTCGATTACGCCAAAAAAGCCATCCAGTACGAGGCCGTTGATTACTTGCTGAAACCACCGACTGACGATGAATTGATGGGCGCCGTTCAAAAGGCCATTGATCAATTAAACACAGAATGGGAGCTCATAAGCTCACTTAAACGAACCCAGTTTACCCTTCGGGAGAATCTGCCCCATTTACGTGGTCGACTGCTCCTTGAGGCCTTACAGGGACATCGATTCGCAGCCGGCGAATGGGAACGGAAACTTGCGAATTACGATCTGCCCTTCCACGACGGAGATTACGCGTTAATGCTTGTACGTATGGAAGAAGAATTCAGGCACTATGACAACAACGATCAAACCTTGATCGAATATGCAGTAAGCAATATGGCTGAAGAGATTATGGGTGAGTTTATGGAAGTCTGGGGCGTGAAGGAGGAACATGGATATCTGGTGTTTCTGATTCAACTTAAAGAGAACGATACCGACATTGGAAAAGAAACTATACTGGAGAAGCTTTCTGTGCAGCTTCAGTCTAAGGTCAAGCAGTTCCTGAAGGGTTCCCTCTCCATCGTCATCACCGAGTGGTTCCCGTTTCCAGAACAGCTATATGACCGCTTTCGGCAGGCCTCGGCTTATTTCCGGCAAATTGTCGGAGATGAGCGCGAATTCGTGATGCGGGTCAGTGACGTGGAAACGCCCGCAGCGCAAGGCCCCCTGGATGTCCTGTATACTCCGCCCTCTTTCATTCATCTGTTGGAAAGCGGGCAATGGGATGCCGCAGAAGAAAAAATAGTAGCCGTCTGTGAGGAGCTGGATGAGAAATGGTCGGAATCGTGGGAGCATTGTATGGAGGCAGGTTTTTTAATTACGGCTTCTTTCACCAATCTCGCACACCGAAATAGGCTTACTCTGGCTACCTTAATGGGTAGCGATATGGAGTGGCTGCAGAGCGGGAAAGCTTTCTCCACCATCAGTAAACTGCGAAAATGGTCGCTTAGTGTGCTCGGCAAACTCAAGGAAGGCACGTCCAACGAAATCAAAGACATACGTTCCGAGTATGTGAAGAAGATTCAGGATTTTACGGATAAAAACCTGCATCTGGATGTTTCCCTCCGTGTACTGGCCGACCATGTCAATCTGCATCCGACCCATTTGTCCAAGATTTATAAGATTGAAACTGGTGAAGGCATAAGTGATTATATCTCGCGCCTGCGCATGGATCGTGCCTGTCACAAGCTGAAAATGACCACCAAAAAAGTATATGAAATCAGCATGGAGATTGGATATATGGACCCTGCTTATTTTATCAAGGTGTTCAAACGCCAGTTTGGGGTCACGCCGCAGGAGTACAGAGACCATCATAAATAGCATGATAGAGTCCTATCGAAACTAAAAAACTCATATAGATGCCATCCCCGCCGACTTGGTACAGTTACACTTGTAAAGATCATACACCGTAGGGGGATTGAAGAATGATCAAATTCAAAGCATGGTGGTCGCTGCTCATGGTCATCGCACTTATCACAATTACAGCCTGTGGCAGTGGCGAAACATCCAATGAGAATGCCACGAACGATAATACGCCGGCGGCGGTCGGTTCACCCGAAGCAGAAGCTGCTTTTGCAAAAGGGAAATACGATCCACCCATTGAGTTCAGTTCGGTGTTGATGCCGAAGAAATATGTTCAAGGGGACACCAAAGAAAATAACGTTCACGATCGGTGGATGCTGGAAACGCTGGGCATGAAGCATAAAGATACCTGGTATCCGGCCAATGATGATCAATACAAGCAAAAGCTTCAGTTGGCCATTGCCTCTGGCGAGAAGCTGCCTGATTTCGTTTCGGTACCCACCAATGCGGTATTGACCAATCAACTTATTGATTCCGGTCAATTCATTGCCATCGATGAGTTGTTCGACAAGTATGCAAATAAAATTCTGAAAGACCACGCGGCAGCGCATCCGGAGCTATGGTACCCTTTCACCAAGGACGGCAAGAAATACAATATACCGATCCTGGAATACACAGATAATGACGACACGCTGCTGTGGCTCAGGGAAGATTGGATGGAAAAGCTGAATCTGGAAGCTCCCAAAACCATCGCGGATCTTGAAAATATCATGGATAAATTCAAGAACGAGAACCCGGATGGCTTAGCACCTAATGAAGTTTTTCCACTCGCAATTTCCTTGAAAAATAATACAAACACCTGGATGGGCTCACTCGATTGGTTATTCGGAGCATACGGCACGGTCCAGGAGCAGTGGAACAAAGACGCCCATGGCAATCTGGAGTACGGCTCCATTAATCCAGGTGCAAAGCAGGCACTCGCGAAGCTTAGTGAGTGGATGGAAAAAGGCTATATTCATACCGACTCCGCCCTGTGGGATGAAGGTAAATCTGCGGAGAGCTGGACGAAAGGCACCGCAGGTATTCTGCCCGGATCCAACTGGATTCCAGACTGGCCAGCCCCCGATCTGTTGAAGAATGTGCCTGGAGCGAAAATTAAAGCTTATCCAGTCCCAAAAGGTCCAGATGGACTCATCGGTACGAAATGGCAGAACGCCGGCGTCAACGCCAGTATTATGATTAACAAGGACGCGAAGCATCCTGAAGCCATTTTCCTGTACTATAACTATCTGCTCGATAACCTGGCTAACCCGGCCGCTGGCAGTAAATATGAATACGGCTTCGCCAAAGGCTACGATTGGGACATCGTGGACGGACAACCGACCAGTGATAAAAAGAAGATTAAAGACTTCTCCAATGAGTTTCCTTTCCTGACTGGTCCCGCACGTATCCCGAATCTGTACATGAAGACACTCGTTAAACTGGCTGATGGGAAAACGCCAGAAACCCCTTATGAGAAACAAATGGCCGAGTTCCGCAAACCCGAAAACTGGGCCGCAGCCAAGGTAGTCATGTCGCAATTAGACATTCGCAAGCAAAACTACTTCACCGGTGCTGCGACACCAACGATGGTATCCAAATGGAACCTGCTTCGCCAGTCCGAAATGGAAACCTTCAACAAAATCATCTACGGCAAGCTGCCGATCGATGCCTTTGACCAATTTGTAGCCAATTGGAAATCCAATGGCGGTGACCAGATTACGCAAGAAGTGAATGAATGGTTTAAGTCGGTGAGTGGGAAGTAAGGGATAAAAATAAGAAACAAATATAAAACAAGCCGAAGCGTGTGTTTTTGTCGCTTCGGCTTGTTTTGGTTTAGTTTAAGATCGCTGCGCTTGAGGGTCTGTCAATAATTTTGTGTAAACTCTTTTAAGCATAGATTCCCCCGAGGGGGAAAACGCGAATCTAACGCAAGTGTTGACCGACCCGAATCGGGGAAAAAGACCGAAAGCTGGAGTAGCATTTGCCCCCAGTTTTGGACACGGCCTGTCCATTTTCGAGTGACATCGACGGTGGCCAGATAGAGCATTTTAAGTAGGGCTTCATCGGTAGGGAAAATGCTCTTTCCCTTCGTCACTTTACGAAGCTGACGGTGGTAACTCTCGATCATATTGGTGGTGTAGATGAGTTTGCGGATTTCAGGTGGGTACTTGAAAAAGGTAGCAAGTTCGTCCCAATGGGTCCGCCAAGAACGGATAATCAGGGGATATTTGGCTCCCCAAACTTCCTCGAAACGGTCAAGTTCAAGTAAGGCACTTTCCTCGGTAGCTGCCTTGTAAATGGGCTTTAAGTCGGCTGTTACTTTCTTAATGTCCTTGTATGACACGTAACGGGTGGAGCTGCGGATTTGGTGAATAATACACTTCTGAATTTCGGTTTGGGGATAACAGGCTGCAATCGCCTGAGAGAATCCAGACAGGTTATCCACACAGATAATGAGGATGTCTTGAACCCCGCGATTCTTAAGCTCATTCAGTACGCTTAGCCAGAACTTGGAGGACTCATTCTCACCAATCCACATGCCCAGCACATCCTTGTTTCCGTCCAGATCGATGCCAATGACCATGTAGGCGGCCTTGTTGATAATGGCCCCGTCTTGCTTGACTTTAAAGTGGATCGCATCCAGATAGACGATCGCATAGACGCCTTGCAGAGGTCGATTCTGCCATTCTTTAATGAGAGGCACAATCTTGTTCGTGACATTGGAAATGAGCGTAGGGGAGACTTCAATGCCATACATCTGTCCCAGATGATCCTGGATTTCCCTAGTGCTAATCCCTTTGGCATACAGGGCGATGATTTGCTCTTCGATGCCCGTTACATTCGATGGATGCTTCTTAACGACCAGGGGCTCAAACTCACCCAGGCGGTCCCGAGGAATGGCGATGTCCTGTTCGCCGTACTCACTGACTACCGTTTTACGGCTCTTTCCATTGCGACTGTTTGGAGTGAGTTTCGCCTTCACTTCATGCTTTCCATAGCCCAAGTGGGTATCCATTTCAGCTTCCAGCATCTCCTGAATCGTCTCTGCAAATAGATCCTTTAACGCATTCTGTGCATCTTGCGCGGTTACCAGATTGTTCTCTTTAATGAATTCCCGAAGTTGCTGTTTTGACCAAAGTCCCATGTGTTCTCCCCAACCTTTCTCTTACTTCCATTTTAATGGGTTTGAGAGTTTACACAATATATTTTACAGACTCGCGCTTGATGGGCATTTGGCCTTTCACTTTCGCCTTCTGCCCCTATAGACTATAGACTTACTCAGCAAGGAAACCGCGAGCAGAATGCTATCCTGTAATCCTTGTAAGTATAATCTTTTCACTTGTATTAGTAGAAATTTTATAAACTCTTTTATCACCACCACCTTCAATTAATGTGGGGAACATATTGTTATTGAATAGAAAGAAGCGCAAAAATCAATTTTTGTTTTAATCACCAAATAGATAGTCTTGTCCTTGTATCATTTTCATCAGTTATATATTCAAGAGATTCAAATCCCTGTCTCTTTATGTGTTCATATAAATCTTCAAGTTTTTTATGGTCTTTACAATAGACTGCTATGTACACACTATCAATCACAAGGAGAACTAATTGGCACTCACTCAATAAATATTCTTCATATGACATTACATCAATTATTTTTGTTTCTAATGGATACGCCTTTAAATTCGCAAATATTAAGTAGTACTTCTTATTTTCAATAATCTGTTTTAGTTCTTCTCCTTTCATTCCAATCATCATTTCTGGAAAAAGACTATCTCCTAATTTATCATCAACTATTAAATAAGATTCCTCTCCTCCAATAAACCAATTGAAGGAAGTTATTCCGATTGGTTTTAATATTTCTCCAAGAAAGCTGCCATATGAGTTTGGAATTTCAAAGCAAATGCCTCTTTTCATTTATTTCACCATCTTTACGCAGATTTCTGATAACGTTTCTGTTTTCATGAACCCCGAAGAGGTTGTCTGCTGAAATGATTCCCTGAAATCCATCTTGCAGACCTAGGCTCCATCAGAAGCCGCAGCTTGAATATTATGTTATGCGTTGTTACTGCCATCTTTGAACTCCTTACAATTACCCTCTTTCTTATATGTCTTTCCATTTCTCTCTTCTTATTAGGTTTTCGATTTGGGATGCATGGTGTTTGTGGTGCCAAATAAATCTTTGTATAGCTGTCTCTAATGTAATTATTCCTAATACTTCGGTTTGTATAGTCCGTTTATACTCTTCTATACTAAGTTCTTTCAGCAACACTAAAAAGCGATGATGCAATATTTCAATAAGTGATAGCGAATTCTCTACGGGCAACTTCTTGTAATCAATTAATTCTCCCCACGAATCTTCTCGATATGTGTTTGCTAATGGATTATTTTCAGTTAATCCTCTTTTAAATCTCAGGTACGCATTCATATCATTATCAGCTAAGTGATGTATGACCTGCTCTACTGTCCAACCGTTCGGCCGATACGGAGTCTCCAACTGGTATTGTTCGAGACCAATCAGCAATGTATTTAATCGCTTAATTAGTTCAGGAATTTGTTTAATAAGATTTATTATTTCATCATTTGAAAGATTGTTTTTGTGTTGAAATTGACCAATCGGATATTTGATTTGATCCATTGTATTTCTCCTCTCTTCTTTAGAATTGCAGTAATTACGCGTAACGTTTCTGTATTCATGAACCCCGTCAGGGGTTGTCTGCCGAAATCCCTCCCCGAAATCCATCTCGCAGACCAAGGCTCCATAAGAGCCGCAGCTTGAATATTATGTTATGCAATTCCTCTGTCCTCTCCGAATCAACGTTCCAAAGGTTTGCTTGCTTCTGTTAATCCATCATTTACCTCTAAATATTTCAATGTTTTTTCAATATCGTCGTGGTCCATTGTTTTCGTTATAATTAGATGTTTAATATTAAATCCTGGTGATTCCATTTCTTTTTTAAAGTAATTCACTAATTTTTGAGGGGTTGTCACCAAACTCCACCGTTCACTTCCATCCGAAAAAGTAAGGGTCACCTCCACCAAATCAAACTCCTTTGGATCATCCTCAAACTTCCATGTTTCTAAATAAGGCACTTCTATATTTCCTTCAATAAAAAATGCTTTTGATATCCAAACTGCTTTCCCGTGATTTCCAATGATTCTATACTTATCCCTGTCCTCATTTTTTACGATGTATTTATTGCCTCTTCTAAGTGCATGAGCATAAACGCCTATACTCATACAAGTTATGATTGGTCCCTCCATCAACTCACTTCCATGTACCCTATTTAATTTACTGAGGTTTCGCATAACGTTTCTGTATTCATGAACCCCGTCAGGAGTTGTCTGCTGAAATCCCTCCCCGAAATCCATCTCGCAGACCAAGGCTCCATAAGAGCCGCAGCTTGAATATTATGTTATGCGTAGTTCCTGACTCCTATGAATTGCTAACATTTGTTTTATTTTTCTTTAAATCTACCCATTACAATGCTGCTGTATAGTCTACCATCAGTAAGCAACTTATCATGTTTTAATACTCCTTCAATTTCAAATCCTTGTTTTTTATATAATTCTATTGCGTTCTCATTTGTCTCTAACACGTTCAATACCATTTTTTGTATACCAACTGAATCAGCCCATATTATAGACTCTCTTAATAGATTCTTTCCAATTCCATATCCCCAAAATTCTTTTAGTACGCATATTCCAAATTCCACTTTATGCAATAGTCGCTTTAAATTTGTTCCTTCGCACCGCGAAAAACCAACAATGCGATTTTCAATTTCAGCAACTAAGAATAGGTTCCTTGGACTCTCTTGATCTGTTTTAATTATCTCCTCAAATCCGGAGGCGTCAATAAATTCTTCTCCACTTTCTCTGTCCATATTTTCTGTCTCGCTATCAATTTGTAATCGTAGTTCAGACAAGCTTTTTGCATCTTCAACTGCTGTAGATCTAATACGATATTTTAGTTCTTTCACATTAAAGTCATTTGGTTTAATAATCATTACGAATCTTCCCCTAATTGAAATGATCTTATAGTCAGTTCATTAATTATTTTTTTAGGAATTACGTCTAACGTTCTCGTATTCGCTACGTCCATTTCTCTTAGATAGTTCCTATCTTAGGGGAATGGATGTATCTGCCTGACTCCTCTTCTTCGAAAAAACTCCTAGCAGATCAAGGCCAACGGCCACAGCGCGAATATTATGTTATAGGATGTCAGCGCCTTCTTCGAAATACAAAATCATTTTTTTAACTATCGTTTCCCGTTAACGTCATTCTATGTCTGCTGAGGCGCTCCTGGTGGATAATAATTATTTAGTAACGTTACAGTCATGAAGTACGTAGTAGGTTAGGATTTCTTGTACGTCCCCTTACAATTATTCACCACCACCTGTAATTTGCTCTTTACCATTGTTCATAATGTATTTGATTCAAATCAAAGCATCTTACATAATTGTCCAATCATTCTCTTTGTGTCTAACATATCTTGGAGATATCAAACAAGAGGAGTTGATATTTTGGTACGTATTCTCGATAAAGCTGCCGTACAACCGCGCCGTAGATTCAACTTAGCAAACTCATTTATTATCCGACGTTCACCAGCAAGATCTCGCCTTGCAACAATCACTTTACGTATTCCAGTCAATTCTCAACCTAATCGGGTAGATTTAGTAGCAACTGTGGGTGTTCGAGGTGTCACTGGCATTGCGCAAATACTCTTTAGAATCTTCCGCGATGGAAGAGAGATTTTCAACACCCAACAAGGTATCGAATCTGCTGGTTCTGAACAAAATTATGCAGTTACGTTCCAGGCGGAAGATAGAAATGTAATAGCCGGTGCCCATGTTTACACAGTCACAGCAGAAAACCTTACTGCAAATACAAGAGCCGATGTTGTTGGGCCTGTATCGTTTAGTGGGTTAGCCGTTAAAACGAGGACATAATACCATATTTGTAATTTCCAGCACTTGAATAATAGCCCTGTAAAAACCTCAATTTTGAGGGAATAGGTACTCCAAGATGGAAAAAGAGATAGAAAAGTAATAAGCAGCTCGTTCCTCGTCAGAGGATGGGCTGCTTTTGCTCATTTCCACTAAGCATAACTGCCCGTTAGTTTAATTCATCAATTAATTACTTTTGCTGATTTCCTATAACGTTCCTGTATTCACGACCCAGCATATGCTGGGTGTCCGGCTCCTGCCGGACCAAGGGTGAATGCCCGCAGCGTGAATATTATGTTATGTGATGTCATCAGCTTCTTTGATAAATCTTTCAAATACTTCTTTTGGTGTAGCAAATCTTCTTTCTATAGTTTCCTCTTCCAAAGCGTGATCCCAAAATCTATCTACTTCTTCAACAGAAATCAATTTGCAATCAATTATTCTTATTATGAAATGACTGATTAAGCCACCAAGCAAAGCATAATACATTGCTATCACATGAGGAGGAACCATTAATCCGCTCTCATATCTACCTTCATATATCAGCCTTTTACTACTACCTAATGAATAAGAATATGCTAATGATCTATATGTTCTATGATTAATTTTGGATAATTGTTTATAATATTTTTGTAGTGTTTCCCACTCCTGTTCATCATTTTCTTTTATGTAGTTTCTGTAAATGCTATTCTGTATTACTTTATCTTTGTACCAGTCTCTTAAATACTTATCTTTCTTTATATCATTGGAATTAAAATAAGAGGCTGTATCCATTGCTTCCACAGCATCACGAAATAACCTACCTGCAATCCTATGCTTTTTATCTCTAAGTAAATCAAGGCAATCAATTAAAGATTCTAAAGAATCAAGAGATAACATCCAAATAGCCTTTTCAGCACTTTGGTCGTCACGTGTATATGTACCTGATTTTTTTGTCATGTGCTCAATCAATAATCTCAACAATTCACTCGCTTCTCTGTAAAACTGGTTCTGAGCTTCGTATTCATAAGGATTTTTATAAGCTTCTTGAGGATCTCTTCCCCAGATGAAACTAGCCATCTCATACCTCCCTATTCTTTATTGATGATTTAACATAACGCTCTTGTATCTACGAACCCGAGGGGGTTAAGGAGCAAATGCACCTGGTTCGACGGACTTGGCCTCCTGAGATTGTGAGATGATTCACTCTTCCGCTTACTGCTTCAAACAAACCAAGGGCCGAACAGTCCGCAGCGTAGATACTGTGCTATGTAATGCCAGCGCCTGCCTCGAATAAACTTAAACTTATTATTTATGTCTATAAAAACTCTTAGAATCGATCATAATACCTCTATTGACCTCAAGAATTCTTAATATATGTTCTACATTACTTGCATACATTTTATCAGCGAATGAGTTCGCATCTCTCTCCGACTCATGTTCATAGTATTCTTTTATGTTTTCTGTGTTTAGGTCAATGTTGTCTTCAGTATAAATATGCCTTGAATTTTGCCATGCATGACGAATTTCATGAAAAACATACCAGATGATCTTACACTTAATCACATCAATTTCAGTATCATCTAAATTAAAAGGAAATATCTTAATCATTTGAATGTCATCAAGACAAATACCAATTGGTACAGCCACTTCATTACCTAAAATTGTATTATACGAGTCTTCTAACATATTGGGGGCTTCATGCATTTCAATCTCAAGTTCAAGTCGATCTTTATATAAATAGATATGGTATGGCAAACTATTATACTCTTCCCCTAATAACGCTATACATTTACGCAATTGCATTCGATTAATGATTGAAGGACATCTACTTGTAAAGTTCATCATGTCTACAGTTCACCTCTGATAAATTTCAATATAGAAGATTTGTGAAGTCAGTTTCTTATTCTTTGCGATGATTTCACATAACGTTTCTGTATTCATGAACCCCAAAGGGGTTGTCTGCGGAAATTCATCTTCGAAATCCATCCAACAGACCCAGGCTCCAACGGAGCCGCAGCTTGAATATTATGTTATACGACGGTATCACTTCTCGAATCTGCCTTCACTATTGGTTTTCTTCAGGTACATATTCGATCAAATCAGATAATTTGCAATTAAATGTATCGCATAGCTTAAATAAGGTTTCCAGCTTTGTTGTTTCTATATTCGTTTCCCTATATAGCTTGTTGATTGAATTCCGACTCAATCCCGATTTAGCCATCAATTCTGTTATATCATCTATTCGATATTCTGCCATGAGTTCTCTTATATTGCACTTGATTACGTTCATCTTTTGCCCCTCCATAATTCTATCTTATCTTCCATACCAGCAATCATCAACGAAAGGCGAAGTTTTAACTCTATCAAGTCAAATATTTACCTTGCATTTAACTTTATAGAGTTATATAATAACTCTATAAAGTTAACAAGAGGAGGAATAACATATGATTAATACATTAGAATCATTAGCAGAGCCACTTATAAGAATACGTTTAGAATTACTCTATACTGAGCTTCTAGAGTATCATAAGGAGTACAATCAGCTTTCTTCGGAGACAGATCAATATTTTAAAAAACTTCGTGAAGCTTTACCCGATCAACTTCAACATACGGTTTTTCTTTACGAAGACGCTCAAATTTCTCTGCAATCCATCCTAGAACGAAGTATCTACATACAAGGTTTCAAAGATGCTCTGCAACTCTTTAGTGAATTTCAAAATTTTGGTATGTAGAGGGTCGTAAGATCCTCTTGTTATTACTAAGCTATTAAACACATGAGAACTTTAAAATCTTACAAAACAAATCTAAAATTATTCAAAAAACATTAACTGCCCTAAGATTCTCCAAAGGACAGTTGATGTTTTCACTATTCTAGTTCTTACAACCATTTTTAGCACTAATGTTTACACAATAATCAGAATGTTCATTGGTATTCGTTCCACAACCAGTAGTTCCGCCTTTACTACCGCTGTACATCGCTTCTCTAATCTGCCTTGACTATTGGTTTTCTTCAGGAATATATTCAATTAAATCTGATAATTTGCAGTTAAATGTATCGCATAGCTTGAATAAGGTTTCCAATTTTGTTGTTTCTATATTCGTTTCCCTATACAGCTTGTTGATTGAATTCCGACTTAAGCCCGATTTAGCCATCAATTCTGTTATATCATCTATTCGATGTTCTGCCATGAGTTCTCGTATATTGCACTTGATTACGTTCATCTTTTCCCCTCCATAATTCTATCTTATCTTTCATACCAGCAATCATCAACGAAAAGCGAAGTTTTAACTTTATCAAGTCAAAATATTCACCTTAAAATTAACTATATAGGGTTATATAATAACTCTATATAGTTAACCAATGGAGGAACAACATATGATTAATACATTAAAATCATCAGAAGAGACACTTATAAGTACGTTTAGAATTACTCTATACTGAGCTTACGTCGTGTATAAGATCTATTCAATTAATAGGACTTAAGTAAAAGCGCACATCATTATTTAAGGCATCTTTCAACAGTAAACTTTGATTTAGTATCTGCTTCAACCCTTTAATCCAATTGTTTCTATTAATTTCGTATATCAATAACCACTTATCCCCATAAATAGATTCATTACTTAATCTTCTTTTCAAATCATTGATACAAGTCTGAATTTTACTTTCTCTGTTTAATTTTTTCTTTTCAATATAATCTAGAGCCATTATCGTAGAGAGCGGCTCGGAATAATTGATAATACTTACAAGATTATTGATTTCAATATTCATATCGAGAGAACACATCACCGCAATTAACCATATAGTTTCAAGTTCATGCTTGTACTTAAGACAACTTTCCAATATATCATTTATATTACGTTGTATACTTTTATCAAAAGCAAAATTATTTTTTAGAATTATATTATGTACATATTCCGCCATGTTAGGAAATGTAAGAATTATATTCACTAAATGAGAAAAAACAAGTCCTTTCTCTTTATTAGCAATATTATGGCTACTCAAGATTTTTAGTCCATACTTTAAAACTCCTTTGTTATTATTCTGATGTAGTTCTATCATTTTTTCAATATATTTCAAATATCCATCTTTAGAGAAATCATGTTCTCTTAAAACTTTGACAAAGTCCTGATTCAGTTGATATGGATACTTATTAATTTCAGTTTTTTCTGTATTTATATGCAGTTTATAATCATACAGGATATTCTGAAAATGAGGTATAAACTCATTAATCTCGCTTTCATTACGAAAATAAAAATTATAATCATCTACATAACGTTTGAAATGATATCCTTCCTGATCCAATATTTCATCAATAGATGACAAGATAATCTCCGACACTATTCGGGAACTCAGAGGACCTGTCGGGATGCCCTTAGTTTCATTGTTATTTATAGACCTGATTAATTTATCAAATTCATCATAGCCCAAATACTTAGTATCTCTTTGTTTCGGTGATTTTTTTAGTTCGTTTTTCGAATCTTCCTTACCATACAAGGCCCAAGTTAAACTATGTGTATAAATATTCTCATAGCATTTGCTTAGATCAATATTCAAAAGATACTTATAACCAGCAGAATAAATTGTTCTATCATAATAATTTTTCATAAATCTAGAAAAAACATTGTAGCCTTTTACCTGATTTGGCAAAATAATATTGGAATATGAGTGTTCATTTTGTTTAAACTTATTTTCTATAACTAATCTGTGCTTTTCAATGTTTTCACACAATATAGAATACAAATCTATATGGGGAAGAGCTATGATTCTTCTTTCAAGATCGCTTTTATAACTTGAAATAAACAAACAAGGGGTGAAATCAATCTTTTTAGATTTTAAATTAGTTAAGTTTGAACTTACTGTAGCTGGATGACTTTTTATAAAATCTGCTAACTCTATACTTGTGAATATCTTAGATGGCAGATTATCTGAAAAAAAACCGCATTTAAGTAAATTATACATTGTTAATTTCATTGTGTTACTCCGTTCATTTTGTAAGTAATCTTATATTTTTTTGTGATTCTGTCGTATAACGTTCCCGTATTCTCGACGCTTGGCGAATGCCAAGTGTGTCCGGCTGCTTCTACTTCCCCGAAATCCCTCTGCCGGACCGAGGGCGTATGCCCGATGCGTGAATATAATGTTATACGAGGCCCCTTTCTCTTTGAATTGTCTACATATCATTCCTTGATCACTTGTGTATCTATTATTTGCTTCATTAATATTAAAGAAAATTTGACACCTTCAGTTTCAGTTAAAATGTCCTTTAAATAAATTCTTGTATTCTCTGTATACTGATCTGAGAACCTAATGCTTAAATATGTCATTTTCTTTTTATCTGCTTCCCAGAATCTATACTTCACTTCAGTACGACCAGTATATTTCCTAAGAAATCGATCAATTGTTTGTCCCTCTCTAACCCAATTACATAGTGTCTTACTTACCCATACTTCATCCCAATTTTTGTAGAATGGAAAATGAGCAAACAGATTTCTTACAAACTTAAATAGTTCACTTCCAATTTCGGCTTCCAAAGGAGGTCTTCGTTTTTTCATCTCTTCAACTACCCACTTAATTGGTTCATAATTCAATAATTCAGCATAGATTGTAAAAGCATCTTTGACTTTTGAGAACCGATAATAAGCATCCTTCTCCCAAAATGAGTCTTCAAATATTTCATCAAAAATATCATAAAAACTATTGTACGCTAGATTTAAGAATTCAAGCTCTGCCCTATTAGGTTTCAAGTGTTCATCCATATATTTTCATGTCCTTTTTTGGATTTAAGGGGTTTCGTATAACGTTTCTGTATTCATGAACCTCGAAGGGGTTGTCTGCCGAAATGCCTCTTCGAAAATCCTTCCGCAGACCAAGGCTCCAACGGAGCCGCTGCTTGAATATTATGTTATACGACGGAATCACTTCTTCGATTAACCAACATCATTCTTGGTGCTTTAACCTAATCGGTTATTTCTCCACTATGTGCTCCAATAAATCCCCGGGTTGACAACCTAAAGCTGTACATAATTTATCAATCACTTCTAATGATACATATTCATTCGTATTGAGTTTCGCCATTGTAGCAGACGAAATACCTGTCATTTTCAATAAATCCTGCTTCTTAATCTCCCTGTCGATCAATAATTTTTGAAAAGGTTTATAACTAATCATCTGATATTCCTTTCACACATCAAGTGAATTTTTCTTTAATTATATGAAAGTATATTTCCTTTATCAAAAACATCTTCAACATGTATTGACTTAATTATTTGATATGATAAAATTATGTTTAATAAGTTGAACTTTTATTCATAAAATCAAATACATTGAATGGTGTTCAAAATGCATAATTCTTTAGAAGTCTTACTTGATTCACTGATTCATACTCGAATTGAATCTTTATATGGCGAGCTTATCAAAAACAACTCCAGCTACAACCAGTTCTCATCCGAACGGAATCTCTACTTCAAACAGTTACATGAAGGAGTACCGGAGAATATACAGAAGACCCTATTCCTTTACGATGATGCTGAGCTTTTCTGTTCAATCTATTTTAGAACGTGAAATTTATTTGCAAGGTTTTAAGGACGCTCTTCACCTGCATAACGAATTACATATATCTCTAGATTGAGAGCCTGCTGGCTCTTTTTCATTTTGATTCTGTCGTATAACGTCTTATTTACGAACTTCCGAAAGAATGCTCTCTTCGTCATATTCACGAACTTCGTGAACCTGCACTTTGCTCCTTATTCCCGCACTCTCTGCGTTTCAATCCTCCAGCCCGCCCATCCGATCCAACGGACTTTGAATCCGCCCAATGTCCCGTCTGCTCACATGTGTATACCGCTCCGTCGTTCGCACACTCTGATGCCCTAGCAGTTCCTGAATATAGCGAAGATCAATCCCATTCTCCAGCAAGTGGGTCGCAAAGGAATGCCTTAGCGAATGGATACTCACCTGTTTGCGAATGTCCGCTTCAGCCAGCGCTTTTTCAAACACTTTCTGCGCTGAACGTTCCGTCAGGTGGCGGCCTTCCCTCTGCCCTGGAAACAGCCAGTCTTCTGGCCGCTCCACCCCTATGTACTGCTCGACCACCGCAAAAGCCGCTTCGGAGAGCAGCGTTTGCCGATCCTTCCTGCCCTTTCCCTGACGGACTTTCAGCACTTTCCGTTCATGGTCGCAGTCTTCAGGACGCAACCTCACCACTTCGCTTACCCGCAGCCCGGATGTATACGTCAGGTACAGAATAGCCTTATGCTTTGGATTTTTCACTACTTTCAACAGACGCATGACCTCATTCAGGGACAGCACATCCGGTAGTTTACTCTCCTTTTTCGGACGAACATAGGCGGAGGATTTGGGCTGCTTTAGCACATGGCGAAAATAAAATTTCAACGCACTGATCGCTTGGTTAACATAAGCGTGCGAAAGACCTTTTTCGAGCAGCACCAGCGCATATTTTTGCACCACCGCATCATTTATGCTTGCTTCGGTCCCTTGCAAATCGGCGAAAAAGCGTTCCGTTTGCGATATGTAAGCTTTTATCGTCTTGCTGCTGTACCCCCTTGCTACCAATGCATCGCGCAATTCTTGCCGCTGATCCGGATTCCATTCACCTCGTTCCGAAGAAGAGGGAACCGCATTAGCCAGCGTGTCCCGTCGATCCAGCCATTCCCGGATGTACGGTAGTTCTTTATTCAAGCGCTCGTCGTACTCGAACTTACAACTCCGATACGCCTCCAACAGGCTTTCTACAGCCGAGATACTGTACGGAATCGCCCAGATTTTTTCGTCTGGAACCCATTTCCTGCCTGGTATGGATCGAATCCCTTCCCGCTCCTTGACTCCGTATCGCTCCAAGCGTACGCTGATCGTTTTTTCATCCCGATAAAGTAGGTTTATCTTCATCTCACTTGCCTCCTTAGTATATCAGCCGTTCAAAAAATTGGAAATCTAATTTTGCACAAAAAAAGGGACTTAAGATGGATATTCATCTCAAGTCCCTGATTCTTTCAGAGTAAATTATTGATCCATTAAGTCCAATTTACATTATCATAAAATGTCTTACCTTTATTTGTCCAGTTCCTCCGTCACATCATCCCATAGCACTGCCGCCACCTTCTCCAACAGATACTCCAGCTTCAGGTTCAGTAGCTATCCAATTGGAACTCGCTCTACTCCCCACATAAACAAAAGATGAGCCTGATTATTTGTTTCTCATTTGTTAATACAATAAGGATAAGCCGTTAAAAAGCGCATTTTGTCGCCATTTTTTTCAGATAGACCGCTTGTATTACAATCATATATAAAGAACAACGAATTATATTTGCCATCTATTTTACTCAAATCATGTAATAGTGGAGATAAAAAAGAATCAACAAAGGAAACATCTTTTATACCATTATCTGCCCCATCCATCAGAAAGACTCCTTCAGCAAAATCTTCGTCAAAATCATCTATTTCATGGTCATTTAAAAAATCGCTAAAAACATCCTCATTCTCATCTTCCGGGTATTTAATCTCAACATATTCAAATAACTCATCATCAGAGGCAAAGTGACCGTACCAGACGGACACCATATTTTTTTCAAAGCAATTCATATCTTCACCCCGCTAAATTTCAGTTTATACGTTTAATCTATCTGTATCCCGCACCAGCTACCATGCCCTCTACCCCACAACAGCTGTTGAAGCTAAAAAGCCCGCGCTGATCGCGGGCTTTGCTGAATATTTAGTCAAAATCATGCCTAATAGACTTGTTACTCAACCTTGAACTGTTTTAATTCGTCTTGAAGCTTATTGGACAATTGGTTTAATTGTTTGGATAGTTCAGCAACCTGCTCGATGCTATCCAATTGTTCCTGCGTGCTGGCGCTAACCTCTTCGGTTGAAGCGGAATTCTCCTCCGTGGTGGAAGAGATTATTTCCAGCGCCTGCAAAATCTCATCTTTGTGCTTGTGGACTTTGGAGGTGTTGTTGCTAATCTGGATCATTCGCAATTTCAAATCTTCCAAATCCTTGTTAATGCTAAAGAATACTTGCTTGGTGTTCTTCACCGATCTGGCATTTTCTTCTGCAATTTTCAGGCCGTGAGCCGTATGCTCAACCGATACGCTGGTTTTTTCTTCAATCACACGTACCTTCTTGTAGATTTCCTGTGTCGCCAGTGCCGTCTGCTCAGCCAGCTTGCGAACCTCCCCGGCAACAACAGCAAACCCTTTGCCCTGTTCTCCTGCACGTGCAGCTTCAATGGAAGCATTGAGTGCCAGCAGGTTGGTCTGCGTTGCAATTTGGTTGACCGTATCCACGATGCTCGAAATCTCATGACGGCTCAGATCAATATCCTGAATAATAGACGACATCGCTTGTGTGGAATTGTGATTTTCTTCAGCCCATCTGGATAACTGATCTACTACAGCAAGCCCCTGTCCGCTTTGCTCAGCAGAGATTTGCACCATCGTTTCGATGGCTTTGGCATCATTGGCAATTTCGTCAATTTGGCCGGATAATGCTCCGGTTTTTTGTAAAATGTTATCCGTTTCGATGGACTGGTAGTTCGTCGCATTGGCAATTTCATTGATTGCTGTTGCAGTATCGTTCATCGTGACCGCGGTTCTGGAAGATATGGATTGCAGATCGTGAGAAGACTGATTCAAGACTTGAGCTGAGCCACCCACCATTTGGAGCATGCCTTGAATTTTTTGAACCATGGTGTAAACTCCTTGAGAAATTTGCCCGATTTCGTTGTTGGAATGCGTATCAAACTGAACGGTTAAATCTCCATTTTCAATCAGCTTGATTTTTGCGAGCAACTTCGGTATCGATCTCAACAGATAACGGAGCGTTATATAACAAATCACAACCAGCAGAATGGTGGCTGCGGCAAAACCGCCAATGGTAAGCCAAGTAAAGGCTTTTAATTCTGTGAGCACCTCTTGCTCAGAAATGGTTAAGCCTACGGACCACCCGGTATCTTTACTGGTTGCATACCCGATATAACGACGTTCTCCATTGTCATTAATCAGCTGTACTCCGGACTCGCCGGCAATCATTTTCTTTCCGATCTCCCCAAGATCACCTGTGCTTTCGTTAATCTTTTCTTTCAACACTTTAGTCTGATCGGGGTGATACAAAATATCACCTGTTTTGGATGCAAGAATCGAATAACCAGTGCTTCCAAGCGAATAGCTTTGCATAAGGGCAGGGATATCTTTGAAGGCAATATCAGCTGCTGCAAATCCAATTAATTGGTTACTGTTATCTTTGATCGGATAGAAAATACCCATGAGCACACTACCCGTAGCGACGTCAATATAGGGATCCGAGTAGTATAAACCGTTTGCTTCAACAGCTGGCTTGAAGAACGGACGTTTTTGGATATCGTAATCCGGTTTGGAAGCAGCACCATCATTCTGAAGAAAGAAGCCTTTGCCAGATATTCCTGCAATCCAGGCGTCGGCAAAAGATGGCTCTGCCTTTACAATGGCTGCCAGAGTTGCTTCTGTTTCCGCAGCATATGGAGAAGTTTTCACCATTTCTGACGATTGGGTTGTTTCTATGTATTGCTGAAAAAGGTTGTTCGTTGACATTTGTTTGACAAGCGATCCCTTTTCCTTAAACAACGCATCGAATTGACTGACGATGGCCTGCGTCTTCGTCTGGAGCATGGCCTCTTGCTGCTTGATAAGTATGCTTTGCGTGCTTGCAAACATGAACGTCCCCAAGGTTGCAAAGACGACAACGATAATGACTAACAACACAATGGCTAATGTGTTCGCAATGCTGGATGATCTGAATACGCGCTTTTTAATATTTTGTGACATGCTGCCATCCCCCCGAGGAGTATTGAGCGAAAAGCTCTTAGATAATATGTCGGAAGTTTGCAGTTGTTTTAATAGGTTTTTAGTATACACAATTTAAAGTTTTGCTATCTTCGTCTTACTGCCACTGCTCCAGGCGCATCCACCTGTCCTAATCTATTGGCCATGAATGAAGCTGGGTTTAGTAATGTAAGGTGCTACCCAGGGAGCTGGAGCGACGGGTTTAGCTGGCGAGGAGTGAGTAAGAGGATACAGCGAAAAGCCCGCGGGAGACGCGGGCTTTTTGTGCTGCGGTTTTAGAGACTATGCCGATTCTAAACCGGACGGAATACTGGGACCTAGCTCATTTCGTAATCGCCGCAACAACCTGATCAACCAGCGCTTTCGATGAGATGGGACCGCCAAACGTCCATGTCTTGCTGTCCAATGCATAAATGCGTTTTTCTTTGACAAAATTCAGGCCGTTCCAGACCGAATTATTTTTCAGCGCTGCTCCGAAAACATCATCGTTCGGCTGCACAATATAGATGAAGTTGCTGTCCTGAACGGCAGACAACGCTTCAATGCCAACGGTTGAAAAACCATACTGTTCAAGCTTGTCCGGCTTCCAATCGTTAATCAGCCCGCTCTTCGCCAGTGTCCCGGCGACCACCGAGTTATCCGAAAACATGCGCAGGCTGGCCGCATTTTGATAAGTGAACGCCTGTGTCAGAATGTAGTGGAAATCCGCTTTACCAGCAGCGGCGAGCTTTTCTTTGGCTTCCGCATAATGCTGATCCAACTCCTTCAGCACCTGCTTCGCTTTGTCTTCTTTTCCAAGAGCGACCGCGATGTTGTTGAAAATCTCTACCATTTTGTCATGATCGTAGCCGTTACCGCTATTCAGACTATATTCGACTGTCGGTGCAATGGCTCTAAGTTGATCATAGATAGCTTCATTTCCATCAGCATTGGAAATGATCAGATCCGGCTTCAATGCAGCAATCGCCTCCAGATTGGGCTCGTTGCGTGTTCCCACATCGGTCACGCTGCTGTCCAGAGCCGCCTCTGGAGTCACATATTGCTTGTATCCAGCATTATCCGCATTACCAACGGGCTGAACACCCAGCGCAATCATATCCTCCGTAAATGTCCATTCCAGCACAACAACACGTTGTGCTGGCCGGTCGAGTGTGACCTCGCCACGATTATGCTTTACTTTCACAGGTCCCGCTGCTTCGGCTGGTGTGCTGCCGGAAGTTGACGCCTGACTTGTATCCGATACATTGCCTGCCGCTCCGCAGCCTGCCAGAACAAGCGCAAAAACCAGCAACACTAAAATCCCGCTCAAACCCTTCTTCATAGAACATATTCTCCTCGTGTATGTACATTTTATAGATAATGATAATCATTATCATTTTTTTGAATTATGACGGAGAAATACAATTTTGTCAATGATAAAAGACAGTGTCGAATGGTCAACGGAAACACTGACATGCTTTGCTTTCCGGTTCAGCGCAACGCTGACCCAGGCACTCCTACCACGGGGTAGTTGGTGCCTGGTGTCGTTATATTTTCCGAATGTTAAGAGCTTTGTAAGCATTCCCAGTCCCTTTCCTGCACACAGGAATCCGGATATAGATTTGAATTTATTGCGTTAACCCAATTGCATCGTGGTAATACAGGTATCGTCGTTTTCAAACGTGGAGATTTTGGATTTTGCAATTTTCCCCTCATGCTCCACCGTAACGCTATAGGTTTTGTCACGCGGCAGCCATAGATCAATAAATCCATTGGGCTGGGATTTTATTGAGGTTTTATTCATGACTGAATTTCCATCAGAATCGTGAATCGTTACACTGAACTCTTCATCCTTCATTTCACCTTGACAACCGGTCAGGCTATGGGTTGCACAAGGGTGAGTCTGTTCCATATATGGGGCTATCGAAAGGAAAAACTCGTTATCAGGCAAAGCGTAGGCCTTTGTTGTGGTACCATCCTCTGTTATGCTCAACTGACTGGAAGTGATGGAAGCGGACTGGGCCGTTGCCTTTCTTGTACTGAAATCATGCACCAATTGCTTGATATTTGACGCCCCTTGGTTATCTGCTTCTTCTCGCTGGGCATTCCCTGCAATCAGGTATGTCCCTATGGCAACCGCAACTAACCCCGTAGCTATCAAGGTTATTTTTTTCATCTTGAGTTCATCTCCTTGTCCCTTTTTTTACTATTATAAACGAGTGCACATCAGGATGGCAGGTTGAACTCTTTATGTCACCATATGCTCACATTCATCTCTGGTACAGGTCAAGAATTGAGCGACAGGCGGTTTTCACTCCATTTCTTATAAAAAATCCTGCACTTCACATAGCCACACCATGTGATCTCCATCCTTGCCCCAATAATCCTTCGCAATGGTGTAGGGTGCGCCAAATTTCCGTAGCCATTTGGTCTGGGCTATTTTGAAGCCGCTATCCAGGCAAAAATGCGTAACTTCCATTTCCTTCAGCCTGGTCATCAAAGCCCGAATTAGCGTCGAGCCTACTCCTTGTCCTTGGTAACCGGGCAGCACATATAAACTTCCCAATGTCCCCACATGTCCGAGTTCATCGTTGGTACATTTCCTGATAGCTTCTCCGCAAGGGCCATAAGAGATCGTTCCAACGACGTTATGGTTATGTTTGGCCATCAGGAAGAACAAGTCCGAATTCAAAGCTGACAAAGATGTACGCAGCAACCGCTTTTTGTGCTCAATCTCCTGCTGCATGTCGTCGATTAAGGCTTCCAGTCCCTCCTGTTCAAATGCCACAGATATGGAACTTTCAAAAACGAGATCCGCCGCCTCCAGATCCGAAGGAGCAGCGAGTTCAATACTGAACTGTTTTTTCATGATGTCAAAACTCCTGGTCACTAGTCTTTTTTTGCATTTGGCCTGATGTAGTGTCGCAACAAATGTCACTTAATGCCTCTTCCCAACCAAGGATTTAACGTCGTTGACGTTCTTTCCTTCACTTTTCAATCACCTCGAAAACAGAACTAAAAGATTCTCCATACTCTGTTATCTTATAACACACCTTTGGCGGTATTTCAGGATATACTGTTCGTTTGCAAAGCTTGCTTGATCGATAAAAAATCTGATTTCAAGCAATGCAGCTAATACTTTCATAAAGAATCCCGGCCTTTTCTTACACAATGCCTTAAAGTATGTAATCTCGCCCGGATTTCTTTCTTTTGAGTACAAAATAGGAATAATTCATTAGTATCAAATGGGAAATTAACTGTTCTGTTGGAGATTGATACTCATTCACACAGTCGAGAAGAACCTGGAAAATCCTATTTTTATCAGAGCTATAGGTCCTCATAAATATCTTTGCATCTACGAAGGCTTATTGAAATCATCGTATTGAAAATCATATAAATCATGACTGCCCATAATAAAATTGACTAATTGGCCTTGTAAGCATTTAATCTTTTCCAGTGCTGCTTGTATATCCATGTCCATCTTACTTTTGTGAATATGTTCATGCAAAACATCAATAAGCATGTGCAAATCACATTTTTGTGAGTTTTCCATTTTGAACATCATTTTATTATTTTCAATCGTTAGACGTTCATAGATATCATCACCTAAACCCAATTCAAATAAAAGATGATGAAGAAAAAGCACCCTGTCTTGGGCAATCTCAAATCCATAGGATTCATCTCTAAGATGCGAATCTTGATGTTGATAATAAGATATCGAAAACATTAAAAGCTAATGATAGCAATCTAATCAGACGCTCAGCGTCAGCTTCGTTTAGAAAATCATGGTCTATTAGCACGAATGATGGCCCATTAAATAAATCATGCCAGCGCACCAACGAAATATCATCTGTATCGTTTATATTCATGATTTAAATCAGAAATGCGTTCGTTGAAATAAGCTCTTAGTTTATAGTCGTATATTTTAGAAAATGACATTTTTCCTCCTTGCATAGGTAAGGCTTTTTCCTAAAGTTACATGTCGCCATCCCTTCTTTAAATAATCTATCCATTTCAACCTATATTGTAATATTAATCTGGCTGGATCAATAAGGCTGCATAATGAATTAATCGTACTGCTTAAATATAGAAGCATATGTTCTTTATTTCCATATTATGATATATTAGAAACAGATAATATGTAGGGAATTCTGAAAAAAGGCGTATTTAAGTCTCCTGCAAGCAGAGAGGAATGAACACACATGCAACAATTAAGCGGAGCTCTGGCCCGTTTTGTACAACAACAAAACTTGTATAATGAAGCCTACGGGCTGTTCTCTTTTTTGCTGCGCCGGAGCATCTATATCGACAACAGCTAGGCTATCGCTGGATTGGAGCTGGCGAGCTTGTCCAGGAATCCTCCTCGTGGCCGCCCCATCATGTCGTAATCGCCACTTATAATGACGATCCACTTATTGTCGATACTGGGGCAGCCCATTCCCCTGTATATGCTGCGTATGAAGGTGGCGCGCCACAGCAGGTTGCCGACTCTTTGGCTGACTTCTTTACGGCTCTTTCCATCCTGATTGAAGCTGCCCGTACCTTTAAGGGAGAGCTAAAAGACGAGGACACATACGAAACCAAAAATGAATTTATCGAGCACGTAGAACCGTTGTTGCATCATTTGCTTGGCGAAAATCAAACCGCTTATTTATTTGAATATCTATCCCTGTGTTAATAAAATCCTTTTGTACAAGAGAGGTGGGCCTTATATGATTTATATTGCATTGCTGCGGGGCATTAATGTGGGTGGCAACAACAAGATTAATATGAAAAAGCTCAAGGAAACGTTTGAGAAGGCAGGCATGAGCCATGTGACGACTTACATCAACTCCGGAAACATCATTTTTTCCAGTGAAGTTCAATCCAACGAGGAGCTAACGCTCCAACTGGAGCAGGCGATTCTGGAGGATTTTAGCTTACCTATCCGGGTCATCGTTCGCAATATGGCGGAAATCCAGGCGATTATGAAGGCATTACCGGAGGAATGGTCTAATGATACACAGATGAAAAGTGATGTATTGTTTCTGTGGGATGAAATTAACGATATTGCCGTTCTGGAGAAGCTTCCTTTGAAGCCGGGAATAGGCAATATAATGTATACGCCTGGGGCCATTCTGTTTTCTGTCAGCAGAGAACATGTCACAACAAGCGGGATGACGAAACTGGCCGGCTCCAGTCTGTACCAGCATATGACGGTGCGGAATGTGAACACGACCCGGCAGATTTATAAGCTGATGCAAATGGCTGAACAGGAAGAGTTACGTGCTTTAGACTCCTGATTGAAATCTCCTTTCTAAGCATTTTATCTTCGTTAAGTAGCCAAATGAAGGCTACCGTAGAGGATAAAATCAAAAAGGGAGCCTTCTTGCGGCTCCCTCAACTGCATTTTTGGTTTATATTGTTACCTATAGCCCCTGCCTATCAAGCGAATGAAGTCAACCCTTCATATGGAATACCACTCACCAGACTAGCTTCGTCAAATAGTAAAACCTTCGACCAGTTTATTCAATCGGGTAGCGCTTTCCTTCACCTGATCAGACTGTTGTGCCACTTCAAGAGACTTTTCCGTCGATGAAACCATGTTCTCAGCAATGTGCTGAGTAGATACGGCAGACTGTTCGCTGGCTGTTGCAATCTCGTGGATAGCTCTCACCATGGTTTGGATCGTTGCATTCACCTGCTTAGATGTGGCGTTCAAATCATTAACTGTATTCGTATGCTCAACTACATCATTGTAATATTGTTCTGCCGTATCCTCAAGCAGCTGATAATCCTTGCCCACCTTGGCATGCAGGAAATCCAGTAATTCCTCGGCATTGGTCGTCAGATTGGCTACAGATTGTACAACCTCTTGAGTAACATTCTGAATTTGATCTACCGCCTGCTTGGACCCATCTGCCAACTTGCGAATCTCGTTAGCCACAACTGCAAACCCCCGACCTGACTCACCGGCTCGAGCCGCTTCAATAGATGCATTTAAAGCCAGCAAATTGGTTTGGGCCGTAATTTCCAGAATGGACTGGGAAAGTATACGAATTTGGTCTACCGCCTTGGCTTGTTCCAGCGCTTCCGTCATCTTTTCACTGGCCTTCCGGTAAATCTCTTTGGACGCTTTATTGGACTCACTCGCTTCATACTTCAACGCTTCGGCCTTTAGGCTTGTATCATAGGCAGACTGCGCTTTTTCTTGAGTTTTGAGCGAAATGTACTCTGCCGCCCGCTGCATTTCATCGGCAGAATGATTCATGTTTTCTGTATATGCCGAAGTCTCCTCCATCGCTGCTGATAGCTGTTCGACTGTAGCCGATACGTCTCTAATCCGCTCATTGAGATCGGTCATATTATGATTCGTCTGATCACTTAGATGATTAATTTGGCGGGATTCATTGATAACTCCCGTAATAACCATTGAGGTTGAATCTGTCATTTGTTGAATGGCACGTGCAATGACAGCGATTTCGTTATTTCCCTTGAGCAGGGTCGGATCAAGTGCTGCCGTTAAATTGCCTTGGGTAATCTCTTCACAGTATTTCGTAATGGTGCTCATCCGAGAACGGATATTCCGAATGGCCGAAAAGGAGATCATACTAAGGACAGCAAGTACTAGGACCAGAATCACGATCAAAACAATTGTGCGCATTTTTATCTCATTTTGCGTATTTTGATATAAGTTGGCCGATTGTTCATTGTTGTAATCAGAAATATCGGTCAGTATCTTAACAATTGCCGTACTGGATGTATTAATCCGGCCTCTCTCTTCCTTGTCATATGTTCCGGTATTTTTTTTGACTGCCATGATCTGCTCAATATTCTGATAATATGTGTCTATGCTGCTTCTTAGTTCCTCGTACAGTTTCTGTTCCTTCGGGTCCAGATTCTTTTGCGAAAATTTACTTAACCCTGATGCAACGCTGTCTTTTCCCTTCTGTACCTGCTTATATTGTTTATCTGTGTACTCCTCATTATCGAGTACTTTGGTGTAGTTGGCCCGCATGTTATAAAAATCACTTTTCACTTCCAGAATATTCGTTTGGTGTTGAAAGCGATCCATATACAAAATACCTTGTCCCTCTTTAGCTTGATACATGCCGAGAACCCCTACCAACGATACAATGAGCAAACCCACCAAGCTGATCATGATCATGGAGACCATCGTTGTCGTTACCTTTAAATCTCTAAATCCTTTTACTTTTTTAGTGCTGTCTGATAGTTTTGTTCTCATCAAAACCCCTCCAGTCGTCTATGTATAATAGATCACGTTGCTCCCATGGATACTATCCCCCAAACCATAAGAATTAAGAGATTACACCGTGATGATATATATATCGGAAGAAAGCGCTTAATATTGTAACAAAAATAACAGTGCTGCTAAAATAAAGAATATTTATCCTGTGAAAGTGAGCTTGGGACAGACAAATCAGGATTTTTCAAAATTCGATTCCAGTCGCTCCGAAGTGCAATATATAGACGAACTAGACCATTTCGATCTATATATTGTTCATTGGAAGTCGCTTATTGGATTTTTGCAAAATCCTCAAATATGACTATTATTTTAGCTTCTCACGAGCTTGGAGAATTTGCTAAACTAAAACAGTAGTCTTTATACCAAACTGGGACATATATCATCAACAAATCAAGAACAATACAGGATGAATAGGAGAGAACCTATTGTGACAAACCTACAAAACAAAAAACAAGTGTATATCATCCATGGATACACTGCTTCACCGTCTGATCATTGGTTTCCTTGGCTACAAGACAAGCTACAGGAAGATGGCGTTTCTGTAGATATATTGGATATGCCCAATTCGCAAGCTCCCCAGCTTCATGAGTGGACCCAACAGTTATTATCAAGTATTGAGGTTCTACATAAGGATACCTATTTTGTTGGTCATAGCTTGGGGTGTGTTTCCATATTAAGATATTTGCAGCAAGTAAGTATCCCAGAGCAACTCGGTGGTCTTGTCTTCGTCTCCGGTTTTACCGATCCAGTGCCAACCCTGCCGTCATTAGATGAGTTTACAACTGATAAGTTGGATTATGAGCAAATCATGGACTCAGTAAAGATGCGTACAGTTATTGCTTCAAAGGATGACACGATTGTCCCCTTTGCACTCAGTAAGAAACTAGCGAAAGATATCCAAGCTGATTTCCACGAAGTAGAGCACGGAGGACACTTTTTAGAGCGTGACGGCTTTACTTCCTTACCCATTGCATATCAAGTTTTAATGGATATGATGAAGAGTTGAAAAGCTTCGGGCCCGAATGAATTCCATGGAGTGAGCGTAAAAGGTAACACTTAAATTCGTAAAATACCCCATCGCTTATATTAAGCAATGGGGTACGCCCCTTTTTAACGGTCCCGGGTTACCATATAATTCATTAAATGCTTCAGAAAAGCGATGTTGCGGGGTACCTCTTTCAACGCTTCCATAGCAAGGCAGTAGTGTTCCCACATCTCTTTACCGGCACCTTCCTGACCCAGGATGGATACGAAATTCGAATTGTTGTTCTCAGAATCCTGGCCAACAGGTTTTCCGAGTAAGAGCAGATCTCCCTCCACATCAAGTAAATCATCTTTAATCTGAAAGGCAATCCCCGCGTGATACGCGAATTTCTTCAAAGCAGCAATTTCCGACTCCTTGACCTGTGCGAGCATGGCAGGCATCACCAGACAAGCCTCAAATGCCACTCCGGTTTTGAAAAAGCACACCATATTTAACTGCTCCAGTGTCAATTGCTTTCCTTTGGAATCCAGATCCATCGCCTGTCCCATACACATATCTTCTGCCTTTTGGGCCGAGTATTGTATCAAAGCAAGTACGGTTTCGGCATTGAACTGGTCAAGTGACGATTGTTCCCCAATCGCCTTCTGAATCAGATACAGACCGGTTAATTCCGCGGTAGCGCTATTATGCACCTGATGCAAGGTCTGACGCCCTCTACGGGTAGACGCATTATCCTGAGAAGGCAGATCATCGAAGATCAGGGATGCGGTATGCATATACTCCAATGATCTCAGAAGCGGCACGATTGCCGATGCGTCAAGTCCATATTCGTTCACACCCATTACCCAAGTCAATATAGGCCGTATCCGCTTCCCATCCCCTTCGAGACTGTAATTTGCAGCATCAATAAGCTGCCCTTTCATCGCTGGAATCACATGAGGTTTGGTAATTTTTAATTGGTTGTTAATCTGATGGCGGATCATTTTGAACGTATTGAAAAAGTCTTCCTTTTCCTTGGAATCGTTTTTCAGACTGGTAATCATCTGGTCCCGAAGCAGTTTATCGAAGAAATCTACATTGTCCGCTTTTCGCACCATCTCTTGGATAAGTCGATTGAATTCCGGATTTCCGGATGCAAAGATCTCCATCATTTCATTATACTTTTCAGTACCTACACGTTCTTTATAACGTTTGAGTCCATTCATTGCACGATCCAGTATCACCTCACGGGCCATGGCATCGGAATCATACACGTTGTGGATCAAATAAGAGATAACTGCCCAGTACAATTCAAAGGGATTGATGAGATCCGAACGCTGATCATGGTATTTTAAATAATACGTATAGGGTGTTACCACACCGTCACTCATATCGTCAACCATATCCGCAAAATCATCAGCCAACTGGTTATAAATACCATAAAAGAATGTTCGTTGCTCAAAGCCCTCATCCTCGGGAGCACCAATCACGGAACGGACAATCAATCGGGAAGAAGAAGATTTTAAAATGACAGGTATATAAAGCTCTTCATTAGTGTAGTTAGCACGCGTTAGGTCCTTGACACGGTCGATATCCTGGGAATGAAAAAAGACATAGGACTGCTCGAAAAAGGTTTGCTGTGTATCCGGCCGCTGATGTTCCTTAATATACTCAAAAGCATCCGAGAGCTCTGAGTGTATGTATTGAATTAACTCCATATTATTTCCGGTCCAATCGCCCAACTCAGGCACAGCTCCAGTGAGAAGCGCAGTACGTATCATTCGGGAATATTGTTCTTTCTCCTGCGCGGTCAAAACCTGCGAATCGAGAAGATCGTCTATGAAAGGATAGGTTAGACCATAGGAGTAACCAAGTCTGATCGCTTCATCAAGTCTGCAAGTACGTTCGCCAGGTGACACAGTATCGTCCATTTCTTCCATCACATGCAAAATAACCCCGATAATGATCTTAATCAGTTTGCGCTGGGCTTGCTCGGCATCCATTTCCTTTGGAATATGGGAGGACACGGACCTAAGCTTGTTGATCACCCAAATTGTGGCGGTTTCTATACCTTCCTTCTGCGCCCACCGATACAACCCGGCCAAATTCATAAATTCTGGATGGTCTCCCCCGTTTGCACTGGTGGATTGAATCAAGTGTTTTTTGATGTCAGCAATGACACGCTGAATCCGGGACTGTGTGTCAGGAGAATCCAGAGCTTTGCCTAGATCCCTCATATAAATATAGGAGACGCTTCGATCCAGGTAATCATCCAATTTGCCTGTATAATTCAGCCATTGAATGTATCTATGATAATCCCGAGTATCAGGTTTTCTCTTTGCCCTCGAAAAGAAGGATAGCCATGAAGAATGATCAATATGATCCCTTTTCCACATTTGAATATCTTCTGTCAGGATAGTTACATAAGTTTTGTCTATGACCTGTGCATAAAGTGATGCAAAATACTGAACCGCCTTCTGCTCAGCCAATCGATATCCTGTATTGGCATGATTTATAAATTCCTCATTCATACGATGCATTACCTCAACTTCTATTTTGGTTAAACATGGTTGCATTTCTTCCCTGACGGGAATGGGGCGGATCATGTTTTTATCTTTATACGGGAAAGAATCTGTGAGGTTACGAAATTATTATGCTGCTTACCGAAATACACTTATTGGCTTCATCAAGCAGATGTACCTTTACTGACTGGTCTGATACCGTTCGAATTATATAGTATAATCGATTTTAAACCGTCTGTTGACTGGCTACCTAGTTATAATATGAATGTTATGAATAGGAGGTTGTGTGTTTAATGACAATGGAAGAAGTGCTTACGCTGGAACGTAATGAGACGAAGCTCGTAGGATACTCTGTAACCGCGTCGTTAAATCAAGATCTGGAAACCGGAATTGTCGTAAGATTACGCGAAGAACTCTTTGACAAGCGTCATGAAATTACAAGTCGATTAGACGAAGACGGAATTTACTTGATTCAAGTTTACCCAGAGGACGAATGGACGCCAGATGTTCCGTTCGTAAGTATTGTTGCGGCAGAAGTCAGCAATTTTGCATATATTCCAGAGGGATTAGTTCGTCATACGATACCGGCTGGAATATATGTGAAGGTCACTCATCAGGGACCTGAATCCCAAATAGATGGAACCTATGACTCAATCCGTGATAGGGGGATCAGTGCTTCTCGCTCTTTTGATTTCGAGTATTGGACTGATATTCATTCTCTGGAACAAAAAGACAGCACGATAGATATTTATATGCCCTGGGAAGCTTAAGCCGATGTAACAAGGGCCGAATGCACCGCTACGCATGTGTTAACTTATATTATTTCGAGGTGTTTTTATGGAGTGGCTGGAAACGATCAGATTATGGAGCCAAACGCCGGTTAAGGTGCTGGACATTCGTCATTTTACGATGAAGCCTGGAGAGAGATTGAGTTCCTATTCCCTGCCTTCAAGCGGATTTCTATTCGCCAATCAAGGAGAAGCCAGATTGATGCTTGATGAAATCGAAACCTCAGCAGCCAAGTTTCAGGTTCTCCACGGCGGAAAAGGAGCAAGTCTGAATATCTGGTGCTTAAACCAGCCGTTTGAATACTACCTCATTTTATACAAACCCGTTCAAGAGCGAGCGGGTCAAAGCTCATTCGAACGAGAAGATCGGATGGCTCGATTTAGACAAAACTATGCGTTTCAGGCCCTCTATCCGCTCCCCCTGATATCGCTTGTCGAACAAATGAATCAGCATTGGTCTAATAGAAATGAACTGGACAAACTGCAAGTGAATGGATTGTTCTATCAATTCGTGCATGAACACTTTCGTCAACTACAGATGAAGGAAATCAAAATATCCGAGCCGGATCTGGCTACACAAATAGCTCAATATATTCAAGAGCATTTTCAAAAACCAATCGCTATGGAGACGATGGCTAAACGGTTTCATTACAGTACCCACTACCTCGTAAAGGTGTTTAAGCGAAAATATGGATGCAGCCCTATCGAGTATGTCGTTCAGACCCGCATCAACAGGGCCAAATCCCTGTTAGCTGATACAGATGCTTCCATTCAGGAAGTTGCCGAAAACGTTGGTTATACCAATTTTTATTATTTTAGTAGACTTTTCAAAAAGCAAACCGGCGAAACCCCAACACAATTTAAAATGCATAGCCTTGTTTCAAAAAGTTCAACAAATACAAATTTTACACTCAAATCATTCATTGCTCCCCGATCAGGACAACGTTATATTGGTAACAATGATAATCATTATCAACATGATGCTTGGAGAGTGAACGATATGAATGTTAGCTTTAAGCCTGCTTTTGCTGTTACCCTTTTGTTCAGCCTAACTCTGCTGCTGGCAGCTTGCGGCGGCGCGAGTGACGTTGCGAAACCAATTGAAACAAGATCGTATACAGATGCACTTGGTCGACAAATGGAAATTCCTGTTCAACCCAAAAGGGCTGTTGTTATTACATACGGCGGTTATTTGCTTCCATTAGGCTTAAAACCGGTAGGTGTCAATCAGGAGATACTCGATCTTTATCCTGAGAAGATGGCTGATGTCGCTAGCATAGGCAAAGGAACAGGTAATATCGAGGCCATTTCCGAATTGGAGCCGGATTTGATTATACTGTCGGATTTTCACGACAAAGCAACCTTTGAGCAGTACCAAAAAATCGCCCCAACTATTGCAGTAGCATGGGGTGGCGATCCAGACGTGGTGAATACACTACGGACGTTTGGCGACATTATGAACCGGAAAACAGAAGCAGAATCCTGGATTGCTAAGTTCGAGAAAAAATTACAGGGCATTCGGGAACAAACTCGCATCCCCATTAAAGCAGATACTACCGCAATCTCTTTCATTATTCACAAGGGAGAGGTACTGCTTGGAGGTGAGGGCGGTACGCTCGGAAAATTGATTTATCAGGATTTCGGTTTCCAGATGCCTGAGCAATTCAAACCCTATGCCGATGGCGGAACTGCTCTTTCCATGGAAGCTCTGGTCCATCGTCCGGCTGACTATTTCTTTACTCAAATGACAGATCAAGAGTTGAAGCAAACCATGCAGTTGTTCAGCGAGCCTGTGTACCAAACGATTCCCGCTGTGAAAAATAATCACATTATTAATGTTTCCCGTGATAAATGGAACAATGGCCCCTACCTGGTGGATGAGGCGGTCGATTCGTTGATTGAACAAATATCTCAAATTCAGCCATAGGGACATACAGCACCTTCATTGAGGTTTTTCAGGGGTAAAATGATTAAAAATAGCGAGAAGCCCAAAAAAATCGGCATCTCGCTATTTGCTATTCATATAGTTCCCATGTTTCTGTACACAGCTCAATGAAAGAATTTGCAGCATGTCTGCAATCGTCATACCCCAAACGACATGGCATTCGGCATATACTCCGGCAGCTCGTAAGCAAGATTCATTTCTCTCAAATCTTCGGTATCGAAAAACTGAAAATAACGTTCTCCATTTTGAAACTCCCCGCCGTTAGAGTATTCAAAAAATGGATATAGCTGTCCGGAAATTCACCCCGGGGAAAATTCCAGCCAACAGGATTGAGAGGTATGTATTGATCGTAGTATGGAGAAGACTTTGGAAAAGGGTTCACTTTGATCAACCGTTAAAGTATGCATGTTCATTCCCCTTATCCACTTTCAACCCGCGAACTGATTTTTGAAAACCTGTGTTTGATCCAAAATCACCCACTGATTCAGCTCGTCGTATCCTTTTACAATTGCTGTGATCTCAAGCTTTGGATACAACCACTCGGATGGTTTCTTTTCCGCATATGAACGAGTGTCTGCCAATCTCCTCCTCATCTTGCGATAAAGTTCATTCATACGCCATTCCTGCGAGGATCAACTCCTCCTGAATCCAGCTACTTCGGGTAGACAGTTGCAGCAAGTCGGCAGCGATCTGCTTGACCTGCTCTTGTAACACATGTGGCTGATCCGTTCCTTCTAGAAAGCGGCTCAAAAAATGAAGAAATACATCTACCTTCCTGAGCTGCATCAATACAGGTAAAGCATCAATCTCGGTTTGGGACAGATGAACTCGGCGGCTGAAGCCCCGGCAAAAATCCCGAACTGCTCTCGTCTCCTCCGGTTGACCCAACAATCCTGATAAAATGACCGCTGGTTCCATGACCCGAACGTCTAACGTACAAAACTCAAAATCAAGCAGTGCAGCCACTTGGCTATGATCGTTATCCTTTACCAACAAATTGGAAGCGTTCAAGTCCCCATGTACAAGCTGATGCGGCAACTCTTCCAATGCATGAAGCGAATCTGTAATCTCATCATATACTTTTCCTATCCATCGCAGCTCGTCATGCAAAGTTTTTAGGGGCTCTGGCGGATGTAGGCAAATCTCTCGAACTATCTCCTGGTTACACAATGGGTAGGATTGCTGCAAGGCGTAATACGGTCGGTAAACTGGAGCCATATCAAGATTGAATGTCGCAAGCACAGCAGATAATTCACCCGTGACCTCGCCAAAGGAATAGGCAAAGCATGATTCCTGCTCCAGTGGTGATTTGCCTTCTATGTAATCGAACAGACAGACATATTTGCCGCTTTCCTTCTCAAGCTGAGCGAGTGTCTCTCCCGTCACTGTTCGAATTGGCATCGGCACCCTGAATGATAGTGAATGCATACTTAGCGCCTGCAAAACAGCATGCTCAAATTCAATTTTGTCCCTATCTCTGTGTGTATCGTAGACGCGCAGCACCCCGCTTCGCCTACCACCCTTAACAAAATACGTCGTATTATTCCAACCCCCGGTTCGTTTCTGCAACGTTCCGTTCCACTCCGGCCAGTGCCGTCTTAGTATCGCTTCCAAGGATGTATCCTCCCTTTTGCCGGAAATAAAGGTATCCAGCAACCTATCATTTCATCAGCCTTGTGCTTATGAATTTGCAGCTATTATAACATATAGACGCCCAATTAAAATTGGACGTCTATTACACCATATAATGGTCATAGCGTTTACATGATCCTTGGATATCCTTCATTTCCTCAACTGCTTGTTTCGGATATTTTGCGGGGTAGCGCCATAAGCCATTTTAAATTTTTTATAGAAAAAACTCATGCTGTTATATCCAACTTGCTTAAATATCATTTCGAACGGCAGGTTGGTGTTCACAACCAGAGAATAGGCTGCATTAAGTTTAATATTGGCAATAAGCTGAGTGTAAGTAAGACCGGTTACCTTTTTTAACTTATTACTTAAATACGTACTATTGTAATTAAAATGATTAGATAGCTGTTGCAGACTTAAATGCTGATAATGCTCTTCCATGTAATTCAGAATAGATGTAATATTATTTTCCTGCTGGTTTAAATGAATATTATGTTCGCTTTCCAATACACGGACCAATTCTCCAAAAATAATTTGCAAGTAAGCCTTGACTAATTCCATCGAATCCTCATACCTTGAAAAATATTCGATTAAGATTCTGCGCAGTGTATATTGAAGGTTTTCATTATATTGCGACTCAAAAATAATAAAGTGATTATGGTGTTGATGCTGGAGGACAGAGTTGGCGAGAAATTCGCCAATCAGACTTTTTTTCTTGGATAACCGTTGTAAGAACAGAGAAGAAATCGTTTCTCTTTGCAGCAAGATATTAATAAGGATATCGTCTTCTCCCAAAGGAGCGATGCTGTGCGGCACATCCTTATCCAGGACACACACTTGGCCTTCACAAAGCTGAATTTCTTTGCCTGCTATGATTTGATTGCACTTACCTGAATAAACATAGTTTAATTCAATAAATTCATGCATGTGCTCCAGCATCGGAGCAAATCTATTGTGCTTGCTAATATAAATATCATGTTCTCCAAAGAAAAACAAAGCGGGCATACGATACATATTCTGATTTATATCATAGTATCGTTCGTCCTCCGATTCTTCGGAGAGATCATTAATAACTTGATGGTTTTGTTGTTGTAAAAGTTCGATTTCCGTTTTGGTTCTCAACAACTGGTCCAACTCATGAAGGTTCATAAACACTGACTCCTCCTTCATTATATGATGGAAAAACGGGCGGTTCTCCGCCCGTTGAAAAAACTACCTGTACCTGATGACTCCCATTAACTATGGACTACAGCATGAGCTTTGCTTCCTCTTTCTTTAATAGCGATTCCCAAACAGATGAGTGCAGCAATTATAAACACAACCGCAGAAACGAGGAAGGAAAATGAGGCGGTTTCATTTCCAAACAACATGCCAACTAACTTGATGATATAAGGTGAAGCAAACGCTCCCAAATTGGAGCCTACCATTGCAATCGAAATAGATATCGTCTCACTGCCTTTAGGCACGATTTTAGTTAGTATGGTAAAGATATAAGGAATAAACAGCGCAAAGCTAAAGCCAATGATAAGCATGGCAACAGTAACCATGGTAACATTCTGAGCAAACCACAGCATTACAAAACCTGTTGCTGTTAATAGACTGGAGATAAAGGGTGCGTAATTTCTAAACCATTTATATATTTTACCAAACAAGAAGCCTGCAATCATAGTTGCCAAGGAGAACAGCGTTAACGCGGTTCCTAAAAAACCAGGATTAGGCATATTCTTTTCAGCAATCATAATACCTGTTTTAGTATACACAATCATGATAAAGGTCATAAACAGGAAAAGTGCAGCTCCTAATCCAAGTACAGGTATGGATACTCCGCCGCTCTTGTGGTCCGTTCCTGTTGAACGCTCCGCTGTAGGCTCCACACGCTCTGGTTCGGGAATGATAAAAAAGAATAACAGCGCAACAGGAATGGTGATAGCATAGCATAAAAAGGCAAACTTCCAGTCGATTAAGGCAAGCTGTCCTGCCACAAAAGTAGCTAAGCTGCTTCCAAGCCCTTGAACGGCGCTTTGAAAGCCTACTAATTGGGCACGTTCGTCCCCTTCAAAAAAATCACTAATTAAGCTAACAGCCAGCGAATTGAACATCCCGAGACCTGCACCTAATACCAGTCGCAACGCGAGAATCCATGTAATGTTAGTAGTGAACATAGGAAGGATTCCGCCGATGACCACGAGCAAAAGTCCTAGCATGACTGTATTTTTTTTGCCCAATCGGGAAGAGATCGGACCACTCAACAGCACAAACAGCATCATCGTGAAGGATGGAATAGTAACTACACTTTCAATCAAAGAACTAGAAACCCCTGATAATTGATTCAGCATCATCGGTATGATAGCCGAAATGGCACTCGCTGATGTCAGTACTAACGAAATGGACAGCAACGCTGTTTTAAACAATACTTTGTTTTTTATATTCATCAAGTTACTCTCACCTCTAGTCTATGTTATTTAGCCTCTGGTTGTATGTGCAGGAACTTGGGTAGTCTGGCAGTATCTGTACTGGAAGACGTACTTCCCTGAACCGACCGTAAACGTAATTTCATGATCTCCGCTCCTTTGGAAAATCTCCTGTTCACCTGCAATCCCCATTCTCCCAGCCAGCTCCTGTGGTATATAAACAGGCGGATTCTGAATCGACGGATATTGCGTTGCAATGGTCTGCTGTAATGCATCCGGCTCCATAACTCCCGGAAGTGTAATCACAGCCGTCGCATTATGCGGAACGCGAACCGTCATCTGCATTTCTTCATTCACGATTTCCCAATGGACTTCCAGCGCACCATATGGCGTTTCCAGTTTCCCGTGGGCCGAAGTAAGATTAGCAGGCGGTTTAGGAGCTAATCGTGATTTTTTATAACCCGCTTCAACCACATCGATTCCGGCAATATTTTGGTACATAAAGTCTCCAACTGAACCGTATGAATAGTGATTGAACGAGTTCATATCTGTACTCCAGAACGAGCCGTCCACTTTGATGCTGTCCCAATGCTCCCACATGGTCGTTGCCCCCCGTTCAACCTGATAGAGCCATGAAGGATAATCATTTTGGAATAAAATCTTATAAGCTACATCCGTATAGCCATTGTCGGATAAAACCAGGCATAGGTAGGGTGTGCCCACAAAGCCGGTATCCAGATGCATATCATTTTTTTCTATAAGCCGTACGAGCTCCTGGATCACTTGCTTTTTATACTTGTCCGGCACCAATCCAAAGTGCAGAGCAACAATCTGTGCAGTCTGAGTATTGGAGGTCAGTTGGCCAGCGTCATCGAAGTAGCGGTTCGCAAAAGCAGTTTTAATCCCCTCATGTAAGCTTTTATATGTGTTGTAATCGGTATAACGATTAAGCAGTTTGGCCGTCTGCGCCAAAATATGAGTCGAATATGCAAAGTAAGCAGTTGCCACCAGCGTTCCGTCGGTCGCCCCAAAATAACTTCCTTCTTCACTGTCCAGCGCCAGCCAGTCTCCAAGCTGCAAGCCGGTATCCCAAAGATATTCTTCGTTCCCCTGGGCGCGGATGTAATCCACCCATGCTTTCATACTGTCATACTGCTGAGCTAAAATTTGCTTATCCCCATAGCATTGATACATGGTCCACGGACATATAACCGCCGCGTCTCCCCATGCTGCCGTCGTTTTGTCCATATTATCGGCAAAGGTTCCTTTGAGGACATCCGGCACTACAAAAGGCACTGCCCCATTCTCCAGCTGGTTATAAGCCAAATCCTTCAGCCACTTTCGGAAAAAGGAAACCGCATTCATATTGAAGCTGGCCGTTCTGGCAAAAATCTGTGCATCACCGGTCCAGCCTAATCGCTCATCGCGCTGCGGGCAATCGGTTGGCACATCCAGGAAATTCCCCTTTTGCCCCCACACAATATTGTGCTGTAATTGATTGAGCTTTGGATCGGATGTCTCAAACACCCCGATATTCTCCATATCCGAATGCAGAACAACGCCCGTAAAATCTTCAATTGTAACGCCATCCGGAAAGCCCTCAAGCTTTACATATTGAAAGCCTTGAAAAGTGAAATGTGGCCGAAATATCTCCTTCCCCTTCCCACTGCAAATGTACGTAATCTGCTGAGCTGCATCACGAATGTTATCCCTGTAAAAGTTCTCTTGCTGGTCTAGCACTTCACCATGAACCAGCTTCAAAACCGTACCTTCGGGCGCTTCAACTTTAAATTCCAGCCATCCTACCATATTTTGACCCAAGTTAAGCACAAGCTCGCCTTTGGGGGTTCGAATGAGCTCAACAGGCTTCAATCGGTTCATCACACGGACAGGCTCATTCTCCTGAGCAACCAGATGACTTAATGGGAACGGGACGACCTGCATCATTTTCCGTTCCGTTAAAGAGCTATGTTCGGGTGTCCGCTGCTCAAGTCTGGCATCATAGATTTCGCCGTTATAAATATCCGACATTAAAATGGCACAGCTCGTTTCCTCCCAAGAAGAATCAGAGCAAATGAGTTCAGAACGGTCATCTTCATAACTAATCTCCATTTGTAGTAGCAATGCATTCGTGTCCCCGTAGGTGTCCTTGCGCTTCTGCCAGCCCAGATAACCGCTATACCAGCCTTCTCCCACCGTTGCTGTGATTCGGTTATTTTGTTCTTGAATGGCAGAAGTCACGTCATACGCTTGCACCTGGACACGATCGTTATAATCCGTCCATCCTGGGGTAAAGTAAGCATCGCCCACTCTTTGTCCATTTAACTCCAGTTCATACAGACCCAGGCTTGTAGCATAAATGACTGCTTTTTTCACTTTTCCCTCAACTGAAAAACACTTGGAAGTGGCAAAAGGAGCGCGCGTCTGAAACTCTTCATTTATGTTCCGCTCCTTCACCGTGATCCATTGTGCTTTCCAGTCCTGCTCATGGAGCAACGCCATCTCCCAAAAGCCGGACTCACTCCATCCCGATTCTTCTGCTTCTGTGTCACCCGCTCCCTGAGCCCACACTTTTACCCGATAATAATATCTTTGTCCTGATTCTAGTGGAGGGCCTTCATATGGAAACAAAATGGATTGATCCGAATAGGAAAAATGATTCCAGATCAGCGGTTCAAAAGTGAGATTAACAGATACTTGCAATTGGAACCGTTTTTGTGAAACATACATTTTGTCAGATTCAATCTGCCAACTGAGTCGCGGCTTTTTACAACCAAGTCCAATCGGATTATTTAAATGCTCGCATCTAAGCGCTTTCACTTTTAACATTCTTATGTCCTCCCTGAGGTCTTCTTTTGTATTTCTATACTTAAATTAAAACGCTTCCATCGATTATACGTCAATGTTGTATCCATGCATGTTATATGCTTGATTTACAGGTGTTGAAATTCCACCTCATATATTGAATCTTAAAATGGATCTATTAGAAAAATATGTATGCTTTCAAAGCAGCGCTCATTAAAAAAGCCTGAATCCGTTTGGGGCGAATTCAGGCTTGAATTTTACTATAAAGTATTTTTTTTAGCTAGCTTATGCCTGTCCGGCTATCGCTTGTTCCGGCGTGGAGGTCGGGTACAAGTGGCAGGCGACCTGCCGACCTGGTGCAGCTTCGGCAAAGATTGGCTGTACTTTGCTGCAAATGTCCATGGCTGCCGGGCAGCGGTTGTGAAACGCGCAGCCGCTGGGCGGATTTTCCGGGCTCGGCACATCGCCTTTGAGTACAATCCGGTCCCGTTCCGCTTCCGGATCGGCTACAGGTACCGCAGACATCAACGCCTTCGTATAAGGATGCAGCGGCTCCTTGAACATTTCTTTGGTCGGTGCGAGTTCGACCAGCTTGCCCAGGTACATCACACCAACGCGATCGCTAATAAATTTGACGACCGACAGATCATGGGAAATAAACATATACGTCAGGTCGTACTGTTTTTGCAAGTCCTTCATCAGGTTGAGCACCTGCGCCTGAATGGACACATCGAGCGCTGAGACCGGCTCGTCACAAACGATAAATTTGGGATTGAGCGCCAGTGCCCTTGCAATCCCGATCCGCTGACGTTGACCGCCCGAAAATTCATGCGGGTAACGATGAGCGTGATAAGGGGACAATCCGACCACTTCGAGCAGGTTTTCTACACGCTCCTTGAGCTGTGCTTTGCTCAACTTTTCATGGGTGATGAGTGGTTCTTCCAGCACCTGCTGCACCGTCCATCTTGGATCAAGTGAAGCAAAGGGGTCCTGAAACACCATCTGCATATCCGTTCTGAATTTGCGCAGTTGCTCGTTATTTAGCTTCCGTATATCCGTACCGTTAAACAGAACTTCTCCATCCGTCGGCTCGATCAGTCTGAGGATTGCCCGACCTGTTGTAGATTTGCCACAGCCAGATTCCCCCACAATGGCCAGAGTTTCGCCCTGCTGTACCGACAGCGTTATACCATCCACCGCTTTGACTGCTCCCACTTCTTTGGAAAAAAGTCCCTTTTTGATCGGATAGTGTTTTTTCAGGTTACGTATTTCAAGCAGTGTACTCATGATATCCCTCCTGCTGTAGCAAGCAGCGGCTTTTGTGCCCAGCTTCCACTTCCACAAGCTCCGGGGCCTCTGCAAGGCAAATTTCTTTGGCAAACTGACAGCGTGGTGCAAAACGGCAGCCTTTTGGCATATCGAGCGGGTTGGGAACCTGGCCCGGAATAGAAGCCAGACGCTCCTGATCACTATTCAATTGCGGCAATGATGCTAACAGACTTTGTGTATACGGATGCTTGGGATCTTTAAAAAGCGTTTTGACATCCGTCTCTTCCACCACCTGCCCGGCGTACATAATAACTACCCGATCACACATTTCGGCTACAACGCCAAGGTCATGGGTAATCATCAGAATGGAAGTTCCTTCGGACTTTTGCAGGTCACGCATCAAATCAAGGATTTGCGCCTGAATGGTCACGTCGAGTGCCGTGGTCGGCTCATCCGCGATCAGCAGCTTCGGATTGCAGACCATTGCCATTGCAATCATAACCCGCTGGCGCATCCCTCCCGAGAGCTCATGCGGATAAGAAACGGCTACTTTCTCTGGGCGTGGGATGCCAACTTTAATCAGCATTTCCACTGCCATGTCCTTGGCTTTATGTTTACTTACACCGTGATGGTATCTGGCAGATTCGGCAATTTGTTTACCGATTTTGAACACGGGATTCAGCGAAGTCATAGGCTCCTGGAAAATCATAGCCATCTCATTGCCTCGAATTGAACGCATTTTCCGTTCTGAGTAATCCAGTATGTTTTCGCCGTTAAACCGCACTTCACCAGCAGCTACTTTCCCAAGCCCTTTGGGGAGAAGCTGCATAATGGAAAGGGAAGTGATGCTTTTGCCACACCCGGATTCCCCAACAATCCCGAGTGTTTCCCCTTTGCCAACCGACAGATCGACGCCGTCCACTGCCCGGATGGTACCCGCCGCAGTCTTGAACTCTGTGCGGAGATTGGTTACTTCAAGCAATTGTGCCATGTCCTCTTCCCCCTCCTTGTCCACAATGTATCTTCACGTTTTTATCTAAAAGGAACGAGCCTATTCGGACTTGCCCATCGTTTGCAAATGCTTCATGTCTCCGTACAGCTTGGTGATATGTTGAAATTCTTTTTCCGAATGAAAAGAGCATTGTCCGCGTCCATAGGCCTTGGCTGCTTCGACAGCCACTTTGGCTGCCAGCGCAATATCGCCTTCGTGGCTTGCACCCGTTGCACTGCCTGGTACGGGGGCGGCTGCGGTAATCGCTACACCCACAACCGGAGCCGATGTTGCTACCGCTGGCTGCAAAATGCTGTTGATATGATACAGATCGTTGCCATAAGGTGTGATATCCTGTGTGGTCACGGCAAAAGTAACACACGGTTCGCCGGTTACGGTCTGCACAATATCGACAAGGTCTTCGCTGATCCGCAACACGTAGCCCTCGCGTACGGTAGGGGAAATAGCAATACCTTTATGGTTGATGACACGATTCCCTTTTGTGGTATCAATCGACAGAATGGCTTCCATCTCGGGAGTCACTTCATACTGGTTCATAGTCAAAATATCTACTGGCGAATCCATAAATGGAACCGGATCATGCGGCTGGGTAGGTGCATCCGGACAAATGTGCGTACAGATAATCACGTCGCCGTCCAGCACATCACCTTTGGACTGCATAGTCAAAAGCTTGGCTGCTGTTGAAATCGCTGCTGCCGCGCCATCGCCATCAGATACAAATCCGATCATTTCCGGACGTGCTCCAAGTCCGCCAAGACGACCAATTACACCCAGAGTTGGGCAATTGCCACCGCGAATACGGCCGTTTTTCCCAGCAATAACCACTTTGATAAAATCTGTAGAGCCTTTTTCACCCTGAACAGTTGTGACGCTGATGTCCGCTTGACCCAGTTGTTCCAAATAAGCTTTTACTTCCGTCCCGCTGGCGGACGGGCTATCCAAAAGATCATATACCTCGTAAACTTGTTTCATCATACGTCCAGCTCCCCTTAAGCTTCTGTTTTTGTAGTTTTCAGATATTTAAGCGCCGTCAAGGCGTATACTTTCGCGGATTGAATGATCTGCCATACCGGAGCTCTTTCGTTGAAGTTGTGGATGGTTCCCAGGTCGGCAGGTCCATATTGCAATACCGGAATATTATATTTGCGGAATGCACGTGCATCACTGGTTGCCCACTGCAACACGCCATAGGCTTCTTTACCGCTAACCTCAGCGATGGAATCCACAAGATCATACACAATCGGTTCGGTTGGCGGAGTCCAGTTGGCATTACCGAAAAACCCGAACTGCTTGGGTTCAACGTGAATGTCTACACTAGCAAGTAATTCTTTCGCTCTAGCCAGTACATCCCGGTGGTCTACACCAAAAGGAACGCGGGAATCCACTTGTACCGTACAACGGTCGGCAACCACATTGACTTTGGTGCCCCCCTGGATCGTACCGATGTTCACTGTTACATGGTCAAAGGCTTGCCCATAAGCCGGGTTTTCCCGTTCGCTTACATAACGCTTGGAAATTTCAATGATCTCTTTGACTTCTTCCGGAATGTCCGGTTTGATATCCCACAGTTGTTGCAGGGCTTCAATTCCTCTGGCTGCTTTCAAAATAGCACTTTCACCTGCGATCGGTTGCAGACTGCCGTGACCCGGCGTACCTTCAACGGTAAACTCAAACCAGCAGCTTCCTTTTTGACCGATCGTCGGATTTTGCGGGCCCGAAGGCTCTGCAATTACAGCAGCCGTTCCTTCAATCAGTTTTCTTTCCAGCACCCAAGGTACCCCAAGATGGCCCCCGGTTTCTTCGTCTGGAACAACCAGCAGCGACAATGCGCCCTCAAGTGGTACACCGAGTTTGGATAACAGCGCCACTGTAAAAATCAATCCACCCAAGCCCGCCTTCATGTCCGAAGCGCCGCGGCCCAGCAAATATCCGTCACGGATTTCGCCACAAAACGGGTCAAAATCCCAGCGAGTGCGATCCCCGGCCGGAACAACATCCGTATGTCCGCAGAAGATCAGTTTTTTTCCATCTACGGATTCAGTTCCATAGTCGGAAATAAGATTCCACATATTTGGCCCGGATTCATGTACAGTTGTTTCAATCCCCGCTTCTTTAAGGTAGTCCATAATAAACTGGCTGATTTCACGTGAATCACCTGGAGGATTTTCCGAGGGAAACTGAATTAACCGCGAGCAAAGCTCAAGCAGTTCATCCTGCCGTTTTTCTATTTCATCAAGAACTAACGTTTTCCAATCTGTCATTTCCATTCAACCCTTTCACGTTTTCCATATCGCTAACTGAACCCTTACTTTCCATACAGATCAGCTTCATACTTCAGGTGTAAAATGATAGCCTTCGGCTGTAGGCATCAGGGTAAGATGAGCAACTTACTCTTTATTCAATGAGTAGAATCGGATCACTTCATCCGGGTAGTAAACATATCCAGTGACGTCTTTGCCCATGCCAACAACCCGATTGTATTCATACAGGTACGCCCAAGGCGAATCTTGATTGATAAGTTCTTGTGCTTTGCCATACAGTTCTTTTCGTTTATTTTCATCTTGCTCTTTGCCTGCTTGCTCCCACAGCTTATCCACTTCTGGATTAGCGTAATGGATATAGTTCGAGGAACCACTGCTGTACATCAGGAATCCAAGATGGTAACCCGGGTCATTGACGAAGGAGGTCCATTTGGAGATGTATGCTGTCAGGTTGCCTTCTCGTTGTTGTTCAAGGAACTGTGCACGGGCAACGTTGACAACGTTCATTTTCACGCCGATTTTGGCAAGTTCAGCTTGAATCAACACGGCGTCATCCGCCCAGTCCTGGAAGCCCGAACCCAGTGTCAGGTCGAAATTAAACCCATTAGGGTAACCCGCTTCGGTAAGCAGCTGTTTCGCTTTGTTCAGATCATGCTTATAGCTGTAGCCCGCATCGGTGTAGCCCGGTGTGTTGCTCGCTACGGAACTCTTCATTTGCTTCGCTTGACCATACATGACATCGTCGATTAATTGGTCGTAAGGAATGGCATAAGAGATCGCTTGACGTACTTTTGGATCATTAAAAGGTTTTACTTTGTTGTTCATGGCGAAATACAGAATCCGGTTACTTGCGTTGGATTGAACCTTCAGATCAGCGTTGGTTTCAAGCTTCGCAACGTCCTTTGCAGGAATTTCAATCGCCATATCGACATCGCCTTTATCCAGCAGGAGTACACGGTTGGAGGCTTCCTTGGTAAACTTCATCGTTACTTTACTCAGATTTGGCGCACCTTGCCAGTAGCTGGCATTGGCATTAAAGACGGCTTCTGTCGCAGGGTCCCATTTTTCAAGCTTGAACGGACCGGAGCCTGCCGCATGTGTTTTCAAATACTCGCCATCGCCCTTCTCTTTGACAAGCACGTCATCCACGATAGAAAAGTTATACAAAGACAGAATTTGCAGGAACATATGATTAGGCTGGGACAATGTAATGACAACGGTGTGCTCATCCGGCGCTGTAGCGGTTTTGATAGAGCTCATACCATAAAGGAAGCTACCGGAATCGGAATTTTTAAGCCGCTCCAAGGAATACAGCACAGAACTGGCGGTCAGCGGGTTGCCGCTTTGGAATTTAACGTCTTTACGCAGATGCATTGTATAGGTCATGTTATCAGCGGAAACATCCCATTTCTCAGCCAGCATGGGCTTGATTGCTTCCGTGTCTGCGACTTCACCACTGTCCGTAGATTTTTTGCCGTAGGTCACAAGCTGATCATAGAGCGCAAGCACAAGGGTGTCCGATGTAAGATCACTTGCTTCAGCAGGGTCCATGGTCGACCCTCCCTCCGAGTAGGCAAGCGTAATCGCCTTTGGCGGGGCTGAAGCTTCTGCACCCTTCTCGCCGGATGAAGCGGACGGGCTGTTGGCATTGCTTGCGCAGCCTGCCGTCCAAAGCAACGTAGACAAGACGACAATTAGAGAAAGACCTTTTTTCAACATAGCTTACGTTCTCCCCTTTGGTGATCTATTTATTTTTATTTGCTAGAGCGCAGTCTGGGATCAAGCACATCCCGCAAACCGTCTCCAAGCAAATTGAAACCCAAAATAGCTGTCGCAATTCCAAGACCCGGGAAGGTCACAATCCACCACTCACCGGAAATGATATATGCCCGCCCTTCTGAAATCATCGCGCCCCACTCGGCAATCGGGGGTTTGACGCCAAGACCGAGGAAGCTGAGACTGGCAGAGGTCAGGATGGCAAAGCCCATCCCCAGCGTTGCATTCACAAGCAGTGGAGCAAGCGCATTGGGTAGAATGTGGCGAAACAGGATCGTTCCGTTCGTTACACCAATGGCCCGGCTGGCCTCAACAAACTCCTTTTCCCGCAGAGAAATGGTTTGTCCGTGAATCAGTCTGGCGAATTCGGGTATGCCTACAATCCCCACGGCGATAAGTGCGCTCATCAGTCCTGGTCCCATGGCCGCAGCGATCGCCATAGCCAGTACCAGCGATGGGAAAGCAAGCAGAATATCCATGCAGCGCATAATAATGCTGCCCATTCGACCGCCGTAGAAGCCAGCGATGGCTCCAAGCGGTACGCCGATGATAAATGAGATCGACACGGCGATCATCCCGGTCCATATGCTGATTCTCGCTCCATAAATAACACGGCTGAGAATGTCACGTCCGTAATTATCGGTCCCAAACCAGTGTTCTGCACTTGGCGGCAACAGCTTGTTAGCCGGGTCGGTTACGTAAGGATCATGTGGTACGATCCATGATGAGAGGATCGCGATCAGCGTCCATCCCACAATAAAGATGAATCCGATTAAAGCGAGCTTGTTGCTAAACAACAATCGCCAAAAGGTCTTTCTTTTCGGTATAGCGGCTGCATTGGGCTGAGGTACAGCCGCTTTTGCTACCAAATCACTTGCAGTGCTCATCCGAGTACCTCCCCTTACTTTTTTGCTTCGTGTCATTATTCGTACCGGATACGCGGATCAATTAATCCGTAAACCAGGTCGACTCCAAGGTTGATAAAGCTGTAAATCAACGCACTCACTAAGGTAAAAGCTTGAATGGGCGCGTAATCAGCGGCCAAAATGGAATCCGTCACATAACTGCCGACTCCCGGCCAGGTAAAAATGGTTTCCGTTATAACCGCCCCACCAATCAGATAGCCGACCTGCAAGCCAAGTACGGTAAGTGTCGGAATAAAAGCGTTAATCAGAGCGTGCTTGTAAATGACTACTCCCTCACGCAGACCTTTGGCTCTGGCCGTTCGGACAAAATCCTGCCCGATGACTTCCAACATGCTGGAACGCATCATCCGTGCCACAATCGCCATCGTACCTGTGCTGAGGCAGATTGCTGGCAGGACTAAATGGGATAAACTGCTTTTTAAAGCTACAAAATCACCAGTCATCAAACTATCGATTACATAAAGTCCCGTAATGTTTGTTGGTGGATTGATGTCACCGCTGATTCGGCCCATTGGCGCAGGAGCAATGCCCCATTTGGCATAAAAAATATAAATGAACAACAGTCCAATCCAGAAGATCGGCATACATGCACCGATCAAAGAAAACACACGTGAAATGTGGTCAACAATGGATTCTTTTCGGGTTGCGGCCAAAATCCCAATCGGGATTGCCACCAGGATCGCAATAACCAAGCTTGCCAGCGCCAGCTCGATGGTTGCCGGAAACCGGGTAGCAAAATCACTCGCCACTGATTGCCCGGTGTGATAAGCCTGACCCAGATCACCTTGAAACAATCCAACTACATAATGAAAAAATTGAATGTACTTCGGTTGATCCAGTCCCATGCTACTGCGAATATTTTCAATTGTCTCAGGTGTAGCCTGTTCCCCCGCAAGCATCACGGCAGGATCACCCGGAAGCACTCTCGAGATAATGAATGTAATGACGATAATACCAAGCAGTGCCGGAATCATCTGTATTAATCTGCGTAGTGTGTAAACGGCCACAGCCTGCCCCCCCTTGTTCTTATTCCCTTGTTTTCTTTTTTGTCATCTTTTTTATCATCACTTGTTATTTTGATTAATTGTACTAAGGAACAGGAGAAGGAACCACGTCCTGAATAACTAAAAAAAATGACGAATTTTGTCGTTCACGCACTAAAGTTACATCATATGTAACTTTAATATTTGAATTCAGCAAAATAATGTCATATAACTAACGTCACTACAGTATAGCGATACTGTGTTACCAGATTACTGTGTGTATAATGCAAAAAGATCCTTTGTCCAACAGGACAAAGGATCTTTTTGAAATATTCATTTATTTGGTTACGACTTGGTCGGGAGAATATTTTTGTCAAATTCAACTTCAAATAAATACTCATCTAGGTCCACTTTCATCGCTTCGTTAAAAATATTGGAAGCGATCATTTTGCACCCGACTGTTGTAATCAGCACAATTTCCTCATTGGAAAAATGACGCTTCAAATCTTCATAAATCCGGTCTTCGATATGGTTGGGATTATTAACCAAACCTCTGCCATAATCGATCAATATTTTTTCAATCTCTGTAAATTCAAATTGTTCAAAAGTAAGATTCAAATCTCTAAGCAGCTTGGCATGATAGGTGGAACAAACCAGGCAGTCATTTTCCGTGGAAATGGCATAGCAGTAAAAGTAAATGGCCCGGCTTCCGATAATTTTTTGCAATTCGTTTCGAACTGGGTAAAATTCCATCGCACGAAAGGACGGCATCGAATACAGTAAAGTCTTCACCATATTGGTGATTCTTCCGTTCTTGGATCTTTCCTCATAAAAGTCTTTGGCTTCCGGGGACATATCCTCCACCTGCAGTAAAGGTACAATGCTCATAGGTAACTCCTCCTTCAAAATATTAATTAAAATACGGGATTTGTATTTGCGGAATAGCGTTGATCAAAGACTGTGTATAAGCATGCTCGGGACGGTTGAAAATCTCGTCTGTCGCCCCAAACTCCACGACCTCCCCCTGCTTCATCACCATGACCCGATTGGAAATGCTATAAATAACCTCCAGCCCGTGCGCGATGAACAGATAAGAAATGCCCCATTTCTGCTGCAAGTCTTTTAACAGCTCCAAAATTTGAGATTGAATTGTCATATCCAGGGCAGAGGTCGGCTCATCACAGACTATAATCGTTGGCTCAGCCGCCAGCGCACGGGCAATACCGACACGCTGGCACTGTCCCCCGGACAATTCCTTGGGATAACGCTCCCTGTACGCATTTGGTAATCCGACATCATTCAACAGATCATCAATACGGGTGTTTATCTCCTGCTTCGTGAGACTAAAATATAATTTTAACGGCTCAGCCAAAATATCCTTAATTTGCAATCTCGGATTCAGGGAAGAAACCGGGTCCTGAAAAATATACTGAATATTCCGTTTCGTAGCCTTGGAACGGGTCCTCGTTCCGCTTAGACGCTCGCCATCCAGAGAGATATCGCCTGATGTCACAGGAATCATGCCTGCAATCATTTTGGCTACAGTCGTTTTCCCACTGCCCGACTCCCCAACAATGCCCAGTGTTTCCCCTTTCATCAAGGAAAATGAAACATCCTTTACCGCAGCAAAATCGGTATTGCTTTTCGTTCTGTAGCTTTTATTCAAATGCGCAACCTCTAAAATCGGCCGACTCATGACTCCACTCCCCTTCCTTCTGTAACAGTCTTTACAACACGTCTTTAAAATAAATTCGCGGCATACTGTTCAACAGTTGTTTGGTATAGGGATGCTTGGGATCAGAGAAAATGTCTGTCTTGGTTCCTTCCTCCACCAATTCTCCCTGCTTCATTACGATGACCCTGTCCGCCATCTCATAGACAACGCCCAAATCATGCGTAATGAACAATATGGTCATGGCATACTGCTCCTTCAGCCTGCGGATCAGCTTCAAAATATGAGCCTGAACGGTCACGTCCAAAGCCGTTGTCGGCTCGTCCGCCAGCAATAACTGCGGCTTGGAGGACAGGGCCATCGCAATCATAACCCGCTGTCTCATCCCGCCGGACAGTTGAAACGGATACTGATTTACCACTTCATCCACGTTACGGATTTCCACCTGCCGCAGCAGCTCTTTGGCCTGCTCCAGCGCAGCTTTTTTGCCCATTTTAGTGGATGCGTGTAAACGGATGACATCAACCATCTGCGTTCCAATGGTATAAACAGGATTCAATGCGCTCAGCGCGTCCTGAAACACCATCGCCATCTGCTTCCCGCGGATTTTAACCATTTCCTTCTCGCTCAGCTTCAACAAATCTTGTCCGTTAAACAGGATTTGACCGCCTGAATACGTCACGGTAGGTATCGGCAGCAACTGCATAATTGCTTTGGCCGTTACACTTTTACCGCTGCCGGACTCGCCTACCAGACAAACCATTTCTCCCTCATAGATGTCAAAGGACAAGCTGGAAAAAACGGAGGTCACTTGTTGATTTTTTTCAAAATCAATTTGTAAATTTTTTACTTCAACGATTTTATTTCCCGCCATGGTGTATCTCCTTGAACAAAGGGAATGTCGGCAAGGCAGAAGGTTCCTGCGCTTGCAGCTGCTTCAATACGGCCTGAGCCAGAGCCAGATCGAATATGGACAAGCCAAATCCGTTGAACATCAGCTTTTGTCCGGCATTTTGCCTGAGCGCCGCCTTTTTCAACAAAATATGTTCCAGCAGCGTTACTTTACGCTCCAGCCCATCATCCTCTCTGGCCAACCGGAAAAGCGACTGACTGCTCGTCATGACCCCTCCGCGAAAGTCATCACAGATAATTTCATCGAATTGTGCAACCGCCGGGGAATCAATATCCCGCATCCCAATGTGCAAATATAAATGTCCATTAACAAAATGGTCGGAATGCAAATAAGGGGTGGCCGCAGAAGTGGCGCCAATGATGATCTGGGCAAAATCCAAACAGCCGGGCAGCTCCTTATGCACACGGCCGGTTATATTCAAGCTTTGGAGCAAATCCGCCACATCCCGGTTCATTCGATCCGCATGTGCAGCATTCCGGCTCCATATGTGTACTTCTTTCAAATGAGGCAAAAAGGGTAGTACACCCTTCAACTGATGATTCGCCTGAAACCCCGAACCGCAGATAAGCAGAGACGTTGCCATGGGGTCGGCCAAGTATTTGATGGCTGTCGCCGACACCGCTGCCGTCCTTAATCCGCTGACCAGCTCGCCTTCCAGCAAAGCTTCAGGTACGCCTGTCTGCAAATCATTCAATATAATAAGCGGATGCGTGTAAGGCTGGTTGCCAGAAGCTTTAGGAACATGCGAGGTCCATTTGATGCCTGCCACACCTTCCTCTTTTAAATAAGCCGGCAAGGAATAAAAGGCTCCTGCTTCGAGACTGTCCGGAATCATGGCAATTTCCTGCGCACCCGCCGCATTGCCAGCAGCCTTTTGTATAAAGGTGCGCTCAATGATGTGCTGTGCCGCCCTTGCATCGGTAATACCGCTTTGTACAATCTGTTCGCGGGAAATGATAACCATATCCAATCCCTCCCTCCAGCTTTAAATTTCGGCCTTGTCTCTCAACCAGTCACTGAATAAATTGATAGTCAAGATTACGAAAGCAATGACGATACCCGGCAGTGTAGAAAGCCACCATGCGGAGCTGATATAATTTTTGCCATCATTAATCATGCCTCCCCATGTCGGGGTTGACACATCTACACCCAGGCCCAGAAAGCTGAGCGATGCCGCCAACAAGATCATATGGGACATCTGGAGCGCGGCCTGCGTAACAATTGTAAATAAGGTGTTGGGAAAAATATGTCTGCGCATCACCGTAAAGTCGGAGACTCCCATCGCCTTCGCCGCCTCGACATACTCCAGTTCCTTGAGCGACAGCACCTGACTTCGGACCACCCTCGCAAAAGTAACCCATCCCGTAATAGAAAGGACAATAACGATATTCGTCAAGCCTGACCCGAGAACCGCAACCATAACAATTGCCATTAGCATACTTGGAATGGACATTTGAATATCAGCAAGCCGCATCATGAGAGCATCCACTTTGCCGCCGTAATACCCTGAAATAATGCCAATGACACTGCCCAATATACCAGCGATAAAAACAGCAAGAAAACTCATCCATAAGGAGAGTCTTCCTCCATAAAAGAGACGACTGAGTACATCCCTGCCCAACTGGTCAGTCCCCAGCAGGCTGATCCCCGATTGCGAGCTAAAATGACTAAACGGCGGGATCAGGATGTCTTGCAATGACTGTTTATAGGGATCAAATGGGGCAAAAAAAGGAGCAAAGATCGATAATGCAAAAATAAAACAAAGTGACGTTATGCTGGCTACTCCCTTAACGTTCCCCCGAAGCAGAGATTTTCTCTTCATTGTGTTTCCTCTCTTCGTTATTGCACTTTAATTCTCGGATCAATCCAGAGATATATTAAATCGGTTATAAAATTGATCAGGATATAAATGATACTGACAACCAGGATACTGGCTTGCACCAGCGGAAAGTCCCGGTTGCTGACTCCCTGTATAATAAGCTGTCCCACACCCGGCCAGGAAAAGATCGTTTCGGTCACAACCGCTCCTGCGATCATCACACCGAACTCCAGGCTTATGACGGTTACAACCGGCAGGAAGGCATTTTTCAGCCCCCGCCGGAGTATCCGTTGCCGCTTGGAAAATCCCTGCGCCTGACTGGTGGTCATATAACTTTGATTCATAACCTCGATCAAAGAGGCTCGCATCGTCCGGGCAATCGGAGCAATGGGATAAGCCGCCAGCGTAACTGCTGGCAAAATTAGCGATGCCAGCCCCCGGTTGCCCGAGGTCGGCAGCAAATGCAGATTGACCGCAAAGATCATGATCAATACAATACCGATCCAGAATACGGGCAAGGACTGGGTGAGAAAAATCCATATGCTGATCACATAATCAATGAAGCTGTTCTTTTTGTAGGCAGATATGATTCCTGCTGCCAATCCGACAACGATCGCAATCACAATCGCCGAAACGGCCAGATCAACCGTCGCAGGCATTCGCTCCAGTACAAGCTTCAAGGCCGAATCCTTATAATATAAGGAGTTCCCCAAATCGCCGGTTACCAGATTTTTAATATAGTCCACATACTGCATCCATAACGGCTGATTGAATCCCAGGCTCTCCCGCAGCGCGGCTACCTGCTCCTCGCCGGCCTCCGGCGGCAGCATCAGACGAGCAGGATCACCAGATAGACGAATAATGAAAAATACGATGGTAGCCGCACCCAGCACAGCCAGCAGCGATTGTAAAAAGCGCCTAAACACATAACGTTTCAATCAAAACACACTCCCATTCAAGCTCCCATATGTTCTGACAAAACATATTTTACTTGTTGTTGGCCGTGATGGTCGATACCGGCATAGAGCCGTCCACACGTCCATTCCAGTTCAAACGGTCGGATACGCCATAATATTGGTTCTCCTGGTACAGGAAAATTCTCGGCGCATCTTCCAGTACTTCCTGTTCAATTTCCTTATACAGAGCCTTGCGGCGGTTTTCATCCGTTACCGATCTGGCTTCATCCAGCTTGGCATCCACACTCGGATTGGCATAGGTGGAGTAAGACTCCCCGGAACGCAGAATAGCATAGATCGCGGCATCGGCATCCAGCGTGTTCGTGCTGCTCCAGCCCAATACGTACATATCAGATTGCTTACCGGATGGAATCAGCGTGCGATAAACCGAGCTTTCCACGTTATTTACCTTGACATTCACACCAACAGCCTTCAATTGCTCGGCAATCACCTGGGCCACATCCGTATTTTTGATGTACCAGTTTACCGTATCCAGCGTTATAGAGAACCCTTTAGGATAGCCCGCCTCAGCCAACAGCTGTTTGGCCTTCTCCGGATTATATTCATAAGCATCAAACTCGCCGGCGTATCCGAAATCTTTTGGCCCAATCAGGCTGTTCGTTTCGACAGCCGCATCCTTCAATACATTTTTCACGATGGATTTTACATCAATAGCATAGTTCAGTGCCTGTCTGACCTTTTTATTGTTAAAAGGAGCCTTATCCGTTTTCAAGCCCACATACACGGTATTGCCTGCTCTTTCCACCGTGGACAGCTTGGCTGTGGAGGAAGAAGTCACCTTGTCCCGATCCTCAGGCGAAACTGCGGTAATAATGTCCACCTCGCCATTCAGCAGGGCGCTTACCCGTGTGGAAGCTTCCGGAATCGAACGGAACGTCACCTTTTTCACCGCAGGCTCGCCGCCCCAGTAATTTTTGTTGGCTTCCAGCTCGACGCTGCTGCCTTTATCCCATTTCACAAATTGGTAAGGCCCGGTGCCAACCGGTTTTTGAGCAAATTGCTCCTGTCCGGCTTCTTCTGCATACTTCGGAGGAACCATTTCAGTCGGATAGCGGTTAAAGCGGGTCGGAACTAACGGGTCCGCTTTTTTCGTAATGACATGAACAGTATATTCGTCCACCACTTTAACTTCTTTAATTGTCGAAATGTAACTTGCGGTCGGAGCGTTATTTTTGGGATTCAGCACCCGGTCGATCGTATATTTTACGACGTCCGCATTAAACGGCTCGCCATTGGTAAACGTAACGCCTTTGCGCAGCTTGAACTCCCAGGTCGTGTCGTTCACTTGACTCCAGCTTGTAGCCAGACCGGGAACCAATTGCTCCTTGTCATCCCGTTTTACCAAAGTGTCAAAAATATTATCTACAACTTGCGCATTTTCCGTCAGAAAGCCGGGATCAAGCCCGTTAATGTCAAACGCTCTCCCGATGGTAATTTCCAACTTCCCATCCTGTGCAGGTTGTGTCGTACTGGTCGTAGAACAGCCTGCAACGATGATGGATAACAGGGTCAAAATAACTAGCAGCTTGGACTTTTTCATGATGTATAACCCCCAAAATAAATTTCTATTCAATAATCCCCAGCATGACGGCATAATCGTGTTGATGAACGACCGATGCCGTATGAATGGACAGGATAACAGCGTGATCTACGGGACAAATAATCCGGTGCGTTTCGTATTCAGGGAAAGACAGGACTTCGATCAGCGGATCGCCAAGCTTGACCTCGTCACCTGCCGACGCCCTGAATCTCTGTAAACCGGAAGCTTCAAACCTTAATTCTTCAATTTTGGTAACACGGTGCGCGTCGCCCTTCCCCACAACCGAAGCGGGCGTACCCGCCAGTATGTGCAGTTCAGCGAGAATAGCATACAGAGACTGTTGGTTTGCGGCAACCCCTTCCTCTGTCCAATGCGAACCGCCTCCGCTTTCCAGCAGCACAGCAGGAATTCCATATTTACAAACCTCATTGATCAGCATCCCCTTGGCCCGGGATTCACACGTATAGATAGCCGTCAGATTCACAGCCTTTAACGCTGCCAAAGCGGCTTCATAGGCCAAAGTCTGATCGCTGGCCACCATAGCAAACGGGCATACGTCCAGATATTTGCCTCCCCCGTGCAGATCAATGAAGAAATGGGCCGAAGACGTGATCTTCTGAGCAAGCCATTCTCCGTAACGATAGGAATACGTGTCTGTCCGTTCCTGCTGAAACACCCGGTTCAAATTAACGCCGTCCAGCGGACTTTCATTGGTTCCGGCCTGAAAAGCGCTCGGGTTGGTAATCGGACAAACGATAATATTCCCCTTCAAACAGTTCACATCAAGATGCTCTATTAGATGAATGCAAGCTACGATTCCATCGTATTCATCTCCATGCAGAGCAGCCTGAATCCATACTGTTGGGCCTTCTTCATAACCTTTAATCAGAAAAAAAATGGCGGGAACATCCTGGTAGGTATCGTCAATTTTTGCAACTGATTTTCTGGGCTGACTGGAGAGGGCTTCCTCAATCGAGGCATATTTCAAAACATGTGCTGGCTGAAACATAAGCGACGACTCCTTGATTCTACCAAAAGGTGGATATTCACTCATATCATAGTATTCTGCTTTGTTTAATTGTTTTTACGATTCTAGCAGTCTTTTGTCGATTTTGTCAATGTAATAAACTTACTTTTTCACTGTAAATATACCTTCATGAATCTACCTGCAAAAAACGTAAGCCATATAAAAAGTAAGGTATGACACTAATACTATATCCAAGGGTAGAATATGAACCAAAAAGTGGACAAAAAAGAAATACTTGTTATCGTAATACATGACAAAAAGCCCGGAGCGGCAGCATACGTCTGAAGCGGTTTCTTTTAGGCTATTTTGCGATAATTGTGCTACAATTTCAGGGTAGGACCAAATATTGCTAGCGGGAGGAACCGTTTTGGGTATTAATCTAGTTAAAGGGCAGAAGGTAGACCTGACAAAGAACAATCCGCACTTATCCGTGCTTAATGTAGGGCTTGGTTGGGACCCTATGAAGGGTAGAACGATGGATATTGATGCGTCAGCCCTTCTTCTCAATGAGAACGGCAAGCTGGATAAAAGGGGAAATTTAGTGTATTTCGGCAATAAAAACAGTCCTTGTGGAGCCGTCGTACATAGTGGTGACAACTTGACAGGACATGGTGACGGCGATGATGAAGTCATTACGGTGTCCCTCCACCAACTACCTCAGGATGTGCACAAGGTCGTATTTATTGTGAATATCTTCCGTTTTTTTAGTTTTGGCCGTAGTAAGGATTTCAGTATGGTAGACAACGCTTATATTCGAATGGTCGATACGACCCATGCAGAAGAGATTCTCCGGTTCAATTTGACGGACGACTATAAGGGAATGTGCAGTATACGTGTAGGTGAGGTATACCGCTATGGAAGTGAGTGGAAATTCGGGGCCCTTGGGGAAGGAAGTACAATTACCTCCCTGAAGGATCTTACCAAGATGTACGAGTAAACATCAGACCTTTTGTTCCTGAAAATCTCCAGCCTTTCCCATCACTATCGTTGAAAAAATAATGACAAAGAGCCCGCGTGGATTATACAGTGATGAATAGGAACATTAAGACTTTTTAACTACAGAGCAAGCGAAATAGGCTTCCCGCTGTTTGCCTACGGGAAACCTATTTGCTGATCACATGATCTGATCACTTTTTCCTTTTCTTACCCCCAACAGAATGACGGCCATAACAGCTACCAGAACCGCTATAAACGCAAAGGGAATATATTTGTCCACCCGATACAGAGTCGTCGTCAAAATAGGAGCAATGATCGCAGAAATGCCCTGAACAGCAGCCACTAAACCAGCGGCTCCCCCTTGCTGTTCTTTACTGACAGACAGAGAAGCACCAGCCATAAAGCCGGGCATTAGCAAGCCCGTACCTATACCAAACATAAAGAACGCTGCATAGTAAACGATCAAGCTGGTTGACACCAGAAATAATCCCATTCCCGTAATCAGGAACAGAGAACCAAGCAAAATCATCGGCTTAGGCTGCCATTTAAGCCATTTCATCTGAACGATCTGTACAATCAACATGGCTGCCCCGGAAAACATGAGCCCAAAGGAAACGACTCTTGCTGTTTCTTCGGATGAAAGGCCTAATTGATCTTGCAAATAAAATCCGCCTATAACCTGGATGGTCACAATACTAATCATCGTAACCAAACCTGCAAACAAATACATCCGTAGTCCAGACTGAAATGGGTTAATCCGAGCCGGCTTTTGCTGAATAACGGGTTTGGCAGCGGGAATCGCCAGCAGAGCCACTACAAATGCAACAGCGGCAATCACGATCCCAAAATATAAGGGCCATAACAGCCCTATTAAAGTAAAGGCACCTGCAATAGCGGGCCCAAATACCAGTCCAAGCCCATTGGCTGCGCTAATGATAGCCATCCCAGTACCTCGATCTTCTCCCTCCGTCACATCTCCCATATAGGCTTGGGAAGATGACAATACCGCCGGGATAAACCCGCCTATCAAACCGCGTGTAACAATCAGCAGGACTAATAACAGCCACCCGCTGAGCCATCCATTTAACCCGCCAAAAAGAGTAAGCGTAAATAGCAAGCAACTTACACACATCCCTATGAACCCAATCAGGATTACAGGTTTGCGTCCTTTTGCATCACTCAGATTTCCCCATACTGGAGCCATTAGGACCATGGTAATGGAACCCAGCGAAATGATTAACCCGGAATGACTTTCTCTTAATCCTAATTCACGAATGAGGGGCGGCATAATTGGAGCAATAAGCATGAGCCCTAGCATAGCCACAAATACACTAAAAAAGATGCTCCCTTTTATTCTATTCATCCTCGTACACTCCTCTGTTATAGATTCTCTCTATGCAGAAGTATACGAGTGATAGCAAAACCCTGCTGCCTATATACGGATTATTCTACGGTTAAACGGATTTTAGTTTAAAAATACTTTCTTTATGGATGATGGCTTCACTCCGTATTCGCGGAAAAATTGCTCTGAAAATGCACTCACATTACTGTATCCTACAGCCATCGCTGCTTCTGTCACATTGCTTTCTTGAGTTCGTAGCAGCTTCATCGCATAGTCCAGACAAATGTGACGCAAATATTCAAATACAGTAGTTCCAAAACAAGCCTTGAACCCCTTTTTTAATTTAAAATCGTTTAGGCCAACTTTCTTGGATAATGTGATCAGTGAGGGAGGATCAATCATGCTGGATTCAAGGATTTGCCGGGCCATATGCAGCTCCCTTAAGAATTTGATTAAATTCAATGGCTACCTGCTGACGAGCTACCAACTGTGAGGTCGCATAGTTAAACAACGAAACAGGGATGCCGAGTGCAAATGATGTATATTGCTCATTAAATGGAGGATGAAACCAGGCTTTGACATCCTGCAGAAAAATAAGTGCCCCTTGCCCCTTCGGGAGTGTATAATCCAGACCAGCCACATCCACATGACGTTGACCTGAAAGCGCAAACTGTAGTTCAATCATTTGTCCACTGGAAGAAAACTGGGTCGGATATGGCTCATAGTAATGAAGAAGAGTATTGTTTTCAAGACCTTCCTGTTGCATAACACTTGCGCATTAGGCCGTCCGAGCAATTCACTACGGTCATAAAGTAGCATATCCAAAAAAGTTTGATTCACCGATTAAATGAGGCCTGAGTCCGAGATCGAAAAATATCCACAGGGAGCTTTATCTAATTGAATATCCATTTCATGACTGCCTTTCTTTCTTCTTTTATCCTTTCTCTATACTAACTCACATCCAAGTAAAATGAAGACTGGAGAGTCAGATTTATAACTTTTAGTCAGGTTATCAATCTAAATAAAAATGCTTTTTTATAGGCAAGGGCATCGCTGAGAATATTAGTTCACCCAATTCTTCCGGAGATTCCTTCATGCCATTCTCAAGCCAGTCTTTCGTCACATTCACTCCCCCATATGCGTTGAATCTGATAGCGAAAAGGATGTCTGGAGGCAACGAAGTACTATTGGTTTTCTTAAGTATATATTTGGTGTGGCATTCAACAGTATAGTCAAAAATATTATTATAAAAAGACAAATGAGTATCATCGTCAAAAGCTTTTTTAAAATAGATATAATCCTCTTTAATAAACTCTACAATTCTCCCGGCAACACGTCCCCAAGACTCTTTCTCTATATATTGTTCAATAATTTTATCTGCCTTATCACTATAAATCCATGAAATTAAATCATATTTACTTGAAAAATGATAATAGAACATCTGCCTGCTGACCTGGCAATTATCAGTAATATCCGTTACGGTGATCGACTGGATCGGATGTTTTTTGGCTAAGTCTATCAAGGATTCAGCAAGAAGTTCCTTAGGAGTTGTTTTTCGAATCATGTTAGGCCCTCGCAAGATGTTTTATTTTATATTGTACACTATTGAGCATCTGTCTAAATTTTTAACACTCTCAAAAATCAGTCTATTATTATTTAATTACCTATATTTTATACTAATTATGTGAATATAATCACGAATAATTAAGGAGGCGTTCCGATGAGCAGTAACTTGACAGATTTGGGCTACAACGGAAAAGTAGTAGTCATTACAGGATGTGCAACTGGAATCGGTAAAGCAACGGCACAAAAATTAATTGGACTGGGCGCACAGGTTTACGCGCTGGATATCAAGGAACCTCAGTTTAAAGTAAAACAATACATCCCTATCGATATGGGAAGTAAAATATCAATTGAACAAGCAGTAGGCGCATTACCTGATACAGTCGATTTCGTTTTTAACTGTGCGGGCATTGCTGGAACCTCTTATGCTGGAAAAACATTTACCCCTAAACAAGTCATGAATATTAATTTTGTTGGAGTCAAGCATTTTGTTGAGCTAATTAAAGAAAAATTAAATCCACATTCCGCCATTGCTATTGTAGCTTCTGTAGCTGCTTTTGCTTGGGAAGCAAAAAAGGAAATTTTGCTGCCGCTTATTTCTTGTAAGACCTATGAAGAAGCACAAAACTGGCTGGATAGCCATTTGTCTGATGAAAAGGTAATGGCACAGAAAACGGAAGAAAACGGAGTTTACTTTTTATCAAAAGAGGCACTCGTGGCCTGGGTGAAATATGTGGCAATGGCTTATTCAGAGCAGCATATTAGAATAAATACAATATCTCCAGGTGCAACAAACACAGCCATGACTGAAGATTTTAATATCATATTTAAAAAAGTGATATCTGAAGATTTTACCTCCGTCGCAGGAATTGCTACTCCCGAGGATCAAGCAAATGCGTTATTATTAATAAATAGTAGCTTATCCAGCTATATTAGCGGGCAAGATATACAAGTAGATTTTGCTGGAGCCACTCAATATCTTTTTCATAAAGGAGAATGACAAAATGAATCCAAAAAAAATTAAAAATGTAACTATTAATGCTTCATTCAGCAGCGAAAATGAAGTTGCTAAAAAGAATATGGATGTCATTATCGACTTTTTTTCTTTATACCTAGGGGACACGGACAAATTTTATTCTCTGTGGGTTGAAGATAATCCGGTTGTCATTACCCCATTTACGACTGATGATGTGGCTGTTTTGCACGATTCTGTTCAAGAAGGCTGGGATGCCGTAAAAGGTTTCTTTAATCCCATTTTTAATGATATGAAAGGGACATTCGAATGGACAATTGATGAGTTTATGGTCGGAGAAAATCCTAACACGATTGTGACAAAAACACGCAGCCACATTGATATCACAGCGAATGGAGCATGGGGAGAAGACAAAAAAATAAAATACAACGGAATCTATGTACAGATCTTTAAATTTGAAAACAATAAAATTAAATCTTTCGAAGAGTATTATGATACTGCACTGTTAAACAAACATTACTCATAATGACTGACTATTAGAAAAAAGTCTCGGCCTGTGATCTACACTTCCATTACGGAATGCACATTTCACAGACCGAGACTTTTTTCATGCTTTATTCTGCGTCAACATCATCCGTTATTTTTTCTACTAACCCTCTCAAGCCGTGGTTGGTTACATTTAATTGATCAATAACATTCATAAATTCCGTTACAAGCTTGGCTTGCTCTTGGGAGGAAACTGCAATCTGCGTGATCTCTTGTTCCATGTTATAAACCGATTGTCTGACAGCTTGCAAGGACTGTTCAATTCGTCCAGTTGCTTCCTTTGTGCCCGTAGACATTTTGCGGATTTCTGTAGCGACAACGCCAAAACCCGCTCCTGCCTCACCCACCCGGGCTGCTTCAATTGCTGCATTTAATCCAAGCAAGTTTGTCTGCTCTGAAATTTCCTTAATGTAGCCGGCCACTTCAGTCACGTTACCGGAATCTTCAACCGCCTGTTTCGTATTGCTCAAGATTTCTTCGGCTGTCGCACTAAGCTCCTCCGAATGGGCCGCCACATGCTGAATCCCTTCAACTAGCTTGCTGGTAACCTCCTCAGCTTGAGTCATCAACTTCTTCAATTGATCTTGATTATCCATACTATAGGTAATACACATTACAGCCGCAATTTCATTCTGTTCATTCTTAATCGGATGAAAATATGAATCAGCAGCGATTCCAAAAACTTCAGCAGCATAACGCTCTCTGGTCTTTTCACCACCCACTAACATTTTGAAGTTTCTGTGGACGTCAGGAAGAGGGTCGCCTGCTTTGAAGTCATACACTAAACTTTTACCTGATTGAAAGAACAGAAACTTTTCTCCATCCATTACAGAAATTGAAACATCTTGTCGTGCAGCTTCTTTGATAAACGGCATAGCGGCCAAAACAGCTTCTACTTGATTCATAATATGTATCCACTTCCTTTTATTTTGATATATGCCCTATCTTATATTTCGACATTTTCATCCAATGTGTTTAGTCAATTTAAAAATACAATTCATTTTCTTCATACGTATACCATGTTCATTTTCTTTTAGGTAGTTTCATGTAAGTTATCACTGCCGAGAATTTTCGCATGTTTTCTGTTACTACTGGAAAAAGATTGTTTTCGTTTCATAATAAATTCAAACAGCGCGTACCGATTGAACATTGGCACGCGCTGGCTGTATATATTTTTTAAGACCCGTTTTTGGGTTCTCTCCACTCGCAAATCAGGCATTAGGATTTAAGATTTAATCCAACTGCTCTCCATTCGTTTCTATCACGTTCTTGTACCAATAGAAACTCTTCTTTCTGGATCTGGCAAGTGTACCGTTGCCTTCATTATCCTTATCAACGTAAATGAAGCCATAACGCTTTTTCATTTCACCGGTTCCTGCACTTACCAGATCAATACATCCCCACGGAGTATAGCCTATCAAGTCTACCCCATCAGCAATCGCTTCTTTCATTTGCTCAATGTGTTGTTTCAGATAGTCAATTCGATAATCATCGCTAATTGAACCGTCTTCTTCCACTGTATCTACGGCACCGAGACCATTTTCAACAACCATTAATGGGATTTCATATCGGTTATAAATGTTATTGAGGGACCATCTTAATCCCTGTGGATCGATCTGCCAGTCCCAAGCACTTGCTTTCAAATGAGGATTCTTTAATCCCATGGATAAATTCCCTCCCACCTTCTCCTGGTTGGGATCGGCACTGACACAAGTAGATGAATAATAACTGAAGGTATAGAAATCCACACAGCCTTCTTTAAGGATATTCTCATCATTTTCTTGCATGGCGATATCAATATTATTTTCTTTAAAATATCGCTTGGCAAATCCGGGATAGGCTCCTCTTACTTGAACATCTGAACACAGGAAGTTGCTCAAGTTATCCTTTTGTTGGGCCAGCAGTAAATCATCAGGATGACATGTAAGTGGATACGAACACATATAAGCAATCATACAGCCGATTTTAAAGTCCTTGTTGATTGCATGACCCAGCTTTACTGCCTTTGCGCTGGCAATAAATTGATGGTGCAAAGCTTGATACAGAACCTGCTCATCCTTCACTGTAGCATGGGCAAGCTCTCCATTCCCCTCCGGCATCATAGCTCCAGCCATGAACGCGCCAAAAGACAAGGTTAAGATATTGATTTCATTAAAGGTTAACCAGTATTTCACGACATCTTTGTATCTGTTAAAAAGCACTTCACAATATCTCACATAAAAATCGACGACTCTGCGATCTGACCAGCCATTATATTTTTGAGTTAGATTAAACGGCGCTTCGTAATGTGAGATCGTAACCAAAGGCTCGATATTATACTTTTTCAATTCTGCAAATACACGATCATAGAACTGTAAGCCTTGCTCATTCGGCTCTGTATCATCTCCGTTAGGAAATATTCTTGACCAGGCAATGGACATTCTAAAGACCTTGAAACCCATTTCTGCAAATAAACGGATATCCTCTTTATAGTGATGGAAGAAATCAATAGCCTCGTGACTTGGATAGTTCATTCCTTCTTCCAATACAGGTGTAATTCTTCGGGAAGTCGTATGTGTCCCAGCTGTAATTACATCGGCGGTGCTCAATCCCTTACCGTCTTCGTTATATCCACCTTCAAATTGGTTAGCAGCCGTAGCCCCTCCCCATAAAAATCCTTGCGGAAACTCCAAATTAGTTGTGTTTTTCATTGTTTAATTCCTCCTCAACATTTTATCTGCTTAGGCTCCCTCCAATGGCTTCGTACAAAAACCGCGTCGGAAGCCTAAGCTCATTATCAGAATTAGACTACAACCGTCAATAAATCCTCTTGATACTCAATCGACTTCTTCTCTGTTTCAATTACATCCAGGTAATTCGCAGTATTGGCAACGATTACAGGTGTGGTCAGAACATAGCCAGCCTCTTTGATCGCTTCCATATCAAACTCCATGAGCAGCTGACCTTTTTTAACAGCATCCCCCTGTTTTACTTTAGGATAAAAGTGTTTGCCTTTTAATTTGACCGTATCCTTGCCTACATGGATAAGGACTTCAACACCGTGATCACTGGTAATTCCGATCGCATGCCCTGACGAAAATAATGATGTTAATACGCCATCTACAGGTGAAACGACCTTACCTTCCGAAGGTTCAATGGCAATCCCTTTTCCCAGTGCACCTGTCGAAAAGGCTTCGTCCGTGACTTCAGATAAAGGTTTCACTTCACCTTTTAACGGACTCATCACAGTCTCTTGTTTGACTAAAATTTCTCCTTTAGCTGCTCCTGTTGTGCTGTCTTCCTTGTTCGCTTCTTTCACTTCATCATCTTTAAATCCGCTAAAGAACATAAGCAGGAAGCCTAATACAAAGCTTACCAGGATACCAATAACAGCTCCATAAAATCCGCTGTCTATTCCTGCCGGACTGATATAGCTCGGAATGGCGAAAATACCCAATCCGCCAATGATGTACCCTTTAGTTCCCATCATTCCTATAATACCGCCACCTACTGCAGCCGCTATACAACTTAAAATAAATGGCTTCTTACGTGGTAATGTAATCCCGTAAATAGCTGGTTCTGTAACACCAAAAATCCCCGAGATGACAGCTGGAATGGAAAGTGATCTTAGCTTTACATTTTTTGTTTTAAGCAGAATCGCCAGCACAACACCCGTCTGAGCAAAGGAAGCTCCAAGCGTCGCAGCAAGGATCGGATCGAATTTAAGCACTGCTAAGTTGTTCATAGCGATAGGAACAAGTCCCCAGTGTAATCCAAAAATAACAAATACTTGCCAGAAAGCGCCCATGATTATACCTTCAATAATCGGACTTAAGTTATACACAAAGAGGGTTCCTGCTCCCAGCAGCTGACCAGCCCAAGTTGAGAGAGGTCCAATTGCGATCAGTGCTAATGGAACAATAACTAACAAGGTGAAAAACGGAACCAAAAATGTTCTCACTACGCTAGGGATAACCTTTTTAAAGAAGTTTTCTATTTTTGAGCCTACATAGGTGGATATGATAATCGGAAGAACGGTTGACGCATAGCTCATCAGAATGACCGGAATGCCCAGAAATGTTAAATATACCGGAGATTCAAATATGGTTCCGCCAAATAAAGTGTATAGCGGTTTGCCCGAGGCTGTTATCGTGCTAAATGTCGGATAAACAAGAGATGCCCCTATGGCCATACCTATAAAAATGTTGGCATTGAACTTTTTGGCCGACGTATACCCCAGGAAAATAGGAAAGAAGTAGAACAAACAATCACCTAAAGCATTGAGAATTTGATAGGTACCTGATGTTGTGGTAAGCAAGCCCAAAGCTACAAATAAGGCAGTGAAGCCCTTAATCATACCCGTGGCACTCAGGACACCAAGCGTTGGTGTAAATACACCTGAAATCGTATCAATGAATCTATTGAACAAACTCACTTTTTCGTCTGATACCTCTTCTGAAGACGCTTCCGAGAAACCGCCTAAAGCAATAACGTCAGCGTAAACCTCCGGTACATGGTTACCTATAACAACCTGGTATTGTCCGCCACTTTTTACTACTGTAACAACACCATCCATATTTTTCAAAACCTCTGTATTAGCCTTGCTTTCATCTTTTAGTTTGAAACGCAAACGTGTAACACAATGAGTTAGACTATTCACATTTCCCTTGCCGCCGACATTTTTGATAATGTCTTTTGCTAATGTCTCATACTTCATCGTAACTTCCCCTTTATTTGTATTTGGCATTTTGCATCCATCTCGAGAGCGTTTCAGCAATGGTATAGACTGCCTATATATTGTGTCTTCGAGGGAATTGAACTATTCAAAATAATGGTATTTATAAAAAAAGGCGAAACCAAATAGATCAAATTCGATCTAGGTTGGTTTCGCCTGCTTTACCAGTAACAATCCAAGAGTTATTCAATTTTGTCTTTGGGTCAAACGCTGAATATGAATCGTTATATACAGCTTTTCCTCATCTGACATTACCGTGTTCAAGTATTTTTCGATCTTCAGCATACAGCCGTAAGCCTTTTTATACTTGGCTTTCACTTGCCTCCACAAAAAATCGTCTTCCAGTTCTGTTTTTTCCTTTTTATTTAATCGCTGAAAGAAGAATCTTAAATGTGTAATAAAACGTTCATAACTGATTGAGTGTTCATCTATGGTGTTGTTATAAGAGTATTTAATAATATTTAAGATATCCTGTATTTTTTGAGTTTGCTGAGCAACATCCGCTACCTTATTGTAGGAGCTGTTTACTTGAGCATTTATTAAATGAAGGGCTATATTGCCTGCTTCATCTTCTGACAAGCATTTGCCTGTTTCGTCTTCAATGAACTCCAGTGCTTTTAATCCAACCCCAAATTCTTTGGGATAAAATTTTTTAATTTCCCAGATTAACGGATTTGCATTTTTAAGCCCTACATCAAACATTTTAAGTGCATTGTTCATGTGGTCTGTAAGCGAAACATATATATAATCGCTCAATTGTGCCTCTAATATGCTTTTTCCATATTCAATGATGTCATAGCATAACGAAACATATTCTGAAGGAACATCCTCTAGCAATAATTTAAATTTCTCTGAGGCATCCTTCTGTTTAAGCACAAAGACCTTTTCAATTAAATGCTCTTCTACTTGTTCTCCCGCACTCTTTTTGAACGCAATACCTCGACCCATAACAACAAATTCATCCCTTTTTGAATCTTTGGCTATTATGGCGTTATTATTAAATATTTTCGCTATGATCATCTAACTGCCCCCTTATCCCACAAAAATTTAAAAAAGGATTTAGTTGCTGGGCGAAATTTCAGATAGGTCACAAGACGGTAATAGCCGATCAAACCTTCGTCATAAATCAAATTAAAATGTATTTGATTTACAACTTCGTGTTATGAAAACGCATTCATATCAAGAGACAAAAGCCTTACGTTTTCCCTGAATGATCTTGAGTGCTCTCAAACCGATCTGATATTCCGTTTTGCAAATGGATATAGTCGGTTAACCACGTCCTATGACATCATTTTTCGGATGTCGATTCGTTGGTTGACGTCATCATCTTTGTTGTTCAGCACTTGTAAGGCTTTATATCACTCACCTTTCTGCGTTATGGCTGGGCCAGATATTCATATCGTGCAGGATATCACAAATCTTGTATTTCTAAAAGAAAAGGCAAAACCCAACACATGGAAATATTAATTCCATGCCTCGGGTTTTGCCTTTTCAGTAACAATCCCAACATCATAATAACACTTAATTTAAGCTTTGCCAACAAAAATGTTTGCGCTTTCTTTTTTGGGGCAGTCACGACAAATACAGCACTTTTTTCTGGTATAAAATGTTAACCGCCAATGTAGGACATGCTAATCTTTTTTCTGTTTTTTGCTGTCTGTTCAGTACGTTCATCGGAATACCGATCTGTGCGTTGTTCCCATACTGAAGTAATCACAGCAAGCAGCTCTTCGTCATTTGTCCCGTTACGAAGCATCTGACGTAGATCCAATCCGCCTGAAGCAAACAAGCACGTATAAAACTTGCCATCAGACGATAAGCGGGCACGTGTGCAGGACGAGCAAAATGATTCAGAAACCGAAGTAATAAAGCCAACCTGCGCGTCGCTGTCTCTATAACGATAACGCTTTGCCACTTCTCCAAAGTAATCCCGATCCATCGGCTCCAGCTCGTACACATTCTTAAGTCGTTCAACGATTTCTTTTTTGGTTAGTACCTTTTTGAAGCTCCACCCGTTGTCATTACCTACATCCATAAACTCGATAAAGCGAAGGGTTATTCCCTGCTCCTTAAAATAAGCGGTCATCGGCAAAATTTCGGAATCATTTAGATCTTTTTGAACTACCATATTGACCTTGATTTCAAAGCCGACTTCTCTTGCATATTCGATCTGCTTCAAAATAACATCAGGCTTAATCCCCCGCCCATTCAACCGCCCAAACAGCTCAGGGTCCAGAGCGTCCAGACTGACGTTAAGCCGTCGTAGCCCCGCGTCATAGAGGGGCTTAGCCTGCTGTCCTAGCAGCAAACCATTGGTGGTCAAGCCGACATCCTCCACTCCGTCAATGGACAGGATTTGGGAGACCAGGTCAGGTAGATTCCTGCGCATTAATGGTTCGCCGCCTGTGAGTCGGATTTTTTTTACTCCTAGGCACACAAAGAGCTTCGCCAGTCGGTGAATCTCTTCAAACGACAGACATTCACTTTTGGGAAGAAAGGCAAAATCGTCGCCGAAGATTTCTTTGGGCATGCAATAGGAACAGCGGAAATTGCAGCGGTCCGTAACAGATATACGTAAATCACGAATTGGCCGCCGCAATGGGTCCTTCAGCGGATACGAATTCATACGTTCCCTCCTTTTCTAGTGTTTTGGAGCGTTATCATCAGCCACCGCTGACTGGGGGAATGAAGGCTGCAACGTCTCCATCCTGTAATACATCCGTAGACAACGCATACTCCTCGTTTATCGCAATTCGTACAGACTTGATCGGCATATCTGGATATTGATCTGTTATCCAATTGGATAAATCACCCACAGTTTGGCCCGCCAAGTCTGCCAATTCTTCTGTTTTCCCCGTCACCTCACGGAGTCCCGCAAAATAGTACAGCTTAATCATGACTGATCTCCCCCGGCTTTTTCTTTTGATATCCGACCCACTGCATTCCATCTTCCCAAATCTCTCGTTTCCAAATTGGAACTATTTCTTTGATTCGTTCGATCGCGTATTCATTCGCCTCATATGCATCTGAGCGGTGTGCTGAAGAAACGGCGATGACAACGGCGATATCACCGATTTGAAGCTCGCCAACCCGGTGCGCAATTGCCACTCTTGTCCCTTCCCATTTCTGTTCGATTTCGTGGCCAATCTCCGCGAGTTTTTTTTGGGCCATGGGTACATAGGCCTCATAAGCGAGGTATAAGGTCCGTACGCCTTGAGTCCATTCTCGGACGTGCCCTGTAAACACAGTCACCGCTCCCGCTTCCGGCCTTAGGACATAATCCGCATAAGCCTGCGGGAGAATGGGCTCCGTTACGATTTCAAATACACTCATCTTTTCCACCTTCCAGCCACCGGACAAGCCACTCTCCGGTGACAGACTCTTATAAATATTTCTGCTTTTTGTATCTACATCTCATTTAACCGAACAGCTGATGATATAGTTTTTGACCGTTGGCAACACTTCGTACACCGTGTATGAGAAGCCTTCCGTTTTTGAATAAAATCATTCGATGCTTAAAAGCATAAAATTCAACGAAATAAGGAGTTCTTTTTACACTATCTGCTATAAGCCTGCCCATTTTCTCTGCATCATCGAGCGTGATCGGACGATGGGGGTCTGGAAGAACCTGTACCACATCCCGTCCGCACAGCGCAGCATACGCCGAGCGACATGATGCCGTCAGTGCAGGAAACGTAGGATATTCTCCACAGGTTGGACAATCTTGGTTACGGATGCGGGAAATCCCTATGTCCATCTGCGTGTTCTCCCATAGATCAAATAGATGAACCTTGCGGCGCATCTTATCATGTCTGCCGCTCAGCCACTTCATGGCTTCTGCACATTGGAGGGCGGCTGTCACCTGGACTGCAGGCGAGATGATTCCAGCCGTATCGCAGGTCTGATTGATCGCAGGCAGCGATGGCAGAAGGCAGCGTAAACAAGCTGACTCGCCCGGCACGAATGGAAAAACAACGCCTGTGCTTCCAACACAGGCTCCATAAATCCATGGAATTCCTGTCTTCAGTGCAGCATCGTTGATAAGCAGACGAGTTTCGAAATTGTCCGTAGCATCCATCAGCAATATACTTTTGCTGGCAAGTTCTTGAACAAGCTCGGCATCCAAATTATCGAGATATGTGTGCAACCGTACGTCTTCTCGTATGGCTTTCAGCCTTTTTTCGGCTGCCATAACCTTGGGCTGCATTTCCGCGGCGTCCTGCTCCGTGAACAGTTGCTGGCGTTGCAGATTCGACATCTCTACATAATCCCTGTCAACAAGATGAAGCTCCCCAACGCCCGCTCTTACCAGTGTTTCGGCAATGGCGGAACCCAGTGCCCCGCAACCGATAATGGTGACGACAGCAACGGATAGATTACGCTGCCCTTCGCCACCAATGGGTCTAAATAAGATTTGTCTGGAATAACGCTCATTCATTAGATTGTGTCCCTTGATAATACAGCCATATGACGAGGATCAGGCTAGCCAGCGCCACTTGGGAAAGTAGCATGAATCCAATGGAATAATGGCCAGTAACGGCATGAATCGTCGACAACAAGATCGGAGGGAAAAAGCCACCGAGACCGCCCATCATGGATACAATTCCGTTAACTATACCTGCTTGTTTATTAAAATAAAATGGAACTAGCTTGAAAATGACGCCGTTCCCCACTCCAGCACATACAGCGATCGCCAAGCAGCCTACTGTATAAAGGGTGATCCCTGGTGAAAAAGCCAAAAGAATCGCAGCGACCGTATAAACAGAGAACGTACCTACCAGCAGGAACAGGGGCTGAAACCGATCCGCCAGCCAGCCACCGATGGGGCGGAAGAAAGTGGCAATCGCAATGAAGCCTGCTGTACGCATCCCTGCATCCACTTTAGTCAGCTCAAAATTCGATACCAGGAAATTCGGCAAGTACACCGTGAACGCTACAAATGAGCCAAATGTAATAAAATAAAAGAGCGAGAAAAACCAAAGCTTCTCATTTTTGTAAACGCCTTTAATCTGCTCCATAATTGGCGTCTTTACTTTAGCTTCATGACGATCCCCTAAGAAGAAATTCAAAACGATAAAAACAAGCAGCACAATGAGATATAGCTTCACTGTAGGGGCCCAGCCAATTTGGGTAGCCACAATAGGGGCCGAGAAGGTAGTGATGGCTGTTCCCAAATTTCCTATACCATACATCCCATTTACAAACCCATGCTTTTCCTTTGGGTAATACTTCGGCAGCGAAGTCACCCCAACCGAGAACACAGCTCCTCCAATCCCAAGGAACAAGCCACCGATAATTAAATCCATCATCGTAGAAGCTTCACTGATATAGTAGACGGGAAACAAAAGCAAAATAAAGCTAACGAGAAAAACGATTCTTGCTCCGAAGATGTTGGCATAATAACCAAGCGGAATGCGCAGAATCGAACCAAGTACGACCGGAATCGCCGTGATCATAGCCAATTTTCCGGGTGGAATCACAATATCCTCCGTAATGAACGGCATAAGAGAAGAAATGATAACCCATACCATGAATCCAAGAATCAAGTTCAATGTTTGTAACGGCAACTGCATTTTTCTAATCATTTAACTCACCTTTTCAACGTTTTTTCTGTCGAATTATTGATTTGAATTTTCTGTCCCCATTGTAGCCGCTAGCCGATCTTATCGAATATAGGGGACTCCCCTTTCCCTAACGGGGGAGTCCCTGAAAATAAAAAAAGACGCCTCTATTAAGAAGCGACTTGGTTTGTTCAAGAGATTTTTTCTTTAAAATGTTCTTCTTCATCACCTAAAAGTCCAGCATTTTTTTCTTTAATGCATATTGGACCAGTTCAGGCCGGCTTCTTAAATTCAATTTCTCCATGATTTTCGCTTTGTTCGCTTCCACCGTCTTGACAGAGATGAACAGCTTTTCTGCAACTTCCTTGTTACCGTAACCCTTTGCGACCAGAGGCAGAATCTCCAGTTCCCGCTTGGACAGGATCTCATACGGATCTTCTGATTGTGACGTCGTATCTTTTTTGATGAACTCACGAACGAGAGAAGTAGCCATTTTAGGATGGATATAGATCCCGCCCCCATGAATGGTTCGTATAGCAAGCAATAGCTCCTCATCTGGAGCATTTTTCAAAACATAGCCTGAAGCACCATTCTTCAAAATATGAAATAGATATTCTTCATCGTCATGCATGGTCAGAATCAGAATTTTAGTATCAGGGTGGTCCTCTTTAATCTTGCCTGTGGCGATCAATCCACTTTCGCCTGGGGGCATGCTGAGGTCCATGATTAGAATATCCGGACGATATTTAGCTACCATCGTATACGCTTCAATGCCATCTGCAGCCGTTCCGACAACCTCCATATCCGATTGGAAGTTCAAAATCATGGAAAATCCGCTTCGTACAATAGCATGGTCATCCGCTAACACAATTTTGATCAAGTCTCTATTCCTCCTCTTGGCCAATCGGAATTTGTAAAAAGACTTTGGTTCCCTGACCAACATTTGAAAGGACGCCAAAACTTCCGCCTACCAGCTCTGCTCGCTCCTGCATACCATATAAACCTAATCCCGTTCCAATAGGATTGCTCCCCTTTTCAAAGCCAATTCCATCGTCCTCTACAGTCAAACGAAGCATATGATCGTGCTCAGTCAAAGAAACTTTAACCATGTCTACTTGGGCATACTTCAAGGCATTGAGAACAGCCTCTTGGCAGACACGGTAAATGACCGTTTCCTTTTCACTTCCATATCGCTTTTGGGGAAGATCCGACACAAATTCAACTACCAGACCAAAGCTTTGTTCAACCCTCTTAAAGTGAGAACGAAATGCCGCTTCAAGTCCAAAATCATCAAGTGTGGCGGGGCGTAGTTCCACAGACAGGTTGCGGATATCATCCAGCAACCGCGTCATGGATGCTTCGGTCTGCTTCATATTTTTTAGGAGCTGTTCATCATTCGTCATGTATTTTAACACCCGTAGTTCAACAACCGCGCTCATCAATTCCTGGGCGACGCTGTCGTGCAGTTCCCTGGAAAGCCGTTTACGCTCATTTTCCTGCGCTTCAATGACATGCTTCATCATTTTGTTTTCATACAATTTTTCCTGCGTCTGAAATTGCGGGGTCAAATCTCTCAACATCAACACCCGTGTTCCATGTTCAGAATCAATCGTGTGAAAAGAAGCTGCATAGGGAACCATTCCGTTGCTCTTTGTTTCCAGATACACCTGAAAAGAAGCGAAATCCTTGGATTCTGGCATATTGAAATAACAGTTAAGGCAGGTACGGGGCTCCGTTTCGCTTGTATAGCCCCTGCATGTTCCACATAAAGCTCTGTTCTTCCCTTCATAGAGTTGAATGAGGACGTCATCGCCCACAATCTCTTCAGCTGCCGGGTTCATGGCTAGGGTATTCCCTTGCCTATCAAAAAAGAAAATGGCTTCCGTACTGTTCTCAAACAACTTCACCATTAGCGCACTCAAAGAGCCAGTCCCTACAGACAATGTCAATTCACATCACTTCCTTCCCGTTCAACTCTCCAATTCCCCTATGCGCCAAGGCTTCCAAATCACGCATCATGGCTTCGGTCATCAGCTGTTCTTCCCGAAATCCACCAAGCAGTACGCCCGCGACGCGAGCATCATTCCATAGGGGAACAGCCCCGAGACTCTTGAGTTTCTCGGATTGAACGATCGGATAGTTAAACAGGTTGTCTGCCCCCACATATTGATAAACAGATGGAATGAAAACGGATTTCCCGGTTTTAAACACGATTCCTGCTATGCCCTTACCGGATTGCAGCACAATCCGCTTAAAGCGATCATTTAAATTACCGGCTGCATTTTTCCATTTAATTACGTATTGATATTCGGCCGGTTCAACCAGAGCAAGCGCCATGAAATCATAACCGAAATGTTCGCGTATTCGCTCAAGCTCCCTTTGATAATCCATCCTATTATTCATCACTCTCTCCTAATAAAATTAGGAAAGAAGGCAGAGCCCGCTTTCCTAATTCGATTTATGTCTTCTGTAAAGGATATAACTTCTGCGCACATAATTCAACGGAACACTCCACACATGCACAAGCCGGGTAAAGGGCCAAAATGCAAAAATGGCAAAGCCCATAAGTACATGAAGCTTGAAAGATATCGGTACGTCTCTCATGAGTGTTGGGTCGACACGGAATATGAACAAACCGCGGAACCAGATCGAGATGGTCTCCCGATAATCGAATTCCGGCTGTACCGCATTCGTTACAAGAGTCGCAAACAGCCCCATGCATACAATGGCCAAAAGCAATACGTTTACAATCAAATCAGACGCTGTACTTAAACGGCGCACATTGCGTATTGTAAAACGGCGAGATGTGAGGATCAACATACCGAGAAACGTTATGGCTCCAAATATTCCACCAATATAAACTGCTCCAATGTGATACAGATGATCGTTTACACCCAGTGCATGCATCCAGGTTTTTGGAATACCCAAACCGGACACGTGACCGAAAATAACCGGGATAATTCCCAGGTGGAATAAAAGGCTTCCGATCATCAATTGTTTCTTTTCAATAAATTCGCTCGATTTCGCTGTCCAATTGAACTGGTCAGTTCTGTAGCGGAAAATATGGCCTACAATAAAGATGACCACACACATATACGGGAAAATGACCCATAAAAACTGCTCTAGCATCATCATTGCGCGGCTGCCTCCTGTTCTACGCAAGCTTTAAGCGTTTCGCGCAGTCCCTTGACCAGATGAAAATACGGGCTTTTCATTTTTTCCAGCGCTATAAGCAAATGATAGGTGCCGTCTTCCAAAATCGCAACGGGCATGCGGAGGTTTTCTGTCGTCTTCGGATCTTGCACCCATTCGGCGGCATACAGAAATTCACACATGAGCGGTAAGTAATCCGGAAGCTCCCCATCCGACATTTCAAGGCCGTACATCTCATACAGAACCTTTAACTTGACTAGCATTTGTCCTCTTTCTTTTGCATCTTCAAACTTGAAGTAAGTCATATATAATGCGCAATTTTTTTGAAAATCGAAGGTTTCCGTATACATCTCCTGAATCTCTTCGATGCTGAACTCTTGCATAAGAGACCAATACATATTAGCGTGCGTATACGCAGGATGGTCCGGATCAAATGATGCTTCCAGAAAAGCCGGATGAAAATCCAGCTTTTCCGGGTACATGAGTTGTTGGGCGAAAAACCCGAATGAAGGCTTGCATTCATACAGCTTCGCTACATTAATCACGCCAAATACCCCCGTAGAAGTTTTCTTCAACCATTTCCTTGCCTGTTTTTGAAGGCTCTTCCATCCCCATTGAGCTTGCCAGGCTACAACCGCTACAGCCAGAGCCAGAGCCAGAGCCCATATTTCCCAGAGTGTCGCCATAACCGGCAGATCCTTGAGCCCGGTATGGATTGGCATACCCCTCTTTATGCGACGTCGGAATGACGAAACGGTCCTCATATTTGGCAATTGCCAGCAGTCGATACATCTGCTCGGCCTGCAGTGGTGTCATGCCGGTACGTTCAAGACGGCTTTCATCAAAAGATTGTCCTGTGGACTGGGCACGCATATAGGAGCGCATCATAGCCATCCGCTGCAAGGATTCCTTCACCGTCTGCGTATCACCCGCCGTCAGCATATTGGCAAGGTACTGAATGGGGGTACGCATTTCTTCGATAGCTGGAAAGACCATATCCGGATTCTCGATCGAGTCTTTCCCTTCAAAGTAATTCATGATTGGGCTAAGTGGCGGTACATACCAGACCATAGGCAGCGTGCGATATTCCGGATGAAGCGGGAATGCCAGCTTGTACTCAATGGCAAGCTTGTAGACCGGCGAGTTCTGCGCTGCCTCAATCCAGTCTTCCGAGATGCCGTCTTTTCTCGCCTGAGCAATCACCGCCGGATCACTTGGGTCCAGGAACAGGTCGCACTGTGCTTTATACAGTTCTTTCTCATCCTGCGTAGAAGCAGCCTCGTGAACTCGATCCGCGTCATACAGCAGAACGCCGAGGTAACGAATTCGTCCTGTACATGTCTCGGAACAGACTGTTGGCAACCCGGCTTCCACACGCGGGAAACAGAAGGTACATTTCTCCGCTTTGTTCGTCTGCCAGTTGAAGTACACTTTTTTGTATGGACAGCCTGTCATGCAATACCGCCAGCCGCGGCATGCTTCCTGATCCACAAGCACGATTCCATCCTCATCCCGTTTGTACATGGCGCCTGAAGGACAGGATGCGACACAACTCGGATTCAGACAGTGTTCGCAGAGCCGAGGGAGATACAGCATGAATGACTTCTCGAAATTGAATTTGATCTCTTCTTCAATTTTCTGAATATTCGGATCAAGTGGACCCGTCACATGGGTACCCGCCAAATCGTCCTCCCAGTTTGGGCCCCAATCCAGATTCATTTTTTTCCCCGTTACCGCAGAATGCGCGCGTGCTACCGGAGAATGCTTCTGCTCTTTGGCATTGGTCAAATGCTCATAATTGTAGGTCCAGGGCTCATAATAATCTTTCATTTCCGGCATGTCGGGATTGTAAAAAATTTTGCCAAGCGCTATCTTGGATAGCTTGCTCCCTGACTTCAGTTCGAGCTTCCCTTTGCGAAGCTGCCAGCCGCCCTTATATTGCTCCTGGTCTTCCCAACGCTTCGGATAACCGATGCCGGGTTTGGTTTCCACGTTGTTGAACCACATATATTCCGCGCCTTTGCGGTTTGTCCAAGTTGTTTTACATGTCACGCTGCACGTATGACAGCCAATACATTTATCCAGGTTCATGACCATGGCAATTTGAGCTTTAATTTTCAAGCCAGTTTACCTCCTTCATTTTACGTACCGCTACGTACACATCACGCTGGTTGCCGATCGGACCGTAATAGTTGAACCCGTAGCTAAGCTGAGCGTATCCGCCAACCATCTGGGTTGGTTTGAGATGAATTCTTGTTGGCGCATTATGGCTGCCCCCGCGCGTATCCGTGATTTCGGAGCCCGGCACTTGAATGTGTTTATCCTGAGCATGGTACATAAACATCGTTCCTCTTGGCATCCGGTGGCTGACAACGGCCCGGGCGGTTACAACGCCGTTACGGTTGTACACCTCTACCCAGTCATTGTCGGCAAGATCGTGGGCCGCTGCGTCTTCGTTATTGATCCATACCGTAGGACCTCCGCGGAACAGCGTAAGCATATGCTGGTTATCCTGGTAGGTGGAGTGAATATTCCATTTACCGTGCGGAGTCAGATAACGTAGGACAAGTGAATCTTGTCCGCCTTTTATTTCCCGATCACGCGTGCCGAACACCATCGGCGGCAGAGTAGGTTTATAGATTGGCAATGACTCCCCAAACTGCTGGAAAATTTCATGATCTATATAGAAGTGCTGTCTTCCTGTCAAAGTACGGAACGGAACGAGACGTTCAATATTCGTTGTAAATGGTGAATAGCGACGTCCTTTCTTGTTCGATCCAGTAAATACCGGTGTCGGTATAACCTCACGGGGCTGTACCGTGATACTTTGGAAAGTGATCTTTTCCGCTGCCCGGTCGGCCGAGATGTCTTTGAGTTCAACACCGTGAAGCTTTTCTGCCTGCTCATAAGCCTTTTGTGAGACCTGTCCATTGGTCGCGGATGAAAGGTGAAGAATAGTATTGGCCACTTGACGAGCTGTCTGTATTTTAGGCAAACCATCTTTAATGGAATCATCGTAATAAACTCCGTTCAACTTTTTCAATTCCTCATATTCGTCTGCTACGGAGAAGCTGACGCCATGCGCACCTGTTTTCCCAGTAGCCAAATTCGGACCGAGTGAGATAAATTTATCGTGAATCTTAGTATAATCGCGTTCGATGATGCTGAAATTCGGCATGGTTTTACCCGGAGTCGCTTCAATCTCGCCCTTCGTCCAATCCTTTACAAGACCCATCGGCTGTGAAATTTCGCCTATACTATCGTGTGAGAGCGGCGCGGTCACAAGGTCTTTATATATTCCTGGTAGGTACTCTTTTGCCATATCCGAAAAGACTTCGGAAAGCTGGCGGTAAATATCCCAGTCCGCGCGAGATTCCCACAGTGGATTAACAGCCGGATTAAACGGGTGCACGAAAGGATGCATGTCTGTTGACGACAAGTCTGTTTTTTCGTACCAGGTTGCCGCCGGAAGCACGATGTCCGCGTACAATGGAGTTGTTGTCATCCGAAAATCAAGTGCAACCATCAGATCAAGCTTTCCTTCTACATCTTCTCTCCAGACGATTTCCTCAGGTTTCTGTTCTTCGTTCGGCCGGGCAAGCAGGGCATCAGATGCTCCGAGTAAATGTTTCATGAAATACTCTTGTCCCTTCGCCGAACTTGAAATCAGATTTGATCGCCAAACAAAGAGTGAACGCGGGAAGTTCTCGGCTGCCCCAGGATCTTCTACAGCGAAGCGTGTCTTACGTGATTTAATCTCTTCCACAGAATGATTAATGATGTCCTCGTTGGACTTCTTGCCTAATTGCGCAGCCTCTTCGGCGAATAGCAGACTGTTTTTATTAAACTGTGGATAAGAAGGCAGCCAACCCAGACGCGCTGCGAGCACGTTGTAGTCTGCTGGATGTCTGTAACTGACATCCCCGCCAATCGGTGACTTCAAGGTGTCTGTTCCACTTTCTTCGTAACGCCACTGCTCTGTTGCAAAGTAGAAAAACGATGTAGCATTTTGCTGTCGAGCCGCCCCTTGCCAGTCTTTTGCAAAGGCAATCGATGACCAGCCTTCGATGGGACGGAGCTTTTCTTGACCAACATAATGCGCCCAGCCTCCACCGTTTACGCCTTGGGAAGCTGTCAACATGACCAGGTTCAAGATGGACCGATAGATCGTGTCACTATTGAACCAGTGATTGATCCCCGCACCCATAATAATCATGGAGCGCCCTTTGGTATCGATAGCATTTTGAGCAAATTCCCGAGCAATCTGCACCACAACAGATGCCTTCACTCCTGTGATCTTCTCCTGCCAGGCAGGGGTATAATGCGAAGCTGCATCGTAATAATCTTTGGCGTTATGAGGGCTGTCACTGCGCGCGACACCGTACTGGCTCATCATCAAATCGTACACGGTTGCTACGTAACGTTCCGAGCCATCTGCCAGGCGCACTTTTTTGGTCGGAATTACACGTTTGAACGTTCCATTACCGGCGTTATCAAAATAAGGGAATACGACTTCTTCCCATTGCTCGCCATGACCTTCCACAGTAAGGGCAGGCTCAACCTTCGTTCCGTCTTCTCGCTCCAGGATCAGGTTCCATTTCTTATCCTGTTCCCAGCGCTGTCCCATCGTACCGTTCGGGACCAGCATCTCCCCTGCCACTTCGTCATATATGACCGGTTTCCAGTCCGCATGCTGAGAAACATCCCCAAGGTCACTCGCCCGTAGAAAACGCCCACCTTTCCAGACTCCTTCGTGTGGATCAAGCAGAATCATGAACGGCATATCTGTATATTGTTTGGCATAGTTAATGAACATGGGTTCTTGGCGTTCTTTGTAGAACTCATCCAGAATGACATGCGTCATAGCCTGGGCCACGGCAGCATCTGTACCCGGATTCGGTGCGAGCCAATTGTCAGCGAACTTCACATTCTCCGCCAAGTCGGGAGCCACCGATACGACCTTTGTCCCCTTATAACGTACTTCCGTCATAAAATGCGCGTCCGGCGTCCGGGTAAGCGGTACGTTCGATCCCCACATGATCAGGTAACCCGCATTGTACCAGTCAGAAGATTCCGGCACGTCCGTCTGCTCACCCCAAATTTGAGGAGATGCAGGCGGAAGGTCTGCATACCAGTCGTAAAAACTCAACATCTGCCCACCGAGTAGCGAAATGAACCGGGCTCCCGAAGCGTAGCTTATCATTGACATCGCCGGGATTGGCGTAAAGCCCGCGATCCGGTCGGGACCGTACTTGCGGATGGTATAGATGAGCTGCGCCGAGATCAGACGCAGGACATCGTCCCAGCCGACACGGACATGCCCGCCTTTTCCGCGAGCCGATTTGTAGAGCTTGGCTTTCTCAGGGTCTTCTACGATGCTTGCCCATGCGTCTACTGGATTCGTATGCTCCTTAATGGCGGCTAACCAAAGCCGCAATAACTTACCGCGCATATAGGGGTATTTCACGCGTAATGGACTGTATTCATACCAGGAAAATGTAGCGCCACGCGGGCATCCACGCGGCTCAAATTCCGGCATGTCAACGCCGCAGGAAGGATAATCGATCTGCTGATTTTCCCAGGTAATGATGCCGTTTTTCACAAAAACCTTCCAACTACAGGAGCCGGTGCAGTTAACACCGTGCGTCGTCCGAACCACTTTGTCGTGAGACCAACGCTGACGGTACACGTTTTCCCATTCTCTATTTTTTTCCTCAAGGATTGACCAATTTCCCGAATAGCTTTCGATCGGTTTAAAAAAGTTGAGGTTGTATTTTTTTTTCATCGATGACCAACACTCCTTTTTAGAATGAAAAATCCCAACGCAGTTGCTAGGGCAAGATTCATTCGCTTATTCTCATTATGTAATTCATTCATCTCTGTTCCCATTAGGGAATGTCCTATAGCGCTACAGGAAATCCCTCGTTCTATGGAAAGATACAAAAAAGCCTCCCTCTGCCAAAGGGAAGCTTATATGAAGTGATTAATTGTTCTTTTGGCCCGTTAACAGGAGCATGATAAAAGAAATGAGTATGATGGAGCATGTCCAGGCCCAGGCCATAGGAAGATGACCAGAATCCACCGCAACATAAATGGCCGTCGGAATGGTCTGGGTTTTGCCCGGAATATTTCCGGCAATCATCAGCGTAGCACCAAATTCGCCCAGACCGCGGGCAAAACCGAGTATAAAGGCCGCTTTAAAAGAAGGGAAAATTAAAGGGAAGGTGATATATCGGAAAACCTGCCATTCACTTGCACCCATCGAACGTCCCGCGTTTTCCAAGTCCCGGTCAACAGAAGACAATCCCATTCTCAGCGTCCGATAGACAAGAGGAAAAGCCACTACCACCGCTGCTATAACCCCAGCCCACCACGAGAATACAATTGGTTCGCCAAACCATTGTTCTACAATACGTCCCAATCCACTTTTTCGTCCAAGCAATATGAGCAGTAAAAAGCCAACAACGGTCGGTGGGAGTACCAAAGGCAGCATAAGCAAGGTTTCAACGGCCGTTTTCCCTCTAAATAGCCCCAAACGAGACATTGACCATGCCGCAAACAGGCCTATTATGATTACCAGAATGCTGGATAACAGTGCCACCTGCAACGATAACAGGATAGGAGGCCAATATTCATTCCAATCTATAGCTTGCATGTTCACTTCGGTATGGTAAATCCATACTTAGCCATAATATTCAGAGATTCTTGTGATTGAAGGTATGCATAGAAATCCTCGGCCTCTTGAGTGTGCTTTGAAGCTTTGACAATTCCGATGGGGTACTCAACAGATGAATAGGTTTTAGGGTCCATCTCAAAGGCGATTTTCGCCTTTTGCGAAGTCAATGCATCTGTTTTATATACAAATCCGACATCAGCGTTTCCAGTCTCCACATATTGCAGCACTTGTCTAACATCTTTTGCCTGAACCAGCCTGCTCTGCAATACGTCCCATAGCTTCGTGTTCGTCAGCGCTTCCTGTGCGTATTTGCCTGCAGGGACACTTTCAGGAATGCCAATCGCCACTTTTTTTACCACTTCCTTGGTTAAATCCGTTACACTCGCAATGTTCATCGTCCCGTCTGCAGGAATAACCGTTACCAATTCGTTCGTCAGCCATGTTTTTTGTTTATCGCTCTCTATTAGCTGCTGATCTACGAGAGACTTCATGTTTTTCTTCGAAGCGGACAAAAACAGGTCTGATGGTGCTCCTTGCTCAATCTGCTTTTCCAGCGCACCAGAGCCACCAAAGTTGAAATTCAATTTGACATCTTTATGAGTTGACTCGTACAAATTCTGGATTTCTTTGAGCGCATCTGTTAAGCTCGCAGCTGCGGAAATGGTCAGTTCAACAGTTTCAGCCTTTTTCGAAGAATCCTGGCTGGAAGACTCGTTCTGGACTGTGCTGCTAACATTTGAAGCTGATTGTTGCTCCGCACCGCACCCTGAAAGTAATAACACAATGGAAAAAACAAAAAAGAGCGTCTGGCTATGTTTAATAATTTTTTTCATTTTGTTTGACTCCTTAAGTTTAGTCTTTCTTCATATGATGGATTATATTTTGAGCTGCGCCTGTCTCGTACGTTCGATTAATGTGCAATTCTCAAGAAGAATATGATTAAAAATATCTGCTGTACCGGCTCAAAGCCGTTTGTGATCAAGCGTAATTCCTTTAGTATCTCTATCACAGCCTGATGCTCGTCTTGCAGCTTGGATACATACGGATTCAGCGTTAACTGGATCATGTTCTACTCCTCCTTTCAACTTGAGCCCATCCGGGAGCCCCCTCTTCTAAAGCAGGAAAGAGCTTTGTCATTAAAAAGCTGAAATCAGCTGTTCAGCCGCTTCTTTCCCTTGAGCGATACAATCTGGAATTCCAACGCCTCCATAACCAGCACCACATAAAAATACATTTGGAGAGTACTGAGATAAATCATATCTAACCTTTGCCAGATACTCCTTGTGTCCAATCGGATATTGCGGCATCGATTGATTACACCGACTAACTTCGGCGAATTCCGGTTCCGCTTCCAAGCCCATTAAATCCTTCAAGTCTTTGCGCGCGGCATCCACAAGCTCAGCATCCGTCATCTGTATCCATTCCTGTGCGCCTGCATGTCCGATATATGCTCGTAACAGCGTATATCCTTCTGGAGCAGTATGGCTCCACTTTGTCGAGGACCACGTACATGCTGTGATCTTTTTACCTTCCTTGCGCGGCACCAAAAATCCGGTTCCCTCAAAGGCAAGATGAAGCTCTGTATTTTTATAAGCAAGGGCAATATTGGCTACCGAAACGTAACTGATCTTATTGAGCAAGCTGACACTTGCAACACCGGAAAATAATTTAGCCGCCACAAAGGCTGGAACAGCGCAGATCACTGCATCTGCATCTATGACTTGTCCATGATCCAGGATTACCTGATAACCGTCCTCTTTTCTTACTTCAGCCACACCCTGTCCCATCACAAAATGTACGGTATGCAGCCTCTCCTTTAGCCGCTCCACGATTGTAGATAAGCCTTGTCGATAGGAAAGAAACATGCTTTTCTTGGCGATATCCGGCAGTTTTTCTTGTACAGCCGACTTTCTCCCCGCTCCTTTAGTCATACCTTTAATCAGACTCCCATGCTTCTGCTCCATCTGCTTAAATTGAGGGAAGGTTGACATCAGGCTAAGAGAATGTGTATCGCCAGCGTAAATTCCAGACAGCAGAGGTTCTGTAATCTGATCCAGAACTTCTTTGCCAAGGCGCCGCTTGATAAAATTTCCCAGAGACTCGTCCATATCGCCTTTCTTCGCCGGGATGATTAAATCCAGGGCTGCCCGTGCTTTTCCCAGCGGAGAGATAAGTCCCGTCCGAATGAAAGGGGTAAGCTTCGTTGGAATGCCCAGAATGAAGCCCATCGGCATCGTGTGAAGCTTGCCCTTATGCAAAATGCAGGCAGATTTGGCCTTCGGGTTTGTGGATACCAGCTCTGCTTCCAGTCCCAATTCCATGGTCAGCTCCAACATGGCCGTTTTTCTGGCCAGAAAAGCATCCGGTCCTTTTTCGATCATAAAATCGTTTTGGCGAACGGTTTGCAGCTTTCCTCCCAGCCGGTCGCTTTTCTCAACCAGTGTAATCTCTACCTCCACTTGCTTCTCCTCAGCCAGCTTTTTCACGTAAAAGGCAGCACTTAAACCACTTATTCCTCCACCGAGAACAACGACTTTTTTAGGACTTTTTTTCATAAAAGCTCTTTTCCTTCCTTAGCCCCAGGCATATAGGCACAATAAGGGTCACTCTCCAAATAATCTCCTGTTATTGCAAAAGCCCTTGCTCTGGAGCCTCCACAGACGGTATTAAATTCGCAGATTCCACATTTTCCTTTAAGCAGAGACTTATTTCTAAGCCTGTTCATGATCGGAGAGTGCCGATAAATACGTGCCAGACTATCCATTCGTACATTTCCACATGCAAGGGGCAGGAAACCGCTCGGGTACACCTCGCCGATATGACTGATAAAAACAAATCCATCTCCATCATTTACGCCTTTAGGGGCACGTCCCAAAACATCTGCCCTTTTTTGCTCGAACGTTGCACTGTTCTTACCTGCTCTGTTCTTTTCCTGCAGTACAACCCTTCGATAGTGAGGTGCTTCTGTAGCCTTTACACCGTAAGGCATCTGTTGTTGTATTTGATACAACCACTTCATTACAGCTTCATGCTCATCAGGAGTAATCATATCTTTCTCCATACCACGTCCGGTTGGAACAAGGAAAAACAAGCTCCATAACACCGCCTGCATTTCCTTTACCTTTTCTGCAATTTGCTCCAGATCGTGAAGGTTGTACCGGGACACCGTCGTATTCACTTGAATAGGAATGTTCATTTCCTTCAAATAACCAATTCCCCGCATGGTTGTATCGTAAGAACCCACAGTCCCCCGAAAATGATCGTGAATATCTGCACATGAACCGTCCAGGCTAAAAGCCCACCGTGATAAGCCAACTTGCTTTGCTTTTTCGACCGCTGCTCGTGTCACTTTAGGGGTGGCACTGGGAGTTATGGAAACCGACAGCTTTTTCTCTTCAAATGCATATTGAGCCAACTCAAATAAATCAGGACGCGATAACGGATCTCCACCTGTGAAAACCACCAGCGGATGATTCATTTCAGCGATTTGATCCATCAGTTGCTTGCCCTCCTCTAATGTCAGTTGACGAGGATCAGGCTTATACTGGGCTTCCGCTCTACAGTGAAGGCATTTTAAAGCACAAGCTCGCGTTACCTCCCAAATGACGATAAACGGGTTCTCGCGATAATCTCGTGGTGTTTCCAAAGATATCATTGATGTCTCTCCTTTTTAGAAATATAAAAACAACACAGATACATAGAGCATCAATGAAAATCCAATTTCAGCCATGCCAACTTGTTTTGCCTTTAATTCGAATTTAGGAAGCCATATAGCTCGTAATAATAAAATTAAAAAAGGAGCGACCAAAAATACCTTTATCCAGGCAGCAAACAGCATAATGATCAGATGATAGATGACAGAAGCATAATAGTAGCGTGTATTTTTTCTTTCACGGATGATCGTTTTAACATAAAGAGCAGTTCCCGTAAAGTAAGACACCAAAAGCAAAAATAGCTCCGTGGATATTCCCCAATCCCCTGCTTCTCCAATATGAACAACAGGATAAATAAAAGAACAAAAAAGTATAATTGCGGCAATGTCATTGAGCAAGGCACGTTCATTTTTCATTTTTGCATAGTACATATTAGCCATAAAAAAGAACAGCAGCAGAACTCCATACCAGATCAACGCAGGCTTAACCCATATCAGTGAAGCTAAAAAGGGAAGGAGTATCGCTCCGTATACAACAACTGGTTTTCGGTATCTTTCACGGTTACCTGTTTTGATCCATTGGAGGACAGGAAAACTGAATAAATAGATAAAAAACCAGCACATGAATAGAGGTATATGAATGAATTCCCCTTGAGAAGCCGCTAAACCGAATAAAAATGGAAGAATGAGCATGGCCCATGCTCCATGCTGATTAGGTATGTATCTACTGATCCCCTTCAAACCCTTGATCCTTTTTTCACAATATTTATCATCCTTATTGCTTCGGTTAATCGATGCATCATCCATTCCCCCAAGATTCAATTTTTCACCCTCTCTAATTCTAAGTATTCTATTCAATTGAACCAATCAGGGAGTTCCCTTTTTCATATGTGGGAATAGCCTAGCCGGAGAAACAACGCTGTTGGCTCATCATGCCATTCATTAAGGGGGCTATCCGGCACCCTCGACAAGACGGCGGAAGTGGAGGAATTACTCAGAATAAAAAAATTAAAAGTGGCACGCCAGGCGGCACACCACTTGATCAAAATTGTTCACTACCGCCAAGGTCACACCTCAGTTGCAGCAGTTTGAAAAGTTGTCCAAGCAGGTTCCTCTAAAATAATACTAAAGCTACATGTACTATACATGGCTTTTAATCAAGAGAGCCACTCTTTCAGATGGAAAAATCCATTTTCGAAGGAGTGGCTTTTTTTGCTAACGTCCGCTAGATTCACTAAAATTATCGTATGCAGCTACAAGAGCTACAACCACGGCTGCCGAGTTGGTCGCAGCCAAGTCAAGATTGGAGTCAAAAGTACCTGCTGCTTCTGCGCCGGCAAGATCAGACAGAGAACGAACAGCCAAAAATGGGACACCAAACTGATACGCTGTCTGGACGACCGCGGTCCCTTCCATATCCGTCACCTTGGCTTCCGGAAACTGGCTGCGAATAAAATGGACCCGCTCCGCTTGATAGATAAAGGAGTCTGCTGTCGTAATCAACCCGGTAACGATCTGCCCCTCAATCTTGGTTTCTGCCAGAGTTTCTGTCGCAAAATCAAGCAGCGCTTGCTCCACCGGATAACTTGCCGGCATCTGTGGCACCTGCCCGTAGGTATAGCCGAACGCCGTTCCATCCACATCGCTGTAAGTCAGCTCGGTCGCCACTACGACATCCCCAACACGAAGCGCTGGATCAAGCCCGCCAGCAGACCCGGTATTAATGACAAGCTCCGGGTTAAAGCGCTCAATCAGCAGCGCCGTAGTCAAGGCTGCGTTCGCTTTACCAATTCCCGATTGCAGCAGAACAACTTCCTTGCCCTGAAGACGACCTGTATAAAAAATTCCATTCGCGATCCGGGTCATGCTTATCCCTTCGATCTGCGCTTTCAAACCTGCTATTTCTTCTTCCATGGCTCCGATAATGGCTATACTCACAGTTCGTTTCTCGCTCCCTCCATGAATTCCCTGCATTTTAGTTTATTTTTTAAAAATGCCCGTTGCGGCTATTCTCTGCACCGCCTCCAGTAGCCGTTCTTCACTGTTCACCAGACTCACCCGCACATAGGATGCTCCGGCAAGACCAAAGCCTTCGCCGGGAGCCACTGCAACATGGGCCTCGTCTAATAAAAAGTCCGCAAAAGAAGCGGAGGTATAGCCCTCAGACACCTTGAACCAGGCGAAAAAAGTTCCTTTGGGTGCGGCTACATCCCAGCCAATACCACGCAACGCCGCAATGAGAACATCACGTCGCCGTTCATATAATGCAGCCAGCTCCCGCACCGGCTCCTGCGAGCCCAGCAATGCCGCCGCTCCCGCATCCTGTACCGCTCCAAAAACAGTGCTGTAGGCATGCGTATGATAATGCTTGAGCGCACCGATGACAGATGCGTTTCCAACAGCAAAGCCGAAACGCCAGCCCGCCATGTTGTACGTTTTGGAAGCCGTATACGTCTCGACACCACATTCCTTGCCGCCGGGGATTTGCAATAGACTGAGCGGCTTATGCCCCTCAAACCCAAGGGCACCGTAAGCAAAATCGTTCATAACCGGAAAACAGTACTCAGCGGCATAGTCCAACGTCTTCGTCAGAAAATCCGTAGTAGCCACGGCGCCAGTCGGATTGTTCGGATAATTAATCATGAGCAATTTGACCTGTTGGGCGATTTCTTCCGGCACCGTGGTATAATCAGGCAAAAATCTATCCTTCTCATGGAGCGGAATCGTATGGATACGGGCTCTTGCCAGCGCAGCAGCGGAAACATATTGCGGGTATGCCGGGTCGGTGGTCAGCAACCAGTCACCGGGATTTAGCAATGCCTGCGGAATCCCCATTACGCCTATGGCGGAGCCGTTGAATACGGCAACCTCCCGATCGGGATCAAGCTCCACCTGATACTCCCGTTTATAGAACGCGGCGACTGCCTCCAGTGTGCTTTTTTTCCCGTGAAAAGGCGGGTAGCCCTGATTTACCGGTTGATCAACTGCTTCCTTCAAAGCGCTGATGATATGCGCCGGTGTCTGCTGATCCGGGTTGCCGGCTGCCAAATTGATTACATCTATTCCTCTGCTTTTATACAGATTCACTTTGTCGTCAATTGCGCTAAAATAGTTGTCAGGCAGCGCCTTGACGAGATCAGAGGATGAAAAAATCACGTTCATCTCCACCTTTTATCCATAAGATACAGGCTGACAGTGCCAGCTCGCAGAAGACAATAAACTCATATTATTTGAAATAGCTTGGCAGCTTATAGCCTTCATAAACCGGATTCGATTTGATGTACTTTTGGAATTCATCCGAATGATACCCCTCAATGATGTCTTTGACGAATGGCTTGTCCTTGTTCTTGCTATCCACAGCGACCACGTTCGTGAACGGGTCTGTCATTTTTTCAAGCTGCAATGCCGAGGTCAGCTTCATTCCATTCGAAACGGCAAAGTTCCCCTGAATAGCGGCAAAATCAACATCCTCCAGTGCGCGCGGTCCCTGTGCAGGGTCGGTCGCCACAAATTGCAAATGATGCGGATTAGAGATAATGTCGTTCACCGAGGTTTGCAGTGGATCAATATTATCCTTTAACGTAATCCAGCCCACTTCCTTTAAAATATTCAGCGCACGCAACATATTGACTGGCTCGTTCGGCAGGTTGATTTGAGCACCGTTGCTGACTTCGTCAAGGCTGGTATGCTTGCTGGAGTACAATCCCATTGGCGGAGTCGGAACCTGCACAGCTCCAATCAGATCAATATTCTCCCGCTTATTCATAGAATCCAGATAGAGCGAATGTTGGAACACATTAGCATCAATATCTCCATTAGCCACAGCTACATTGGGCTGAACGCCGTCTGTAAATTCTTTATATGTAATCTTGTAGCCCTTCTTCTCCAAATACGGAGCCACTCCATTCTTGAACTGATCACTATAAGGACCTGGATTAAAACTGATATGCAGTGTCTTCTTTTCTTCACTCGCAGCATTTCCCGTCGTATTCTTACTGCCACAGCCAGAGATAAAAAGTGCGACTGCTCCCACCAGCAGTATAAATGGAACCCATTTTTTCTTCATTTCGATTTCTCCCCCCTGATATCATCTGTTTTTTGTTGAGCTAGAATGTTGCAGCCCAATCAAATTCCGAGTAATCTTATGTGTTTATAAATACTACAATGATATTTTGATAACTGTCAACAATATTTGATAACACATCTTCTGCATAATAAAAAAAACCACTTTTCGCAGCATGAAAAAAGACGCTCCCATTTCGGAAGCGCCTTTCAACTGTACTATTTACTTCGCCAGATTTAGCTTGGCATCCTTAATATCATACAAGGCTCCTTGGTTGCTATCTACGAGCTTTTTCATTTGTTTATTGGCCAGTCCGCTTGCAGGAACTATCGCATTAAAAGTAACGCCATTTTTCTGTAATTGCTCGTTTATTTCATCCACTGAAAAACGGGCTTTACCCAGCGCTGTATTTTTATCATGTACGGGTGCATCTGTAATGAATATGATGGTTTTGGAATTAGAGCTTTTGGAAAATTTACTTACAGCCAGCTGGATGGCCTCCAGCCCGGATTCTTTCAGATCCCCGCCAGCAGAAGGACGTAACGTATTCAAATTCCCTTTTAGCTTGCTCTTATCCGCTGTAAAATCAAAATACTCCAAATCTTTATCTGCTGTTAAATTAATGTCCCGAAACGCAACGACGGCAAATTGGGAGCCTGATGGAACCGAATCAACAAAGCCCTTAACCTTCTGTCTTACATAATCCAGCGTTCCTGTCATACTACTCGTAACATCAATAACGAAAACGATATTAGAAGATTTGGTGATGGTACTGGATATATTGTTCAGTATGGTAGGCTTCGATTGTGGCTCAGTGTTGCCCTCGTCTTCATCCATTAATTGTTCACTTTCATTTGTTGTTAAAATCTGTTGCGGGGCAAGAAAGATCACAACACTCTGAGCGGCAATATTCCATTTCACCTTGGCTCCCAGAGCCTCACTTACAAATCGAATAGGAACCATCACTTTGCCGTTAATTAATCTCGGCGCCGCATTGAGACGCACTAACTTACCATTGATATAGGCATCTCTGGAGCCTACGGTTAACTTAATCGTTGTATTCCCTTTGGTCGCGGTAACGGTCTTCGTAGCACCATCCCATTTCACCTTCGCTCCAAGCGCCTCAAAAACAGCACGAAACGGCACCAGCATGCTTCCGCTAATCGAAGTCGCAGGCTGCTCATATTGTTGCAGTTTCCCATCAATAAACACCAAAACCTGAGCTTTGTAATTATTTACGGGAATAAACTGGGGGACAGACGCTGCCGAATTGCCCGACTGATCCATCATTTTAATATAAAAGTAGTACCCGCCCGTAGACAAGTTCAGGTTACTCAAAGGGTAGCTAAACGTTGTTGCCGGATCGAACTGGATGCGTTTAACCAATTGTTCTTCCGAATTTTTCACCATAACGTAGGAAGTGTACGTGGGCTGAATATTTTTCATCTTCAAACGAATCGTAAACGAAGTACCCGAAGAATTGATCGTAAACGTACCCGGAAAGTGTTCTCCAGACGGTATAGACAAAGGAATCTCGGGCGATTCATCTACAGCTTGATCCTCTTTAGACTCGATAACGGGCTGCGTTACTTTCGGCTCATCAACAGATGGAGCAGCCACTGGTTCACTGACCGTTGGAGCCATTTTGGATTCCGCTTCAAGCTGAATGATTCTTGGATCACGGAAAAATGATATTATTGAGAATTTATCGGATGGCTCTGTGTCGATGGTGTCCAATTTATTGTAGTAAAATTCAATTTTCGCTCCAAAAGGAGGTGCTGGTGCTTTATTTTCAATCGTTAGTGTTTTGTTCACGTAATCAACTGTGAAATTAGAGGGAGAAATGTGCGTATTGTCAATAATTAAATGAGTCTTGGTGCCCTCTTTAATCACGTTGCGGGTCTTTATTTTAAAAGTACGACTCAGACCATCTCCATTAGGAAGAGCTACACCCCACATTTTTCCGGCAGACCATTCCATGTCTGGTTCAATCGGAAACTCAATATAATTCTTTGATCCTGGATAAGGTGCTGCGTGAGTATCCGAAATTGTTATCGTAGAATTAGCATAATCAACCGAAAAATCTCCGGGGAAAATTTCAGTAAGATTGCTGTACAAACGAATTGGAGTACCTTGCTTAATACTATAGTCCATATTAAATTTAAACTCTTTGTTGATCCCGTTACCATCATCAAGTATAAGTATAAGCTTGTTTCCATCTCTTAGTACCATAGAATTGTCTGCATGTGCTCTTTCTGTTCCTACAGCAAACAAACCCATGAGCATCGTTGAAAACATAAATAAAAATATAGTCCTTCTGAACTTCATCCTTATTTCCCCTTTTTGAATCTTTCTTTTTGGTAAATCATAGCATAGGGTTAGATGAAGTTCATTCCATCTGATGACAATTATGGATATGGAACCTTACTTTTTTCACTGTTGTTCCATATTCATATTTAGCTCCTTGAATTGATTCTCATGCCTGAGTAGCCATTCCTTTCTCCATAAGCCCCCCGCATAACCCGTTAATTTCTGGTTGGAACCAATAATTCGGTGGCATGGAATCACGATACTCAGCTTGTTTTTCCCATTGGCGCTGCCTACAGCTCTAATGGCTTTTTCATTTCCAATCGAAAAGGCAATGTCTTTATAGGCCGCTGTTTCACCGTAGCCTACTTTCACCAAAGCATCCCATACATTTTTCTGAAAATCTGTGCCCTCAAAAGCATAAGGAAACGTAAACTCATAGCGCGTACCTTTAAAATACTCGTCAAGCTGACTAGCGCACGCCTCTAAAACGGGGTGTGAAGTCTCGTCCAGCATCGTGGTAGTTGATGTATCCCGATCAGAGAACATGATAGAATGGACGGCCTCATCTGTGCCCCATATTTCTATCTCTCCAATCGGGGATGCATAATTCAATAAATATAGCCTGCTCATAAAAGGATAACAACCTCCTGTGTGTATAGATCTACAGCATCTATTCACCTGTTCAGCTTCCTGTATTCACTAGGGGAACACTGCTTCAAACAGCGAAATGCCTTATAAAAATTCGAAGGACTTTGAAAGCCCGTCTCATAGCAAATCTCAAGATTGGTACAATCCGTGCTTTTAAGCAGATATGCTGCTTTATCCACTCTTATTTTTTCCAGATAGGTACGCGGGGTTTCTGAGGTTTCCTGTTTAAAGATTCGATCCAGATAAAAGGGACTTGCTCCAGCATAATCCACAATATTCTGCAATACCAATCTTTCCTTATAGTGATTGACCAGAAAGGTAACCACAGTCTGGACAAGCCTGATATACGGTGAATGATCAATATGAGGCTGACATCTTTTACAGGCACGAAACCCCGCCTTTTCCACAGTGTCGATGTCATCATAAAACTCAACATTTACTTTTTTCGGCTTTTTGGATCGACAGGAAGGTCGGCAGTATATTCGGGTTGTTTTCACCGCGGTAAAAAACAACCCGTCATATTTACGATCACACGCCATAATTTTCTCCCACATTTCTTCAAAAGAAAGATTGATTTCAGCCATGAGCGAATATCCTGTCCTTTCCTTTCTAAAGTTCATCATCCCCCATATAAATGCGAAGTATCTTGTAGCTCTATTAACTGCTCGGCGTTCTTTTGCAAAGCAACCATGATATGATCCGAAAAGGCATTGCCAAAGCTAAACCGTTTCACTCCCAATTGCTGAAGCTTACTGACATTCGTCAGACCCGGCAAGGATAAAATATTAAGCGGAGCACGTACCTGATATACCACTTCCCTGATCTCATCGTCAACCCTCAAACCCGGAACAAAAATTCCGCTGACTCCACTCTCCACATACGCATTTGCTCGTTCGATCGTTTCCAAAAGCGGGGTATCCTTTTGCAAATATGTATCCGTTCTTGCATTTATAAAAAAATCGTTAAATCCATGAGCATCCAGTGCTGCTCTAATCTTGGACAGAAGGTTACTATGCAGAACCACTTCTCGAAGTCCCTTTTGCTGTTTTAATGAATCTTCAATATTAATCCCTGCGACTCCCACATCTGCTGTCCTTAAAACATGCTCGACAATCGTTGCTGTGTCCTCCCCATACCCTGCCTCAATATCTGCCGACACCGGAATCTGGACATGATCTGCAATCGTCTGAATAATCCTTATATGCTGGTCAAAATCAATAAGCTCACCGTCGGACAATCCAAGCGTATTTGCAATCCCCCAGCTCGTCGTGCCAATCGCCTGAAAGCCTGCCTTCTCCAAAGCCACGGCAGATAACAAGTCCCACGCATTCCCCAAAAACAAAAGTTCCTCTGATGTATGAAGTGCTTTAAATTGCTGTATTTTATTCATAAATATAGCCTCCTGATATGTGATGTAACTCATTTTATCAAGAGGCTGTATTTGTTTCGTCCTCATTCTTGCGCTTATGGTCTGTGGGAATCTTATTTGCTCCGAATCCATTAAGCAAATTGAAAATATTTTCGGCATTCTGTCTTCGGAGGTTGCGAAGCATCTTATGCTAATTGCTCAAAGGATGCTGGCTCAGAGCGGAAAAGACTGCCCTGGAAGCCCGAAACTTGCAAGCTCCTGAAACAGTCTTGTAAAATGTTCCTTAAGTCGAAAGGGAGGTCGTTAGATCAAACGATAGCCGGATGGAAGTTTCCCGGTACTGCGGATATTACGGATTTGCTGCAACGTCAAACGTTGATTGGTAGAGATAAGAGATTCTACATCATTTCCACGAATCAGATCATCCAGGTCGGCGAAGCGGCGATTGCCTCTAAAGACTTGAAAATTACCTTTAAAGCGCGTGCGGGTAAAGAGTACCAGTGTAGCATCGCTGCTTGTAGAAAAGAAACGCAGGCTCTCTATGCCATCGAGAACGGTTTCCGTATCACGAATACCTGAATTTCCCGTATATACTCTGCTGGCCCCCCGAAAATTTTCTTCACCAAAGACAGTAAGACGCGGATACGTTTGAGATACAAATGCTTTGCAGATCATGTTGTAATCCCTCCTTTTCAATTCTAGCTTATGTCCACTGGAAGAATTGGTTTGGGCCTGGGATTACCATTTCACAAAATCATTCTATGATTTCATAAACACGTGACAGACTTGAAAAAGGAACATACGTTCTGTATAATCTAGCTTAGCACATTGTATAATCCTGAACTAACGGAGATGCGGACATGGACACTAGATTTATTGAGGAACTGCGTGAAATTAGCAGAAATGACAAGCGGAGATCCGAATTTCTCATCAAGGGAATGAAGGAAACACTTCAGGAAAGAAAAGAAAAAAACTTTATCGAAAGATGGATTTGGCGTCAAAAGAATAAGAAGCGTATAGCGCAGAAGTTCAAATCCTGATAGATTCAACAAGCTTTCTCACTAACTGTTTGCAGCCTTCATCCAATCAAGTTTATAAGGATTTATCGAGGGTGGTAAAATTACCAACATTCAATTTGAGTAATAGTCCGACTATATAAGCCTAACTTGAAAAATTCACATCAAAACGAAGTAGGCGGAATGGTGCTGTACAAGCGAAGCGGTTGCGATGGGAAGCACCATCCGACTGCGCAGTGGCACCATAGTAACTTTCCAGTTCGGCTTATATAGAGGAGATATTGCTGCTAAGTTTAAGATCGCCTCCAAACCACCTCCATGGCCGGGTCCCCTCTTTTCTACTTACCAATAAACCTTATTCCGTAACACTCACTTGCGTTTGAACTGAGGATCTCCGCGAAAGCAAATACGTAGCCACAATGGCGATAGCGACCCCTGCTGCTCCAAACCAGGTGATAGAAGCCAGCGAAACCTGACCTACAACCACGCCACCAATTCCGGCTCCAGCTGCCATTGCAAGCTGCATCGTAGACTGATTAAGACTCAGCATCACGCCAGAAGACTCTGGTACAAGAGTGACCAGATTATATTGTTGAGTCGGCCCCGATGTCCAGGCTGCGAACGACCATAGGATCAGTAAAGCGAATACTGCGATCAGGGAGTGAGCTGCAAAAGGAAGTAAGAGTAACGAAATCATATGCAGCACCATGCCTCCGAATAACGTAAAGGGAATGCCCTTTTTATCTGCACTGTATCCACCGATTTTCGACCCGATCAGACTGGCAATCCCGAAGGCGAGTAATACGATGCTCAGCATATCCTCTCCTACACCTGATACATCCAGCAAGTATGGTGAGATATAGGTATACGCGAGGGAATAACCCCCAAGCCAAAAGAAGGTAATGCCTAATCCCAAAGCGACTTCGGGCTTTTTTAGAAGAGCAAACTGTTGCAGTAAGGGAACGGGTTTATCACCTTTTATACGGGGAATCGTCATAGCGATAACAATCAGGGCGATAATCCCTGCCAAAGCGATGCCGACAAATACGGTTTTCCATCCATATGCCGAAGATATCATTCTGCCAAGCGGAATACCGATAATTAGCGAGGCTGTAAAACCCATGGTGACCGTAGCAATGGAGTTGGCCTGCTTCCCGGCTGGAGCCATTTTCGCTGCAATACTCAGTGCTGTAACCACGACCATCCCGGCCCCGAGTGCCATGAGAATACGTGCGGCAATAAACATGCCAAAACCCGGCAAAACAAAGGAGAGCAGATTGGCAACTACGAACAATCCGAGGGAATACAGGAGCAGTTTACGTCTGTCCATTTTAGCAGTGACTGCCATCAGAATCGGCGTGCCAATCGCGTAGGCAAGGGAGAACACTGTAATTAACTGACCTGCGGCAGCCACCGTAATTCCCATTGTAGTTGCAATTTGGTCCAGAATTCCTGAGATAATATATTCAGATGTGCCTACCAAAAAACTGATTATTGCCAAAATGTATACTTTCCACGTGCTCTGCATTTTATATAACACCTCTTTCTTATTATATTTTTATATTTTTACAAATATCGAAATTAAGACTAAAAAAATTATGTCATCAGGTATGGGGCATATTTATTCGCTATTTCAGCATCCAGGCTGTAATAAATAAAGGTCCCCTCTTTACGGAACGTCAGCAGTCCGGATTCTGCCATTTGCTTCAGGTGATGCGATAGCGTTGAAATTGCAACACTGTTCAGCTTCTCACCCAGAACAGAGCAGCACTGGTCACTTTCCTCTTTCAGCAAAAATGCTATTTTGAGGCGAGTCGGTTCTCCAAGCGCTTTATATATTTTTACAGCTTGCTGCATGTCTGTAGCATCTCTCACCCTGTTCAGTCCCCTTCTGCTTCCAGTCTTTATTTCGATGTTTGTCGAAATAAAATTATCATAAACGTTTATAAAAGTAAACCACTTATTTTTAAAACCTACTTTTTTCACACTCCGCTGCCGTAAATACGATCTTTCTGATTACACCATAAAATAATCCCCCATTCACAAGGGATGGAGGATAAGTCACCTAGAAAGGCCCATGCTAGCACAATTGCGGTTGCGTCCAGCAGCAGTACAGTACAAGCTACAGAAACGGACACAATACTTCGTGACATGGCCAAACCTCCCGTTTTCAGAAAAAAATAAAATTCCCTTTGCTCAGTCACGTCCAACCGTAGGCTTGCGAATCACAGACACACTCGATTCCCTGACGATCAGACGAGGCTCGAATTGCACACGCTCGTAATCGCCCGGTGTCTGTTCCTGAATCCGCTTGAGCAGCAGCTCCGCTGCCAATCGTGCCACCTCTTCTCCCATAATGGAAACAGAGCTGATCTGCGGCGTCGTTACCGTAGCCCATAAATTGTTATCAATGCCGACCACAGCAACTTCTTCCGGCACCTTTACACCCAAAGCCTTAAATCGATTCACAATTCCTATCGCTACCATATCGTTAACCGCATAAATGGCATCCGGCATGTGTTTCAAGCTGTAAAAATAATCGGCTGCACGCAGCCCTGTTTCAAAAGAGAAATCATCGCCAAAATAAACAAGGGAAGGGTCCACATGCTGGAGAGACTGCTCATAAGCGAAGTATCTATCCTCGATTTTATCCTTCGCAGCGCCTGCGTAGGCAATTCTCGTTCTCCCGATTTTAAGCAAATGCTCCATCACAAGCCGCCCCTCTTGTCGGGCCAAGCTGACGATATCGGCTTTGACGTCTTCGCCCAGCTTTTTACCATAGTTAATAATGGACACCGGAACGCTGGCTTTGTTGATCAGATCGACCAGCATTTTGGGATACGCCAGCGGCATAATAATTAGCCCGTCCACATGCAGCTTCTTGACCTCACGTACCGTTTCAAGCTCCATTCTCGCGTTCCCGGCGGTATTAATTTGCACGACACGGTAACCATGCTGCTTCGCGGCCTGCTCCACAGACCAAGCGATCTCGGGAATAATCGCATTACGAATATCCGGCACAGCCAGCGCAATTTGGAATGTCTGACGCACCTTCAGGCTCTGAGCCGAGGTGTTGGGCGTAAAGCCCATTTCTTCAATCACTTGCAAAATCAATGCTTTCGTTCTCGGGCTGATGCCCTCACTATCGTTAATAGCCCTGGAGACAGTCGCAATACCGACCCCTGCTCGCTTGGCTACATCCTCTATGGTTACTTTTTTTTGATCTGGCACACCCAAAATCCTTTCACGGTCGGAATCGTTTTCTGACTTTCAAAAATAAAGTCTCTATATTGATATTATACCATAGAATGAGTATCTAAAAATTGAAGTAGTTTTCTCCTCATCGCCGCTTCACTAAAAAAAAATATAAAATCTCTTTATTCAAAGCGATAAGCCAAATATAGCACTGTAGTAACAAGTGATTATATTCGCACAAAAATCAAGTGCTTTTTGTATGAATTTGGTTTGACAATGTGTAAAAATTGTGACATATTATTTTTCGGAAACGTTTCCTAATTCATTCGCTTTTATAGCAATTAAGGATCATATATTCGTCAAGGAGATGACAGACATGCAAGCATTGAGATGGCATGGAGTAAAAGATTTACGTTTGGAAAACATTGAGCAGCCCGCTGCTCTGGCAGGAAAAGTAAAAATCAAAGTAGAATGGTGCGGCATTTGCGGAAGTGATCTTCATGAATATGTAGCAGGACCTATTTTCATTCCCCAAGATGCTACTCATCCTTTGACTGGAGAAAAAGCGCCTATCGTAATGGGACATGAATTCTCTGGACAAGTAGTCGAAATCGGTGAAGGTGTAACCAAGATTCAGGTTGGCGACCGTGTTGTCGTAGAACCGATTTTTGCGTGTGGAGAATGTGCTGCATGTAAACAAGGCAGCTATAACCTTTGCGATCAATTGGGCTTCCTCGGTCTGGCAGGCGGCGGCGGTGGATTTTCTGAATATGTCGCAGCTGATGAGCATATGGTACACAAAATTCCGGAAAGTGTGTCTTTCGAGCAAGGCGCTTTGGTAGAGCCTTCGGCCGTTGCTTTGTACGCTGTTCGTCAAAGCCAGCTGAAAGTCGGCGACAAAGCCGTAGTATTTGGCGCTGGTCCTATCGGATTGCTGGTTATTGAAGCTTTGAAAGCTTCCGGAGCATCTGAGATTTATGCAGTAGAGCTTTCCGAGGAACGTAAAGCTAAAGCTGAAGAGCTGGGTGCTATCGTGATTGATCCTAAAACATATGATGTTGTGCAAGAGCTGCACAAACGGACTAACGGCGGCGTAGATGTAGCCTATGAAGTCACTGGAGTACCTCCTGTGCTGGCTCAAGCTATTGAATCCACTAAAATCAGCGGACAAATCATGATCGTCAGCATTTTTGAAAAAGAAGCTCCGATCAAACCGAACAATATTGTCATGAAGGAACGCAATCTGACCGGCATTATCGGCTACCGAGATGTATTCCCGGCTGTAATCAGCTTGATGGAAAAAGGATATTTCCCTGCTGACAAGCTCGTTACCAAACGTATTAAGCTCGAAGAAGTGATTGAGCAAGGTTTTGAAGGTCTGCTGAAAGAAAAAAATCAGGTTAAAATCCTGGTATCTCCAAAAGCCTAATTTAGAATGAAAAATCAGATGTCTGCCATATGCAGGCATCTTTTATTATAAAACCGGGCAGCAAGGCAAGAATACATGCGAAGTTAAAAAGACAAAACAAACAGCGCTCCCCTTCTGCGGCATCTGCCGTTAAGTGGAGTAGCGCTGTTTGTTTGCAATCCATATTATTGAGTTACACTTTTCAGGACATCATCAATCATTTGTCCATTTGCGATGGTCCCCGTATACAACCAGCTGGAATCTTTCCCAAAATCGTATACATGTCCTGCTTTTACGGCCGAAATCCCTTCCCAGACCGGATCTTTAATGATTTCGTCCTTGCTTACACCTTTGCTGTTCACGATAAAAATATAATCCGCATCCAGCTTCGCCAGTTTCTCCAGGGATAAGTTGCTCCAATTCGCCTTGGCTGTTTTGGAAATCTCCTGTACGACTTGCGGAATCTTGAATCCCAAATCTTTATATAATACATCACCGCTGGATAAATGCTGGTTCACGACATACACGTTTTTATCCGTTACCCACAAGGCTGCTGCGGTTTTTTGTCCAACAGTCTGGATCAGCTTGGCTTTAGCTTCTGCTGCTTTTTTGTCATAAGTGCTCAATGCCTGCTTCGCTTCACTGCTCTTGTTCAGCACCTCACCCACGGTCAGCAACTCTTGCCGCCAATCGTTGTTCAGATTACTGCCTACGACATAGGTTGGAGCGATTTTAGAGTATTGATTATATTTGTCACCCTCCACCATACTCGCACTGTCCATAATGATTAAATCCGGCTTAAAGTTCAGGACCGCTTCAAATGGAAGGTCAGAGGCGATGGTAGGAACGTCCTTCAGCTCTTTTTGCAGGTAACCTTGAACCGAATTTTTACCTACCGACCATTGAGCTACAGGCTTAACACCCAGTGCAACCAAATGATCCTCCAGATAAGAAGCAATCACACGCTGAGGCTGAGCCGGAACCTTCACCTCATGCCCAAGTACATCCTTCAGCACCCGCTCCTGTGATGCCTGTTCCGCCGATGTATTGTTGCTCCCTTGTGCAGTGCTGTCCGTCGCTGCAGGATTGGATGTGCCCGAGCACGCACTGACCAGCAGGGTAAAACTAAGCAATAAAATAAATGCCATGGAATGCCTTGCGTTTCTATTCATTCGTAAAATCCCTTCATCGTAATTTTGATAATGATTATTATCCTCAATACCAGTATGCAGGGCGCCACTTATCGAATCAATGGAACATTCGGACAGGCTTAATGGATTATCCAGACCTATATCTCTCACAAAAGCAGATGAATATAAGCTGTCCCGGTAATGAACCGGGGATACGCCAGTATATTTTTTGAATGCCCGGCTAAAGAAATAGACATCCGGGTACCCCACACTGGCAGCGATATCCTGTAAAGTGCCATCTGTCTTCCGCAGTAGCTCCTTCGCCTTGTCCATTCGCAGCCGGATCAGAAACATAATCGGACTGCAATCTGTTTGTTTTTTAAATAACCGGGTCAAGTGCCTTGGACTGCATTCCAACAATCTAGCCAATCGTTCCAGCGTTATGGACTCCGCATAATGTACCTGCATAAATCGAATCGCCTGTGTCACCATATCCCGTGAAGGCATTCGAGTCTTCTGCTCCTGCCATTGCCGCATATATTCATATGCAAAATCATAGAACCTGCCCTGAGCCTGCAACCTGGACAACGTATCCTTATCATACCATGCCTGCTCCAGCAGTTGCAGCTTTTGATACAACATAACCGGATACGGCGGCACAAAGCCATGAGCTACAGGGGCAAGGTTATACACCGTATGTCCGGATAGAGAAGCCACTTTATATAGTACAAGAATATATTCGATCCCTCGTTCCGAGGCTGTCATATTCAGTTCCAGGCCTTTGCTGCCATGCAGCACGTACCATGAATGTCTTATATCATCCTGATCCTTAGTAGGCAAGCGTACACTTCCCTGTAACACAAATACGAAAGCCTGCGCCGGAAGACGATACGGTTGAAGCCGCTCTTCCCGCTCCAGCCGAATATGTCGGACATCCATAACACGGATCGACGAATGGAGCCATGCGGAAAGCAGCTTGTTCAGCTCATCAGCCTCATGCTTCTTGCCCGTCCCGGTTTGGGAACCTGTCCGCTTTTTCCGTTCCTGCTTCACTTGTCAAAGCCTCCGCTTCATAAATACCATCCTATTTTTCAAAACCAACCTCATTATATATCATCTTCTACTATGTCTACCATGAGACAAAAATTCCTGCTCGAAATAAGGCGAATAAACGATTTCCATGGTACAATTTGTATAAATATAACGATTTTGAAATACATAGGAGGTAGACAGCATGAATGGTTCAAAAATGGTATTAAGTACAGGAGCTAATGCACCTTTAGGTAAGGAGGATACAGTACGGATCACAATTACATGGGAGCATGCGCCAGCCGAGCTGGATGTTAGCTGTTTTATGGTAGGCCAAGATGGTAAAGTCGCTTCGGATGACTATTTCATTTTTTACAATCAACCAGCTGATCCGCATGACCATGTACGGTTACAGCGTCCGAATGACAAAACTGCTGAATTCACTGTAGCCTTAAGGGCTTTGCAAGGAACTGGAGTTGATAAATGTGTATTTGCCGCCACTCTGGATGGTCCAGGTACTTTTGCCGATGTGATTGGCTGCACATTGACCGTTCAGGGCAGGCAGGTACATATCGCCTATAGCATTACCGAGGCCACCAAAGAAACGTCCCTCGTATTCGCTGAAATATACCGCCATACGTCAGGCTTCAAACTTCGCGCAGTTGGACGTGGCTTCAACGGGGGCCTGAAACCGCTTGCCGAGGCTCATGGCGTCACCGTGGAAGAAGAGGAGCCGTCAGCAGCGCCGACGAATACTGTGAATGCCAAAGCGGAGGCGAATGCTTCCTTTCCCGGTAGCGGAAAAATTAATTTACTTAAGCAGAGTGTGCAAATTTCACTGAAAAAGAAACAGATAGACCGTGAAAAGGCACGAGTAGCGGTTGTATTAGACGCTTCTGGTTCCATGGGGAAGCTGTACTCACTGGGAACCGTGCAAAAAGCCTTCGAACGTGTGTTGGCTGTAGCCGCCTGCATGGATGATGACGGTGAAATGGACGTATGGTTTTTTGCAGACAAAGCCCAACGCGCTCCAAGCGTCACGGAACGGAATTACGAGAATTACGTAAAACGAACTTTCCCAGAACCTGGATATGGGAAAATAGGAATAGGTAACAATGAGCCTGAAGTGATGACGGATATCATTTTAAAATATACAAAAGAAGTACCTAATGAAACAATCCCAACCTACATTATCTTTTTCAGTGATGGCGGCGTGTATGAAACGAAAAAAATATCAAAGTTGCTGATCAAGTACTCGAAAGTTCCGATTTTCTGGCAATTCGTCGGACTCGGTAATGCCGATTATGGAGTCCTTCAAAAGTTGGATGATCTGCGCGGTCGCGTAGTGGATAATGCAGATTTTTTTGCCTTGGATGACATCGACTCCGTGACAGACGCAGAATTGTACGACCGTCTGCTAAACGAATTTCCTGGTTGGCTTAAGCAAGTGCGGGCCAAAGGAATATTGCGCAGCTAATCCTTCACCACAATGCGATACCCCTGCATGATCACTTAAATATCCGCTGAGAGTAGTAATAAAAGGCAGAATGACCGCAGACAAATCAATCGTCAGCACCATCATTCTGCCTCTAAACTGCTCTTCTACACATTTCTCATCAGTATCCCTCCCATTTTAGTCATCGTAGAATAATATATGGTTAATTCCTTGCCAAATCCTATTTCTTTCATTTCCTAATTGGATATTTTCATGTAGTATAAATCTAATTGAAGCAACCCTGTTTGGGCTTGCTGAAGATCGACTTGATGAAGGAGGATTTCGGATTGAAATCAAATGAAGCAACTTTGCACAAAAAGCTGCTCCCTAGGCATATTACCTTTATGGCTATGGGTGGAGTTATCGGTACCGGCATTTTTAAAGGAAGTACCGAAACGATCAGCTTGGCGGGGCCTGGAGTTATTTTATCCTATGTCTTCGCGGGACTTCTACTCCTGGTCGTCATGGGCGCGATTGCCGAGATGGCTACCGTCTATCCCAACATGAATATGAAGGATTTTATTCGCAAAGCTTTTGGAGAACGGCTTTCCTTTATCATCGGCTGGTTGTATTGCTTCATGTGGCTGGCCGTCTGTATCATTGAGGTTATCGCAGCGGGAAGCTTCCTGCAATACTGGTTACCGGACGTTCCCCTATGGGTACTCAGTTTAGCGAGTGCAGCCTTCATTATTGTGGTCAACATGCTGAGTGTCGGCGGTTTCGGGGAACTGGAATTTTGGCTTGCGGGTATTAAAATTGCCATGATTATCATCTTTATTGCATTGGGTGGCTGTATCCTGTTCGGCATTATCCCAACTGAAACTCCGCCTTATCTGAGCAATTACTTACAGCATGGCGGATTTCTCCCCAATGGCTGGCTGGCTATTTTCTCAGCGCTGCTGGTGGTTACCTTTTCCTACGGAGGCTCTGAGCTGATTGGCCTGACGTTAACAGAAACAGAGAATCCGGAAAAGGTACTTCCCAAGGTGGTTAAAAGCTTTATTTTTCGCGTTGTGTTGTTCTATACGCTGCCGATTCTCATCATTTGCGGCTTGATTCCCTGGAATCAGCTGGATGCGAATACCAGCCCGTTCGTACAGGTGCTGTCTTCGGCAGGACTTCAAGGCTCGGCCCATGTCATGAACTTCATTTTGATTACCGCCGTACTGTCTGCCGCCAATTCGGGGATTTACGGGGCTACACGCATGCTGCATTCGCTAGCAGTCAACGGAGAAGGTCCTAAATCACTCGCCCGGGTATCCTCGAATGGGGTTCCGGTGAATAGTCTCAAATGGTGTGCCGTGATCCTGATTGTCGGTTCGATGGTCGCTTATATCGCTCAAGACGGACTGTTCCGTATTCTGATGGCAGTACCGGGCTTTGTCGTTTTGCTTGTCTGGAGCTGTATTTGCCTGTCCCAGTTAAAGCTGCGCAAATCTTACCCGATAGAGCCAAGCTTCAAAATATGGGGATTTCCTTATATCACAGCGTTAACTGTCGGATGCCTGTGGGTGATTGCATTCCTGTTCTTGCTTGATCCGCAAAATCGGATCAGTATCAGCGTATGCGTGGCTTTCATGGCGTTCCTGATTATCTGGTCTTTGGTGAAGTTCCGGGGAAAGCAGGCGTAAGCAGCTCATGATTCAAGCGTATTTATTTCCTGTTTCTTACGCCTTTCTTGCCTTTCCTTTTGCCGCGTTGCTGTTTACGCTGCCTTTTCTAATCGTACAGTACCGCAGGCATGGTTATATCCATAAAACGAGAGCATTGCTGCTTTACCTGTTGCTTTTATACTTGATGAATGCTTTCTTTCTGGTAATTTTGCCACTTCCGGCATCGCGTCATAATACGGCGTTAACCGGAGGCGCATTGCAGCTAATGCCCTTACAGTTTATTCACGACATTATAAGGGAGACATCCCTCTCTCCCTCCCAACCCTCCAGCTATCTGCATTTGCTGAAGGAACGCGCTTTTCTCCAGGTCGTTTTTAACGTTCTTATGACTGCGCCTTTCGGTATGTTCTTACGTTATTATTTCCGTGCACGGTGGGGATGGTGTCTGGTCCTGTCCTTTGGCCTTTCCCTCTTCTTTGAGGTGACGCAGCTAACAGGACTGTACGGATTTTTTGACCATGCGTATCGTGTGTTCGATGTGGACGATCTGATGGCAAATACATTGGGCGGCATGCTGGGCTTTCTTTTGGGCGAGTGGTTTTCGCGTTTTCTCCCGCGTCTGGAGCATCTGGACAAGCATTTGGACATCACAACCAAGCGGGTATCCTATACCAGACGGGGCGTAGCCTTTTTCGTGGATTCCATTATCTGGGCAGGTTTGCTTGGTGTTATGGAATACCTCCGTGTACCCGCCGCCTTCTGGGTATCCAGTGGAGTATACTTCGTGCTGATTCCTTACCTGACGAATGGACGAACCCCGGGTAAATGGCTGGTGCGGATACATCTTGCGGGGACAGGAAAACGTATTTCCCTGTGGGAGCTCATGAAGCGCTACAGCCTCTTGTACTGGGTGTATTTTGGCATTAATTACGTACTGGGTGGACCCGTGTTTTGGCCTCAAGTCCCTCCATGGGCGAGTGTTCTGATCAGCCTGATATTGTTGGTCATCAATACGTGGTTCTTTTTCCATCTGGTTATACGTCTGTTCAGGAAAGACCTGTTATTTTATGAGGAGCTTAGCCATACTACCCACCGAATTACATGGCCCAAGCGACTTCACAGCCCTCTGCCTGACCCTGTTGACCCTGCCGATGTGTCGGAAAGTTAATACGAGAACTCGATGATCATAGGATTAAAATAAGTTTTATTGCACTCCAGCAGCACAAAAACAGGCGAAGCAAAGGATTGTTCCTTTGTCCGCCTGTTTTTTTTATATATAGGTATTAATTCGTTTCTATTATTTCCACTGTGCGATTTGGTCAATCGGCAGACGAGTGGATGGATGGCCTTCATTGGTTCCTTTACCTATGGAAATGAGCATTACAGGTACATAACGATCTTTATCAAGACCAAAGGCTTCAGCGATTCTGCTCTTGTCATATCCACCGATTGGATTCGTATCGTAACCGTGAGCACGTGCCACCAGCATCAACTGCATGGATACCAGACCACCGTCGATCAGGACGGTTTCTTTGTTCACGACTGGATCAAGCGCTGCAAAATGGGCTGCCACTTTCTCCTGCTGCATTTCTTTAATATCTTTTGGCATATAGCCCAATTCTACAGCTTCTCCGAAAATTTGCTCGAAATTTTCAAAGTTGTCCAAATCTCCGAACACGGCAATAACTGCCGAAGATGTCTCGACTTGACGTTGATTAAAGCTGGCGAGCGGTGCCAAGGTTGCTTTACCTTCCGGGCTGTCAATCACAAGAAAACGCCAAGGTTGTAGGTTAATGGACGATGGAGCGCGTGTCGCTTCAGTCAGAATCTCTGTCATTTCCTCGCGGCTGATTTTCACGGACGGATCGTATACTTTGACAGAACGGCGACCCAGTGTGATTTCTTTAAAATCATTTGTTTTAACGATATTGGATGGGTTCGTATTACTCATTCAAATCTCTCCTTATTTCCCCTATGGGTGTAATATAATTGGGGTCAGTCCATCTCGGACATATGACCATTCATAACTTGCAGCATATCGGCTAATTGGTGTCGCTGGGCCTCGTCGAAGCTTTGGAGCAGCCGGGCCACAAACTGCGAGCGTTCCTGTCTAAAGGTAATAATACGCTCACGTCCAAAATCGGACAGGCTAACCAGCGTAACCCTGTTGTCCTCCGGCTTGGTGCGTCGTGTGACCATGGCTGCCAGTTCAAGCTGCTTCAAATGGCGGGTTACGGCTGCACCGTCGATGCCAACCTCTTTTTGCAGCAAGGTTTGACTAATCTCCTTCACCTGATACAACTTGCACAACAGCTGTAATCTGGATGCGCTGATTCCTGCACAACGCTCAAACTTGGAGCTAATCTGCTTGTTCAACAGCAATAGCGCGTCAAAAATATAGTCAGCCTCGGGTGATGTCTGGGTGATCGTAATCTCTCCTCCCTTAAGCATGTCACTGGGCATGACGATCCAACCTTTGATCCATCAATTATTGATCCATCAAGTAATATACATCTTCTTTAAAAATAAATCAAGACCCTGTGAAAAATAAAGTGACCCTATCAAATAAAAGCTGAGCACCCCTGCAAGGGCACCCAGCTTCTTCTTGTATAACTACTTATGAGATCACGTATAAACTACATTCATACGATAGCAGATCAGGAGAGCCATACAGACAACGCTGTACAGCTTTCTTGCCCTCTCCAGCCCGTTTGTATTATCCCCGATTAAATGATCCCGTGAGACAGCATAGCGTCAGCCACACGGACAAATCCGGCGATGTTCGCCCCTACAACCAGATTCCCAGGCACGCCGTATTCCTCAGCCGCCTTCACGCTGTTCGCATAAATATTCTTCATAATATCATGCAGCTTGGTGTCCACTTCCTCGAAGGTCCATGACAGGCGCATGCTGTTCTGTGACATTTCGAGCGCAGAAACCGCAACCCCGCCTGCATTGGCCGCTTTGGCTGGTCCAAACAGAACCCCATTGCCCAAAAATACTTCAATAGCCTGCAGCGTGGATGGCATATTCGCACCTTCACCCACAGCTTTTACGCCATTACTTACCAGCAATTGTGCTGCTTGTTCGTCAATTTCGTTCTGTGTGGCACACGGCAGTGCGATATCGCATGGAATCGACCAGATACCGGAACAGCCCTCCGTATAAATTGCGCCTGGACGCTCTTTGGTATACTCGCTAATGCGCAGACGATTGGCTTCTTTAAGCTGCTTCACCAGATTCAGATCAATGCCGTCCGGATCATAGATGTAGCCATTCGAGTCACTACAGGCAACGACTGTAGCGCCAAGCTGCTGTGCTTTTTCAATCGCATAAATGGATACATTCCCCGAACCCGACACGACCACACGTTTACCCTCAAAGGATGAGCCTTGAGCATACAGCATTTCATTTACAAAATACACGCAACCATATCCAGTCGCTTCTGTACGTGTAAGACTGCCCCCGTAATGAATTCCTTTACCTGTGAGGACGCCACCTTCATGTCCCCCGCGAATCCGTTTGTACTGCCCGAACATGTAACCAATCTCACGCCCGCCTACACCAATATCCCCTGCCGGAACATCGGTATCCGGGCCAATATATTTGTACAGCTCGGTCATGAAGCTTTGTGTAAAGCGCATAACTTCGTTATCTGACTTCCCTTTGGGATCAAAATCGGAGCCGCCTTTGCCGCCGCCAATTGGAAGACCTGTCAGCGCATTTTTGAAAATTTGCTCAAAGCCCAAAAATTTGACAATTCCCAGATACACCGACGGATGAAAACGGATTCCGCCTTTATAAGGACCGATGGCACTATTAAATTGCACCCGGAAGCCACGATTGACCTGTACGTTCCCTGCGTCGTCTACCCAAGGCACACGGAAGGTAATGACCCGTTCCGGCTCCACAAGCCGTTCCAAAAGCCCCTGCTGCATATACTTGGGATGCTTGGCCAGTACCGGAACCAGCGAATCCAATATTTCCTTGACGGCTTGATGAAATTCATTCTCATGAGGATTGCGCGCGATAACCTTCTCAAAAACGGACTGCACATATTCGGCTGCTGCCTGTTGACTCTGCTCTGAACGGATAATGGTCACTTTTCTAAAACACTCCTTTATATTTAACTCCTCTACTAGAGAACGGAACGGATTTATTCCGTGTTCTTGAGAGTAGGGTTTTATGTATTCATAAAATTTAGTTAACTATACATGATTTTTTATAAAAATACATCTAATTTGCTCATAAAAAAATTTTGGCCCCTTCATCAAATATCTCTATGAATCTATCATTTCTTGTCATATTACCAAGCCAAAATCCTTTGTTCTACGGGGATTTTTACGATGAAACGAGGTATTTATACCTTACTCCACATGGTACAATAATGTGAACAAAATGAGATTTACATCTATAATCCAGAATGGACGTTACATGGATAGTTTATCCAAAAGTATGAAAATAATTAAAAGAAGGCTACACACGGAGCATAGCCTTCTTGGGGTTCAATCGTATCATGATGTCCTGGCACCCGTTCTTAGCGTGATTGTCTTCTACACATAGAAGGCTTCAAGCTGACGTACAATTTCCGCTTCGTCATGCTCTACCACCTGCTGTTGCTGCGATTTAGAGAACAATTGCTCAATCTGCGCTGGGAACTCCTGCTTAATGTCCACCAGACGGATCGCTTCATCGAATTTGGCCGGGTGCGCTGTTGCAAAGGTCACACATACTTCTCCCTCGCCATTATACGCCTCATACGCGGCGATACCGCAAGCCGTATGCGGGTCCAGCAAATAGTCATATTCGGCTTTGTATTTGCTAATCAGTTCCAGACACTTTTCGTTCGAAGCGCCAAGGGCTTCAAAATCCTGCTGTACCCGTTTCAAATCCTCTGCACTGATCACAATCCGTCCCTCGGTTTTGAGAGTGTTCATGTATTCAGATACCTTCGTTGCATCTTCTCCGAGGAAGTAGTACAGGTATCTTTCGAAATTGCTCGCCACCTGAATGTCCATGGAAGGACTATACGTGCTTTTGAAGTCACCCGGCTTGTATTCACCAGTCTTCACGAAGCGCTCCAAAATATTATTTTCATTCGTCGCAATAATCAGCTTATGGATTGGCAAGCCCATTTTCTTCGCAAGAAAGCCGGAAAAGATGTTGCCAAAGTTACCGGATGGCACGCTGATATTAATCTTCTTCGTACCCGCAGTCTCCTGTGCCCGGAAATAAGCATAGAAGTAATACACGGTTTGCGCCAAAATACGTACAAAGTTGATCGAGTTAATCGCCCGCAGATGATGTTTACCTTTGAAATCCAGATCGGCAAACAGGTCCTTAATGACCTTCTGACAATCGTCAAAGTTCCCTTTTACGGACAGGTTTAGTACATTTTTATCATCAACGGTCGTCATTTGCAGCTCTTGTACCTTGCTCACCTTTTGGTGTGGGTGCAAAATACAGATTTTAATGCCTTCCTTGCCACGCACGCCCTGAATCGCTGCCGCCCCGGTATCGCCCGAGGTTGCGCCCAAAATGTGAATGATCTCATTCTGTTTCTTGGACACGTAGGAATAAAATTCACCCATAAATTGCAGCGCCACATCCTTGAACGCGAACGTAGGCCCGTGGAACAGCTCCAAAATATATAGAGAATCGTTGATCTTCTTCACTGGCGTGACTTCGGGATGACGGAAGCTCGCATAGCTACGCTCCACCAGTTGCTCCAAATCTTCACGAGGAATTTCATCATTGATATACAGCGCAAAAACTTCCAGCAGCAGCTCTCTGTAGCTCAATGTTGCCCATTGCTCCAGCGTAGCTGCCGACACCACCGGAATTTGCTCCGGTACCATCAGGCCACCATCATCAGCTAACCCCATGAGCACGGTATCAATAAATCCTTTGGCTTCTACTCCACCTCTAGTGCTTATATATCTCATATCCATCCCCCAATAAAAATTCAATTCGAAATTTTTGTCGAATATATTATTGTCTATAATACCCTGTCGCGGTGCTGTAACCAAGCCCTTTTTAAATATTTTAAGAACTTTCTCCTACTTTACCATACCCCGATGTCCCAAACACCTGTAATCCGCAGGCAATCGGGGCATCAGTAACAGGCTGTGAGTATGGAAAAAGAGGAGGTTGCTCCTGTGATTATGACCCTGAAATCGAGAGTGCAGCCAGCTTGAGCGAAGGTGAAGTGCAGCTTCCCGTAAAACGCAAATCGTTGCCAACTTCCTCTACCTGCTGCAGCACGTCAAAGAAGTTGCCCGATACGGTAATTTGATTGACTGCTCTGACCACTTTCCCCTGCTCAATCAAGTATCCCAGACAAGCCAGCGAAAAATTACCAGACGCCGTATTCGTACCTGCATGCAATCCTTGCAGCTCCACAATCATCACCCCGCGATCCATCTTGCGAATCATGTCCTCCAAGGTAGAAGAACCGGGAGCCACATACAGATTATGATAAGAGACGCCGATTTTACCGTTGTAGCCGCCTTTAGAAGCATTGGAGGTACTTTGTACTCCGGCTTTGCGGGCTGTCTTGCGGTTATGGAAGTATGTCCGTAGTACCCCGTCCTTGATAATCTCGTTGCGACGTGTAGCACTACCTTCAGCATCGAATGTGCTACCTGCCGGAACATTTTCCATCAGCGGATCATCCACCAGCGTGAGCTTGGTGTTTGCCACCTTTTCCCCTAATTTCCCTGCTAAACGTGAGAAGCCTTTATCCACTGACTCCGCTGAAAATACCGACGTATACGCAGCCAGCAATTGCGCTGCTGCATCATGACGGAAAATGACGGGATAGTTATCCGATTGAATCGTGTGCGCACCCAGCTTGGAAACAGCCTCTTTTACGGCTTTATGCGCCACATCTGCAATATTGATTTCTTCCACACTCCGCAGGGAATAATCATGCCAGCCCCCGGTAACCGTCTCGTCATTTTCTTTGGCAATCACGTAGACATAAGCGGTCGCCAGACTTTTGCGGCGATGACAGTGCAGCCCCTTCGTGTTCACAATCAGGACTTCATTTTCACGAATGCTGACCGAGCAATGTCGAGCCATTACAATCCGTGGATCTGCGGCAAGCGCTGTACGCTCCATCTCCATTGCAGCCTCAATGAGAATTTCAGGAGCCGTGTCAGCTAACGCGGCGGCATGGGCAGCCTGCTCGGGATAGCTTGCAGAGCCTTCGAACAGTTCATCCTGTTCCTCGCTCTCCAATATGTCCGCGTTGCTGCGTGCTTCCTCCAATAAAAAGTTGATCACGTCCGGCTCCAGCTTCTCCGTAGAGGCATAGCCCATTTTCCCGTTCATGACGCCCCGGAAGGAAAGTCCGCCATTCTCAACGATTGTATATTGTTCAATTTCTCCCTTCAGTACCTTTACCGAGGTAGAACGTCCATTTACATAGTAGATTTCCATATCCGCGTAGCCGATTTCCCGACCTTTCGTGAACAACGCTTCCTGAAATTGCTGAATATTCATCGCCTATTCCCCCTTCCGTCCGCCGACGGTCATTTCGGACACTCGAATCGTCGGCTGTCCGCAGTTGACCGGAAGACTTCCGCTGACCGAGCCGCACATCCCCTGACCATGATCCAGATTGTTACCGACCATATCAATATTTTGGAGTGTTTCAATCCCTTTTCCGATCAGCGTTGCGCCTTTGACCGGCTCGGCAATCTTGCCGTTGCGAATCATGTACGCCTCTTCGACCGCAAAATTGAACTCGCTCGTCGAGGTGTTCACTGAACCGCCGCCCAGCGATTTGGCATAGATCCCGTACTCCGTATTCGCAATGATCTCTTCACGGGTCGAATCTCCGTTAGCAATAAACGTATTATTCATGCGGGAAGCAGGCGCGAATTTATAGGACTGTCTTCGTCCCGATCCTGTCGCAGGTACACCCATCTGGCGCGAGCCCATGCGGTCGATCAGATATCCTTTTAAAATACCGTTCTCAATCAGTACGTTGCGCTGTGTCGGCGCTCCTTCATCATCTATATTGAGCGATCCCCACGCGTTCTGAATGGTTCCGTCATCCACAGCCGTGACGAGCGGCGAAGCCACCTGCTGCCCGATCTTATTCGCAAACACGGAAGTTCCATGTGCCACCGCCGTAGATTCCAGCCCGTGACCACACGCCTCGTGAAAAAGAACACCACCGAAGCCGTTCTCAATCACCACGGGCAGTCTGCCGCTAGGCGCATATCCTGCTGTTACCATTGTGGTAGCAATACGGGCCGCATCTCTCGCATTTTCTTCGATATTCAGATTCTCCAGGAATTCAGTCCCCGCATAAGCTCCCGGCCCGCGAAAACCGGATTGTCTATGCTCCCCAGCGGTCGCAATGGCGCTTATTCTCATCCGAGTATACGTGCGGGTATCCTCCACCAGCAGTCCGTTGCTATTGGCGATCAGCACGTTCTGGAACGAGTTGCTAATCCCAATGGAGGTTTGCGTGATAGAAGGATCGTATTGGCTTGCCGCCTCATGCGCACGTCTCATCATGTCGATCTTGGCGCGTTTCTGTGAGCCGTCGGGAATGATAGCAATCGGATGGTGATTAAGGATCGCGTGGGGATGGAGTGTGATCGGTTGTGTACCTGACGCTCCACCCCCGCGAATGGCCTTGGCAGCCGATTTGGCCAGTCGAATCAGGCTCTGCTGGCTCATGTCACTGGTGTAGGCGTACACCGAAAAATGTTCCTTCATGATCCGAATACCAATCCCGAAATCCCGGCCTGACAGCGCCGTATCGACGACTCCCCCGGTCATACCTAATTGTCCATTGGTGCGGTCCTCGACGAACACCTCTGCAAAATCTCCGCCCGTCTCCAGCGCGGCTTGCAGCATATCCTGAATCTGTGTTGGATGTATCATCACGTTCCTCCTCGTTTTTGCATTTTTGCATTATAGAAATAGTACAGTTAAGCATAGTGGTCTGCGGGTTCATGTTCATTTCCCATAACTTTACTATACATGATGTTGGGAGTGGGTGTAACTATCTGGGTGTCGGCGTTGGGAGGGGCGTGAAGATCTATGCGCGGGGATCGGGAGAGGGATAATGGGAAAACCCGATTAGACCGTGAAGGGTCATATCGGGTTATTTGACGCATTTTGATTACGGGCTGGATTGAGAAAGTATTGCATCTAAGGCCGCTACGTGGACGGATCATTCTTTCGATCGCTGTTGCCCCCAGGTTTTTTATTATATTTTAACGGTAAAAATCCGGTGAAGGTTTATGCTTACGAAGCAGTTTTCCTACGGAAAGCTTTCAGCCGAACGCTCCGCTTCTTTGACCGTTTCCATGTGCAGTACGCTCGCTTTCTGCGAAATAATAGCCAGCGCATCCAAAATGAGCTTTGTGCAAGTTTTAAGTCTCTCTATGTGTTCGTCTTCCTGCTGCACCAAGCTTTCATATTGATCAGCCGTATTTTCGGATGGCTTCGTATGTTCCTCGCTCTTTGGCTGTTTCGGTTGAGTATCCAAGTTATCATCTCCTTTATATAAGCAGTGTAGCAAAGGATGGTACTAGATGTGGTACGTGGATACGTAGCAATGGTAGGAAAATAATAGTGACCTAGATGAATTAATTCTGGAAGATGTAGGACGAAAAATATCGGAAGACATTAAAATAAACTTATGATACTCTAAACCCTTGTATAGCAAACATGCAATACACTCCACATGTGTCGAGACAGCGAAAGGGATATATTCCTTTTTATTATATATATTACCTATAATATCAAAAGCCGCTCCTTCTCACAACACCCCCTTTTCCCAGATGATGCCTGTTCCCCCTTCACTTCTGTCGATCCTACTAATTCCATATGAGCCTGTATTTAATTTACCCGAATCCATAATCACAATTAAATCAGCCCCCTTCCTGACTTTGAAAAGCAATTGCTCAAAATTACTATCAGCTTTCTCTATTCCCATACCTCTCCCTTCCAAAAATACACATAGTAAATACACCAACCAATGGGTCATTCTGTAAACTAAATCTCTCTTTCAACCGATAAATACACATGCTGGGTTCGTAATTAAATATCTTCTGCTGTCCTTTTGTTTCTTGAATGAAATCTTACTTGGAACTCCTGTATCTGATTAAGAACGTTTTTGTACCCAATAAACTCAGTGATACATATCTATCTCGACTCAAATTTGTACCATCCATTTCTTCTATTCGTCAGACTCGAATTAAACATGCTGCACTTTACTTTTGAAATCAGCCATCACATCTGGAAAGGAGACATGAACTCAATTGAGCTTACTATCAGATGGAATCGGGTATGAAAGCCTACGCTTTTATGGTCCCTTTCAGCCACAACATATTGAACAACTTCAAATAACACGTACCATTAATGATCATACCTTTTTACATATCAGTGGTATGCTCTCCGAAGAACAGGGAGCCGCATGTATCGGACAAAATATGGAGCAAGAGCCGATTGTGATTCGTCAGTTGGATGATCAAGGACAATCGCTAAGAAGACTGTTTCACGGGATCGTTACGCAAATGTCCGTACATTGTATACGTGGAGTATATACCTTTGAACTGAAGGCTGCTTCGCATTCCTATCAAATGGATATTAAACTAAAAAAACGTTCCTATCAGGATATTCACCGTACCTATGATGATCTAGTCACCTCGATGGTTCGTAAATATCAGTATGGAGACGCCATTGATACCGTAACTAATTATGCTAAACTGGATACTTTTGTTTTACAATATGAGGAGACGGATTGGGCATTTTTAAAACGCCTCGCTTCTCGCTTTGGCTCCGTACTTGTGCCAGAGGTAACCGCAGCCTCGCCCAAGGTTTTCTTCGGGATGCCGGAAGGCAAACAGTACAAGGTAGAACGGGATGTATTTTATCGGGTACGAAAAACGTTTCATGAACTGGATGCCGAAAAGCCGGGAGAACGTGCTGGCTCGTATGTCACCTATACAATTGAAAGCCTGCAATACTACGCTCTAGGTGACCTCATCACGTTACCCATTGGACAAGGTAAAGAACTGGTCGTGGTTCGGGCAGTGACACGGTTAGAGGATGGCTTACTGCGTACCCGTTATGATCTCCAAACCGAACAGAATATTCGCTATGCCCGGTATGAAAATGATCAGGCCACCGGGATTTCGCTGACAGGAACGGTGCTCAAGGTACAGCAGGATTTCGTACAGCTTCAACTGGACATCGACCCGAAGCAAGATCCTGCCAAAGCCTGTTGGTTTCCTGTAGCCACCCGTTATGTCGCCGAAGAACACAGTGGCTGGTACGATATGCCTGAAATCGGGGAACAGGTTGAACTGTATCTGCCTACACACCGCGAACAGGATGCCTATGTAACGGATTCGCTGCGACAACAACGCCACGCTCATGGACAACCAGAGGTTAAGGTCTGGCAGCATGCACAAGGTAGCGGGGTAGAAATGTCTGAGCATGAATTGACCCTGTCCACCTCCGATGGATTTTCAATTACACTAAATGAAGATGGTGGCATTACCGTTAGCAGTCCGGGGAATGTGCAGATTCAGGGTGGTCACGTGAAGCTCGATGCAGGTGAGGAACTGTCTCTGGAAGCTGGAACGGCGCTGTATCTCAAAGGTGGAGAAAGTAGCATGGTGCTGGATGGTGAGACGGATACCAAGTCTCCAGTGATTTATCAGGAAGGTACGGTGAAAGCACCCGTTTTCGTGGCTGACCTCCCTCCTGTACCTGAACCACCATTAATGAGTATAAAAGCTTATGAAGCAGCCCAATCAGCAGCAAAGGATTCATCTAGCAGCCAAGCCCCTACCCCTAAAGCAAAAATTACGACTCCAGCAGCACTTCAACAGGCGAATGCCTTGATGGGGACGATATCCAAACTGTTAGGCTCCATTCCAGCAGTAGGGAACGTAGCCAGTGTGATGTTGAATGCTGTTGGTGGGCCAGCAGGTAAAGTAGCAGCAACGGTGTTACAAGCAACTGGAGCCATCCCTATTCGTAGTAAAGGAACGCCAACGGTTGGAGGCAGTGAGGGTAGCGGTTTACATCCGTTGAAACACTTGGCTGGTTTAGCCATGCAGGGGTTGATTAGTGAGTATGAGCATGAGCGAGCCAAACAAGCCTACTATAGCAAGTGGATTTTAGGAAAAGCATATACAAGTGCGCGTCATATAGCGAATTCTGGAGGCCCATTGGAACTGGTTCAGAACCTGCTGAAAGAGTCGAATGCTATGGCTCATGCCTATCAGCAGATTCCTATGGAATTGAGACAACGCTGGAGATCAAATTATGACAGCTACATGGCACAACAACCGAAACTACAAGTTGAGGAGCCTAAATCTTGGTGGGATCGTTATCTAAATTATACGGGTAATGGTGAGATGGTAAAAGGCCAAATAGCAATGGACCAGGCACATACAGCACAAAATGCGACTGTGAAGTCGGCAGATAGCCTAGTTGAATTATACAAAGGCATAGAGCAGGCTAATAACGTAAGGTACCAAAATCAAGGAAACTCAATTGGCGAATTTTTAGATTATTGGTCATTTGGAATACCTAAAGGATTGTATCAGGCTTATATGGAGCGTGCACGTAATCAAGGTAAATCTGGTAGTGACGCTATCAATTTTGCTACATTCGGAATAACAGAGACTATACGTGGAGCGTTGACACCTAAAGATCCTTTGTCATCAGAGCATTGGTCCAATATCATTGGTGTAGCAGGGATCGTTGAGGGAGCCGGTTCATTTTTCAAGCCCAAACCTACACTAAAATTACCAGGTAAAGAGCCGGTTCATTCAAGTCCTAAAATCATAAATGAAAAAACAGAGTCACCCCAACTTCCAAACACAAAGCCCAATAAAGAGATAGAGATTGAGAGGACGGGACAAGGTGGTAAGCCTGTTGTAGAGAAAGAGAAATGGCTTGAAAGTCTACAAAACACAGAAAACTTTAAACAAGGGACTAAAGAAAATGGATTAAACCATATTTTTGATGGTGAAATACTCAAAAATGGAAATGCCAATGGTTTTCATTATGAAGGGATGCCGAATAGTAACGGTAAAATTGTCGGAAATATTGACCCACCTAATGAGTTTGGTGTCTATCAAGCCAATATTGAAATTAATGGAGTATTAAAAGGACCTAAATCCACATTTTTTCCAAAGGAATGGACACCACAACAGGTGATAGAATCAGTAAATGAAGCTTTTAAAAATAAAGTAATTATAAAAAACAATAAATATATAGGGAAAACAAGCACTGGAATGGGAATAGAGTTTATTTTAAGAAATGATAAGATAATTTCAGCTTATCCAGTATATTGAATTGGAGGGTGTTCGAATAATGATTAAATATAAATATAAATTGAACTATATGGACGAATTCAATATAGTTGTATTGGATTTTGACGAAGAAAAATCACTGGAGTTCGCAAATATGATAAGTGATCCCTTAGGATCTGATATACCTTGGAGATTTAAAGATTTGAAAATTGATATTGATAATTATGTTGATTTATTAAGGGGAAATATACCCGAATATAGACATGGAGGAAATGCATCAAGCGTTATATCCTATAGAGACTATACAATAATTGAAGATCCATTTTATGACGAGGAAGAAGATGAAATTGAACCGATCTGTAAATTAGAGACAGTTGAATTTGTGAAAATTATATTAGTATGGGCTTATGAAACTTATAAATATAAAAAAGAGAAAAAAGTGATTACTCAAGAAGAGGCAGAAATGGTTATGAATTGGATTGAACTAAAAATGGTAGAAGTTAAGAGTATTGAAAGTAACGGATAGACATAATAAATAACTGAAAAGCTTGTTCGGGATTGTCAAGTATTTTGTGTGAACTCGTTTACAGACCCAACAACAAGATCGTACAATACAACCAGCAAACCAAACACAAAATGATTCAAACACTTGATAAACTTTCAAAGCTTATTCCAAACTTGAACCTTAAGCGAGGAATGAGCTTTTTGGCATGCCCAAGCTCAAAGGAGGAAGAAATAACCCCAATACTCTAAAACAATGACTTGCCATCCCTCTCCATCAGAGTTAACATACACACACTCAAACAACGGGAGGGAAATGTACCATGTCAAATTGGCCAGATTGGTTTCAGGAAGCATTACGCCAACGTTTTTATCAATTAGAACTAGCCAGTGAACAACAGGCTTCATGTTTATCTGAGGACAAAAATCTATTCACTCAAATGGATCAATTCAAAACCAACCAAAACGAAGATATCCAACGTCTGTTATCTGAATGGGAAGAAGCCATAGGTTATCAGCTAAGTCAGGACAAACAGTCCATCTATATGGAAGGAGTAAAAGACGGGATTCGATTAATTCTTCCCGTCGTACAAACCACAGTTACTCGTTAGCTTTTGATCACTTTAGTCTAAGATTTCGTTAGTCCAGTATTTCGTCTATGTCCATTCCACTTTTCAAGGTAAAAACAAAATGCGCTGGTGAAAGAATGGTTATCTTCTCCACCAACGCATTAAATAGGTTATCATCAAATTGTTCCAGTATATCCTGCTGTGTGCTTAGTACTTGGATGATTTCATCTACACGCTCCTTGATTTTCGCTTGCTGCTCATGCTCCTGCTCCAGTGTCAGCTTCTGTTGTCGTAGCTCATTGAGTTCACTTGAAAGTCTGTTCGTTTCTTCATCATATACAATCTCATCAATCTGATTCCGTAGCTTGAGGTTCACTAATTCCTTCAAGTCGGATTTCAATTGTTGCATCTGTCCTTCGATGTCTAATAACGATGTTTGCTCTACTCTGCTGGAAAGTGCCGATTCAATATTGGCTTTCAGCGTTTTAATCAATCTTTTCTTGTTCTCATACATCCGGTTGAACAATCGTACAAACGCGGAATGTAAAATGGGTTCATCGACTGATTTGGCATCACAGGCTACTTTACCTTTATTGACATACGTTTTGCATTGCCATACTACTTTTTTGGATGGATTATTGCTGTTCCAGGTTCGGCGTTTAAAAATAGCTCCGCAGCATCCACAATATACTTTGCTACTGAGTGCATATTTACTGGAATATCTTTTACTATCCCCCATGACATTACCTTTCAGCTTGGCCCTCCATTCCTTTTCCTTTTGCACCGCTTCAAATAGTTCCTTGGATACAATCGGCTCATGGTTGTCCTCAATTAAATATTGCTGTTCTTGTCCTTTATTCCTTACTCGTTTGTGGGTTAGAAAATCTACCGTTACCGTCTTTTGCTGAAGCAAAGCTCCGTAATATTTCTCATTGGTCAGAATTAATGTAATCGAGGAATCCCACCACGTATCGCCACCCGTGACTGTTTTAATGTGATCTCGCATCAATCCTCTGGCTATCGCCTGATAGCTTTTCCCATCCAAATACTCCTCGTATATTCTGCGTACAATCTCTGCTTCTGGCTCGTTAATCACCAATTCACGATGTTCATCCTTATCGTAGCCGAGAAAGCGAGTCGTGTTGCAGAAGACTTTGCCGTTTTGGAAGCCGCGTAATATGCCCCATCGACTATTCTCAGAAATGTTTCGACTCTCGTCTTGAGCAAGTGAACTCAGGATGGTCAGCAATACCTCACCTGTGGTATCTAGCGTATTAATGTTCTCCCGTTCAAAGAATACGGCGACTCCGAGACTTTTCAGTTCCCGTACATATTTTAATAAATCTAGTGTATTCCTAGCAAATCTTGAAATCGACTTGACCAGAATGAGATCCAGTTTACCATTTCGAGCATCCTGTATCATCCGATTAAAATGTGTTCTATTTTTGGTACTGGTTCCAGTGATCCCTTCATCGGCGTAAATATCAGCCATTTCCCATTCCAAGTTGTTTTGAATGTATTGGGTATAATGGTTGACCTGATTGGTATAGCTTTCCTTTTGCTCCTCGGAATCGGTACTGACCCGACAATAGGCAGCGACTTTCTTCTTTTGAATCGATTGAATTCCTTCTACGATGTCCATCGTTTTAATGGGAACGATCACGACTTTTTTTGCGGTTGTAGCTTGGGCCATAGGTGTTTCTCCCTTCGATATCTTCTTTATACGGTCACATGGTATAATGCTTGCGGCACATCATCAAGTCCATTTCTGCCCATGTTATAGCTATTTGAAAGACTTTTTATTAAGCTCATCAATCGCGATGAACTCTTCTTCTGTAATGACATTTTGTGATCTCAATTGCTTTAATAGGCTTAGACTGAGCAAGTAGTCGATGGATTTTCGTTGCATATGTATGTGCTCCTTTGAAATAAAAATGGCTCACCTCTAAGGCAAGCCGATAGATATAATGCTTAGAATAAATTCTTAAGGCTAATGGTCTTTTCTGTAGTAATGCTATGATCGCTTACTAAGATGGCAGTCAGTACAAGGGCTTTGTTGATTGCTCCACTACTGCTTCCTGCTTTTATGGTTACGCTATTTCCTGTGCTGGCTGTTATGCTCCCCATGATCGGAATTGAATCATCTTGGTTCCATAAGCTCCACTCTACCGACTGGTCAAACACTTCCACTCCATTGTCATAGATATGGCTGAAGTATGATGCACTTTGTCCTGTTTTGAGGATGGGATTGCCGATAATGGCTATCGAATAGATATGCGTTCCCGTTTCAACGACTCTCAATTCAATGGTACTTCGTACTGTCGGATGATACGTTAGTTTTGCGGTGATGCTTGCTTGTCCTAAAGCGATGCCCATAATCTGGCCTTGCTGATCTACACTAACCACATTCGGATCGCTTGAAATGAAAGTTATGGCTGGATTAACCATCTCATTCCCGTTATCCGTAGCGGTCACATTCAACGGTATTATTTCGTTGAGCCGTACATAGGTTATCGTTCCGTGATTGATATGTAATGCGTAGGTATGAGCAATCTCATATTTCCATCGGTCTGCGATGTTATTTTCCAAGTCATCATAAGCTGTATTTATGCTATCCAATGTGCAGCTTAACTGGATGATGCCATTCATCGTGCGGTCAATTCCAGTCACTTTAAATGGCTGATGAGTCATATAGAATCGTTGGCTTAATGTAATGCCCTTCGTATCTGCGTTGTCCTGTACTGTAACCAGGATATGTCCCTCTGGCATGGAGATAACTTTACCTGTTTCCGTTGAAAACGTTCTGGCTTCCACCACAGCATCAATCCATTTTATCTGCCCGTTCCAGTTCAAAGCCAGCCGTTGATTACATTTTTTCATTCTGCCTCGACAAGACTGTTCATTTCGATCCACCTGACTGATAACTAAATATCGTTCATAGCGATAATCTACGATATCACCTGTTTGTAAAGGTGTTGCTGCTCGAATAATTTTTTCATCGGTCATCCGAATGGTATCTGTCGCATCTCGAATCAGACCAAGCTGTCTTACACCGTTTATGTGTACAAGCTCGCCTTTCTCTCGCAGGAAGAAATCTATCATCGGCTCTAGGCTCCTTGTCACTCCTCCACCTCCAAACCAAAATCTGGCTTGCAGCGATACAGGTACAACTCCACATAATCACTCCATTCCTTCTTATCCAAAATAATAAAAATATCTTCGCTAATTCGAATATAGCAGTTCGACAGCAATAAAGATTCCAGTGGACAGAAAGCTCGATATGTAGTCTCCAGTGTGTAACCATCTTCAAATGAAAAGCTTTTACGATAAGGTTGTACATCTGCCATCATTGACCGAATAGGTATGAATTCAGCATCTAAAATTTCCAACTTCGTATCGTAGAACATTAATCTGTTCCGACCTTGATTTTAGGCAGAGGAAGAGCCAGTCGAATATTTGTCGGAATCCCTGTTTCATAGGTAGCTGAGCGTTCACCTTCTTGCTTAGTTATAAGTCCAACCGAATCCCTATTTTTATAAAGATACACAGCATAATCGACCATGACTTCATCATATTCCACTGGTAGTGTTAAGACATTACAATAGCCATAAATATTACTCCTCGCTTTATTCAAATAGTGGATTAGGATATCATCCTTGGATATGTCCGTTGGTTCCATGCCTAATAATCGTTTCATCAAATCCATTAGCTCACTCATGTGCTGGCTCCTGTTCCTCCTTTACCTGTGCCTTCTCGTTACGCTTCATGTTCTTGGCAGCTTGAACTTTCGTTACAGGTTCATCTTCTTCAGTCTCATCTGGTTGAGATTCCTCCACTTGCTCATAATGCCCACTGGCCTGTAACCGCAGCATTAACTCCTGATCTGTGACTTCCCATATACATCCTGTTTCCTGATTCAAAAACCACATCTTATTACCCTCCAAAAAAATAAAATAGGGCATCCAAAACGGACACCCCGAACGTGTTTCTTCTATTATAATGTGTTCTCATATCATCTACTTTCAATTAAGACTTATTCGCTGTAAGTACAGTGATGGCTTCCGGCTTGATACATTTGGCTCCGAATACTTGCAACCCTTTCACTGCATCTGAAAATTGTTTCTCTGGTCTGAATGCTTCCACCGAATCCACTTGACCTGCAAAGGAAATGGCACTTTTATGACCTGCAATAATTTTATACTTAGCTCCTGCGGTATTTGGCACATTGTTGGATTTATAAACGGTCATGCCATCAATATCTCCCACATAGCCTGTGCGGATAAGATTCGGGTCTTTGGTGAAACGGGCATCTTTCAGCAGCAAGCCATAGTACCATGCAGGAACCACTACAAAACGTTCCGATTCAGGTACATTATTTTCGTCCAATAGCACACCTAAATCAATCAGTAAATCATAGGCTGTATCTTTTGTAGGAATTATCGGCGTTGCATCGTTACCCATCGTATTTTCAGCTTTGACCTCCGTATAAAATCCAGCCAGATACTGATCCACCACATTAGCAAGCCCATACGAAGCTTCCATGATCCCACCATCCAACAGATTCACATTCGCTTGGGCAGCATCTACATCATCCACTTGAAAGTTGAAATACTTCGCCTGATCAATCACCAATGTTTTTTGTGTAGCATCCAGTTCCTGTGGATTACCGATTCCTGCCACCTTATCATAATTGCCAATGCTTACTGCCCCAATCGAATTGATTTTTACTGTAGAGCCTTGCCCTTGAATCTCACCTTCATAATCGGTGTTGACCACATTTCCGTATACCAGATTCTTTTTCAGACTTTCATTTAAACGTGCGCTCCAAATGGTAGGAATAAAATTTTGTACTGTCATATTCTAGTCACCCTGTCCTTTTCGTTAATTATTATTTGTTTTGTAATGCTTGCTTGACTTGATCCCAATGCTGATTAATCTCGTTTGGGGACATCCCTTTAATCGAATCCAATGTAAATGTGCTACCTGTTGAACTAGCCGGAGGGGTATATCCATCCCCTTTGAGCCGTTGCTCCACTTGCTGTTGGATAGCCAGTTGGAGTGATTGTTCCAACATAGCTAAATTCGCTGTCGTTGTGTCTTCATCTGCACCAACAAAAAAATCCACTAACGGGAGTGGAAGATTCTTCTCGGATGCTATTTTAATTGCTTGGCTGGTTAATCGTTCACGCTGCTTCTCTAGCTTCATATGCTCCACTTCAGCTCGTAGCTTCTCAACTTCAATTTCTTTTTCATCCTTAGCCGGGAATCGCTTCTTGATCTCAGCATCCACTGCACTTTCCAAATGGTTGGCCTTCCATGTTTCCAGCGATTTAGCGGATCGTTTGTCCACCGTGCTATCGAACCAACTTTTTGCTTGCGAATTAGATTGAATAAATTGCTCCATTCCCTCTACGCTATACGGATTCAGACCCTGAAAATATGTTTGCCATTCCTCATTGGTTTGGTTTTCCTCAATTAACTGCTTCACTTGTTCTAAATTCATTTTCGTTAATCTCCTTTATTGCCCATTCGACTCTGTAGAACCGAACACGCTTATGTATGTATTGAGCCGTTTAATGTCATGCTCAGGACAGGATTTGTTACGCTTTAGAAATCACAAAAACGAGGAAAAGGTACAAACATACCCACTCCCCACTTTTGCCTATTTTTCATCCTTTGTTTATATAGCTTTTTGACAGCCTAAAGCGTTACATCAAGCCTGTTGTTTGCCTAAACTTCAGAAACGTATATGTATGCTGAAACTGTATCATATTGAATATCATGCTCAAGACAATCATGTAACGCATTAGAAAATGCAAAAGTGACGAAAAGGTACAAGCATGCCAACTCCTCATTTTTACCTATTTTTAACCCTTTGTTTATAGGGCTTTTTCCACCTCTAAAGCGTTACATCGAGCCGTCTTTTTGTCTGAACTTCCGAACACGTATCCTAATATTTTCTTTTCTCGCTTTACCTCTGCATTTGTCACAATATTTCTGCCGATTCGAATTTGCCGAAAATGTTCCTCCACAACGTGTACAGTTCACCCTCGGCTTCGCTGTCTTAGGCTCAGTCTCTACATTACGTTCAGACTT